>NZ_CP126267.1:2400000-3000000 GCF_001864935.2 Curtobacterium sp. MCBA15_012 | reverse complement strand
GTGCTCCATCTTCGCGATGAGCCGGGGCAGGCTGACCTCGCTCGAGGAGGTCGAGACGATGAGCAGGTACTCGCGGCCGAGGTACTTCATGAGCCGGAAGATGTTCACGCCGGTCACGAGGCGGAGCAGGAGGCCCAGGACCCCGACGACGAAGACGATGCACGTGATGTAGAACGCGACCATGAGCGTGCCGAGGGCCACGAGCGCCGCGACGCCGGTGGCGCCGACCACGGCCGCGATCGCGCCGAAGGCACCGACCGGGGCGGCCCACATCACCATCGCGAGGATGCGGAACACGAGGGCCTGCAGGTGCCGGATGCCGGTGAGGATCGGTGCGCCCTTCTCGCCCATCGCCTGGAGCGCGAAACCGACGAGCAGCGCCACGAAGAGCGTCTGCAGGATGCTGCCGCTCGTCAGCGACGACACGAGCGTGGCGGGGATGATCCCGAGCAGGAAGCCGGACGTCGACGACGCGTCCTCGGCGGAACCGGCCGGCGGGTCGTACTTCGCGGTCGACATGTCGAGGTGGTCGCCCGGGTGGATGAGGTTGCCGACGACGAGGCCGATCGCGAGGGCGAAGGTCGACATCGCGATGAAGTACCCGAGCGCGAGCCCGCCGACCTTGCCGACCGTCGCCGCCTTGGCGATCGAGCCGACACCGAGGACGATCGTGCAGAAGATGACGGGGGCGATCATCATCTTGATGAGGGCGATGAAGCCGTCCCCGATCGGCTTGAGACCGACCGCGAAGGTCGGTGCCGTGAGCCCGACCACGATGCCGGCGGCCACGGCTGCGATGACCGCGATGTAGAGCCAGTGCGAGCGGTCCAGCCCGCGACGCCGCGCAGGGCGTGCGGTGGACGAGTGCGTCGATGCCATGAGACTTCCTTGTCGTCAGGACCGGGGCGTCGTCACCTCGGTCGGCTCGTTCCCCGGTGGGGACGGGCCCACCCTGCCGCGGACCGCACACGGGAGGGGACTTGTGTTCATTGCGTTCACGGATGGTCCCAGGCGGTCGGGTCGTGTCGCAGAATGGGGGTCCCGCGACGAGGCGAGGAGGATCGGACCGTGGCACCGAGACGTTGGAGCATCGCCAGGCGGCTGTTCGCGCTGCAGCTGTTGTTCGTCGTGGTCGGCGTCGCGGTGGGCGGCGCCTGGAGCTGGTCGTCGGCGCGCGCGGACCTCGAGGAGCGTGCCGCCGACCGGAGCACCGCCGTCGCGGTCTCGATCGCGCGGAACCCCTTCGTCGTCGAGCAGGCGTCGACGAGCGATCCTTCCGCACGGCTCGAGCCGTACGCGCTCGACCTGATGCGCCGCACGCAGACGGACTTCATCACGATCATGGCGCCGGACCGCACCCGCTGGACGCACCCGGACCGCGCCGAGATCGGCCGGCCCTTCCGCGGCACGATCACGCCGGCGCTGCGGGGCGAGACCTTCACCGAGACCTTCGCCGGGACGCTCGGCCCCTCGGTGCGCGCGGTCACCCCGATCACCGACCAGGACGGCACGGTCGTCGGGCTCGTCGCCGCGGGCGTCACCGTCGCGAACATCTCCACCGCGCTGGTGCCCCGGCTCGTGTCCGTCGTCGTGCTCGCCCTGGCGATCGTCGCGGTCTCGGCGCTGTTCTCGTGGCTGCTCAGCCGGTACCTCGGCCGGGTCACCGGTGGCCGCGGTCCCGAGGAGCTCGCGCGGGTGTTCGCCTCGTACGAGGGCGTGCTCCACTCCGTCCACGAGGGACTCGTCGTCATCGACCGGTCCGGAGCCGTCGTGCTGCACAACGACCGGGCCGCGGAACTGCTGCACCTGCCCCCGCCCGCCGAACGGCAGGAGCCGATCCCGCTCGCCGAGGTCGACCTGCCGGAGGGTCTGCGGGCGCTGCTCGCGTCCGGGGACCGCGCGGTGGACGAGACCCACGAGACGGCCGACCGTGTGCTCGTGGTGAACCAGGAGCTGGCGTTCCCGCGGGGGTCGGCGAAGCCGCTCGGCACGGTGGCCACGATCCGGGACCGGACCGAGGTGCTGCACCTGTCCGGGGAACTCGCGGCGACGCGGACCCTCACGGACGCGCTGCGGTCGCAGACGCACGAGTTCGCCAACCGGATGCACGCGGTCGTCGCCCTCATGGAACTCGGTCGGGTCGACGAGGCGATCCGGTTCGCGTCGGACGAGCTCGACCGACACGCGGACGCCGGGGCGCCCGAGGTCGGTGTCCGCGCCGACGGCGGGGAACCGCTCACCGCGACCGCCCAGGTGCTCGCCGCCGTGCTGAGCGGGAAGCGCGCGCAGGCGCACGAGCGAGGCGTCGTGCTCGTGGCCGACACCAGCGGCCTGCGAGGGGCGGTGTCCGCGCCCGCGAGCGACGTGATCACGGTGCTCGGGAACCTCGTCGACAACGCCGTGGACGCCGTGGCCGAACACGCCGGGGGACCGGACGGACCGCGGGTGTTGGTCACCGTCGCGACGCTCGACGACGGGCACACGCGGATCACGGTCGAGGACAACGGCCCCGGCATCGCCGACGTCGGTGCCGCCTACGAACGGGGGTGGTCGACGAAGCCGTCCGGGCCGGAGGGGCGGGGGATCGGACTCGACCTCGTCCGCTCCACGCTCGCCGCCGTCGGCGGGACGATGACCGTCGACACCGGCCCCACGGGGAGCACCTTCGTGGTCGACCTCGACGCGCGGCAGGTGGTCGCGTGACCGACACGATCCGGGTCCTGATCGTCGAGGACGAACCCCTCACCGCGGAGGCCCACGCCGCGTACGTCGCGCGGGTGGAGGGCTTCACGGTGGTCGCCTCCGCGGCGACCGGACGGGAGATGCTCGCCGCGGTCGCCGCCGAGAAGCCCGACCTCGTCCTGCTCGACTTCAACCTGCCCGACGCCCACGGCCTGCAGCTCGTCCGCGCCCTGCGCACCGCCGGGTCCGCCGTCGACGTCATCGCCGTCACCGCTGCGAACGACGTCCGGGGCGTGCGGAACGCGATCGCGCTCGGCATCGTGCAGTACCTCGTCAAGCCGTTCAGCTTCCGCACCTTCGCCGACCGCCTGACCACGTACCGCGAGTACCGCCGCGGGTTCGACGACCGTCGGTCGCTCTCGCAGGCGGACATCGACCAGCGGCTCGGCACGCTCCGCCCGGCGGTGCCGACCGAGCCGGAGAAGGGCATCGCGCGCGAGACGCTCGAGTCGATCGAGGGCGTCCTGATGCGTGCGGTCGGCGGGGCTTCGGCGACCGAGGTGGCGCAGGCGACGGGGACCTCGCGCGTGACCGCCCGCCGGTACCTGGAGCACTTCGTCGCCGTCGGGCAGGTCGAGAAGGACGTCCGGCACAGCGGCCAGGGGAGACCGGAGTACGAGTACCGCTGGCTACGGTGACCTGACCCGCGAGTGCGGTCTCGAGCGACGGCCCGGCGAGACGGCATCCGGTCTCGTGGTCATGACGATCCCGGTACGCGAACTCCGCGCATGCTGCACCGGGATCGTCAATGGGGCAGACCGAAGACAGGTCGCTGACGCGACCACGGGCGGACGGGAGGCGCGGTGCGGGTCGGCACCGCGCCTCCCGCCCGGCAGTCGTCCGGTCGGACCGGCGGACGCGCGCCGAGTCGTCCGGGGGCGTGTCCCGGTCACGGGACCGGTGCCGGTGCCCCGCCGTCGACGGCGGAACGCGCACCGTCGCCGTGCAGGTCGGCGTACGCGCGCGCCCGCCGGATGCGGCGCAGCGTCGGCGGCGCCGCCCAGAGCAGGACGGCCGCCATCAGCAACAGGAACACGACGGGGAGCAGCCCGAGTTCGCCGCGCACGGCGTATGAGACGAACTGGCACGTGATCCCGCCGTACAGCAGTCCCGTGAACGCCAGTTGGAACCGCAGCACGAGGGGGAGGAGCCGGGCATACCGGAGTGCGCCGCGCTGGTCCTCCGCGTCGAGGAGGAGTGCCTTCCCGCGGAGGACGACCTGCGCGAAGCGCCGCAGTCGTCCGATGTCCCGACCACCGGTGGCGCGGAGCGCACGGCTGAAGGGCAGGGAGACGAGCACGGCGGCGATGGCCGTCGCCGTGAACGTCAGCTGTCCCGCCAGGAACGCCTCCTGCGCGAGGTCCGGCCCGCGTTCGCGGAGGAGCGTCGCGAGCAGGGTGTGCATCATCGAGGCCACGGCGGCGGCGATGGCGAATGTGACGGCGATCGTGCGGACCTTCCGGCGGACGATCGTCGGGGCGGGTACGACGTCGTCGCCGGGCCGGTCGTCCACGGGCTCCGTCCTCCGGAAGCGGTCGCCGAGCGGCCTCGCGACGGCGAGCAGCACCGCAGCGCCGGCGATGAGCACCACGGGGACCCAGGACGGCGCACCGGCCGCCACGCTCGCGAGCACGAGGACCACGGTGGCGACCACGGCGGCGACCACGTCCGCGCCGACGACGCCGACGAACCACCAGCGGAGGTACCGACGTCCCTCGGGCGAGGACCGGTGGTCCCAGTACCCGGCGAACGCCCCGATCAGCATCGGCCCCAGGACGAGGAACGGCGTGGTGATCGACGTCGCGACGCGGAGTCCCTGCGGCGCACCGTCGAGCTGGAGGGCGACGAGCAGCCCGGCCCCGAGCGACAGTGCAGTCAGCACGACGACCGTCAGCAGGTAGGCGAGAAGGCGCATCGTTGCTCCTTCGCGACAGCATTCACCACGATCGTGTTCGCGGACGGGGACCTCGCGCGTGCCCGCCCGCCGGCACCTCGCTGGCTGACGAGCCGCGGATCGTGTAGTGTCGGACATCAGATTACGGGTCACACGACGGGGGTAGTGTGCATGACGATCGCATTCGATGACGCGGTTGCCGAGGCGCTGGTCGCCGCAGCCGACGGCGCCTCCAGAGATCTCAGGGCTCAGGCGATCGCGAACCGGGTGCGGGTCGAGACCGTCGCGACGGACTTCCGCGGCGGTTATGCGACGCTCTTCACAGCGGGCAGCACGGTCCGGTCGGAGGACACGCAGAAGCTCGCGGGGGTGCTCGCAGACTTGGGGGACGCGGTCGGACAGGCCAGGCGTGAGGCCGACCAAGAGCGTCGTCGACAGCGTGCAGTCCGTGAGTGGACCGCACGAGAGGCGGAGCGTGACCGTCGCCGAGCTTCTGGCGACCCGTTCGCAGCGTCGTCGGCGTTCGTCGACGGACTCGTCGACGTCCGCCCCGACCACACCGCTGTCCGCCCCACCCCGCTGTCCGCGAACTTCTCCCCACGGGCGCGGGTCCGGTCCGGTGCAGCCGGCTCCGGCGGGACGTCGGCAGCCGACCCGGACGCTCTCCGCGTCTTCGCCGGCGCGAGCCGCGCTGCCGACCTCAGCACCGCACAGCACCTCATCCAGGTGAAGAACGCCTGGAGCAGGTTCCGTTCGACGTGCGCGTGGACACCCGTCGAGGGCTCGACGGTGGTCGGGGGTTTCGATGCGCTGCTGGCCGAGAACGCAGCGGAGGCAAGTTGGCTCGAGGGCATCGCCACGGCATTCGAACGTGCGGGCGGTGGATCCCTCCCCGATCTCGCGCTCGATGCCGTCGCCGTCACGTCGTCGTCCCCCGAACTCGCGCGGCTCCTGCGACCGGGCCTCACCCCGGCGGAGGTGGCCGAAGCGTACGCGCAGCTCCCGCAGACGGACGCGTACGTGCGGTCCCTGCCGTTGGCCGCGCAGTACCTGTTCGCGAACCTCGACGGGGTTCCGGCAGCCAAGCGCGACATCGCATCGCGCGCCGTGCTCGCGGCTGCTGTCGAGGAGCCCGAGCGGGTGTACCAGCTCATGGGCTTCGGAGAGCAGCGCGGGCTGTCCGACTTCACGGAACAGGTGCGGGGGCTCCAGGAAGCAGTGCGCAAGGCCGACGTCCGGGCGAGGTACCTCCCGGGCGGCCCCACGATGCAGAAGGCGCAACTCGTGGGGTTCGGTGAGCACGACGGCGCGCTGGTCGCCGCGGTGTCGCTGGGTGACCTGGACACGGCCGCGAACGTGACGGTGAACGTCCCGGGGATGAGCTCGGACGTCGCCGGGATGGGCGGACGAGTGGTTGCGGCCGAAGGGCTCCTGCGAAGAGCGCACGAGACCGACTCCGACCAGACGTACGCTGTCGTGTCCTGGGTCGGCTACCACGCGCCAGTGCCCGGCACGGTCGGTTTGCCCGACCGTTCGGAGTCGGGAGCTGCCGAACTCGCGTCGTTCCTCGACGGAATCCATGACAGCAGGACCGGAGGGCCTCCGGATCGCGTCACGGTCGCCGCCCACTCGTACGGGTCCACGACCGCGGTGCAAGGCCTCGAGCTCACTCGACACCGCGTCGACTCGTTCGTGTCCTACGGCTCGGTGGGCTTCCCGTACGGTACGGAAGTCGAGGACATCAACGCCAGCGCCGTCTACGCCACACAGGCTCAAGCGGATCAACTCGCCACGGTCGGTCAGCGTCTGGGCATCTTGACCAGGGCCGACCCGCGATTGTTCGACGGCGTGCAAGTGTTCTCGTCGGAGGCCGGTCCGGAGACGGAGTCCGTGACCGGCCACGACATGTGGCACGACCCGGAATCCGACGATGTCGGCTACCTCTCGAAGAAGTCCAGGTCGTTGCAGGAGATCGCTGAGATCGTTGCGAAGGGGAAGGTGGGCTCATGAGTGTCCTGAGGACGACCACACGACGCCGAGTCGTGATCGCGGCGCTCGCCGCACTCCTGCTCGCGACGGCGGGGTGCGCGACCAGCACAGGAAGAGGGAACGACGTGGCCGAACAGGGTGCGCGAGACGCCGCCGGGGCGACCCGGCAGCAGGTGGAGCGGATGAGTCTGCACGAGGAGTTCGATCTCGCCGGTGAGCGGTACGAGCGAGGTCAGGCGCTGCTCGCCGACGCACAGGCGCGGATCTCCGACGGGGTGTGGACCTGGAACGGCGGGGACGTTCTCCCGCTTCCCGGCGACGATGCGTTCGGCGACGTGCCCGACGGGGCGACGGCGGAGAACAGTTACTCGTTCCGGACGGTCCGGATCCTCCACCCGGAGGGGGCGACCGGCGCGGCTGCGGACCTCGAACCGATGCGGCGCTGGTTCGACGAGGAGGGGTGGCGTTCGCGGAGCGCCGAGATCGGGCAGAGCACCGAGCTGCGGGCGGACACCGGGGACGGCTGGTGGGTGACGTGGACGGTGCGGAAGAACGGCCAGTACTCGGTCGGCGTCTACAGCGAGACGTTCTGGACCAACGACACCGATGCGCTCGTCGAGGCGATCGCAGTCCGAGACCCGGCGGACTTCCCCGAGGAGTCGGCGCCCGGGGTGTCCGCGCCCTTCCCGAAGTGGAGTGACCCGGTGCGGGAGCCCTGAGGGACCGTGCCTCCACCGCGGTCAGAACGACAAGCCGTCGCCCACCGCGCCGAGCACCACGCCGATCGCCCTGCCGACCGGACGGACGACGAGTCGCCAGGACCAGAGCGCTCGTCGCGGCCACCACGCCGGGGCATCGGCGTTCGCGCGTCGATGCATCTCGGCAGCGCGCTCGCTCCGTGTCCACGGGCGGTCGCGGTGCTTCGGACCCACGTTCACCCCCAGATCATCCGGTCGGACAGCTCCTCGGGGATCTCCTCGTCGAGCGGCAGCTCGAACCGCTCGAAACCTTCGGGCATCGCGCGGTAGCTCGCCCACCGATCGACGAGCTCGGCAGCGGCACGGTCGGCCTCGTCCGCGGAGGCGAAGAACCCGAGGAGCTTGGCGCCGATCACCTCGTCCTCCGCCACCGTGGACCGGTGCACGAGGAGCCAGACGGTCATGCGTCGACCTGGAAGAAGTCGGAGTTCCAGCCGCTGACGATCCCGACCTCGTACCGGTCGACGTGGACCGTGCGACTGCCGCCCGTCTCCCGTCGCCGCTCCGCGGCGTAGGCGTTCGCTGCCGCTGCCGTGGAGAAGGCGCCGAGGACCCGGTCGAGGTCGTCGTCACCGGGGAAGATGGCGTCCTCCTCGGACACCCACCACACGGCCGTGGGCGCTTCGGGATCAGGAGTGCTCTGCACCGTGACACCGTACCGACCGCGATCGCGTCACGTTCCGGATTCTGACGATCTCGGTGCACGGATCCCGAGGATGCTGCACCGGGATCGTCACAACCGCAGAACGATGACGGGTCGCTGACTCGACCATGCGTGAAGCGACCACGAGCGTCGCGACCACGCGCGGACGCGGACCGACGGTGGGTCGCTGTCGCGACCACGGTCGGACGGGAGGCGCGGTGCGGGCCGGCACCGCGCCTCCCGTCCGCCCGTGGTCCGGTCAGACCGCGACACCAGTCGTTCCGGCGCGCGACACCGGACGGTCCCCGGGCGTCGGAACCACGAGGGCTCCTGCTCGTCAGTCGAACATCTCCGCCAGGGCCGCGTACGGGTCGCCCTCGACCCGGTGCGCCGACCGCCCCTCGGGCCAGTGGGTCGTGCCGTCGTCCGGCCAGCACGGCACGACGTGGAAGTGCAGGTGGGGGACGCTCTGCCCGGCGTCCGGGCCCGAGGCCTGCAGCACGACCGTCCCCGTCGCCCCGAGTCCCGCACGCATCGCACGGGTGACGCGCTGCACGAGCGCGATCGTCGCCGCGAGCGACGTCGGCCCGGCGGCGCGGAGGTCGACCGTGTGCTCCACCGGCACGACGAGCGTGTGCCCCGGGGCCAGTGCGGAGTCGGGCAGGGGCGCGAACGCCACCGCCTCGGGTTCCCGCTCGACCCACACGGCGGGCGACGAGCCCGCGATGATGCCGCAGAAGGTGCAGGCGTCCGTCATCCCCGACGCCGTGCCCGTGCGAGCACCGCGACGACGGCCCGGCCCGCTGCGACGGCTCCGCCCCAGATGAGTGCGGTCATGGTTCCCCCTCCGTCCGGCGCCGGTCACCACGTCGGTGTGGTGCGCTCGACGCTCCCGTACCCGGATCGCGTCCGTGACCCGGGGCCCGCGTCCGTTCCCCGGGTCGCGGTCGACTCCGAGTATGGCGTCGGCAGGCCCGATCGGTCCAGCGTCGGTCGGTCGGTCGGAACGGGAGCGTGCTGCGTGGCCGAGCTGTCCGAGCCCTCATGGTGCACCGGGGTCGTTCGTCATACGATCGTCTTGCGGCACCCGTGGTGCAGCCGTTCGGGTCGGCTCGCACCGCGGGTGCTCACCACCCGTCCGCACGGGGGCACGGCACCGTGCTGGTCGCCGCGGACGGCCGGGAGGCGCGGCTCGCGCCCGTCACGCCGCCCACGTCCGCCCCGCCGACCGTAGGGTGACCGCATGACCGTGCACGTCCGACCCGTCCGCCCCGCCGACGAACGGGCGTGGTCGACGCTCTACGCCGGGTACCGCGCCTTCTACCGACTCCCCGACGACCCCGCGGCCGTGGCGACCACCTGGTCGTGGGTGTCCTCCGGTGCGCACGGCCTGACCGGGCTCGTCGCGGTCGACGCCGACGACCGACCCGTGGCGCTCGCGAACCTCCGCCGGTTCGTCCGACCGTCGACCGCGAGCACCGGGCTGTACCTCGACGACCTGTTCACCGCTCCGGACGCGCGGGGCACCGGTGCGGCGACGGCGCTCCTGCACGCGGCTGCGTCCCTCGCGGCCGACGAGGGCGCGACCGTCGTCCGGTGGATCACCGCCACCGACAACGACCGGGCCCGCCGCGTGTACGACACGGTCGCGTCGGCGACGCCGTGGGTCACCTACGACCTGGCGCCGGCACCGCACTGACGGCGCCGGCACCGCACTGACGGCACCGGTCGACGCGGTCGATCGCCGTGGTCAGCCCGCGTCGCCGAGGAAGGCGACGTCCACCCAGGGCAGGAGGTCCCGGTCGACCACCGCGGTGACGACCCGGCCGTCGTCGAACGGGAACGCGGACCCCACCACGAACGGGTCGGTGTCGAGCAGCAGTCCGACGCGCTCCTCGCCGTCGACGACCACGGGGTGCGGTCGGACGGCGTCCACGGTCACGAGCTCGACCCACGGACCTCGGGGCGACGGGCCGTCGAGCCCGTGCGCGCCGCGGTGGTGGTCGTGCAGCACGTGGTCGACGTGGGCACGGAGGAGCTCCCGGGCGTCCTGGTCGCCGGCGGCGCTCCAGTGCGTCGTGACCGCGTCCCACATCGTCGGGAAGCGCATCCGGTCGCGAGCAGCCAGCAGCCACGCGGGAAGGTCGCCCGGGACCGGGCCGTCGAGTGCGGCACGCTCGGCCGCCGACAGGTCGGCCAGGTTCACCGGGTCGTCCCGGTCGTCGGGGTTCCGCCAGAAGCCGTAGTTGCGGGTGACAGCGGCGTCGACGGTCACCGCGTCCGACCCGCTGCCGTGCTGGCTCTCCTGCAGGCCGGTCACGCCGAGGTCCTCGAGGTGGCGCTGCGCGACGAGACCGGCGACGCGGATGCCGAGTGCCGCCACCCGCGCGTGCACGGCGAGCGAGGGGTCCGGCGCGTCCGATCCGACGCGACCCGACACGTGCACCTCAGGCCGCCACGCCGCGTGTGACGACCGTGGCCGTCCGCGGTCCGTCCCGGTGGTCCCTCGACCGCTCCCCGTCGCCGCTGCCCCTGTGCTGCCCCATCCCGTCACGCTAGCGCGCCCGGGCGCGCGCCGACAGGGGCGGTCGCACGCACGCACGCACGCACGCAGGCAGGCAGGCACACGCGTGCCGCGACACGGCCTGACCGAGTGAACACCGGTCCGACAGGTGACCGGTGGCGGACGGGAGGCGCGGTGCGGGCCCGCACCGCGCCTCCCGTCCGGTCCTTCCTCAGACCGTCGCCGGCACCGCGACCCGCGTCAGCCGGACCGGGACGGCCTTCGACACCGGGGTGTTGCTGCCCTTCGCCGCACTGTCCAGCGGGACGAGCACGTTCGCCTCCGGGAAGTACGCCGCGGCGCAGCCGCGCGCACTCGGGTACGCGACGATCCGGTACCCGCGCAGGACGCGTTCGACGTCGTCGTGCCACACGGTCGCGACGTCGACCGTGTCGCCGTCCTGCAGCCCGAGCTCGGTCAGGTCGTCCGGGTTCACGAACACCACGTGCCGGCCCTTCTTGATGCCGCGGTACCGGTCGTTCAGGCTGTAGATCGTCGTGTTGTACTGGTCGTGCGACCGCAGGGTCTGGAGCAGCAGGGTGCCCTCGGGGCGCTCGACGTGCTCGAGCTCGTTGACCGTGATCATCGCCTTGCCGGTCTTCGTCGCGAAGGTCCGGGAGTCGCGGGGGCCGTTCGGCAGGACGAAGCCCTCCTTGCTGCCGGCGCGACGGGAGTAGTCCTCGAAGCCGGGGACGACGTGGCTGATGTGCTCGCGGATCACGTCGTAGTCGTCGCGCATGGCCGACCAGTCGATCGGGAGGCGGTCGCCGAGCGTGGCCTTCGCCAGTTCGCAGACGATCGCGACCTCGGACAGCAGGCCGGGGGCGACGGGCGGGACCTGGCCGTGGCTGCCGTGCACGGAGCAGACGGTGTCCTCGACCGAGACGAACTGCGGGCCGGCGGCCTGGACGTCGATCTCGGTGCGGCCCATGGTCGGCAGGATCAGGGCTTCCCGGCCGACGACGGCGTGCGAGCGGTTGAGCTTGGTGGACACCTGCACGGTCATCTCGGTGCCGCGGAACGCCTGCTCGGCGAGCTGGCTGTCCGAGATCGCGGCGACGAGGTTGCCGCCCATGCCCATCCAGAACTTGATGTCGCCGCGCTGCATCCCGTGGATGCCCTTGAGCGCGTCGACGCCGTGCTCGCGGGGCGGCTCGAAGTGGAACTCCTCCGCCAGCGCGTCGAGGAACGTGTCCGGCATCTGCTCCCAGATGCCCATCGTCCGGTCGCCCTGGACGTTGCTGTGCCCGCGGATCGGCGAGGCACCGGCGCCCGGGCGGCCGATGTTCCCGCGGAGGAGCAGGAGGTTGATGATCTCCTTGATCGTGTCGACGGCCTTGACGTGCTGCGTGATGCCCATCGCCCACGTGATGATCGTCCGCTCGGAGCGCAGGTACCGTTCGGCGAGCTCGTCGATCTCCTCGATCGCGAGGCCCGTGGCCCGGACGACCTCGTCGTCGTCGACCTGGAGGATGTGCTCCACGAACGCCTCGTACCCGCTCGTGTGCTTCTCGATGAACGCGTGGTCCACGACGGACCCGGGCGTGCGCTGCTCCGCGAGGACCACGCGCTTGGCGATCGCCTGCAGCAGCGCCATGTCGCCGCCGAGCCGGATCTGCAGGAACTGGTCGGCGATCTCGGTGCCGTGGCCGACCACGCCGCGCACGCGCTGCGGGTTCTTGTAGCGGCGCAGGCCGGCCTCGGGCAGCGGGTTCACCGCGACGATCTCGGCCCCGTTGCGCTTGGCGTCCTCGAGCGCGGTGAGCATCCGGGGGTGGTTCGTGCCGGGGTTCTGGCCCATCACGATGATGAGCTCGGTGTGCTCGAAGTCGTCGTACGCGATGGTCGACTTCCCGATGCCGACGGTCTCGGCCATCGCCAGGCTCGTCGACTCGTGGCACATGTTCGAGCAGTCGGGCAGGTTGTTCGTGCCGAAGGCCCGGACGAACAGCTGGTAGACGAAGGCGGCCTCGTTCGAGGTGCGTCCGGACGTGTAGAACGACGCCTGGTCGGGGGAATCGAGGCCGTTGAGCTTGTCGGCGACGATCCGGAACGCCCGCTCCCAGCTGATCGGCTCGTAGTGGTCCTTCCCCGCGGGCTTCCACACGGGTTCGGTCAGACGGCCCTGCATGCCGAGCCAGTACTCGGTCTTGTCGGCGAGGTCGTCGACGGAGTGCTCCGCCCAGAACGAGCGCGGCACGAGGACCGGGGTGGCCTCCCACACGACCGCCTTGCCGCCGTTCTCGCAGAACTCGGCGGTCTTGCGCTTGTCCGGGTCCGGCCAGGCGCAGCTCATGCAGTCGAAGCCGCCCTTCTGGTTCAGGGACAGCATGAGCTTGGCGGTGCGGGCGAGGCCGAGCTGCTCGATCGCGGGCCCCATCGAGTGCAGGACGCCGGGGACGCCGGCCGCCCAGTCCTTCGGCTCGCCGACCGTCATGTCGGCGTCGGTCACGTCGTCCTTCGGGGGCTGTTCGGTCACGGGGCGCTCACTGTCTGTCGGGGCTGCTGTACCGGTTCGGGGGCGGTGTCGGCCGGCTCGACGATCCGCTCGGCTCGGCTGTAGACGACCATGCTCTGGCCGCGCAGGAAGCCGACGATCGTGATGCCGACCTCCTTCGCCAGGTCGACCGCGAGCGACGACGGTGCCGACACCGCCGCGAGGACCGGGATCCCGGCCATCGACGCCTTCTGTGTCAACTCGAAGCTCGCGCGACCCGAGACCATGAGGACGGTGCCGCCGAGGGGCAGTCGACCCTCCTTGACGGCCCACCCGACGACCTTGTCGACGGCGTTGTGGCGGCCGACGTCCTCGCGCAGGACGAGCATCTCGCCGGACCGCCCGTCGAACAGTGCCGCGGCGTGCAGACCGCCGGTCTTCTCGAACACGTCCTGGGCCTCGCGGAGCCGGTCGGGGAAGGTCGCGAGGAGCGCCGGGTCGAGCACGAGCGGGTCGTGCAGGACCGCGTGCTGCGAGGTGGTGCGGACCGCGTCGATGCTCGCCTTGCCGCACAGGCCGCAGGAGCTCGTCGTGTAGAACGCCCGCTCCAGGCTGGGATCGGGTGCGGGGACGCCCGGCGCGAGCGTCACGTCGAGCACGTTGTAGGTGTTCAGCCCCTCGTCGGTCGCACCCGCGCAGTACCGTGCCGCGGCGAAGTCGTCACCGCGGGCGATGACCCCCTCGGACACCAGGAACCCGGCCGCGAGGTCGACGTCGTTGCCCGGGGTCCGCATCGTGATCGCGAGCGAGTTCCCACCGACCCGGATCTCGAGCGGCTCCTCGACCGCGAGCAGGTCGTCACGCACCGACCGGGACGTCGCGACGGTGATGCGGGTGACGCGCTTGCGCGCCGTGATCCGGCTCATGGTCCGGGTCTACCACCCGAGCCGGTGACGCTGCCAGTGCGGGTGCGGTTTCCGCGGGCGGAGACCGGCCGGCTGTCGTGGCCGTCGTGCCGCCGCGTCGGCCTCGCGTCCGCGTCGTCCCCCGGCGGCCGGCTCCCCCGGCGGTCCGCTCCGCCGTGCGGTTCGCGTCAGCGGGTCCAGGGCAGCCGGACGGGAGGCACGGCATCGCCCGCCACGCCGCCACCGGGTCCGACGACCAGCAGCCCGTCGGCGTCGGCCAGCCCCCGCAGCATCGCCGACGTCTGGTGGGTGGTCGGGACCGCCCCCTCCGGGGCCGCCCGGTACGCGGTGACCAGCGAGCCGGGGCGGTCGTTCGGCACGTCCACGGCCAGGCGGACGTGCGCGACGGGTTCGGTCGGTCGGCCGAGCACCCCGGCGACGAGGGGGCCGCCGAGCAGCACCAGCCCGACCATCGCCGCCATCGGGTTGCCGGGCAGGCACAGGAAGACGGTCGCACCGCGCCGGGCGAGCAGCATCGGTCGGCCGGGACGCACGTCGACCCGGTCGATCAGCAGCTCGGCGCCGATCCGGGCGAGGGCGCCGCGGACGTGGTCGGTCGACGAGCCCGCGGTGCCGCCGGTCGTGACGACGATCCGCTCCTCGGCCGCGTCGAGCACCCGCGCGGTGGCGTCGGCGTCGTCGGACACCCGCTCGGCCGCGACCGGGTCGGCGCCGTACGCACGGAGCACGGTCGGCAGCGTGTGGGTGAACACGTCGCGCACCTGTCCGGGTCGTGGGACGCCCGCACCGACGATCTCGTTGCCGAGCACCGCGACGCGCACGGTCGGCGCGGGGGCGACGAGCACGTCGTCGACGCCGGACGCCGCCGCGAGGGCCGCTCGTGGCGGGGTCAGGACCGTGCCGGCGGGGAACAGCGTGCTGTGCCGGGCGACCTCCTCGCCCGCGGGCCGGACGTGCCGGCGGTCCGAGGCGGTGTGCCGGACGAGCCGTCCTGCGGCGTCGACCGCGGCGTCCTCGGAGCGCACCACGGCCGTCGTCCCGGGCGGGACCGGCGCTCCCGTGGTGATCGGTCGTGCGTGTCCGGCCCGGATCGGTTCCGTCGGGACGGCCGCCCCGGCGACGATCGGTCCGCCGAGCTCCCACGGCCCGTCGCCCGCGACCGCCCAGCCGTCCATCGCGGCGCCGTCGTGTCCGGGGACGTCACCCGGGGCGACGAGGTCCCCCACGAGCGTGGACCCGATCGCCGCCGCCAGGTCGAGTCGGAGCGGTGCCGAACGCGGGTCGAGCCGTGCGCGGTCGGCGGTGAGTCGGGCGCCCTGCCGGTGCGCCTCGTCGCGCGCTGCCTGCCAGGGGAGGAGGACCGCCGTCACCGGGTGCCGGGGCCGGTGACGGACCCGGTGCCGTCGTCGGTGCTCGGGCCGGCGCCGGCGTCGCGCGCCGAGGCCAACCGCGTGGCGGTCGCGGCGGCGGCTTCGACGTCCGCCGGGGAGCCCCCTCGGAGCCCGGCGGCGTAGCCGACCAGGAACGTGGTGAGCGGTGCGGCCGGTCGGGCGACCCCGTGCGCGGCGTCGCGGGCGAGGTCGAGCACGACGTCGCGGTCGAGCGTGAAGTCCTCGGGGAAGCCGAGCGCCTCGGCGAGCTCGGCGGTCCATGCGGCGAGGACGTCGTCGGTGGTCATGCGGTCAGTCAAGCAGCCGCGGGGTGTCGGCGACCCGCGCGGCGTCGGCCGGTTCGTCCACGTCCGCACAGAGTCCGGCGGACAGCGGGACCTCGACGAGTCGCAGGGCGGCGGTGAGCCGTCGGACCGCCGCGCCGTCCGGGTCCCCGAGCGCGGCGACGGCGTCGCGCAGGGCCGTCGACCGGTAGAGCGCGAGGAGGGGCTGCCGGCGGCCGTCCTCGTCCACGGCGACGAACCCGTCGACGTCGAGCCCGTCGGTGTCGGACCCGTCGGCGTCGGCCCTGTCCTCCGCGGCGCCCAGCAGTGCGTCGACCGCCCGCTCGGGCTGCACGAGGTCGCACGCGAGCACGAGCGTCCACGGCGCGGGTTCGGCCACCGCGGTGAGCCCCGCGACGATCCCGGCGACGGGTCCACCGAACGGCGGGTCCTCGCGCGTGGCGACGACCCCGTCCGGCGCGGTCCGGCCGTCCCGGAGCCCGACGAGCACGACGGTGCGGGCACGGGCGGCAGCGGCGACGGCGTGGTCCGACAGCGCCAGGCCGTCGGCGACGATCGCGGTCTTGTCGACCCCGCCCATCCGCGACGCCTGGCCGCCCGCGAGCAGGACGGCGTCGTGCTGCACGCCCACGACCTCGACCATGTCTGCACCCTACGTTCACCACCCACCGCCCCGCCTGACGCGGGATCGCCGCTAGCGTGACGGGTGTGACCTCCCGAACCCGACGGCGTGCGACGTGAGCGGCCTGCACGCGGTGCCGACCATCCACGACGTGGCGGCGCTCGCCGGGGTGTCGAAGTCCGTCGTGTCGCGGGCACTCGCGGGGGCGTACGGGGTGGCGCCGGCGACGATCGAACGGGTGAAGCGCGCCGCCGTCGAGCTCGGCTACGTCGCGAACGCCAACGCCCGCGGGATGTCCGCGCACCGCACCCACACGCTCGGGGTGTTCGTCCGCGACGCCGCGACGCCGTTCTACGGGCACCTGCTCACGGCGTTCCAGCTGCAGGCAGCCGCCCGCGGTTACCGGGCCGTCACGGCGACGGGCGCGGGGTCGTTCCCGGTCGCCGAGGAACGCCGCGCGCTCGAGACGCTCGTCTCGCTCCGCGTCGAGGGGCTCATCGTCTGCAGCGGGGCGCTGCCGGTCGAGGACGTCCTGCCCTTCGCCCGTCGCATCCCCACGGTCATCGCCGGACGCCCGGAGCGCGACGCGTCGGTCAGCAGCGTCTACTGCGACGAGCGCGGCGGCGGTCGGGCCCTGGCGGACCAGGTCGCCGACGCCGGGCACGTGCGGGTCGCGGTGCTCACGATCAGCGCCGCGGGGTCCCTCACCCAGTCGGCGCGGACGGACGCCATGGCGCGGCGGCTCCGGACCCGCGGCGTCGACGTCCTGCGGATCCGCGCGGAGGACCACGGCAACGACCCCCGCGCGCTCGACTCCTTCGTCGCGGCGGTGATCTCGGCGGGCGGGGTGTCGGCGATCATGGCGCCGAGCGACCACTACGCCGTCGGGGTCCTCGAGGCGCTGCGCCGCCGGGGACTCTCCGCGCCGGAGGACTTCTCGGTCACGGGCTACGACGGCATCCGCCCGTACGCCACCGAGCTGTTCGGGATCACCTCGTGGCGGCAGCCGCTCGACGTGATCGGCACGATGGCGGTCGACGCGGTCGTGGACCAGATCGACGCGAGCCGGTCGAACGCCGCCCACGTCGCCGTCGACGGCGAGTTCGTCCCGGGCCGGACGCTCGCCCGCGCCTGACCGACCGCCGATCACGGGGCTTCCGTCACCGGTCGTTCACCGCTTCGTCACCACAGGGAGGGCTGCGCTCGGGAACGATCCCGACCACGATGGGGAACGTTCCCGGAACCGCGACGAACAGGATCACCGTGTCGAACCCCGCCGTCCTCGAGCCCACCACCACGACCACCGCCACGACGCCCACGACGACCCCCGTCGTCACCGCCAAGGGTGCCCGCGACGACAGTGACCCCTACCGCTACGGCGTCTACCTGCGCCCCGACCCCCGGACGTGCCGCGCGGTCACGGTCGTCACCGACCAGCTCCGCGCCCAGTACGGCCTGGTGTCCTCCGGCGCGTTCCCGCCGCACGCGACCCTGGTCGGCAGCCAGCCGTTCGGGTCCGCCGAGTCCGCGGTCGTCGACGCCCTGACCGCGCTGCTCGACGGACGCCCGGGGTTCCCGGTGCACAACGCCGGCGTCCGCGAGCAGGGCATCGGATTCGTGTACGACGTCGCCACGAACCCCGACGGCTCCCGCAACACCGCGTTCGACCAGCTCGCGATCGACGTCGACGCGGCGGTCGCCCCGTTCCGGCGGCCGATGAACGCGCCGCTGCCGAACGACCACGACCCGGAGCGCTACCGCCCGCACCTGTCGCTCGCGTCGCACGACCTGTACGTCCGCCCCGACCTGCACGACGAGGTCGGCGAGTTCATCCGCGGCCTCGACGTCCCGGTGCCGTCCGACTTCGCCGGTGACACCGTCGTGCTGTACCGCACCGCGAGCCCCGACTGGACGGGCCGCTGGTGGCAGACGATGACCTGGGAGCACGTCCGCACCTGGAAGCTCCGCACGCCGTGACCGCGACGCTGCGCGACGTCGCACGCCGGACCGGCATGTCCCGCTCGCTGGTCTCGCTCGCCCTGCGGGGCGACGACGGGGTGTCCGCACCACGTCGGGAACTGGCCGTGCGCGCCGCGGACGAGCTGGGCCTCCCGGTCGGCTCGTTGGCGCGCCGTCGCGCGGCGGGCGCACCGCTCGTGCTGGGCGTCCTGCTGACCGAGCGGGCGAACCCGTTCCACACGGAGGTCCTGCGCAGCGCGCAGGCCACCGCGGACACCCTGGGGTTCGCGCTGCGGGTCGTCGACGCGTTCCGTGACGACGACCGCCTGGTCGCCGGCCTGGAGGCGCTGCACGCGTCCGCCGGGTCGGCCGACGGGGTGCTCGGGGTCGCGGTGGTCAGCAGCCGGCTCCCGCCGGCCGCGCTCGCCGCGGTCGCGGCGGACCTGCCGGTCGCGGTCCTCGGGTCGGCGGGCGACGCGCTCGCCGGACGCGGGGTGGACACGGTCCGCTCCGACGAGGAGACTGGGATGCGGGACCTCGTGCTGCACCTTGCGGCGGCGGGCCACGTCCGCACCTGCTTCGTCGGCGAGACCGACCACCCGTCGACCACGCGTCGCGCGCGGGCGTACGCCGTGGCCGTCGGGGTGCTGCCCACGGCGGTGCGGACCGAGGACGTCGAGGCCCTCGTGGTGGACCCGGCGCGGCTCGCGACGCTGCTCGGGGACGGTGTCACGGCGTTCGTCACCGCGAACGACGCGACCGCCGCCCGGCTCGTGACCGCGGCCGCGGGCGTCGGACTCCGACTGCCCGGGATCGCCTCGGTGACCGGGTTCGACGGCACCACGCTCGCGGGACGGCTCGACCTGACGACCGTCGACCAGCCCCGCGCGCGGATGGGTGCCCGCGTGGTGGAGCTCGTCGTCGAGCGGCTGCGCGGTCGGCGGGTCGAGCGGCACGAGGTGCTGCCGACCCGGTTGGAGCAGCGCGGCTCCGTCCACGCGGTCGAGCCCGTCCTCGGCGCCCGCGGCTGACCCGGGGCGGTCGGTGCCCCGCTGACCGGTGGACCGGTGCTCGCCTGCGGTCAGGGGCGTCGGGTGATCGTCGCGGACAGCGCCGCGACCCGGGCGACCAGGTGCTCGTGCCGGTCACCCGCGCCGCCGGCGACGTAGTCCTCGGCGTCGACCGCTCGGTCCGTCGCGACGCCGTGCCGGAAGCCGCGGAACCAGCCGCCGGCGCGCTCGAGCACCAGCGCGCCGGCGGCGACGTCCCAGGGGTGCGTCGCGAACCCCATCGTCACGTCGGACCACCCCGCGGCGACGTGCACCAGGTTGAGCGCCCCGCTCCCGGTGCTGTGGTGGTGGCGGTAGCGCAGGGTCAGGTCGCGGAGCAGGTCGAACGCGGCAGTCTCGCCGAGCAGTTCGAGGTCCTGCTGCACCGGGAAGCTGGTCAGCACGGTGGCCGACGCGGCCGGTGCGGACGCGGACCGCACCGGCCGCCCGTCGAGCCACGCGCCCCCGTCGTCGGCGCTGAAGACGTGGTCGGCGACGGGGTCGTGGACGACGCCGGCGGCGACGGTGCCGTCGACCTCCGCGGCGATCGAGACGCACCAGTACGCCAGGCCCCTGGCGAAGTTCGCGGTGCCGTCGATGGGGTCGACGATCCAGCGGACGCGCGCACCGGCGGGGGCGGGGCCGGTCGTGCCCTCCTCCCCGAGGACCGTGGAACCGGGGACGGCCGCCGTGAGGAACGCGGTCAGGGCGCGCTCAGCAGCGCGGTCGTGCTCGGTCACGACGTCGTGCGCGTCGCGCTTGGTGTCCACGACGACGTCGGAGCGGAAGGCGCGGAGGAGCGCCGGTGCGACGGCGCGCGCGGCGTCCTCGGCGGCGCGGCGGAGTGCGGCGGGTCCGGGGGCCGCGGGGGCGGGGCGGTCGGGCTCGGGGCGGTCGTGCACGGGGTCGTCGGTCATGTGCTCCGGTGTACGACGCGCGGCGCGCTGGACGCGGAACCGCGGGCGACGGGCGACCGTCCCGCGGGTGAACTCCGGCGTCGGGCCCGGGGCTGACGGGACTGATCGGGGCCTGCTGTCGAACACTGCGTGAACGGCGGGCGGCGGGCCGTCGACCTCCCTTGCGACCGCGTGACGGACACCAGCACAGTGGTGCCGTCCCCAGATCGGGAACGTTCCCTGAAACGAGGAGTCCCCACCATGACGGTCTCCGTCCGGCCCGGCTTGGTCGCCGGTCGCCAGCGGTCCGCCCCGGCCACCCGCTCCTGGCACCGGGCCGATCGACGCGTCGGCGTCGTGCTGCTCCTGCCCGCGCTCGTCGTGTTCGCGGTCTTCGTCTTCTGGCCGCTCGGCCGCGTGCTCGTCCTCAGCACGCAGGGCACCGACGTCTTCGGGCAGCCCGCCGGGTCGGTCGGGCTGCAGAACTACGTCCGGACCTTCACCGACCCGGCGTTCGGTCGGACGATGGTCAACACCGCGGTGTTCTGCGCCGGGGTCGTCGCGGCGCGTGTGGTGTTCGGCCTGCTCATCGTGGTGCCGCTCACCGCGAAGCTCCGCGGCACGACGGTCTACCGGGCCCTCCTGACGTCCCCGATGGTCGTGTCGGTGTCCGCCGCGTCCGTCGCCTTCGCCGCGATGCTCGCGCCGGGGACCGGGCTCGTCGACACCGTCGTGCAGCAGCTCGGCGGGACCCCGGTGCCGTGGCTGACGAGCACGCACTGGGCGCTGTTCAGCGTGATCGTCGTCACCGCGTGGGGGTCGCTCGGCTTCACGGTCCTGCTCCTGCTCGGTGCGTTCGGTGCGATCGACCCGGAGGTCGTCGAGGCCGCGCAGCTCGACGGTGCCGGACCCGTCCGGGCGTTCTGGTCGGTGTCGTTGCCGCTCGTCACCCCGACGCTGTTCTTCGTCGTCGTGACCGGGACCGTCGAGGCGCTGACGACGTTCGGGCAGGTCCAGATCCTCACCGGCGGGGGACCGGCGGACTCGTCGAGGACCCTCGTCTACGCGATCTACCAGCAGGCGTTCGGCGCCGCGAGTGCGAACTTCGGGCTCGCCGCGGCGCTCGGCGTCGTGCTCTTCCTGCTCGTCCTCGCGCTGTCGCTCGTGCAGTTCGGCGTGCTCGAGAAGCGGGTGCACTACTGATGGGCCCGCGCACCGCACGTCGGATCCGCAGCACCCTGCTGCACGCCTGGCTCGTCGTCGCCGTCGTTGTCGTCTGCTTCCCGCTGTACTACGTGTTCGAGGGTGCGCTCACCCCGTCGGATTACCTGCACGAGGGGCTCCCCGGCCTCGTGCCGGTCCACCTCGACCTCGGGAACGTCGAACGCGCCCTGCAGGTCGCACCGCTCGGACGGCAGTTCCTCAACAGCGTCGTCGTCACGCTCGCGCAGACGACGCTGCAGGTCGTGATCGGCATCGTCACCGCGTACGCCCTGGTGTTCTGCCGGCTCCGTGGCACCCGGGCGATCTTCCTCGTCCTGCTCGCCAGCATGATGATCCCCGGCGAGACGACCCTCATCGCGAACTACCTGACGGTCGCGTCCTGGCACCTCATCGACACCCTGCTCGTCGTGTTCCTGCCGTTCGTCGCCTCGGCGCTGACGATCTTCCTGTTCCGCCAGGCGTTCCTGTCCTTCCCCGCCGAGCTGCACGAGGCCGCCGTGCTCGACGGCGCCGGACACGTCCGGTTCATCCGCTCGATGCTCCTGCCGGTCACGCGGCCGACGCTCGTGTCGGTGACGCTCGTCAGCGCGACCGCGGCCTGGAACGGCTTCTTCTGGCCGCTGCTCGTGACGAACTCGCCCGAGAACCGGACCGTGCAGGTGGGCATCGCGCAGCTGTCGAACGCCGAGGCCTCGGACGTCGGTGTCGTGCTGGCCGGTGCGGCGATGGTCACGCTCCCCGTGCTCGTGCTGGTCCTCGTGGCGCAGCGCTTCCTCGCCGGTGGGATCACCGCCGGCGCCCTCAAGTAGCACCGTCCCGCAGCACCCCGGACCTCGCCCGTCCCTGTCTCGTCCGTCCCGTCCCGTCCCGTCTCGTCTCGTCTCGTCTCGTCTCGTCTCGTCTCGTCTCGTCTCGTCTCGTCTCGTCTCGTCCCCACAGGAAGGCACACCCATGCCCGCTCGTCGATCCTCCGCGTTCGCGTTCGCGGTCGCAGCCGCCTCCGCCGCGGCGCTGCTCGCCCTGACCGGCTGCTCCGCGTCCGGCTCGGCCACCCCGGCCGCGTCCTCCGGTCCGGTCACCGTCGACTTCTGGCACGCCATGACCGGCCCCGCCGCCACCGAGTTGACCGAGCTCGTCAGCCAGTACAACGCCGCGAACACGCAGGGCGTCACGGTGAGGGCCACGTTCCAGGGCCAGTACGCCGACGTCCAGACGAAGTACACCGCCGCGGTGCAGTCCGGCTCCACCCCGGACCTGCTCATGATGAACGACGTCGCCACGGGCTTCATGGTCGACTCCGGGCAGACCGTGTCGCCGTCGACCTTCGCGGGCGAGACGGCCACGGGCGGGAGCATCGTCCCCGCGGCGAAGGCGTACTACAGCGCCGGGGACGGCCTCGCCGCGATGCCGTTCTCGGTGTCGATGCCCGTGCTCTACCTCGACAAGGCGATCGTCGAGCGCGCGGGACTCGACGTCACGAAGCCGCCGACGACCCTCGACGAGGTCGCGCGGTGGGCCGACCAGATCCACCGCAGCACGGGGCTGTACGGCATGAGCATGAACATGGCGGACTCGTGGATGCTCGAGGAGCTCAGCGCCTCGGGCGGGCAGCAGTTCTGCACCCCGTCGAACGGCCGGAAGGGCAAGGCCGTCACCGGCGTCTCGCTCACCTCGGACACGCAGGTCGCCTTCATGACGACGCTCCAGGGGCTGTACCGGGACGGCGCCGCGCTCAACCCCGGCACCGACTCGGCGGCGCAGAACTCCGCGTTCTCGAGCGGCAAGGTCGGCATGGTCCTGACCTCGTCCGGTGCCTACACGACCCTCGACCCGACCGGCACGAAGTCGGTCGTGGCCACCTTCCCGACCACGTCCGGCGCGAAGGGCGCCGGACCGGTGATCGGCGGCAACGCCCTGTGGATCTCGGGGAAGGGGCACTCGACCGCCGAGCAGCGCGCCGCCCACGACTTCGCCGCCTGGCTCGAGACCCCCGAGGTGCAGGCCGAGTGGGCGAAGGCGACCGGCTACCTCGCCGTGAACACGAAGGCGCAGGACACCACGGTCGGCAAGCAGTCCCTCACCGACCCGAACGTCGCGACGATGTACCGCCAGCTCGCCGACGACCCGACGAGCACCGCGAGTGCGGGCTGCGTCACCGGTGCGTTCCCGACGGTCCGTGCGACCGTGATCGGCGCGTTCGACCGGGTGGTCGAGGGCGCCGACGTGCGGACCACCATGCGGGCCGCCGAGGCGCAGGCGAAGACGCAGATCGCCTCGTACAACCAGGCCGCCGGCAAGTGACCCGCGCCGTCGGGGGCGTCTGCCGCTCCCGACGGCACGGTCCGCGGTCGACCGGTGCGCCCCGAGCACCGTTGACGCGGTCCCCAGGCTCACGACCGGGCAGCCGTCGGGACGTCACGACGCCCGGCGGACCCACCGTTCCTCGTCGAGGCCGGTCCCGGGATCGGTCTCCGGGGCGCCGGACGGCAGGAACCCGTGGCGGGCGTAGAAGCGCTTCGCCCGCTCGTTCACGCTGAACACGAGCAGGTGTGCGTCCTCGCCACCGATCGCGGCGTCGAGCAGGCGGTCGGCCAGCCCGGTCCCGTGCACGTCGCGATCGAGGTACAGCGTGCAGAGCTCCAGGGCGGGGAGGTCGTCCGCCCCGGGGTCCGTCGGGGCCGTGCTCACGACACCGGACAGCCGGCCGTCGCGGAGCGCGATCAGCACGCGTCGTCCGCCGCTCCGGATCCGCTCGGCCCACCGTGCTGCGCGGTCGCGGGAGGCGCTCGAGTCCAGGAACGCGTCGGGCACCACCCCGCGGTAGGTCTGCTCCCAGCACGCGGACTGGAACGCCCCGATCGCGTCCGCGTCGGCGACAAGCGCTTCCCTGATGTCCATGCACCGATCCTGGTGCACGGACGCCCGGGTCACCGCGCGCGGCGGTAGGCGCTGCCGTCGCTCGTGTGGACCGAGGACGGGTCGTCGAGCATGCGCAGGGTGTACTCCGCGCAGTCGACGAACGTCCCGATGCTGATCCAGTGGCGCGAGCGCTGCAGGGTCCCCTTCGACGGGCCGTCCGACCCGATGCCCGCGCGGTGCACGCTCCACTGCAGGTCCCGCGCCTCGGTGTCGAGGTACCGCATGACCGCCTCGTTGTCGCGGTGCTGCCCGAGGTAGGCGCGCGCGACGGTGGCGCGCACGATCCGGAGGGGCAGCGCGAGCGGTCGGCCGGGGGCGCCGCTGAGGCCACCCGCCTGGTACACGAACCGGTGCACGCCCTGCCGCCGCATCGCCGGGACGAGCTCGCGGACGAACTCGGTGTTCACGAGGCGGTGCTCCTGCGCCTGCCGGTCGCCGATCATCGCGACGACGGCGTCGACGCCGTCGAGGAGCCCGTCGAGGTCGAGCCGGTCCGTGATCGACCCCTGGACGACCTCGAGTCGGTCGTGCTGCACACGGAGCTTGTCGGGGGTGCGGGCGAGGGCCCGGACCCGGTGGCCGGCGTCGAGGGCGAGCCGGGTGAAGTGCTGGCCGGTCTGTCCGGTCGCACCGAGGACGAGGAGGTTCTGGAAGGAGGTCACGTGCTCAATGTAGGCGCTGTCTAGAATCTGGGCAACGTCTAGTTCGGAGTATCCTCGAGGCGTGACCGACCGGCCCTTCCACCACGGCAACCTCCGCGCCGTCCTGCTCGACGAAGCGGTGGCCGCCCTGCGGGAGTCCGGCGTCGAAGGGCTGTCGCTCCGCGAGCTCGCCCGCCGCGCCGGTGTGAGCCACGGTGCCCCGCGGAGCCACTTCGTCGACCGCCGGGCGCTGCTCGACGCGCTCGCCGTGCTGGGGTTCGAGCGCCTGCACGACCGCGTGCAGCAGGCGATCGCCGGGTCGGACGGCCTGCGTGACCGCTTCCGCCGAGTGGCGCACGCCTACGTCGACTTCGCGGTCGAGGACGCCGCGCTCATGGAGCTCATGTTCGAGGGGAAGGCCGTCGGGGCCGCGGCCGCCGAGGTCCAGGCGGCCGCGGGCACCCTGTTCACCCTGCTCGACAGCGCGATGGGCCCGGCGCGCGCCGGCACGCCGACCGACCAGGACGAGGGCGCCCCGGACGGCGGCGGACACGACGACGGCGACCACGAGGGCGATCCGCGTGACGGCGACCCCCGTGACGACGGCGCCCGCGAGACCTTCAAGATGCTCTTCGCGGCGACCATGCAGGGCATCGCCACGCTCGTCGTGTCGCGACGGATCGGGCGGGCCCAGGGCGACGAGCTCGTGGACGCCGCGGCGGAGACGATGCTCGGTTCGGACCTGGCGCGCCGCGCCGTCTCCGCCGACTGACGGTCACCGACCCGGTCAGGAGCACCGCTCGAGGGCGAAGGACGCCCCGCCGGCACCGCCCCACTGCTGGCCACGACCGGTGCTCGGCGCGGCCGAGGCGGACGCCGGACCCCACCGGTGCAGGACCGTGCACCCGAGGTCGTCGGTGGCCTGCCGCACGGGGTCGGAGGACCGAGCGGTCGAGGACACGACGAACAGCCGCTCCTGCCCGGAGCGCACGAGCGACTCGACCTGCGCCGTGGTGAACACCGGCACCTGTCCGGAGAAGCCGCCGTCGGTCAGGACCTCGGCACCGGTGTCCCCGATGACGTCGGCCGCGATCCGCCACGAGTCGGTGAGGAACAGCGGGCCGCCGTCCCGTCCGCCACCCGCGCGTCGGGCCTCCGCGACGAGCGCCGCCTCGTCGGCCGGCAACCGGGTGTGCCCGCCGACGACGTCGGGCGCCGAGACGTGGAACGCGTCGGCCGTGCTGGTCCCGCGGGTCGGGGCGCCCGTCCGGCCGAGCGCGAGCGCCCGCTCCGGGACGGCACCGCCGCGGGCGAAGGCGCCCTGCGCGAGGCCGACCGAGGCGTCGCCGCCGCTGCCGTCCCGCGCGGCGTCGAGCGCCTGCAGCGAGAAGCACGCCGGTCCGAGCACGACCGCGGCGGCGAGCAGCCCCGCGGCGAGCCGGCGACCACCCGTGGCACCCCGACCGCCCGTGGCGCCCGGACTGCCCGTGGCACCCCGGCCGCCCGCGTCGCCACGCAGGCCGCCACCGGCCGTGGCTCCCGCGCGCCGCCGCCGCACGATCAGTCCGACGAGCGCCGCGACGGTCACCCCGACGGCGACCGTGCCGAGCAGCGCCGGCTCGGACGCGGCTCGGGCCAGCCACGCCCACCACGCGCCCTGGACCACGAGCAGCCCGACGGGCACGAGCCGCAGCCGGCGGTCCGCCGCGTCGACGAACCCTGCGGCGCCCCACCAGCCGAGCGCGCCGAGCGCCGCGAGCTGCACCCCGACACCCGCGACGTACGCGGTGTGCGGGAGCCGCAGGACGGACAGCACCACGACCGCGGTCCCGAGCCACACGACCAGCGCGACGAGCGTGGCGGCGGGGAGGCGCGCCTCCCGGCCGGCGGACCGTCGCCACCACCGGACCGCGCCGATGCCGACCCCGGTGAGCGCCGCGGGCCACGACCAGCCGACCTGCGACGCGTAGCGCGGCGAGAAGAGCTGCAGGAGCGAGTGGCCGTCGCCGCGACCGGCGGTCGCGGCGCGCCACGCGTCCGCGACGTGCGTGCCGGCGTGCCCGACGGCCGCGCCCAGCGTGCCGACGGCGCCGGGCCACAGCCCGGGCATGAAGCGGTCGACGCCGTTGTAGCCGAACACCATCGCGAACACGCTGTCGTCGGTCGACCCGTCGAAGTAGGGGTGGTCGCCCGCCGGGAGCAGTGCGAGCGCGACCGGCCAGGCGAGGCTCGCGACGACCGCGGCGCCGACCAGCGCGGCCACGTGTCCCGCGGCACGGCGCCACCGGGGGCCCGGTCCGGCGGTGGCGACCACCGTCGCGAGCACCAGGGCCGGCAGCACCAGCCAGGCCTGCAGCATCTTCGCCTGGAACCCGATGCCGACGAACAGGCCGGCGAGCAGCAGCGGCCACCACGTGCGGGTCAGCGCGGCCCGCTGCCACCACACCAGCGCGACGGCGAGCGCCATCGTGAGCAGGCCGTCCTCCATCGGGTGGCCGAACATCGAGACGAAGATCGGGGTCCCCGCGGCGAGTGCGGCGGCGACCAGGCCGGCCCGGGCCCCGAGCCAGCGCAGCACGACGAGCGACACGGCGAGGGTCGTGACGGCGCCCTCGAGGACCTGGGGGAGCGCGAGCGACGCGGTGGACATGCCGAACAGGTGGATGCTGATCGCCTGCGGCACCGCGAACCCGGCGAGCTTGTCGAGGGTGACGGTCGCGTCGGGGTCGAACGAGCCGGACAGGAACGCCGGCAGGGACTCGGACATCGAGCGGGCGGCGGCGGCGTAGAACGCGGAGTCGCCGCCGCGGGCGAGGTTCCAGCTCGTCAGGACGGCGCCGAGCACGACGATCACGGCGAGGGTGGCGCGCTGCCCCCGGGTCTGGTGCCACCAGCGGACGGGGCGGGCGGGGGTGGGGGTCGGGGTCCCCCGGTTCGGGTCGTTCGGGTCCATGCGCTGAAGATCGCGCCGCAGTCGATGAACGAGCCTCGGGAGACCGGGTCCCGGGACTCCGGTTCGTTCAGGAGCGGTACCAGGATGTCGTGGCCGACCTGTCGCGGTCCGTGCCGGTACGACCGGCCGTCGTCGCCGTCGCGGCCGCCACCTGGTGGTTCGTGCT
Organism: Curtobacterium sp. MCBA15_012; assembly: GCF_001864935.2. Lineage (NCBI taxonomy): Bacteria > Bacillati > Actinomycetota > Actinomycetes > Micrococcales > Microbacteriaceae > Curtobacterium > Curtobacterium sp. MCBA15_012. The sequence goes on along the minus strand of NZ_CP126267.1, from coordinate 2,971,944 downwards.
CGTCGTCGTCGCCGTCGTGCTGAGCTTCCTCCCCGCCGCCCGTCCGTGGTTCCCACCGCTCCCGCGACGTCCCCGGGAGCAGCCGCCCCGCACCGTCGGCTGGGACCCGGAGACGGGCGAGCGCATCGTCGAGCGGACAGACGGCACCTCGCCCTCCTGACAGCGCCGCGCACGGTTGCTATGTTCGGCCGCACAACAAATCCGGGACGACGGTGTCCGGGAGGGTGACGGCGGAGGAGCCGCGGACATGCACGGAGCACAGCAGCAGGCGGTCGCGCACCGCACCGGCACGGCGACCCTGACCGTCCTCGACCGCGACGGCGCTCCGGTGCCGGACGTCGACGTGACCGTCGAGCAGACCGGGCACGCGTTCGGGTTCGGCAACATCGGCTTCGACTTCGTCGGACTCGCGAACGACGAGGTCGACGGCGACGAGCGGGACCGGCTGGAACGGCTCGCCGACCTGTACACCGACGTGTTCACGACGGCGACCCTGCCGTTCTACTGGGGCCGCTTCGAACCCGAGCGCGGCGCACCCGACACGGTCCGCCTGCAGGCGACGGCACGCTGGTTCCGGGACCGCGGCGTCGCCCTGAAGGGCCACCCGCTCGTCTGGCACACCGTGCAGCCCGACTGGCTCCTCGGGCTGCCGCTCGACGAGGTCGAACGGCTGCAACGGGAGCGCATCCGCCGTGAGGTCGGGGACTTCGCCGGCCTGGTCGACACGTGGGACGCGATCAACGAGGTCGTCATCATGCCGGTCTTCGCCAACGGCGACAACGCGATCACGCCGCTCGCCCGGGCGAAGGGCCGCATCCCGACGATCCGGATGGCGTTCGAGGAGGCCCGTGCCACGAATCCGCACGCCACCCTGCTGCTCAACGACTTCGACCTGTCGAGCGCGTACGAGTGCCTCATCGAGGGGGTCCTCGAGGCCGGGGTGCAGATCGACGCGATCGGCCTGCAGACCCACATGCACCAGGGCTACCGGGGCGAGGAGGCGATGCTCGCGATGGTCGACCGCTTCGCCCGGTACGGCCTGCCGCTGCACCTGACCGAGACCTCGCTCGTCTCGGGCGACCTCATGCCCGCCGACGTCGTCGACCTCAACGACCACCAGGTCGACTCGTGGCCGTCCACGCCCGAGGGCGAGGCCCGTCAGGCCGACGAGGTCGAACGGCACTACCGCAGCCTGGTCGGGCACCCGGCCGTCGAGGCGGTCACCTACTGGGGCATCACCGACGCGGGCGCCTGGCTCGGTGCGCCGATCGGGCTCGTGCACGCGGACGGGACGCCGAAGCCGTCGTACGAGGCGTTGCGCCGGCTCGTCAAGGACGAGTGGTGGACGGGGCCGACGGTGCTGCGCACCGACGAGCGCGGGCAGGTGCGGGTGCACGGGTTCCGGGGTGGCTACCGCGCGGCCGTGCGCGGCACGGCGACGGACTTCGCGATCGGGCGGCAGGCGACGGAGGTCGCGGTCACGGCGTGACCCGGTGTCGGACGGGAGGCGCGGTGCGGGCCCGCCACGCGCCTCCCGTCCGGCAGCCGGTCACCCGGGCGGCGTCACCGGTCCGGAGACGCTGCCCGAATGCGCCAGCGCGCCGGCTGTGCACCCCGCGCGGAACCGGCTCACCGCCGCGTGTACCGGTGCTCCGGCCGCCCCGCCGCCCCGTACCGCAGCTGCATCGTCACCGTCCCGTCCGCGGTGAGCTGCGCCAGGTACCGCTGCGCCGTCGCCCGGGACACCCCGATCGCGCCGGCGACCTCGGCGGCCGACCGCTCGACCTCGGCGGAGAGCTGCTCGAGCACGAGCGCCGCGGTCGCCGCACGGGAGGGGGACGCCCCGCCGCCGTCCCCGGCGTGCAGGATCCGGAACGCCCGCTCGACGGCCTCCTGGTCGAGGGTCGCGCGCTCGTCGAGCACGTTCCGGGAGCGCGCGTACGCCCGGAGCCGCTCGGCGAGCACGCCCGACCCGAACGGCTTGATGAGGTACGCGAGGGCCCCGTGCCGCATCGCCCGGCGCACGGTCCCGGCGTCCGAGGCGGCGCTGAGCACGAAGGCGTCCGTGTCGACCGCCCGCAGCAGGTCGATCCCGCTGCCGTCGGGCAGGTAGACGTCGACGAGCACGAGGTCGACCGGGGTGCTCGCGAGGACCGACCGCGCTGCGGCGATCGTCCCGACCGGGTCGAGCGCCCGGAAGCCCGGGACCTGGTCGACCTGGCGTCGGTGCAGCTCGGCGACGTGGAAGTCGTCGTCCACCACGAGCACGGTCGCGTCGTCGGTCACGGTCGCACCACCCCTTCGAGTCGGGCGCAGAACACCGCGCCGTGGTCGTCCCCGCCCGCCGAGGCGAGCCACACGTCCCCGCCGCGCCGACGGGCGACCTCCCGCGACAGGGGGAGCCCGATGCCCCACCCGTGCGCCCGGTCCGGGTCGGGACCGCCCGGGTCGCCGGTCGCTGCCGGGTCGACGACGGGGGACCGCCGCGCGAACGGGTCCACCCCGTCGGCGACCCCCTGACCGGAGTCCATCACCGACAGGTGCAGCACCGCGCCGTCGTCGAGCACCTCGACCTCGACCCACGGCGTCGGGTCGTCGCCCTGCAGTGCCGCGGTCACGGCGTTGTCCACGAGGTTGCCGAGCACGGTCGTGCAGTCGCCCGGGTCGGTGACGGTGCCCTGCATCATCGTCTCGGCGCCGATCCGCAGGAGCACCCCGCGCTCGGCCGCCTCGACGCCCTTCGCGCCGAGGAACGCCTGCAGGTACGGCTCGGTCAGCCGGTCGGCGTGCTGCACCGGGTAGCGCAGCGGCCCGCGCTCCTGCACGTCGGCGAGGTACGAGCGGGCACGTCCGGTCTCGCCGAGGTCGAGCAGTCCGGCGATCGCGTGCAGGCGGTTCGCGAACTCGTGCCGCTGCGCGCGCAGGGCCTCGGTGAGCGAGCCGACCGCGTCGAGCCGCCGGGACAGCGCCTCGACGTCGGTGCGGTCCCGCAGCACGGCGACGCGGCCGAGGTCGACCCCGTCGCGGGTGACCGAGCGGACGTCGACGAGCAGCACGCGCGTGCCGGCGACGACGGTCGTGCTCGACGGGACCGAGGCCCCGGGGTCGAGCGCGGCCGCGAGGCCGACGGGCAGCGCGAGCTCCCGCACCGGCCGACCGACCGGGTCCGCCAGTGCGAGCAGGCGCGCGGCCTCGGGGTTGCAGACGGTCACGGTGCCGTCCGGCCGCGTCGCGAGCACGCCCTCGTCGACCCCGCCGAGCACGGCCTGCTGGTTCTGCACGAGCGTCACGAGCTCCTCGGGCTGCACGCCGAGTGTCAGTCGGACGAGCCGTCGACGCAGCAGCAGCGAGGCGACGAGCCCGAGCAGCACCGCCGCGACGGCGGCGCCGACGACCGGCACGCTGTCCTCGACGAGGGTGTCGTAGACCCGGTCGCGCGTGAAGCCGACGCTCACCTCGCCGACGACCCCGGTGCCCGGCCGGGAGGCGCGGCTCGCGTCCGCCCCGTCGGTGCCGTCCGCGTCGGCGCGGGTCGCGTCCGCTCGGGTCGCGTCCGCTCCGGGCGCGTAGACGGGGACCTTCGCGCGTGCCGACTCCCCGAGGGTGCCGCGCGCCCACGACACGGTCTCCCGGCCGCGCAGCGCCGCGTCGGGGGAGGTGCTCACCATCTCGCCGATGCGGTCCGGGTCGGGGTGCGCCAGCCGGACGCCCCGGTCGTCGGTCACCACGACGAAGAGCGCACCGGTCCGTCGCTGCGCGGCGAGGGCCGCCTGCTGCACCGGTCCGTCCGCGAGCGCCGTGCGGTCGAGGGCCGTGCCGTCGACGCTGAGCCGGGCCACCTCGGTGCGCACGTCGTCCTGGGCGGCGACGCTCTGCGCGATCGCGAGCGCGGTGCCCTCGGCGGCCCGTTCGAGCCGGGCGACCTCGACGCGGACGAAGACGGCGCTCGTGAGCAGGACGACCGCGACGACCACGACCAGCTGCAGCACCAGCACCTGGGTGGCGAAGCGGAGCCGGGGGCGGCGCCGTGAGCGGTCGTCGGTCACGGACCACAGCGTACGGAGCGCGCGCCGACCCGCGTGCGCAGAACGCGCAGAACGCGGTCAACGCGCGATGGTGGGCCAACGCGCAGAAGCGCGCCGCGCCTCCAGGCCGGGTCGTAGGTTGCCCCAACTGCTCGACACGGACGAAGGAGTCCCGATGCTCGTCATCCTCGGCTACGCGATGATCGCGGCGTTCATGGTGCTCATCATGACGAAGCGCATGTCGCCGATGCTCGCCCTGATCATCGTGCCGACCGTCTTCGGACTGTTCGCCGGGGCCGGGCTGGGCCTCGGCGACATGGTGATGAAGGCGATCGGCACGCTCGCCCCGACCGCGGCGCTGCTCATGTTCGCGATCATGTACTTCGGGCTCATGATCGACGTCGGCCTGTTCGACCCGCTCGTGCGGTTCATCCTCAAGGTCACCGGCAACGACCCGGCGAAGATCGTGCTCGGGACCGCGTTGCTCGCCGGCGCGGTGTCGCTCGACGGCGACGGGTCGACGACCTTCATCGTGGTCACCGCGGCGATGCTGCCGATCTACCTCAAGCTCGGGATGAGCCCGGTCGTGCTGACCTGCGTCGCCGGCCTGACGAACGGCACGCTGAACATCGTGCCGTGGGGCGGGCCGACCGCCCGTGCGGCCGCGGCGTTGAAGATCGAGCCGTCGGAGATCTTCGTGCCGCTCATCCCGTCGCTCGTCGTCGGCCTCGTGCTGTGCTTCGTCTTCGCGTGGACGATGGGGCTCCGGGAGCGCAAGCGGCTCGGGCTGATCGAGTTCACCGAGTCGCTCCGCACCGAGCGCCGTGCCGAACGGACACCCGCGGGTGCCGGGTCCCGCGTGCTCGCGGCCGTCGGTGGCACCGGCGGGGGCATGTTCACGAGCCCCACGGTCGCGCTCGGCCTGCGCGGCGGCAAGGCCGACGGGCGGCGGGCGGACGGCGAGGGCGTCGACGGGATCGACGACGACGCGACCGGCGTCGACCAGGCCGCCGGTGGTGGCTCGTCGCTCGCGGCCACCATGCTCGACCCGGACCGTCCCACGCTCCGCCCGGGGCGCATCTGGGTGAACCTCGCGCTGACCGTCGTGGTCATGGTCGCCCTCGTCACCGGGCTGCTGCCGCTGGCGTACGTGTTCATGGTCGGCACGGCGATCGCCCTGCTCGTGAACTTCCCGCAGCTCAAGCAGCAGACCGCGCAGATCGTGGCGCACGCGCCGAGCATCGTCGGCGTCGTGTCGATGGTGTTCGCCGCCGGGGTGCTCATCGGTGTGCTCGACGGCACCGGGATGGTCGCGGCGATGGCGGACTGGCTGGTCGCGGTGATCCCCGACTCGATGGGGCCGTACCTCGCGGGCATCACCGGGGTGTTGAGCATGCCGCTCACGTTCTTCATGAGCAACGACGCGTTCTACTTCGGGATCCTGCCGGTGCTGTCCGAGAGCGCCGCCGCGTTCGGGATCACGCCCGCCGAGATGGCGCGGGCCTCGGTGGTGGGGCAGCCCGTGCACATGCAGAGCCCGCTCGTGCCGGCGATCCTGCTGCTCGTGTCGCTCGCGAACGTCAACCTCGGCGACCACCACCGGAAGGTGCTGTGGCGCGCGGCGGTGGTGTCGGTCGCGATGCTCGTCGTGGCGGTGGTCGTGCGGGTCGTCCCGTTCGGCTGAGCCCGTCGCCGGCACCACGACGCCCCGCACACGCTGGTGTGCGGGGCGTCGTCGTGACCGGGTCAGGCCAGGTCGAGCGTGCGGCCGAACGTCCGGGTGACGGGCGGTCCGGCGAGCACGGCGCCGAGGGCCTCCGGAGCGCCCTCCGGGGTCGCACGCCACGCGACGTAGGCGTCGTGGTCGGCCGCGGTCGTCCAGCGCTCGAGCACGACCGCACGGGTCGGGTCGGCGTCGTCGAAGAGCACCTCGAGCGACTCGTTGCCGGCGAAGCCCGCCGTCTGGGCGAGGGTCTCGCGGACCGCGGCGTCGATCGCGTCCTGGCCGACGTCGTCGCGGAACCGGACCTCGAGGAAGACCGTCTGGGTCACGGGTGCACCTTTCGTCAGTGGCGGCCGCGCATCGGCCACCCGTCGAGCCAACCGCGGCCTCCCTCGTGGTGTTCCGAGGTGGCCGGACAGAACCCTTCCGCTGCAAGGTTTTCGGTGCTACGGTCACTCCACCTAGTAGCACTAGGTATTCGAGAGGCCCCAGGCCCCCGATGGCTCGAGGAGGAGTCATGTCGACACCGACGTCGAAGGAAGAACCGCAGACCGGTCTCGCCGGTACCGCGAACCCGCCGGTCACCGCAGCCGCCGGGGCGACGAGCTCCGACCCCGCAGCGGCATCGCGAGCGTTCTCGGTCGAGGGCCTCACGCAGTCCGTCAGCACGGTCCGCGTCGGCCCGAAGTACCTCTGGGCGCTCAGCCTCGCCCAGTTCGGTCTGTTCGCCGCGCTGCTCACCCCGGTCTTCGTGAGCATGTCGATCAAGGCGACGGTGCTCAACCCGGACAGCCCCGAGACGATCGTCGGCTCGGTCCTGCCGTTCGGTGCCCTCGGCGCCCTGCTCGCGAACCCGCTCGCCGGCGCACTCTCCGACCGCACCCGCACGCGCTGGGGTCGTCGCCGGCCCTGGATGGTCATCGGCGTCGTCGTCTTCGTCGCCGCGCTCGCGTGGCTGGCGTTCTCGCCGGACGTGCTGCAGCTCACCCTCGCGTGGGTCCTCGCCCAGGTCTCCGCCAACGCGGTCCTCGCCACCCTGACCGCGAGCTTCGCCGACAACGTGCCCGAGTTCCAGCGCGGCAAGGCATCGAGCGTCATCGCCCTCGCGCAGAACATCGCGATCCTGGCCGGGCTCTACCTCGCCGTGTACCTGGTCGGCAACCTGCCGGTGCTCTTCATCGCACCGGGCGTCCTGGCCGTCGTCGTGATCCTCGTCTACTGCGTCGTGGCCCGCGACGAGCTCCCGACGACCACCAAGCCCTTCAGCTGGCTGACCCTCATCGCGTCGTTCTGGACGAACCCGATCAAGCACCCGGACTTCGGGCTCGCCTGGTGGGGCCGCTTCCTGATCACCTTCGGCACGTTCATGTTCACGACCTACCGCCTGCTCTACATCAAGGACCAGATCGGCATCGAGGACGTGGCCCAGGCCACCGCGACGGTCGCGTTCGGCGTCCTGCTCTACACGGTCGCCCTGCTCGTCAGCGCCGCGGTCTCCGGATGGGTGTCCGACCGCATCCGCCGCCGCAAGGTCTTCGTCTGGGGATCGACCGCCCTCACCGCGGTCGGCCTCGTGATCCTGGCGCACGTCGACTCGGTCGGCGGGTTCTACTTCGCCGAGGTCGTGCTCGGCTTCGCCTTCGGCATCTACGCCGCGATCGACACCGCGCTCGTGGTCGACGTGCTGCCCGACCCGGAGCGCCCCGGCAAGGACCTCGGCGTGATCAACATCGCGAACGCGCTGCCGCAGTCGCTCGCCCCGGCCGTCGGCCTGTTCCTGCTCGGCACCGGCGGCGGGCAGAACTACACGCTCATGCTCTGGGGTGCGGGCGTCGCGGTGCTCCTCGGGGCACTCGTGATCCTGCCCATCAAGAAGGTCCGGTGACCGCGCGCCGCTCGGCGTGAGCGGCGGACGGACGGGAGGCACGGTGCGGGACGGCACCGTGCCTCCCGTCCGTCGTGCGGTGCGGGCCGGAGGCGGGTGGCGGGCCGGGTACGGCGCCTCCGGTCCGGCGCACGGTGCGGCCGGGAGGCGGGTGGCGGGCCGGGTACGGCGCCTCCGGTCCGGCGCACGGTGCGGCCGGGAGGCGCGTGGCGGGCCGGGCACGGCGCCTCCCGTCCGTCAGGTGGTGCGGGACGGACGCAGGACGCTCGCGTAGACGTCGACCAGGTCGTCGACGCGCTGCTCGACGCGGCCGCGCGCCGCGACGAGCGCGCGGCTCGCGGCCGTGAGCGCCGCCGGGTCGTCGTGCAGGTGCCGGATCGTCGCGACGATCCCCGCGGCGTCCGGCGTCGGCGTCGTGAAGCCGCCGCCGTCGGGCACGACCTCGGCGAGGTCGGGGTCGCAGTGCACGACCGGCAGGCCGGTCGCGACGGCCTCGAGCATCACCATCGGCTGGTTGTCGAAGCCGGACGAGCTCGACACGAGCACGTGCGCGCGCCGCATCATCTCGAGGACCCGCGGGTGCGGCGTCGAGCCGTGCAGCGTCACCGGTCCACCCGCCGCCGCCCGGGCCACCGCCGCGCGCGAGACCCCGTCGCCGAGCACGTCGACGACGGTCCCCGGCGGGAACGAGCGCGCTGCCGCGACGAGGACCTCCGGGCGCTTCTCCGGCGACAGCCGGCCCACCCAGAGCACGCGGAGGGGCTCGTCGGGCTGCCGGGTCCGCTCGCGGGCGGGACCGAGGGCGTCGAGCACCGCGGGCTCGATGCCGTTCGTCAGGACCGACACCGGCGTGCGCACGCCCCGGTCGACGAGCTTGTCGGCGAAGTGCCGCGAGGGGACGAGCACGTGGTCGCTCGCCCGGGACTGCGCGAGCATGACCCGCCACATCCGCCGGGCGGTCCGCGTGCGGGTGTACGGGGTGTCCGCGCCGACCCGGATGCCGCGGTGGTCGACCTGGGCGGCGTGCAACCGGGCGAGGAGCACGGTCGTGAGCGCCGGCAGCGGGAGCACGTTCCGGGTGTAGACGTCGATCCGACCGTGCATGGTGTGGACGACGGGGAGCCCGAGGTCCTGCGCGGCGCGGATCCCGCCGAGCGCGGCGAACATCTCCGAGTGGGTGTGCACGACCTCGACGCCCCGGGCGGCGAAGGCGCGACGGAGCACGGCCCGGACGCGCCGGGGGGACCAGGCGAAGGGGTAGCCGTCGGGGCGGAAGGCGCGGGCGACGGGGAGGCCGACGACGGCGGGACCCGGCGCGGTGGCGGGGTCGTGCGCGGCCGCGGGGCTGCCGTCGGCGGCTGTGTCGTGCCCGGCCGCGGAGTCGTGCCCGGCTGGGTCGTGCGCGGCGAGGTCGTGCCGGGCGGGGTCGTGCCAGGGGCCCGCCGGGTCGTCCGGGCAGAACACCGTCACCTCGTGGCCCGCGGTGGTCAGTGCCTCGGCCAGGGAGCGCACGGCGGTCTGCACCCCGCCGAGCGTCGGCAGGTAGTAGTCGGTGACGAGGGCGATCCGCACGCCCCGAGCCTAGGGGGAGCCCGGTCCGCCACCCGGGCGCGGACGGGGGGTGCGCCTAGGATCGGTCGACATGGGGGAGCGGGCACTGGTGACCGGTGCGAGCGGGTTCGTCGGCGGGCACGTCGTGCGGACGCTGCGCGAGCACGGGTACCGGGTGACCGCGTCCGGGCGTCGTGCCGAGGCGCTGCCCGCCGGTGCCGTGCACGTCGGGGACCTCGACGACCTCGCGCACGCCGACGTCCCCGCCGACGTCGTGGTGCACTGCGCCGCACTGTCCTCGCCGTGGGGCCGGTGGGCGGAGTTCGAGCACGCGAACGTCACCGGGACGCGGAAGGTCCTCGAGTACGCGCGGCGCGTGGGCGCCCGGCGGCTCGTGCACGTCTCCTCGCCCGGGATCTACGCCGCACCCCGCGACCGGCTCGACATCCGCGAGGACCAGGTCGACCCGAGCCGGCCGATGAACCACTACATCCGCTCGAAGACCCAGGCCGAGTCGCTCCTGCGTGCCGCGGCGGCGGACCCGCGGAACCCCGAGGTCGTCGTGCTCCGGCCGCGCGGGGTCGTCGGGGCGGGCGACACCGGCCTGGTGCCGCGGCTGCTCCGGGTGCACGCGCGCGTCGGCGTGCCGGTGCTCGACGGCGGCCGGGGCCTCGTCGACCTGACGGCGGTCGAGAACGTCGCGCACGCGGTCCGGCTCGCGGCCGAGGTCCCCGGTGCCGCCGGGCTCGCGTTCAACGTGACGAACGACGACCCGAGGCCGTTCGTCGAGCTGCTCGACCAGCTGCTCACCGGACTCGGGCTCCCGCTGCGGCACCGACACCTGCCCGCGCGCCTGGTGTACGGCGTCGCCGGGGTGCTCGAGGCCGTGTGCGCGGTGCTGCCCGGCCACCCCGAGCCGCCCGTCACGCGGTACACCGTCTCGACGATCACCCACTCGCAGACGCTCGACGTCTCCCGTGCCCGGCGGGTGCTCGGGTACGAGCCGCTGGTGTCCCTCGACGACGCGCTCGCGAGCTACGCGTCGGTGCTGCGTGGTTGAGCACGACGCGGCGCCGGCCGGCGGAGTCGGCGCGGGCGACGGGGGCGGCGCGGGCGGGATCGGCACGCTGCACGCCTTCGCCTGTGGGCACACGACGCACGACGTCCACCAGCTGCTCCGCGGTGCCCCGCGGGAGCGCCGGGTGTTCCCCGCCGGGGTGTTCCTGTGGAGCGGCGGCGGGCGACGGGTCCTGTTCGACACCGGGTACGCGCCGCTGCCCTGGGCGACCGGGGTCGCGGGTCGGCTGTACCGTCGCCTGCTGCCCCCGGTGGTCCCGCCCGGGGCGACCCTGGCCGACGTCGTCGACACCGCGGCCGTGACCCACGTCGTGCTGTCCCACCTGCACCCCGACCACGTCGGCGGGCTCGCGGCCGTCCCGCACGCCCGGGTCCTGGTGAGCGAGGGCGTCCGGCGGCGGATCGCGCACCCGCGCCTGCGGGACGGGGTGCTGCGCGGCCTGCTGCCGGCGGACCTGACCGACCGTCTCGACGTCGTGCCGGACGCCGCGTTCCGCCCCGGACCCGCCGGCCTCGCGGTCGCGGACCCGTTCGGCGACGGCGTGTACCGGCTCGTGCGCCTGCCCGGCCACGCCGACGGCCAGCTCGGCGCCCTCGTCGCCGACCGGGTGCTGCTCGCCGGCGACGCCGCGTGGTCGCGAGACCTGCTCGGGCGGGAGGGGGCACTCCGCGCCCTGCCCCGCGCGGTCGCGCACGACGCCGACGCCCAGCGCGACACCGCCCGGCGACTGCTCGACCTGGAGCGCGCGGGTACCAGACTGCTGTTCAGCCACGACGAGCACCCGGCGGGGGTCGACCTGCTCGTCGCGCACGACCGAGGGGGACCATGAAGCACTGCAGGATCACCGGGTGGGGCACGTCCCTGCCGGAGCGCGCCGTCACGTTCGGCAGCGGGGTGCGGACCGTGACGCGGTACCGGATCGCCGACGACGTGTCGCACCTCGACATGCTCGCCGAGGCCGCGTCCCGGGCGATCGTGTCGGCCGGGATCGACGCCGACGACCTCGACCTCGTCATCGCGGCCTGTGCCGCCGGGGTGCAGCCGATCCCGTGCACGGCCGCACTCGTCATGGAGCGGGTCGCGCCGGGTGCCCGTGCCGCAGCGCTCGACGTCGGGTCCACGTGCACGAGCTTCATCACGGCGCTCGACGTGGCCTCCCGCTACCTGGAGGACGGCGACCACGAGCGCGTGCTGGTCGTGTCCGGTGACGTCGGTTCCCGGTTCCTCGACCCGGCGCAGCGCGAGTCCGCCGAGCTGTTCTCGGACGCCGGGGCCGCGGTCGTGCTCACCCGGGGTGACGGCGGGCAGGGCGTCCTGTCCGCGCTGCAGCAGACCTGGCCCGCGCACGCGCACGACACCGAGCTGCGTGGCGGCCTGTCCCGCTTCCCGGCGCAGGCGTACGCCGACGGGGACCCGGCCGACTACCTGTTCGACATGGACGGGCGGCGTGCCCTGATGGGGATGCTCGGCGTGCTGCCGGGGTTCTTCGAGCGGTTCTTCGCACGGAGCGGGCTGACCCTCGACGACGTCGACCTCGTCGTGCCGCACCAGGCCAGCGGGGCGCTCGGCATCGCGATGCGCCGGATCGGCATCCCGCCGGGCAAGTACGTCGACGCGGTCGCCGAGTACGGGAACATGGTGTCGTCGTCGGTGCCGTACACGCTCGCCCGGTGCCTGGACGACGGGCGGCTCGGGCCGGGCGACACCGTCCTGCTCTGCGGGACCGCGGCGGGCCTCACCGCGAACGCGCTGGCACTGCGGCTCTGACGCGCCGGCGCACTTCGGCTCCGACCTGCGCCGGCGTCGGTACCGTGGTCGTGAGCGACGACGCACGCTGCCCGCACGCACGCACGCACGACGACGCCCCCGCCGCGATCGCGACGGGGGCGTCCGATGACCCCTGATCCCCAGGTCACCGCTCGAGGTCGGGGCCGTCCAGCACCGGACGGCCCCGACGAGGTCAGCGCGCGGTGCGACCGGCGCGGGGCAGGAGCAGGCCGAGCACGATCATCGCGACGGCGAGCACGGCGTGCAGCACGTTGTCGGCGCTGTTCAGCGGCACGAAGTTCGCGCCGCCCGTCATGCCGGCGGTGAAGAGGCCGTAGACGAAGAGCACGAGGTAGACGATCCCGCCGACGAGCAGGTAGAGCCGTGCGCCCGTCGCGGTGCGGGCCGCGAGGAGCCCGACGACACCGAACAGCAGGTGCACGATGTTGTGGAGCACCGACACCTGGAACAGGCCCAGGAGGAGTGCCATCGAGCCGTGGCCCGCCATCGACATCGAGCCCATGTCCATCGTGAGGCCCGGGATGAAGCCGGCGATGCCGACGATGAGGAAGACGACTCCGAAGACGAGGGCGCCCTTCTGCGTCAGCGTCGAGCCGTAGCCGGTGGTGCGCGTTGCTGCGTTGCTGGTCATGGTCGGTCCTTCCGAGTGCGGTGACGTGGTCCCGGCGCTGCGCTGAGGCAGCGCCGTCGTCGTGCAGGTTGTTCGGAGCACTCCCCGGGTCGGTTTGGGGTGGATCTCCAGCGGTTCTCCATGTGCGTCCTGGCGTCCTGGTCCGTCGCGGTGACGACGGATCACGGCACGGTGTCCTCCCGGGGGATGACGCCGGGGGTCCACCCTCCGGGGGACGCGCCGACCGGGCGCCCGGCAATAGCGTCGAGACCGTGATCGAGATCGAGCATCTTTCCAAGCGGTACGGCTCCAAGCTCGCCGTCGACGACGTCTCGTTCGTCGTGCGGCCGGGCAGCGTGACCGGCTTCCTCGGGCCGAACGGCGCGGGCAAGTCGACCACCATGCGCATGATCATGGGACTCGACCGGCCCACGTCGGGGCGGGCGACGGTGAACGGGCAGCCGTACACGTCGTTCCGCGACCCGCTCCGGCAGGTCGGGGCCCTGCTCGAGGCGAAGGCGGTGCACTCCGGGCGGAGCGCCTACAACCACCTGCTCGGGCTCGCGGCGACGCACGGCATCCCGAAGGCCCGCGTGCACGAGGTGATCGAGCTCACCGGCCTCGAGTCGGTCGCCAAGAAGCGCGTCGGCGGGTTCTCGCTCGGCATGGGGCAGCGCCTCGGCATCGCGGCGGCGCTCATCGGCGACCCGAAGACCCTCATCCTCGACGAGCCCGTCAACGGCCTCGACCCGGACGGTGTCGTGTGGGTGCGACAGCTCGCCCGCCGACTCGCCGCCGACGGCCGGACGGTGTTCCTGTCCAGCCACCTCATGAGCGAGATGGCGCAGACCGCCGACCGCGTCGTCGTGCTCGGCCGCGGGCGGGTCCTCGCCGACGCCCCGATCGACGAGTTCGTCTCCGGTGGCTCCGGGGGCGGTGGCAAGCGGACGCTCGTCCGGACGCCGCACCCCGACCAGCTGTTCACCGCGCTCGGCTCGGCGGCCTCGTCGATCACCCCGCGCGAGGACGGCGCGTTCGAGGTCGTCGGCCCCGACGCGCAGCAGATCGGCACCCTCGCCGCGCAGACCGGCGCGGTGCTCCACGAACTCACCCCGATGGGTGCGAGCCTCGAGGAGGCGTACATGGCCCTCACCAAGGACGACGTCGAGTACCGGGCGGAGGCCACCCGATGACCGCCACCGCGCTCGACTCCCGCGCCCGCATCGGCCTCGGGTTCCCCCGACTGGTCCGCAGCGAATGGATCAAGTTCCGCAGCGTCCGCTCGACCCTCTGGTGCTTCGCGATCCTCGTCGTGCTCACCGTCGGGATGGCCGCCCTGCTCGGCGCGCTCGTCGACCCCGAGCCTGGGAAGGTCCTCCAGGACGCGGCGAACCGGCAGGTCGTGAACATCGCCACGCTCAGCGTCGGCTTCACCGTGCTCGTCGTCGCGGTGCTCGGCGTCCTCATCATCACCGGCGAGTACACGACCGGGCAGATCCGGTCGACGTTCACGGCGGACCCCGGTCGTCTCGGTGCCCTGGGCGCCAAGGCCGTGGTGCTCGCCGTCGCCACCTTCCTGGTCAGCGCGGTGTCGACGTGGATCGGCGTCGCGATCGCGGTACCGCTCCAGGCAGCGAAGGGCGTCGAGGCCGACCTCGCCGACCCGTCGGTGTTCCTGCCGATCCTCGGGGCCTCGGTCGACGTCACGATGATCGCGCTGCTGGCGTTCGCCGTCGGGCTGCTCGTCCGCTCGAGCGCCGGTGGCATCGCGATCACGCTCGGGCTCCTGCTCGTGGTCCCGATCATCCTGCAGCTCATGGGCAACCTGCTCGGCGCACAGTGGCTGCTCGACACCGCGGCGTTCATGCCCGACGCGGCCGGCATGCGGCTCTACACCTACTCGGTGCCGCAGGTCGACGACGCGTCCGGGACGATCGTGCTGAGCGGTTGGGCCGCCTTCGGCGTCCTCGCCGCGTGGGTCGCGGCGGTCGCCGCGTTCGCGGTCACGGCCGCGAAGACGCGCGACGTCTAGGACGGACGCGACCCGCGGCCCGGTGCGGTGACCGCAGGACGCAACGGGAGGCGCGGTGCCAGCTGGTACCGCGCCTCCCGTTGCGTCCGTGCCCGCTCCGGGACGCGACGGATGCGACGGCCAGCGCGACGCGCGCGTCAGCCGCGGTGGCCGAAGAGCGCCTGCAGGAGCCGCTGCACCGGGCCCGTCCGCTGCTGCGGCACGACCTGCACGCTGCGCGTGGGCATCCGGAACGCCAGGTCGTGCAGCATGTTCCGCTTCGACCCGTCCCAGTTCGCGAACAGGTACGAGCCGCCGATGAAGGACATGCTCCGCACCGGGGTGCGCTTCCACGAGTCGGCAGCGACGTAGTACCCGGCGTGCCCGGCGTGGATGTGGTCGATGACGGTGTCGACGTCGACGACGCCGGTCGTGGTCACGACGGCGGTGATGCCCGTACGGTCACGGGCGACGTACTCGATGAGGTGTTCGGTCACGGCATGCTCTTGGTCGGTCGGTCTGCTCGACCCGGCGCCACTGGGTGGGTGACGGCGGGGATGTCACGGGACCGCCGTTGCTCCCGACCAGGATGGTACGCCCCGGTGTGCCCGTGGTGTCCTGCTCAGCCGGGCAGCGCGCCCCGTGGACCGGAACGTCCGCCGCACCCGAGGAGCAGTGTGGGGACATGCGTCACTCCAGCCTCACCAGCACCACTCGTCCGGCCCGGACCGTCGGCGGGGTCCTGCTCGCGGCGGCGGCCGTGGCCACGCTCGCCGGGTGCTCCGGCGGGCCCGCGGCGACGCCGACCGCCACGACGACCCGGACCGTCACCGCGAGCCCCGCGCCGAGCACACCCGCCGCCGCACCGGCCGCGACGTCGAGCGCGACGCCGTCCTGCGGACCGTCCGACGGGGCCACGGCCGCCGCCCGGGCGATCGCCGAGCTGCCCCTGCCGGCCGGCCTCGAGTCGGCGCGGTGGGACCCCGCGACCGCCGACACCGCGCAGTACGACGGCTGCGCGGCGCTGTCCGCGGTGACGGTCACGGTCGCCGACGCCACCGGGAGCTCGCCCGTCGCGATCCTGCTGTTCCACGACGGCACGTACCTCGGCACCGCCACGAAGCTGCAGTACCCGTTCGAACCGACCGTGACCCGCACCTCCGACGCGGCCCTGCGCGTCGAGTACCGGTACGCCGGCCCGCAGGACAGCAACGCCGACCCGACCGGCCGGGCCACCGCGACCTACACGTGGGACGACGCCGCCGGCCGCGTCCGGATGACGGGCGAGGTGCCGCCGGCGCCGTAGCACCTGAACCACGTCTCAGGCGGCCGCTCCCCGGCGGGCGGCGCAGCGGTGGGATGCTGGTCCGCATGCCCCTGTCCCGCCCGGCCGTCGCCGCCGCCCTGCCCGGGATCGCCCTCGCGCTCGTGATCGGGATCGTCGCGAGCCTGGCCGGGCGTGCCGTGCCCGTCGTGGGCGGTCCGGTGCCCGCGGTCGTGCTCGGCGCCCTGGTCGGGTGGCTCGTCCGCCGTCGTGCCCACGAGGACGGGCGCGACGGTGCGACAGCCGGTGCCGCGGGCGACCTGGGCGTCCTGCAACCCGGCGTGAAGTTCGCCTCGAGCCGCGTCCTGCAGGCCGCCGTCGTGCTGCTCGGCGCGCAGCTGTCGATCGGCGAGGTCCTGCGCATCGGCGGCGAGACCCTGCCCGTGATGCTCACGACGCTCGTGGTCTGCCTGGTCGCCGCGTGGGGGATCGGCCGGCTGCTCCGGGTGTCGGGCGCGCTCCGCACGCTGATCGGCGTCGGCACCGGGATCTGCGGGGCCTCGGCGATCGCGGCCGTCACCCCCGTGATCGGTGCGGCGAGCGCCGAGGTCGCCTACGCGATGTCGACGATCTTCCTCTGCAACATCGCCGCGGTGTTCGTCTTCCCGGTCGTCGGCCACGCGCTCGGGCTCTCCCAGCACGCGTTCGGCGTCTTCGCGGGGACCGCCGTGAACGACACCTCGTCGGTCGTCGCCACCGCCACGGTGTACGGCCGCCAGGCGACCGACACCGCGGTCGTCGTCAAGCTGGTGCGGACGCTCGTGATCATCCCGATCGTCGTCGGGCTCGCCGGACTGGAGGCCCGCCGCACCGCCCGCACACAGCCCACGCCCGACACGGGGGAGCGTCACGCCGGGGGCGTCCGCGTGCTCCGGCTGGTGCCGTGGTTCCTGTTCGGCTTCCTCGTGGTCGTGCTGCTGCGGACCGTCGGGGTCCTGCCTGCCGACGCGGCACCGGGGTTCGCCGCCGTGGCGACGTTCCTGGTGACGGTGGCGCTCGCCGCGATCGGGCTCTCGACGGACTTCGGCGCCCTGCGACGGGCCGGGTTCCGCCCGATGCTGCTCGGGATCGTGCTCTGGGTCCTCGTCGCGGGCACGAGCCTGGGCGTGCAGGCCGCACTCGGCCAGCTCTGACCCGGGCGCGGCGCCGCGGGCGCCGCGCGCCCCCCCCCCGCCCCTGCGGATGGAGCAGGAACCGTCGGGTGGCGGGCCCGGACCCGACGTCGTCTTCTCCATCGAGGGCGGCGGGACGCGACCACACGATGGACGGGAGGCGCGGTGCCCACCCGCACCGTGCCTCCCGTCCGTCCCGTCCCCCCCGCCCCTGCGGATGGAGCAGGAACCGTCGGGTGGCGGGCCCGGACCCGACGTCGTCTGCTCCATCGAGGGCGGCGGGACGCGACCACACGGCGGACGGGAGGCGCGGTGCCCGCCCGCACCGTGCCTCCCGTCCGTCCCGTGGCGGCGTCAGCCGCGCAGCGCCTCCGCGAGCTTCACGCGACCCCCGGTGCGGAGCAGCGCGTTCTCGTAGATGCGCGCGCCGACGAGCACGACCACGACCACCGACACGGCGACGATCAGCAGCGACAGGATCGGCTCCCACCACTGGGCGGTCCCGAGGAAGATCCGCATCGGCATCCCGATCGGCGCGCTGAACGGGACGTACGACATGATCCCGACGATCGTGGGGTTGTCCGCCGCCGAGACGATGAGGATGTACGGGATCATCACGAGCATCATCACCGGCATCGTGACGCTGCCGACGTCCTCCTGGCGCGAGACGAGCACGGCGGACGCGGCGAACATCGCGGCGATGAGCACGAAGCCGATCGCGAAGAAGCCGACGAACCACAGCACGCTCGGGCCGAGCATCGAGAACATGTTGTCCTGCCCGGTCACCGCGAGCGTGATCGCCGCCGCGACGGCCACCGCGACGATCTGCGCGAACGCCATCAGGCTGTTCCCGAGCACCTTGCCCGCGAGCAGTGCCCGGGCCGGGATCGCGGCCATCAGGATCTCGACGACGCGGGTCGACTTCTCCTCGACGACGCTCTGCGCGATCGACGAGCCGAACGTGACCGCCGAGGCGAAGAACACGACACCGAACATGATCCCGATGAGCGACACCAGACCCGCGGGCAGCGCACCGGGGTCGAGCAGGTCGACGCGCGGGGTCGTGCTCAGCGCGCTCACGACGTCGGTCGGCACGTCGTCGAGCCCGACCACGCGGTAGCCGAGGGTGTCGTCGGACGGCACGACCGCGGCGTCGACGTCACCCGAGCGGACGAGCCGTTCGGCCTGCGCGACGCTCGACGTCTGCGTGACGTCGAGGCCACGCGTCGACGTCAGGCTCACGCCGTCGACGACCGCGACCGGCGTGGTGTCGTCCGCGGTGGCCTTGCCGACGATGCCGGCGACGACGATCGACGCGACGACGGCGAGGATCAGGATCGCGGCGGAGACGATGAACGCGTTGCTGCGGAGACGGGCCTGGATCTCCCGCGCGGTGACGAGCTGCACCGCGTTGACGAACGTGCCCTGACGGGACGTGCCCTGGCGGGACGTGCCCTGGCGTGCCGTGGTCATCGCACGACCTCCCGGAAGACCTCGCTGAGCCGCGGGACCCGGGGCGCGAACGACCCGACGGTGCCGTGCTGGACGGCACGCTGCAGGACGGCCTGGGCGGTGGCGTCGTCGGCCTCGAACACGGCGTAGCCGCCGTCGAACTCGCGGACGACGACCCCGGGCTCGGCGCGGAGCCAGGCGAGGTCGCCCTCGACCAGGAGTTCCCACGCCGCGGGGCCCGCCGCGCGACGGAGCTCCTCCTGCGGGCCGGCCGCACGGATCGTGCCGGCGGCGATCACGACGACGTCGTCGCAGAGGCGCTCGACCACGTCGAGCTGGTGGCTGGAGAACAGCACGGGCACACCGGTCGCCGCCGTCTCGCGCAGGACCCCGAGCACGGTGTCGACGGCCATCGGGTCGAGGCCGGAGAACGGCTCGTCGAGCACGAGGACCTCGGGCTGGTGGGCGAGCGCCGCGGCGACCTGCACGCGCTGCTGGTTGCCGAGGGACAGCTTCTCGACGGCGTCGTCGGCGTGCTGCTCGAGGTCGAGGCGTTCCAGCAGCGCCGCGGTCCGCTGCCCCGCGGTCCGCTTGTCGACGCCGTGCAGCCGGGCGAGGTAGGTGATCTGCTCGGCGACCGGCATCTTCGGGTAGAGCCCGCGCTCCTCCGGCATGTAGCCGAAGCGGCGACGGTCGGCCGGACCGACGGTCGCGCCGTCGATCGACACCGTCCCCGCGTCGGCCTGCAGGACGCCGAGCAGGATCCGCATGGTCGTGGTCTTGCCGGCGCCGTTGCCGCCCACGAACCCCGTCAGGCGGCCGCTGCCGACCGTGAACCCCACGTCGTCGAGCACCCGGCGGTCGCCGAAGTGCTTCGTGACGCCTTCGATGGTGAGCATCGTCGTCCCCTTCCGTCGGCGGTCCTCGCCGACACGTCGACCGTATTGACCGGGAGGCGCGGGTCGCCTCCCACGTGAGGGGGGACTCCGGTACGGGGCGGCTCCACCGCACGGGGGAGCGGTGGGTGGGCCGGTGCTGTCCGGTCCGTCAGGGGCGGGCGGCGACGCCGTGCTCGAACGCCCAGACGACCGCCTGGATGCGGTCGCGCAGGCACAGCTTCTGCAGCACGTTCGACACGTGGGTCTTCACGGTGGCCTCGCCCACGTACAGGGCCGCGGCGATCTCGGCGTTGCTGTAGCCCTTGGCGAGCAGGCGGAGCACCTCGGACTCGCGCTCGGTCAGGCCCGCGGCGGCGATGGCGGCGGTGCCGGGGTCGGTCCCGCTCGCGGTGTCGGCGGTGGTGTCGACACCTTCGTCGGTGCCGGTGCCGGTGCCGGTGCCGGTGCCGGTGCCGCCCGACGTGCCGGTCGGACGGGCGGTGGTCGCGCGGCTGATCACCCGGCGGGTCACGTCCGGCGCGAGCAGGGCGTCGCCGGCCGCGACCGTGCGGACCGCGTCGATCAGCCGTTCGGGGGAGGCGTTCTTCAGCAGGAACCCGCTGGCCCCGGCCTCGAGCGCCTGGAACAGGGCGTCGTCGTCGTCGAACGTCGTGAGCACCAGCACGGCGGGCGGGTCCGGGAGCGCCGCGATCCGTCGGGCGGCCTCGAGTCCGTCGACCCCCGGCATCTGCACGTCGAGGCAGACGACGTCCGGCCGGAGCGCCACCACGGCGTCGACCGCCGCGGCACCGTCGGGCGCCTCGCCGACGACCCGGAAGCCGGGCTCGGACTCGAGGATGACGCGGAAGCCGGCCCGGACCAGGTCCTGGTCGTCCGCGAGCACGATCGTCAGGTCGTCGGTAGCCATGCCCGCACCAGGTACCCTCCCCGGGCGCGCGGCCCGATCTCGATGCGTCCGCCGACCGCCGCGACCCGCTCGCGCATCCCCACGTGGCCGAGGCCGCTGCCGTCCGTCCGCCGGACCGCGCGCTCGCCGTGGCCGTCGTCGGCGACCTCGACCTCGATGCCGTCGTCGAGGTACCGCAGCCGGACGTCCGCCCGTGCGGTCGGACCGGCGTGCTTGAGGACGTTCGTCACCGCCTCCTGGGCGATGCGGAACGCGACCGCGCCGACGGTCGGCGGGACCGGGCGCTCGTCGCCGACGACCACGTACTCGACCGGGTGCCCGGCGGTCCGCACGGCGTCGACGAGTTCCGGCACCCGAGCGAGGCCCGCGGTGCTCGGGGCGGTCGTGGCGGCGCGGTCCCCGCCCGACGGCTCGTCGTCGGAGCGGAGCGTGCCGAGCATCCGACGGAGTTCCTCGACCGCCGTGCGTGCGCTGTCCTCGACCACGCCGAGCGAGGTCGCGGCCTGCCCCGGGTCACGATCGATCACGCGTCGGGCCGCACCGGCCTGCACGCCCATGAGCGAGACGTGGTGGGCGACGACGTCGTGCAGCTCCCGCGCGATGCGCACCCGCTCGAGCGTGACGGCCTGGGCGGCGGTGCGCTCCCGTTCGGCCGCGAGCTCCGCGGTGCGTTCGGCGAGGTCGTGCTTCGCGACCGCGGACGCCCAGGCCCGGTTGCCCGCGTACCAGGCGCCGCCGAAGTACAGGACGTTGATGAGGATGTTCACGAGCGAGTACGCGACGTAGGGCGCGATGAGGGCGCCGTCGTCCTTGGGCAACGCGCTCGGCATCGACCACCCGAACGAGATCGACAGGAACACCCAGACGAACATCCCGACGATCACGACCCACCGCACCGCCTCGGCGCGCACGCGGTCGGAGCACCACGCACCGACCGTGTAGAGCGCGATGAACAGCGTGAAGTTGATGAGCAGGACCTCGGGCACGTGCAGGAGCTGCGTGGCGGCGAACGCGAGCGCGGCCACCACCGCGACCGTCATCGGCCACCGGCGGCGGAAGGCGAGCGGGGCCGCGTTCGCCACGACCATGAGCGCCGACACCCACCACGCCGCCTGGTCGTCCTCGTACAGGCCCGACGCGCCGTACAGGGTCGTCGTGACGGCGAGCCCCACCGTGAGCACGAGCGCGAGCAGGAGGTCCTGCCGCTGTTCACGGCGCCCGATCGGCAGCCGCGCCCACTCCGTCGTCGTCCGCCCCATGTGCTCCACGGTAGCGGTACCCGGCGGCGCCGCCGGAGCCTTCCTCACCAGTCCCGTCCCGGCCCTCCGGTCCCGACCACCTGCAGCACGCCCATCGCGACGACGGAGCCGAGCACGGCGGCGGTCGTCGCCCACCCGGTCGCGCGGAGGGGGCGACGGGACCCGAGTGCGCCCACGGCCCGGACGGCTGCGGCGACCGCAGCGACCGCGAGCGAAGCCAGCCCGCTCCACAGGACGAGGTCGTCGAGGGGCGCACCGGCCCACGTCGCGACCGCCGCCACGAACGCGAGGACGAGGCACCCCGCCACGACGACCACCAGGGCCTCGGCGACGTCGGCGCAGCGCTCCTCGAACGCGGACGTCGGCCGACGTGCCTCTGCCGAGCGCCGGCGCGGGTGCACGGACATCCGTGCGCGGTGCTCCTCGACCTCGGGCAGCAGGTCCACGACGCTCGGCGGGAGCGGTTCGCGGAGCGGCAGGGCGAGGAAACGCGCCAGGTCGCCCGGTCGCACGCCCGACGATGCGAGCAGGCGCGCAGCGCGGTCCCGCTCGACGTCGGTCACGCTCTCGGGCAGGGTCAGTCCCCACCGCCCCGCCTGGTCGGGGTGGCCGAGTGCGCGGTAGCGCTCTACCAGTGCGCGGCGCGCGTGCGCGTCCGTCGGGTCGGCGCGGACGCGCTCCCGCAACAGGGCGAGGGCAGCCCGATGATCGCCGTCGGCCCACAGCCGGTCGACGTCGTCCTGGCGGTCCGGCGCGTGCACGTGCCCATCATCGGGCCTCGTGCCCTCGCGTGGCGACCGGTCGGCGCAGGGCCGTGCGCCCGGCCACCACGGGGACCAGTGCGGCGGCGAGCACGACGGCGGCGGCGGCGACGAAGGTGCCGGCCGTCCCGAGCGTGCCGAGCACCGTGCCCGCGACCGCCGCACCGAGTGCCTGTCCGGCGACGAGGAGGACGAACAGCGCGGACGTGCCGACCGGGGCCCGGGTCCGGTCGACCTCCGTCGTCCACGCGATGAGCGCGCCGGTCGCCGCGGTGTAGCCCCAGCCGAACACCGCGCACGCCGCGAGCGACACCGGCACCACCGCGGGCGCGAGGCCGAGGACGAGCACCGCGGCGCCTGCGACGGCGGCCGTCAGCGCCCACTGCCGGCGCGCCAGCGGTGGGCTCGTCCACCGAGCGGTCACCGCGACCAGGGCACCGCCGGCGCCGAGTGCGACCCACGCGCCGACCGACAGCGCGCTCCCGACGCCGGCCTCGACCAGTGCCGTCCGCCCGTACGTCCACACCACGGCTGATCCCGCCCCGAAGGCCAGGGCGACGGCCATCGGCAGTGCGTGTGCGACGAGCCACCACCGGTCCGGTCCGGCGGGACCTGTCGAGGGTCCTCGGCCCGCCGTGTCCCGGGCAGACCCGGCAGCGCTGACGAGGACCCCGCCCACCACGAGCGTCAGGATCCCCGCGGTGGTCCACGCCGTGCGCCAGTCGGGCAGCAGGACGAGGGCGAGGACACCCGCGGCGACGAGCCCGGGGCCGGTGCCCGAGTTGACCACCGCCTGCGCGCGGGGGAGTGCGGCGTGCTCGACCCGGTCGCCGAGGAGCCGCACCAGGGCGGGCGACGCGATGCCGGCCCCGGCCGAGGCCACCACCGCAGCGGTCCCGAACACGAGGGTCGACGTGCTGGCCGCCATCACGAGTGCCCCGACCCCCGCGACCAGGGCGGCCACCACGACGAGACCCCGCGCCGCCCGTCCGGCGAGGACCGACCCGGCGACCGCACCGACGCAGTACAGCACCGATCCACCTGCCGAGACCGCCCCGGCGACGTCCGCCCCGAGCCCGAGGTCGCGCTGCACGTCCGGGAGGAACAGGCCGTACGCCAGCCGCACGAGACCGTACGTCGCGGCGATGAGCCCGAGCCCGCTCCCGATCAGGACCCGGCCGGAGAACAAAAACGATCGTTTCACTTCTGGGATCGTAGGCTGACGGCATGGCGATGCGTCCAGCGACCGAGCAGCGCGTGCTCGACGCCGCCGAGGAGCTCTTCTTCACACGGGGCATCGCGGCGACCCCGGTGGACGCGGTGCTCGAGCGCGCCGGGGTGTCCTCGGCGACGCTCTACCGCGGGTACCCGAGCAAGGAGGCCCTCGTCGCGGCCGCCCTCGACCGCCGCCACGACGACTGGACCGCCACGTGGGACCGCGCCGTCGCCCGGGCGTCCGACGACCGGGGCCGGTTGCTCGCCGTGTTCGACGCGCTCGACGACCACCGCGCGACCCCGACCGGTTCACGGTGGTGCGCGTTCCTCGGGACCGCGGCCGAGTACGTCGACGCCCCCGCCGACGTCCGGGCCGTGCTCGACCGGGAGACCGACACGCTGCGCCGCCGGCTGACCGAGACCGCCCGCCCGCTCGTCGGTGCCGCAGCCCCGGCGCTCGCCGAGCAGCTGTTGCTCGTCGTGTCGGGATCGCTGGCGATGCGGCTGCGGGATGCGGCAGGCGGGACGGCGACCGCGCGCGCGGTCGCCGTCGCGCTCCTGCCCTGACCGCGCAGGCCCACGGTACGGACGGGAGGCGCGACCGTCTCGGCCCGCCGGGACGGCGGTCGCGCTGACGGTGGCGAGCTGCATGCCGCGCTCCTGCACCGCCGGCAGGCGCTCCCGTTGGGCTGGCGGGCGATGCGCGCTCAGGTCTTCGGCGGGCTGATGATCGGGTCGCTCCACTTCGGGAACGGCGGGTACTCGCCGGGTAGGGACTCCTCGGGGTACTCCCCGTCATTGCGGCCGCCGACGGCCTCGGTCAGTGCGTGGCCGTCGTTGGTCCAGTACTGCCCGCTGTACACGGTGAGGCCGTAGTCCCCATCGGGCTGCACCTCGTACTCGACGTGCCAACCGGTTCCCGTGTCAGCCAGGACCTCGTGGTAGCGACCTCGTGTCCGCTCGCGGTAGGACCAGTCGCGCTGCCCGAAGAAGTCGATCATGGGCTGCAGATCGCGCGGGTCTCCGGTCGCTCCAGCAGGCGACCACAGCCGATCGCTCCGGAGGAAGTAACTGTTGCGGGGACCGGCTCCACGGAGCGGAACGATTCCGTCTCCGCCGATGTTGGGAACCCGGTCGCCGCCGATCCACGACCACTCGCCGACGTGTACCGCTCGCTGCGCTTCCGCGAGGACCACCTGCATCTGCGCGTAGCGCTCGGCGTACCGGTCGAACTCCTGCTGCGCCGACATCTCCGCCACGTCGTCCTCTGTCAGACCTGCGGCATCGACTGGCATGTGGCCTCCTGGGCTGGTGCACGCGGTGAGGAGCCAAGCGCAGCAGGCGGCTGCTACGAGGGCACGAAGCGATCGCATGATCTTCATCCTGGTACTCCGGTAGCGACGAGCTTCGAGATGGTGTCCTGAGCCGTCGAGCCAGGTGTCGGGTCTGGGCCAGCGCTTCGGCTGCGGTCGTGGAGCCGTACGAGTGGCCGAGGACCGTGGACCGACGCGGTGCGCCCCCTCGGCTGTCGTGGATGCCGTCGAGGAACGACGC
Organism: Curtobacterium sp. MCBA15_012; assembly: GCF_001864935.2. Classification (NCBI taxonomy): domain Bacteria; kingdom Bacillati; phylum Actinomycetota; class Actinomycetes; order Micrococcales; family Microbacteriaceae; genus Curtobacterium; species Curtobacterium sp. MCBA15_012. The sequence goes on along the minus strand of NZ_CP126267.1, from coordinate 2,946,790 downwards.
CAGCTCGGCCCCACCCGCGGCGGCCCGCCCCTGCGCCGGGACCTCGGGGAAGGCGGGTGCGCGGTAGCCGAACCAGGACACGATCGCGTACGAATCCGTCTTCCGTGCCCTCGCGGCAGACCGGAGGAGCCCAGAAGCGGCTTGCGTCTTCTCCAGCGTGCTGCCGAGCGTCGTCGTCGCTCCGGGGACGTTCACCGTGACGTTCGCGGCGGTGTCGAGGTCGCCCAGCACGACTGCGGCGACGGGAGCGCCGTTCGCGACGCCGAAGCCGACGAGCTGCGCCACCGTCGCGGTCGGCGCCGGCAGGTCGGCTGCGATCCGGTCCGCTCGTTGGAGCCCCTGCGCGAGCGCGCGGACCTGTGTGGTGAACTCCTCGAGGCTCACCGCTCCGTACGTGTACGCCAGACCGAAGAGCCGGTACATCCGCTCGGGGTCTCGGAGCGCCGCGGCGAGCACCCGCCGCGAGGCCACGTCACGAGCGACGGCGGGCACCCCGTCGAGGTTCGCCACCTGCACCTGGGTCCGCAGCGGGAGTACTGCGATGTCCTCGGCGGTGAGCCCGAGCTCCTTCCAGGCCGCCGCGACCTCCGCCGGGGTCAGGGACGGCTCCAGCAGCCGCCGTGCCGCAGGGGAGAGGGTCGACGCTCCGGCGATGTCGAGCGCGACGTCGGCGACCGATCGTCCTCCGGCGGCCTCGAACGCGGCGGCGATCCGCGCCGCCCACCGGGCGTCCTCGGCGTTCTCGTCGAGGTACGCACCGAAACCGCCCGGCAGCGGCGGTGCCTCGACGGGGACCCACCCACACCGGTCACGGAAGCCCGCCCACGCGTCCCGGACGCGGACGAGGTCCTGTTCCGTCACACCGTCCTGCGCCTGGGCCGTGGCGGTGAACCGGCGCAACCGTTCCGGATCGGCACTGCTGCGCCCGGTCGCCTGCGCGCCGGTCCGTCGTCGGTGCCGAGCACGGAAGGTCGCGGTGACGGGCGTCGGTCTGATCGGGGCCGCGGTCGGTTCCGGGTCGAAGGCCGCCGCGCTCGCATCGAGCAGGGGCTCCCACGCGGCAGCGATGCCGACCAGGGTGTGCTCGCGGTCAGCTGCCCGCTTCCGCCAGGCCGCGAGCTCCGACCGTCGGTGGCGCTCCTGTGAGGCCTGGTGCCGGGCGATCCGCACCTGGTCGGCGAGGTCGTCGAGGGCGTGCGCGAGACGCACCCGGTCCTCGTACTCGACGGTCCTGGCGGTCTCGAAGAGTCGCGCGTACCCGCCGTCGAAGTCCCGCAGCGCTGCCTCTGCAGCGCTCCGTCGCGGCCACGCGCTCCCGCGCAGCGCCAGCGCGGCCTGCGCAGCGCACGCCGCGAGCCGCGCAGCTGCGGCGTCGTCGAACCCGAACCCCACGTCCCACCCCCATCACCAGACCGGCAATGTGGAGAACGTAGCATTTCGAACGAACTGACAAGGAGCGTGTGGAATACGGCCCCTCCGGGACGGGAGGCGCGGATGCAGCCGGCCCCGCGCCTCCCGTCCGCCGTGGAGTCGGCCGCATGTCGGGAGGCGCGCACAACGGGAAGCATGCCGCACCACGGAACGACGTGGTTCGACGTGCTTCCCGTTGTGCAGGAGCATGCGGCACCGGCAGCCGCCGGCGCACGGCGCGGCACGGCTACGCCGGCCACCGGCCAGCGCGCAGCGACCAGCGGCCAGCCCAGCGCGCCCAGCGCGCCCAGCGCGCGCAGCGCGCCCAGCGCGACCGCGCCTCAGACCCGCCCGCGGTTGCGCCGCCGGATCTCCTTCGGCGCCCGTCCCGCCGTGAACGACCGCGCCGGGTCGACGAGGAACCCCTGCCGCAGCGCCTGCCGACCGACGAGCATCCGGAAGCCCATCTGGTCGCGGTTGCTCAGCGTGACCTCGGCGTCGACCGTGATCCCGGCCAGCGTGATCGGCGTCAGCACGACGATGCGTTCCTGGGTGTGGCCCGTCGAGCTCCGCACGACCCGCCGGTCGTGCACCTCGCACTCGTGGGTGACGGCGTCGGCGTCGGTGTCCTGCCAGGGGTGCACCGAGAAGCGCACGCGGTCGCCGGGGAGCTCCTCGAGGTCGAACGCGTGCAGTGCCGAGCTCCGTGCGCCGGTGTCGAGCTTGACCTTGATCCAGGGCAGCTCGAGACCGGGCAGGGCAGCCCACTCGCGCCAGCCTGCGATCATCGGGTTCCGGGCCATGGGGCCATCCTGTCGCATGCTTTGATGGAGCGTCGCCGTCGACGTCCTCGAACCCCCGTGGAGCACCCCGATGAAACTCGCCATCCTGTCGCGCGCCCCGCACGCGTACTCGACGCAGCGCCTGCGTGCCGCCGCGATCGACCGCGGGCACGACGTCAAGGTGTTGAACACGCTGCGGTTCGCGATCGACCTGACCGCCGACGAGCCCGACCTGCTCTACCGCGGCAAGCTGCTCAGCGACTACGACGCCGTGCTGCCCCGGATCGGGAACTCGATCACGTACTACGGCACCGCGGTCGTGCGGCAGTTCGAGCAGATGGACGTCTACACGCCGAACACCGCGACGGGGATCACGAACTCGCGCGACAAGCTCCGCGCGAACCAGATCCTGTCCCGGCACCACATCGGCATGCCGGCGACGACGTTCGTGAACAGCCGCGCCGACGTCCGCGGGGCGATCGACCGGGTCGGCGGTGCGCCCGTCGTCATCAAGCTGCTCGAGGGCACGCAGGGCATCGGCGTGATCCTGGCGCCGGAGGCGAAGGTCGCCGAGTCGATCGTCGAGACGCTGCACTCGACGAAGCAGAACGTCCTCATCCAGGCGTTCGTCTCCGAGAGCCGGGGGCGGGACATCCGCGCGCTCGTCGTCGGCGACCGGGTCGTCGCGGCGATGCGCCGGAGTGCGAGCGGCGACGAGTTCCGGTCGAACGTGCACCGCGGCGGCACGGTCGAGAAGGTCACGCTGACGCCCGAGTACGAGGAGGCGGCGGTCCGCTCGGCGCAGATCATGGGTCTCCGGGTCGCGGGCGTCGACATGCTCGAGGGCAACGACGGCCCGCTCGTGATGGAGGTCAACTCGTCGCCCGGGCTCGAGGGCATCGAGCGTGCGACGGGCCTCGACGTCGCCGGCGCGATCATCGACTTCATCGGCAACCAGGTCGCCTTCCCGGAGATCGACGTGCGCCAGCGCCTCAGCGTGTCGACCGGGTACGGTGTCGCCGAGCTCCTCGTGCACACGAACGCCGACCTGGTCGGCCGGACGATCAAGGAGTCGGGGCTCTGGGACCGCGACATCACGGTGCTCACCCTGCACCGCGGCGCGAACGTGATCCCGAACCCCCGGAGCGGCGTGACCCTGCAGGCGAGCGACCGGCTGCTCTGCTTCGGCAAGCTCGAGGAGATGCGCTCGATGATCCCGGACCGCCGACGCCGTCGGAGCAAGGTCCGGAAGCTCCCGAAGGACGCATGACGCCGTCTCCCACCCGGAACGGACCCCACACCCAGCCACGATGCGGAAAGATGACCCGGTGACGATACTCGCTGACCGCCCCGTCGACCCCACCCCGAACGACGACGTGGAGCGCCCGGGCAACGCCACCGCGAAGCACCAGAACGTGTCCCTGCTCTCGGTCGCGACGACCACGGCCGAGCGGGTCACGACCTCGGCCGACATCGAGGCGAAGCTGCGCGGGGTCCTCCGGCGCCTGCGCCTGCCGATGGGCCTGCTGGAGCGCGTCGCGGGCGTCACCGAGCGTCGCAACTGGGGCGAGGGCCAGACCTTCCAGGACGCCGCGATCGACGCCGGCCGCCGCGCCATGGCCGAGGCGGGCATCCGCCCCGAGGACGTCGGCCTGCTCATCAACACGTCGGTGACCCGCCCGCACCTCGAGCCGAGCGTCGCCGTCCGGCTGCACCACGGGCTCGGCCTGCCGTCGTCCGCGATCAACTTCGACATCGCGAACGCGTGCCTCGGCTTCGTCAACGCGATGAGCGTCGCCGCGAGCATGATCGACTCCGGCCAGATCAAGTACGCGCTCGTGGTCGACGGCGAGGACGCCGACCAGGTGCAGCTCAACACGATCGACCGCCTCAACCAGGGCGGCCGGAACCGCAAGGACTTCATGAGCGAGTTCGCGAGCCTGACCCTCGGGTCCGGTGCCGCGGCCGCCGTGCTCGGCCCGTCCGACGTGCACCCCGAGGGCCACCGCATCATCGGCGGTGTCACCCGTGCCGCGACGCAGTGGTACGACCTGTGCGTCGGCAGCGTCGACGGCATGTTCACCGACGCGAAGATGCTGCTCAAGGGCGGCATGGAGCTCGTCGTCGCCGCCTGGACCGAGGCCCGCGCGCACTTCGACTGGGCGGACATGGACCGCTACGTGCTGCACCAGGTCTCGGACGTGCACACGAACGCCTTCGTCGAGGCGATCGGCATCCCGCGTGCCAAGGTGCCGACGACGTACCAGCGCTACGGCAACGTCGGTCCGGCGTCGATCCCGATCACCCTCGCGGACGAGGTCGCCCGCGGCGGCATCACCCGCGGTGACCGCGTGTTCCTCGGCGGCGTGGGCTCCGGCATCAACACGGCGATGATGGAACTGCGCTGGTGAGGTCCGACCTCCCGCGCGTCGCCGCCTCCACGGCTCCGGCGACGCTCCCGCCGCCCCTGCCCGGACTCGACCCGGCCTGGTCGCGGTTGGTCACCGTCCCGGGTGGCACGGACCGGACGGGAGGCACGGATCACCCGGACCGCACGTGGCACCTCCTCGACACGGCCGGCTCCCTCGACGCGCTCGGCGCGACCCCGGTGGGCACGCTGCTGTGCGTGCACGGCAACCCGACGTGGTCGTACCTGTGGCGGTCCGTCGCGGCGCAGACCCTCGCGGTCGCCCGCGCCGGCGGCCCGGCCTGGCGCGTCGTCGCGGTCGACCAGCTGGACATGGGGTTCTCGGAGCGCACCGGCGTGCAGCACCGCCTCGCCGACCGCGTGCGCGACCTCGGCGCCCTGACCGACGTGCTCGGGCTGACCGGTCCGGTCGTCACGGTCGGGCACGACTGGGGCGGTGTCGTCTCCCTCGGCTGGGCGGTCGACCACCCCGGGCTGCTCGCCGGGGTCGTCACGTGCAACACCGCCGTGCACCAGCCCGAGGACGCCCCGATCCCCGCTCCGCTCCGGCTCGCACTGCGGCCGCAGGTGCTCGGGCGCGGGACGGTCCTGACGCCGGCGTTCCTCGAGACGACGCTCGCGATCGCCCACCCCCGGCTCGACCGACCCGTCGCCGACGCCTACCGTGCGCCGTACCGCGGGGCCGCGCGCCGCGGGGGGATCGGCGGCTTCGTCGCGGACATCCCGGTCGACGCCGCGCACCCGAGCGCCGCCGAGCTCGACCGCATCGCGACCGGTGTCGCCGCCCTGCGGGTGCCCGCGCTCCTGGTGTGGGGGCCGCGCGACCCGGTGTTCCTGGAGCGCTACCTCGACGACCTCACGGCACGGCTGCCGCACGCCGACGTGCACCGCTTCGAGGGCGCCGGGCACCTGCTGCCCGACGACGCCGACGTGGCGGGCACGCTCACCGACTGGCTGGGCGACCACCTGCCGGACGGCCGCGCACCCGCCGGGGGCGAGCCGCGCCTCCCGACCGACGTCCCGGACCACACGGCCGACGCGAGCCGCCCGCTCTGGGCCGCACTCGAGGACCAGCGCGACGCCGACGGCCCCGCGCTCGTCGAGATGGCCGCCCCCGGCGGCCCCCGCACCGTGTCCTGGCGGCTGCTCGCGCGCCGTGTCGACGAGGTCGCGGTCGGGCTCGCCGACCTCGGTGTCCGCCACGGCGACCGCGTCTCGCTCCTCGTCACGCCGGGTGCCGACCTGACCGCGGTCCTGTACGCGTGCGTCCGGATCGGTGCCGTCGTCGTGGTCGCGGACGCGGGACTCGGGCTGCGCGGGCTCACGCGTGCCGTCCGCGGCGCGCGCCCGGACTGGATCGTCGGCGCGCTGCCCGGGCTGGCGGCGGCGCGCGCGCTCGGCTGGCCGGGGCGGCGGATCGCGACCGTCGCGCTGCCCGCACCCGCGCGTCGCGCGCTGCGGGTGGAGCACTCCCTCGCGGAGGTCGCACGCCGTGGTGCCCGGCTGCTCGCGTCCGGGCGGACCCTGCCGGCCGCACCGTCCCCCGAGGACCCCGCCGCCGTGCTCTTCACCTCCGGGTCGACCGGTCCCGCGAAGGGCGTCGTGTACACGCACCGGCAGCTCGCGGCCGTCCGCGACGTGCTCGCGGCGCAGTACGACGTCGGCGTCGGGACCGGACTCGTCGCGGGCTTCGCGCCGTTCGCGCTGCTCGGGCCGGCGCTCGGTGCACGGTCGGTCGCGCCGGACATGGACGTGACCGCACCCCGCACCCTCACCGCGCGGGCCGTGGCCGACGCCGTGCGCGCGGTCGACGCCACCGTGGTGTTCCTCTCGCCGGCCGCCCTGGCGAACGTGGTCGCGACCGCGGGTGACCTGACCGCGACCGACCGGGAGGCCCTCGCCGGGGTCCGGCTGTTCCTGTCGGCCGGCGCGCCGGTCCCCGAGGCGCTCCTCGCGGCGGCGACCGAGCTCATGCCGAACGCGAGTGCGCACACCCCCTACGGCATGACCGAGGGACTGCTCATGACCGACGTCGACCTGGACGGCGTGCGCGCCGCGGGCGACACCTCCGGGTCCGGCATCTGCGTCGGCGTCCCGGCGGCCGGGGTCCGGGTGCGCATCGCGCCGCTCGACGACCTCGGCGTCCCGAGCGGTACCCCCACGGACGCCGCGGGCGTCACGGGGGAGATCGTCGTCGCGGCGCCGCACGTCCGCGACCACTACGACCGGCTCTGGCGGACGAACCGGGCCTCGCGGCAGGGCGTCGACGACCCGCGCGGGCACCGCACCGGTGACGTCGGGCACCTCGACGCCGACGGCCGCCTCTGGGTCGAGGGCCGTCTGCAGCACGTCGTGGCCACCGCCCGTGGCGTCGTCACCCCGGTCGGCCCCGAGCAGCGGATCGAGGCCGTCGACGGCGTCGGCCGCGTCGGTGTCGCGGGCGTCGGCCCCACGGGGACGCAGCAGGTCGTCGCCGTGGTCGAGACCGTACCGCCCGTCCGTCGTCCGGGCCTCGCGACGGCGTCCCTCGCGACCGCGGTCCGGGCCGCCGCCGGGGTCCCGCTCGCCGCGGTGCTCGTCGTGCCCGTGCTGCCGACCGACATCCGGCACAACTCCAAGGTCGACCGTGCGCGCCTGTCCCGCTGGGCCACGTCGGTCCTCGGCGGTGCCCGGATGGTCCGACCGTGAGCGCAGCACGTCCCACCGGTCCGGACGGGGGCACGGACCGTCCCACCGGTCCGGCCGAGGGCACGGACCGTCCCACGGTGCTGGTGACCGGCGCGAGCGGCTTCCTCGGTCGGGCGACCGCTGCGGCCGTGCGCGACGCCGGGTACGCCGTCCGCACGTTCCAGCGCCGGGCGTCCGGCGTCGACGGGGTGACCGACGTGCGGGGGAGCACGACCGACGCCGAGGCCGTGCGCCGTGCGGTCGCGGGTGTCGACGCGGTCGTGCACCTCGCCGCCAAGGTCTCGCTCGCGGGCGACCCGGCCGACTTCGCCCGGGTCAACGTCGACGGGACGCGGCTGCTGCTCGACGCCGCGCGCGCCGCCGGGGCCGGGCGGTTCGTGTTCGTCTCGTCACCCTCGGTCGCGCACACCGGATCGTCCCTCGTCGGCGTCGGCGCGGGACCCGCCGAGCCCGACGCCGCCCGCGGCGACTACGCCCGGACGAAGGCCGCCGCCGAACTGCTCGCACTCGGTGCCGACGCCCCCGGGTTCGCGGTCGTCGCGGTGCGCCCGCACCTGGTCTGGGGGCCGGGCGACACACAGCTCGTCGGACGGATCGTCGACCGGGCCCGGTCGGGGCGGCTGCCGCTGCTCGACTCCGGCGCGGCGCTCATCGACACGCTCTACGTCGACAACGCGGCCTCGGCGATGGTCGCGGCCCTCGAGCACGCGGCCGACGACCGGGTGCACGGCACCGCGTACGTCGTGACGAACGGCGAGCCGCGTCCGGTCGGGGAGCTCCTCGGCGGGATCTGCCGGGCGTCCGGGGTGCCGGCACCCCGCGTGCACGTCCCGGCGGCGCTCGCCCGGGCCGCCGGTTCGCTCGTCGAGGCCGTGTGGCGGGTGCGCCCGGGCGAGGACGAACCGCCGATGACGCGGTTCCTCGCCGAGCAGCTGTCCACGGCGCACTGGTTCGACCAGCGGCGGACCCGCCGGGACCTGCGGTGGGAGCCGACCGTGTCGATCGACGAGGGGCTCGCCCGCCTGGCGACGCACGCGCACTCCGGCTGAGGAGCGGGGCGGGCAGTCCCGTCCCGTCCGGATCGTCCTCACGCACACGGCGACACCCCACGCGCGTCGACGCACGTGGGGTGTCGCTGCGGCCGTGGGACGGCCACTCCCGGCCCGCCGCGGCGGACCGGTGGGAGCCGCGGCGGGCCCGTGTTCGGGTCACGAGCCCGCCGCGGCGGTCAGGGGCTCAGCCGGTGAAGCGCTGCCAGAGCTCCGTGACGATCGGCCAGACGTCCCCGGCACGGTCGGCCGACGAGATCGCCACCGTGACGACCGGGTAGGCGGTCACGGCCAGGCTGACCAGCACCGTGAGCGCCACCACGAGCACCGTGGTGACGGTGTGCCGACGGGTGAGGGCCAGCAGGAGCAGCGCCAGGACGACCACGACGCCGACCAGGGTGACGGCCGTGACCCGCAGGAACGGGAACGGCACCAGGCCGGCCGTCGTCGCCGTCACGCCGCCGAGGAAGCCCACGAGCGGCAGGTAGGCGCCGAGGGCGATCGCGAGCACCAGGACGATGCCGATGCCCGACGCGATCCAGACCCCGCGGGGCCGGGGGCGGCGGAGCGAGGAGCCCCGCCGCCCTGCCCACGCGGAGGTCACGGGCGGTCCGCGTCGCCGCCGTCGTGGCGGTGCGACCCGGCCTCGTCACGGACCACGTCCGCGGCGTCCTCGATGCGGTCTGCGGCGTCGTCGAGCGCATCGGCGACCCGGTCCTCGGCGGCGGCGTGGTCGCCGTGCGCCTCGGCACGGTGCGCGCCACCGCGGTCGGACACGGCGTCGGCGGCTGCGTCGGCTGCGTCGGACGCAGCGGCACCGGCGTCGGCGGCGGCGTCGGTCGCGGCGGATGCGGCGCTCGATGCACGCTCGCGCACCTCGTCCGAGGCGTCAGCGACGGCGTCCTTCGCGGCACCGACGGCGTCCTTCGCCGCCGCACCGGCCTCGGCCGACGCGTCAGCGGCGCGGTCGGCCGCGTCGGACGCGGTCTCCCGTGCACGGTCGGCGGCGTCGGAGAGGGCCCCACGCGCGTCGTCCGCGGCTTCGCGGGTGCGGTCGGCCGCGTCGGACGCGGCGTCACGAGCACGGTCGGCGACGTCACCGGCGGCGTCCTTCGCTCGCTCGGCTGCCTCACGGGTGGTGGCGGCCGCGTCCTGTGCGACCTCCTTCGCCCGTTCGGCGACGTCCGCTGCGCCCTCGCGGACGGTCTCCGCGGCACCGGCGACGGCGTCCTTCGTGCGGTCGACGGCGTCGCCGACGGCCTCCTTCGCCTTGTCGACCGGGGTGGGCTCGTCGTCGAAGGGACCGTGCACGTCGAGCACGCGGACGTCGACGGTGGTCGGCTGGCCGGACCCGAGCTGGGACACGGCAGCGGTCACCTGGCGGCGGACCTCGGCGGCGACGTCCTGCACGGGCTGCGGGTAGGTGACGACGAGCGACACGGTGACGTCGAGCGTCCCGTCGACCTCGTCGACCTGCACCCCGGGCGCCCCGGCCGAGCGCCCGAGCTGGGAACGGACGCGGTCGGCGGCTCGGGCGACGAGGCCGCCCAGGTGGTGGACGCCCGGCACGCCGAGCGCCGTCTCCGCCGCGGTGCGGGCGGCGACCACCAGTGGCCCGGCGTCCTCGGGGAGCGGGGTGGTCAGCTCGGACGGCAGGTCGACCTCGGTGATCTGCGTCCGGGCGTTCGGATCGTGCTGCATGGCTTCCTCCTCGAACAGGACGGCCGTCGCTCCCGTCAGGGGAGCGACGGCCGTGGGTCCACTAGTGCTTGAAGACGTCCTTGACGTCCTCGCCGGTCTGCTTGGCGCTCGCGGCGGCCTGGTCCTTCTTGCCCTCGGCGACCTTCGAGTCGTCGTGGGTCGCGTTGCCCAGGGCTTCCTTCGCCTTGCCCGCGAGGTCCTGCGCTGCGTTCTTGATCTTGTCGTCGAGTCCCATGGGTTCTTCCTCTCCGTTGTCCGGGCTCGCGCCCGGTGTGGGTGACGGACTGGAGGCGCTGGTCGCCTCCGCCGGTGCGTCCGGCTGGACGCGGGTGGAGCTGGTGGAGCTGGTGGTGCGGTCTGGTCGTCCGGGTCCGGCTAGTGGACGCGGGCGGGTTTTGCGAGGGTGGTGCGGGTGCCGCCGGTGAGGTGGACCAGGACCGGGAGCTGGCGGCCCAGGGTCTGGTCGAGGGTGTCGACGGCGTGCTCGACCGCGGTCAGGACACCGACCGCGTCCCCACCACGACGGACGTGGACCTTGATCCGCGCGGCCCGCTGCTTCCGGATCAGGTACGTGTCGACCTTCGCCGCGACCACGTCGTGGACGTCGGCGAGTTCGTGGTCGACCACGTCCCGCACGAGCGCGACGTTCACGGTGACCTGGTCATCGCCCGTGCGTTCCCGGGCCGCGACCGAGGTGCCGCCACCACCACGGGTGAACACCACGACCAACGCCAGGATGATCACGACCGCGCAGACGGCGGCGATGATCCGCAACGCCTGCGACGGCACGTCGACCTTCGACGGCAACGTGACGTAGGGCTCCACGGCGTCGCGGACGGGGGTGAGGACCCCGGCGCCGATGACGACGCCGACGATGATCGCGACCAGGCCGAGCAGGAACAGCAGGATCCGGTTCAGGGTGCGGTTCGTGGTCGTCACGACAGGGTTCCCTTCTGTTCCACGTGCACCCTCACGCGGGTGCCGTGCTTGCCGCCGAGCCGGCCGAGGCGTTCCTGGACGGCGTCGCGGACGGCTGCCTGGTCGACGGGGATGCCGGACAGGGGCACCACGCGCACCTCGGTGTGGTGGCCGCGGGCGGTGGCGGAGGTGTTCGACTCGGGCAGGTGCGCGGCGGATGCTGCGGCGTTGGCTGCGGTCGAGGCGAGGATGCGGGTGTCGATCACGACGGCGCCGCGGTCGTGGTCGATCGCGGAGCGCGACATCCGGCCGGGCTTGAGGGCGAGGACGACCAGGACGATCCCGGCGATCACGAGGACCGCGGCGATGACCTCGGCGATGGTCGTGAACGCCGCGTCGGGCTTCAGGGCGGTGTCGACGACGGTCTGCGGGTCGGCGAGCAGGGGTGCCTGACCGATCGCCTTCAGGACCGATTCAGTGCCGATCCACGCCGCGACGAGCGCGGTCACGACCAGGGCCACGGACACGGCGGTGGACCGGGACCGGTGCACGCTCCGGCGACGCAGGCGCCGCTCGATGCTGCTGGTGCTCATGGTTCCTCCTACCGGACCCGGCCCTCGTGCTCACGCACGATGCCGGTCAACTCGATGTGGGCGCTGCCCACGTGACGACCCGTGAGGTCGTGCACACGGGTCTTGATGCCGTCCGCGGCGGAACTCGCCGCCTGGACGATGTCGTGCTGCTCCCGGATCGGACCGGTCACCTCGAGCGCGAGTGCGCCCTGGTGGTCACCGAGCCCGACCCGGAGCCGCTTCGCGGGGACCCCGAGCCGTTCGGCCGAGACTGCCCGGGCGAGGGCCGTCAGGGCCTTGGCGGTGATCTCGACCCGGCCCGGGACGGCGCTCACCGGGAGGCTTCCCGGGCCGGCGCTCACCGGGAGCTCCGGCGTCCGGTCAGCACGTCGGTCAGGGCACCGCGGTCGATCTTGCCGGTCGACAGGGCCGCCACGAGGGCGCCGATCAGCCCGAACACGATGACCAGGACGAAGCCCCAGAACCCGAACTGCAGTGCCACGACGGCGAGGATCGCGCCGATCAGGGCGCCGACCAGTGTGTTACTCAACGCGCGACTCCTTCTTGTCCTCGTTGTCGTCGTCGTCGCCCGGGATGTAGACGTCCTGGACGGTCACGTTGACCTCGGCGACCTCCATGCCCACGATCTGGGTCAGTGCGCGGGCGACGGCCGAACGGACGCCGTCGGCGACCTGCTGCAGCGAGACCGGGTACTCGGCGACGATCACGACGTCGGCAGCGACCTGCTTCTCGCCGACCTCGACCTTGACGCCCTGGCCGTAGTCGCGCTGGCCGATCTTGTCGCGCAGCGCGCCGATGGCACGGGCGGCGCCGTTGCCGAGGGAGTGCACGCCGTTGACCTCGCGGGCGGCGATGCCGGCGACCTTCGACACGACGGTGTCGTCGATCGTCGTCTTGCCCGAGGTCGAGCCCGAGGCGTGCGAGCCGGTGCCACGAGCGGTGGTGGCGGAGGTGGGGGTGGTGATGGTGTCAGCCATGGGGTGTGCTCCTTCCGATGTGCCCGCGAGGCTCGTGCCCAGCGGATGCTGTTCACGGATGAGACGGGCTGTCACCGACGTTCGTCACGCCACCGTCATCGGTCGCAGCGGGTTTCCAGGAAAGGCCCCAGAACGGCGGTTCTCCGTGTACCCCGGGGGAGGAGGGTCAGGCCCGGCCGCCGATTCCGGCCTCGGGGTTGCGTCGTGCACGTTCGCGCATCGCCCGCAGGTACGCCATCGGTGACTGGCCGCACTCCTCCTGGAACAGCTGCTGCAGACGACGGGGCCGCACACCCGCGGCGTCCGCGATCTGCTCGACGGTGAGGTCGGCGTCGGCGTGCTGCTCGATGTGCGCGACCGCGCGGCGGACCCGCCACGAGGACCGGCCGGACTCGGGCCGTGCGGCACGGGACGACCGGAGCGTGGCGGCCGGGTCCTCGCCGAACCGCTCCCGGTAGGCCGCGGCGAACCGGCCCGGGTTCGTGAAGCCCCAGCGGCGCGCGACCGGGGTCACACCGTCCTCGGTGCCCCCGTGCAGGAGTTCGCGCCGCACCCCGTCGAGGCGGTGGTCGCGCAGGAAGCGGTTCGGTGTGGTCCCGAGGGTACGGGCGAACACGTCCTGGAGGCCGCGCTGGCTGAGGCCGCACGCCGCGGCGATCTCCGGCACCGCGGGGCGGTCGGCGGCGTGCGTCTCGATGTACCGGATCGCGTCCCGCAGCCGGTTCGCCACGGGGACGTCGACTCCGCGGTTGCGGATCGGGAAGGTGTCGAGGACGACGGTCGCGAGCCGCCGGTTGAGCGCCGTCCGCATCGGACCGACCACGCGGTCGTCGAGCAGCGCGGGCGCGAGGTCGTGCACGAGCCGCCGGAGGGGTTCGTGCTGTGCCACGCTCGCGTCCTGCTGGTCGAAGAGCAGCGGGCCGCTCGGCAGCCGGTAGCCGAGCTCGTCGCCCACCGTGCGCAGGAACGGGTCGGACAGGTGCAGTCCGTTGTAGACGGTGTCGGTCGACTCGAAGCGGTAGGCCTCGGACGCCGACGCGATGTACGGGCTGCCCGGTTCGACGTCGCGCGTCCGGTCGGCGAAGTGCATCGTGAGCCGGCCCTTCGTGAGCCAGAACACCACGTGGTCGTTGCGTGCGCCGATCACGCCGCCGCGCCGTCCGCCCTCGGCCCGCATCGTCCGCAGCGTGACGTCGTCGTCGCCGACGATCGTGTACTCGTACCGGGTGCCGACGGTCACGAACGTGTCGGTCCCGAGGTCGCGGCCGTTGTACTCGGCGGAGAAGATCCGTGAGTAGTCGGTGCCGTCGCCGTCGGTGAACCGCAGGCGGCGGAATCCGTTGGTCGACGTGGTGGTGCTCACCCGCGCATCATGGCAGGCCTGTCCGGGATGCGCGTCGGTCCGCGTACATCGCGGGCCGCGGCCCGACGCGCACCAGGTGCGCACGCGCGGTCCGTGGGCGGCGGGGCGGACCGGAGCCGCGCCTCCCGGCCGGTGTCCCGACCACGCCGGACCGCGAGCCGACCGCCGGGACCCGTGCGGCGGACCCGGTGCGCGGGAATACCCCAGGGGGGTACCGTGTCGTACACGGTGACGGAGGGCAGCATGCACGACCACACGCACGTCGGGTACATCGACGACAAGGACGACCTGCTCAAGCGGCTGCGCCGTGCCGAGGGGCAGGTGCGCGGCATCGCGCGCATGGTGGAGGACGAGACGTACTGCATCGACGTCCTCACCCAGATCTCGGCGGCGAACCGTGCGCTCGAACGCGTCGCACTGTCGCTGCTCGAGGACCACCTGCGGCACTGCGTCGCCCAGGCCGTCGCCGAGGGCGGCGAGGCCGCCGACGCGAAGGTGCGCGAGGCGAGCGACGCGATCGCGCGGCTCGTCCGCTCCTGACCCACTGTTCGGACCGACCGGAAGGAACCCAGATGACCACCGAGACCCTCGCCGTCACCGGCATGACCTGCGAGCACTGCGTGGCGAGCGTCACCGAGGAGGTGTCCGAGCTCGACGGCGTCACCGACGTCGCGGTCGAACTCGTCCCCGGCGGCTCGTCGACCGTGACCGTGACCTCCGACCACCCGCTCGACCCCGCGTCCGTGCGCGCCGCCGTCGCCGAGGCGGGCTACGAGGTCGTGGCACGGTGAGCGACGGGGTCGTCGAGCTCGACATCACCGGCATGACCTGCGCCTCGTGCGCGAACCGGATCGAGCGGAAGCTCGGGAAGCTCCCCGGGGTCACCGCGACGGTGAACTACGCCACGGAACAGGCGCAGGTCGAGGTCGCCGGCCCGGACGCGGCGGACACCGCCGCACTCATCGCTGCGGTCGAGGCGGCCGGGTACGGCGCGACCGTGCACGCCGCCGCCCCACCGGAGGCGCCGGAGACCGACGACCCGACCGCGCCCCTGCGGCAACGACTCGTCGTGTCCGCGGTGCTCGCGGTGCCCGTCGTGCTGCTGTCGATGGTGCCCGTGCTGCAGTTCCCGAACTGGCAGTGGGCGGCACTCGCACTCGCGGCCCCCGTCGCGGTCTGGGGTGCCCTGCCCTTCCACCGTGCGGCGTGGACGAACGCCCGACACGGTGCGGCGACCATGGACACCCTGGTGAGCGTCGGCGTCCTCGCGGCCTTCGGGTGGTCGCTCTCCGCGCTGTTCCTCGGCGACGCCGGACGACCCGGGATGCACATGGTGTTCTCGTGGTTCGCCGCCGACCCCGAGGCGAGCGACCTGTACCTCGAGGTCGCCTCGGCCGTCACGGTGTTCATCCTCGCCGGACGGTACATGGAGGCCCGGGCGAAGCAGCGGTCCGGCGAGGCGCTGCGTGCCCTGCTCGAGCTCGGTGCGAAGGACGCCTCGGTGCTGCGGGACGGCCCCGGCGGCCCGGCCGAGCACCGCGTCCCGGCCGCCTCGCTCGTGGTCGGCGACGTCGTGGTCGTCCGGCCGGGGGAGCGCATCCCGAGCGACGGCGTCGTGCAGGACGGGTCGTCGGCGGTCGACCTCGGCATGCTCACGGGCGAGTCCGTACCGGTCGAGGTGCGCCCCGGCGACCGGGTGACCGGCGCGACCGTGAACGTCGGCGGACGGCTCGTGGTCGAGGTCACCGCGGTCGGCGCCGACACCGAGCTCGCGCGCATGGGCAGGCTCGTCGAGGAGGCGCAGACCGGCAAGGCCGCCGTCCAGCGCCTTGCCGACCGGGTCTCGGCCGTGTTCGTGCCGGTCGTCATCGGGCTCGCCGTCGGCGCGTTCGTCGGGTGGCTCGTCGCGGGCGGCTCGCTCACCGCGGCCTTCACCGCCGCGGTCGCGACGCTCATCATCGCCTGCCCGTGCGCGCTCGGGCTGGCGACGCCCACCGCGCTGCTCGTCGGGACCGGGCGGGGATCGCAGCTCGGCATCCTGATCGGGGGACCGCAGGCGCTCGAGCGGACCCGGACGGTCGACACGATCGTGCTCGACAAGACCGGGACCGTGACGACGGGTGCGACGGAGGTCCGGGACGTGGTCGTGGCGGTGGGCGGTGCTGGTGCCGCCGCCGCCGCCGCCGACGCCGACGTCCTCGCCCTGGCGGCGTCCGCCGAGGACGGGTCCGAGCACCCGGTCGGCCGGGCCGTCGTCGCGGCAGCGCGGGCGCGCGGGCTCGACGTCCCCACCGCCACGGACTTCCGCGCCGAACCGGGGGCCGGCGTGCAGGCGCTCGTCGACGGCGAGGTCGTGCTCGTCGGCACGGCGTCCTGGCTGACCGACGCCTGGGCGGTCACGCTCCCCGAGGACCTCCGTACCGCGGTGGCCGCGGCCGAGGCGTCGGGCGGAACCGCCGTCGTGGTCGCCCGCAGCGGCGCCGCGCTCGGCGTCGTGGTCGTCGGCGACACCGTGAAGCCCGAGGCCGCCGACGCCGTCCGACGCTTCGTCGCCCTGGGCCTCCGCCCCGTCCTGCTCACCGGCGACAACGAGGGAGCGGCCCGTGCGGTCGCCGAGCAGGTCGGCATCGACGAGGTCCACGCCCGGGCGACCCCGGCGTCGAAGCTCGAGACCGTCCGTCGCCTGCAGGCCGAGGGGCGGACCGTGGCGATGGTCGGCGACGGTGTCAACGACGCGGCGGCACTGGCGGCGGCCGACCTCGGCATCGCGATGGGCGCCGGCACCGACGTGGCGATCGCGGCGAGTGACATCACGGTCGTGAGCGGACGGCTGACCGTCGTCGCGGACGCCGTGCGGCTGTCGCGGGCGACCCTGCGGACGATCCGGGGCAACCTGTTCTGGGCGTTCGCGTACAACGTCGCGGCGATCCCGCTCGCGATGGCGGGGCTGCTCAACCCCGTGCTGGCGGGGGCGGCGATGGCGTTCTCGTCGGTCTTCGTCGTGACGAACAGCCTGCGGTTGCGTCGGTTCCGGCCGCAGGCCTGAGGGCGCTGTGCGCGACCGCACCCCCGCGGCACTACGCTCGGAGGTGGTCCGCGACGCAGTGCTGCGGTGACCCGCGGGCTCGACTGATCGAACGCGATCCCAGGAGGACCGAAGTGACCGAATCTGCTCCCGTCGACCCCACGTCGACCGACGGATGGAAGAAGCTCGCCGGCATCGCCGACGGCTTCACCCCCGACCTGCGCGGTTGGTTCGACAGCGACCCCGGTCGTGCCGAGCAGTACACGTTCCAGGCCGCCGACCTGACCGTCGACCTGTCCAAGGGGCTCGTGACCCCGGAGATCCTCGACGCGCTGCTCGAGGTCGCGAAGGACACGAAGGTCGCCGAGCGCTTCCAGGCGATGCTCGCCGGTGACCACATCAACGTGACCGAGGACCGCGCCGTCCTGCACACCGCGCTCCGCCGCCCGAAGGGCGCCACCCCGGCGCTCGTCGTGGACGGCCAGGACGTCGACGCCGACGTGCACGCCACGCTCGACAAGGTGTACGCCTTCGCCGAGCAGGTGCGCTCCGGTGCGTGGACCGGCGTGACCGGCAAGCGCATCGAGACCGTCGTCAACATCGGCATCGGCGGCTCGGACCTCGGCCCGGTCATGGTCTACGAGGCCCTGAAGCCGTACGTGCAGCCCGGGCTCGAGGCGCGCTTCGTCTCGAACATCGACCCCGCCGACATCTACGAGAAGACCGCGGACCTCGACCCCGAGACCACGCTGTTCATCGTCGCGTCGAAGACCTTCGGCACCCTCGAGACCCTGACGAACGCCCGCCTGGCGCGCCAGTGGCTGTGGGAGCGGCTCGGCCTGACCGACGCCTCGGACGACGACAAGTCGAACGCCGTCGCGAAGCACTTCGTCGCCGTGTCGACCGCGCTCGACAAGGTCGCCGCGTTCGGCATCGACCCCGAGAACGCCTTCGGCTTCTGGGACTGGGTGGGCGGCCGCTACTCGGTCGACTCGGCCATCGGCACGAGCGTCGTCATCGCGATCGGCAAGGAGAACTGGGAGCAGTTCCTCGCCGGCTTCCACGCCATCGACGAGCACGTCCGCACGACGCCGCTCGAGCAGAACGTCCCGGTCCTGATGGGCCTGCTCAACGTCTGGTACACGAACTTCCTCGGTGCGCAGAGCCACGCGGTCCTGCCGTACACGCAGTACCTGCACCGCTTCGCCGCGTACCTGCAGCAGCTCACCATGGAGTCGAACGGCAAGCGCGTGCGCTGGGACGGCACCCCCGTCACGACCGACACCGGTGAGGTCTTCTGGGGCGAGCCCGGCACGAACGGCCAGCACGCGTTCTACCAGCTCATCCACCAGGGCACGCGCCTGGTCCCGGCCGACTTCATCACGGTCGCGAAGCCGGCCCGTCCGCTGAAGGACGAGTCCGGCGACGGCAAGGCCGTGCAGCCGGGCCAGGACGTGCACGCGCTGTTCCTCGCGAACTTCTTCGCGCAGACGAAGGCGCTCGCGTTCGGCAAGACCGCCGACGAGGTCCGCGCCGAGGGCACCACCGACGAGGGCATCGTCGCCGCGCGCACCTTCACCGGCAACAAGCCGTCCACGTCGATCCTCGCGCCGGAGCTCACCCCGAGCGTCCTCGGCCAGCTCATCGCGCTCTACGAGCACATCGTGTTCACCGAGGGCACCATCTGGGGCATCGACTCGTTCGACCAGTGGGGCGTGGAGCTCGGCAAGCAGCTCGCGCTGCAGATCGCCCCGGCGGTCGACGGCGACCAGTCCGCGCTCGACGCGCAGGACTCGTCGACGAAGGCGCTCATCGCCAAGTACCTGGAGCTGCGCGGCTAGACCGCGTCACCCCGGGACGGACGGGAGGCGCGGTGCCGGCTGGCACCGCGCCTCCCGTCCGTCTGCCGGTCACCCAGGTGCGGAAGCCGCCGTCGCGACCCGGCCGCGCGACCCGGCCGCGCGACCCGGCCGCGCGGCCCGGCCGCGCGGCCTAACCGCGCGGCCTGGACACCGCGGCCTGGACCCCGCGCCTCAGCGCCCGAGCGGGTCGAGGTTGAGCGTCGTGCCCTCGTAGAGGTACTGGTCCTGCCCGAACACCTGGACGCCCTCGTTGAGCCAGACCAGGTCGGTCACCGTGATGCCGAATCGCGCCGCGACGTCCCCGATGAGGTCGCCCGACGCCACCGTGTAGGACCGCGGGGCACCGCTCGCCGTGGTCGCGGTGACCGGGCCGGAAGCGTTCGCGCGTGCGCCGCCGTCGACCGGGTGCACGTTCGTCTGGCGTGCCGGGACCGACCAGCGCAGCGATGCGACGGCCAGGACCTTGCCGGCTGCGATCTCGACCGGGACGTCCTGCCCGGCGGCGGCCGCCGAGGACACCACGAGCGTGCCGAGGCCGGACGGGTCGACGCCGGAACCGTCGAGCGGCACCGCGACGGACTGCGGGCCGCTGGTGGGACCGCCGAGGACGTGCGTGCCGACACCGGGGTAGGTCAGGCCGTCGCCGACCTGTCTGGCCCGCTCGAAGAAGCCGACCGCGACCGGGACCGGCAGCGTCGACGTGAAGCCGGAGAACTGCGCCGTGAAGGTGTCGTCGCCGTCCGCGACGACCCGGACGTGGAAGTGGATGCTGCCCTTGGGCGATGCCACATCGGTCTCGGTGAGCACCGTGCCGGCCGGGATCGGGGTCAGCACGGGCGCGGGGGCCGCCGCCTCGGACGGTTCCGGCGTGGGCGTGCGGGGCGACGCGGAAGCGGACAGCAGGTCCTCGTCGGACTCGGCGTCGGGCGTCGGGTCTGCGGTCGGGGAGGCCGACGCGGTGCTGCTGCGGGACGTCGGTGCCGGGACCGCACCGTCCGACCCACGGAGCAGCGAGCAGCCGGACAGCGTCACGGCTGCCAGCACGACCAGGCCGACGACGGCGGTGCGGTTGTTCATGTTCCCCCTCGGGTCGAGCGTAACCGGCCCGCAGCGCCCCGGCGACGCCCTGTGGACGGACAGGGCCGCGGCGACGCCCCGGGGAGGAACGGGGCCGTGCGCCGGATCCGCCGCCGGTGCCGGGGTGTCGGTCCGAGCGGCTAGCGTCGAGGCATGGACCGTCACGAGATCCTCGCCGCAGCAGCCGCAGCGCACGCCGCCCGCATCGCCGAGGGCGGCGGCGACGACACCGCGGCACGACAGCGGGCCGACGCCGTCGCGTCGCGGGAGCCCGGGGCCGAGGACGCAGCCGCCGACGCAGCGCGTGCCGTCGACCGACGCCGTGCGGGCGAGGTCGAGCGGGCCGCCACCCGCACCGAGGGCGCGCTGTCCGACTGGCACCGCATGGGCACCCGGCGCGGGGTCTCACCCGACGAGCAGCTCCGCAGCGCCTGGGCCGTCGCCGGTGTGCCCGACCAGGGCGATGCCCGCGCACTCGCGAACGTGCTCCTGTCGACCGCGGGCCACGCCGGTCGCGTCGCCGATGCCGCCCGCCGGAACCCCGCGCTGTCCGGAGCCGCGAGCGCCGCGGCACGACGGACGGTCCGCCGCTACACCGACCACGGGGCCGGGATGGCCTCGCTGGGCGACGTCCTCGGCGACGGGCCCGCCGAGGACTGACCGGCGCGCGCCGACCCCACGGGCCGGACCCCGGAACGGGCGGGGCCCCGACACGGAGCGGACCGTCGGCACCTCGCGCCCCGCGGACACGGCGCCGACCCCGGCACGGAGCAGCCCCCGACACGGAGCAGACTGGGACCGATGACCAGCACCGAAGCGACCGGGCGACCCACCGGCACCGTCCCCCTGCCCCCGATGGGCTCCGGACCGCACCGTCGCCGACTCGGCGTGGTGGCCCTCGTCGCGACCCTCGGCGGCCTGCTGTTCGGCTACGACACCGGCGTGGTCAACGGTGCACTCCTGCCGATGAGCCAGGAACTCGGGCTGACCCCCACCACGGAGGGCGTCGTGACGAGCTCGCTGCTCTTCGGCGCGGTCGTCGGCGCGGCCCTCGGCGGACGGGTCGCGGACGGCTGGGGACGACGCCCGACGATCACGCTGCTCGCGGTCGTGTTCTTCGTCGGCACTTTGGTGTGCGTCGTGGCACCGGCCCTCGGCGTCATGGTCGTCGGCCGCGTGCTGCTCGGCCTGGCGGTCGGCGGCGCGTCGACGGTCGTGCCGGTGTTCCTCGCCGAGGTCGCCCCGTACGAGTTCCGCGGGTCCCTGTCCGGGCGCAACGAACTGATGATCGTGATCGGCCAGCTCGCCGCCTTCGTCGTCAACGCCGTGATCGGCACGCTGTGGGGCGAGGGCGACGGGGTCTGGCGCGTCATGCTCGCGGTCTGCGCCCTGCCCGCCGTCGCCCTGTTCGTCGGCATGCTGCGCGTGCCGGAGTCGCCGCGCTGGCTCGCCGCGCGGGGCCGCACCGACGAGGCGTACACGGTCCTCGCCGCGGTCCGGTCGCCCGAGCGTGCCGCCGCCGAGCTCGACGAGATCGTGCGCGCCGCCGCGACGACCGGCCCCTCGGCGGCGCGGGGCTGGCACGCCCTGCTCGGCGACCGACGACTCGTCCGGATCGTGCTGGTCGGCGCGGGGATCGGCGTCGCCCAGCAGCTCACCGGGATCAACTCGATCATGTACTACGGCCAGGCCGTCCTGGTGGAGTCCGGCTTCACCCGGTCGACCGCGCTCGTCGTGAACGTCGTGCCCGGCGTGATCGCGGTCCTCGGCGGGCTGGTCGCGCTGCGGAACATGGAGCGCATCGACCGGCGGACGACCCTGATCGTCGGCTACGCGCTGACGACGGTCTGCCACCTGCTCATCGGCACCGCGTCGCTCGTGCTCGCACCCGGGGACCCGGCACGGCCGTGGGTGATCCTGGCGCTCGTCGTCGCGTTCGTCGGGTCGATGCAGACGTTCCTCAACGTCGCGACGTGGGTCGTGCTGTCCGAGGTCTTCCCCGGCCGCATCCGCGCGCTCGGCATGGGGATCGCGGTCGCGTGCCTCTGGACGGCGAACGCGTGCATCGGGCTGGTGTTCCCCTCGGTCGTCGCGGCGGCCGGCATCACGGGCACCTTCTTCGGCTTCGCCGCCGTCGGGCTGCTCGCGCTGGTCTTCATCTGGCGTGCCGTGCCGGAGACCCGCGGTCGCTCCCTCGAGCAGGTCGGCACCGTACCCCCGGCGAGCGCCCACGCGGCGGACGGGTCGACCGGCGCGGGACGCTGACGTGGACGGCCTCACCGTGACGGCCCTGCCGCCGCTGCTCACGGCGGTCTGCATTGGCCTGCTCATCCTGGCGGTCGCGTGCGCGCTCGTCGTGACCGTGGACGTCGTCCGGCACCCGCCGCACATGCGCGTCATGGCGTTCGTGTGGCCGCTCACCATGCTGTTCGGCAGCGTGGTGTGGCTCGTGTTCTACCTGCGTCGGGGTCGGGCGACCGTCGACGGGCACGGTCGGCTCGCGGGGACGGCGATCGACACGAGCCACTGCGGGGCGGGCTGTGCGCTCGGCGACCTGGTCGGTGAGTTCGGTCTCGTCGCGTTCCCCGGTCTCGGTGCGCTCGTCGGGCTCGGCACGCTGTACCGGGACGCGGTCTTCGCCGGGTGGATCCTCGACTTCGTCGTCGCCTTCGTGGTCGGGATCGCGTTCCAGTACTGGTCGATCGCCCCGATGCGCGGGCTCGGGCTGCGGGACGGGTTGGTCGCCGCGCTCAAGGCCGACACCCTCAGCATCACCGCGTGGCAGGTCGGCATGTACGGGCTGATGGCGCTGTGGCAGTTCGTGGTGTTCCCGGCGGCGTTCGGCGGCCGGGTCGGGGTGCTGACGCCCGAGTTCTGGGTCGCGATGCAGCTCGCGATGGTCGCCGGCTTCGTGTGCTCGTACCCGGTGAACGCACTCCTGGTGCGGCGGGGGCTCAAGGAGGCGATGTGACCGCCTGGGAGGATGGACCCATGTCGGAACACGCTGATCACGGGATCGACGAGGTCCTCGCCGCTTCCCGCGGCCTCCTCGGGGTCGTCGCCCGGTCCCTGGCACCCGCGCTCGAGGACGTCAGCGTGCCGCAGTTCCGGCTCATCGTGCTCGTCGCGACCCTCGGGCCGACACGCGCTGGTGAACTGGCCGAGCGGCTCGCGGTCGGTCCCTCGACCCTGACCCGGAACGTCGACCGGCTCGTCACGGGCGGTTGGGTGGAGCGACGCCCGAGCGCCGACAGTCGCCGCGAGGTGCGCATCGCCGCCACCGAGCGGGGGCACGCCCTCGTGGACGAGGTCTCCGCACGGCGCCGCACCGAACTCGAGGCGATCGTCGCCGGGATGCCCGAGCAGGACCGGGAGGTCGCCGTGGCGGGGATGGCGGCGTTCCGTCGGGCGATGGGGGAGCCGACACCGGAGGAGGTCTCGGCCTTCGGCGGGTGATCCACGGTCCTCGGGTGACCGAGAGTTGTATGCGTACAATGGTTGTGTGCATGCAATCGTTCGGAAGACCGTCCCTGCCCGCATCCCGGCCGTCCACGCACACGTCCGGCTCGCCGGCACGCGGTTCGGCTCCGCGGCGCTCCGCCTCGCCCTCCCGGCACTCGTCGTCGGCGCCGGCGCGGGACTCGCGGCCGTGGTCTTCCGCTGGCTGATCGAGCACGCGACGCTCCTGTTCAGCGGCCACGTCGACTACTCGGCGACCACCGGTCACCCGGCCAACCCGTGGGTCCCGGGGCTCGGCGCCGGCTTCGTCGTCCTCGCCCCCGCGGTCGGTGGCCTGCTCTACGGGCCGCTCATCCAGCGCTTCGCCCGGGAGGCCCGCGGGCACGGCGTCCCCGAGGTGATGTTCGCGATCGCTCGGAGCGGTGGTCGCATCCGCGGTGGGGTCGCCGTCGTGAAGGCCCTCGCGAGCGCGATCTGCATCGGGTCCGGCGGCTCCGTCGGGCGCGAGGGCCCGATCATCCAGATCGGCTCGGCGCTCGGGTCGACGATCGGACGGTGGATGCGGATGCCCGAGGGGCGGTTGCGCACCCTCGTGGCGTGCGGTGCTGCGGGTGGCATCTCCGCGACGTTCAACGCCCCGGTCGCCGGGGTGTTCTTCGCGCTCGAGCTCCTGCTCCGCGACTTCACACCCACGTCGTTCGGCGCGGTCGCCGTCGCGAGCGTCACCGCGGCGCTCATCGGTCGCGCGGCGTTCGGGGACACGGCGTTCCTGCACCTGCCGACGATCGGGGCCGTGACGCCGCCGGAGTACCTGCTCTTCGCCGTCCTCGGCCTGTTCGCGGGTGCGGTCGGCATCGGCTTCACCCGCGTGCTCTACCTGGTGGAGGACGCCTGCGACGTGCTCTGGCGGGCGACGAGGGGGCCGGAGTGGCTCCGGCCCGTGGTCGGCGGGCTGCTGCTCGGGGCGCTGCTCCTGGTGCTGCCGCAGATGTACGGGGTGGGGTACCCGGTGCTCGAGGACGGGGTCGCCGGTCGGTACGCGCTCGGCTTCCTCGCGGTGCTCGTCGTCGGCAAAGTGCTCGCGACCTCGCTGACGCTCGGCATCGGGGGGTCCGGCGGGGTGTTCGCTCCCTCGCTCTTCGTCGGTGCGATGACCGGCGCCGCGTTCGGCGAGGTCGTCGCGTCCGTGGTGCCCGGGATGCACGGCCAGGTCGGTGCCTTCGCGGTCGTCGGCATGGGCGCGGTGTTCGCCGGTTCGACGCGGGCGCCGATCACGGCCGGGATCATGCTGTTCGAGCTCACCGGCGACTACGCGCTCGTCCTCCCGCTGTTCGTGGCGATCGTCATCGCGACCGCCGTGTCCAGGGCGCTCTCGCGGGACACGATCTACACCCTCAAGCTCAGCCGTCGCGGGGTCGACCTGACCGACTCGGCACCCCTGCCGACCGACGCTGCCGGGACCGGCCCGTCGGCGGGGGACGCGGTCCGGCCCGTCGGCGGGGGACGCGGTCCGGCCCGTCGGTCCGGTCACGACGCCGTCGACGGCCGCCGCCGAGGCGCTCGACCTGCTCGGGTCGACGGGCCTCGGGGCGCTGGCCGTCGTCGACGAGGACGGGCGGCTCGCCGGCGTGGTGACGGCACGGTCGGTGGGGGACGCGCTGCTCGCCGACGAGGGGTTCGGGCGCCGTGTCGTCGGGGACGTCCTGGCCGACGTGACCGCCGTCCCCGCGGACGCGCGCCTGGCCGACGTCGTCGAGCGGGTGGTCGACGCCGACGGCGCGACCGGGGTGCCGGTCGTGGACGCCGACGGTCGGCCGGTCGGGTGGTTGGGTGTCACGGACGCGCTGCGGGCACTGGCGCCGGCCCCGTGACGGACGGGAGGCCCGTGGCGGTGTCGCCACGGGCCTCCCGTCCGTCTGCTGGTGCGTCCGCGGACGCAGGTCGCGCTACGGGCGCAGGAGCACCTTGCCGACGCGGCCGGCGGTGTCGCTGGCACGCGCCGCGTCGCGGGCGTCCTCGAAGACGAAGGTCTCGGAGACGGGGAGCGTCAGCGAGCCGTCGAGCACGCGGCTGATGAGCTCGCCGAAGAGCTGGCCCTTCAGCTCGCCCGGCATCGTCTTGCTGACGACCGCGCCCCAGAAGCCCTTGACCGTGAGCTGGCCGAAGATGACCTTGCCCGACGGGATCTCGAGCGTGGGGGACGCCATCGCGCCGAACACGACGAGCGTAGCGTCCTCGCCCAGCACCGAGGCGATGTCACCGGCGGCCTTGCCGCCGACGGACTCGACGCCCGCGACGATCGGGGCGCCGCCGGTGATGGCCGCGACCTGGTCCTTCCAGTCGTCCGCGTCGGTGGCGACGATCCGGTCGATGCCCTGGGCGCGGAGCTCCTCGACGCCCTCGGCCCGACGGACGAGGCCGACGACGTTGATGCCGCGGGCCTTGCCGAGCTGCGCGACCATGCGGCCGACCGCACCGTTCGCGGCGTTCTGGATGATCCAGCCACCCTCGTGCAGGTCGAGCGAGTGCAGCAGGCTGATCGCGCTGAACGGCATCGAGACGAGCTGTGCGGCGGACTCGTCGTCCATCGCGTCGGGCACCGGGACGAGCCCCGCGGCGTCGGCGACGTAGTACTCGGCCCAGACGCCGAAGGTGCCGCCGGCGACGCGCTGGCCGACCTGCAGGCGGTCGACGCCGTCACCGAGGGCCTCGACGACGCCGAGCGCCTCGGTGCCGCTCGCGGCGGGCAGCTCGGGCTTGAAGCCGTACGTGCCGCGGATGGTCCACAGGTCGTGGTTGTGGATCGGGGAGAGGACCGTGCGGACGAGCACCTGGCCGGGGCCGGGCGTCGGGACGGGGCGCTGCTCGACGGTCAGGACGTCGGCGGGCTCGCCGAACTCCGGGTGCACGACGGCGCGCATGGTGGTGGGGGTGCTCACGGGTCAGTCCTCCGAGACGGTGATCGTGACGTCGATGTTGCCGCGCGTCGCGTTCGAGTAGGGGCACACCTGGTGTGCGGCGTCGGCGAGGGCCTGGGCCTGGTCGTGGTCCATGCCCGGGATGACGACCTCGAGCATGACGGCGAGCTGGTAGCCGCCCTGGCCGTTCGGGCCGATCTGGACGCGGCCGCCGACGGAGGAGTCGGTGATCTTGACCTTCTGCGCGCGGGCGACGCCCTGCAGCGCGGAGTGGAAGCAGGCGCTGTAGCCGGCCGCGAAGAGCTGCTCGGGGTTCGCGCCGTTGCCGGAGCCGCCCATCTCCTTCGGGATGGCGAGGTCGAAGTCGACCGTGCCGTCGCTCGTGGTGACGTGGCCGTTGCGGCCTTCGCCGGTGGCGAGGGCCTCGGCGGTGTAGAGGACGTCCATGTGGGTCCTTCCTTCCTTCGTGGGGTCAGTCGGCCGCGACCGCGGGGTCCGCGGCGGCGGCGTGCATGGTGGCCGTGAGGCGCTGCAGCGTGCTGATGAGCTCGAGTGCGGCGTCCTCGTCGGACAGGCCCATCCCGGCGGCGATGCGGGCCGGGACGTGGGCGAGCTCGGGGCGGATCGAGCGGCCGCGCTCGCCGAGGGTCACGGTGACGACGCGCTCGTCGGTGCTGCGGCGTTCGCGGCGGACGAGGTCGGCCTGCTCCATGCGGCGGAGCAGGGGCGAGAGCGTCCCGGAGTCGAGCTGCAGGTGGTCGCCGAGTCCGGAGACCGTCTGGTCGCCCTCGATCCACAGCGTCACGAGCACGAGGTACTGCGGGTACGTGAGGCCCCAGGGCTCGAGCATCGAGCGGTACGCCTGGGTGGTGGCCCGGGACGCCGCGTAGAGCGAGAAGCACACCATCTCGTCCGTCACGGCCATGGAAAGAGCATTGCACGCAACCGAGTTGTGCACAACCGAGTTCAGGGGACGTGGAGGAAGTCCGGCCGGTCGGCACCATCGGCCCGGCCCCGCACGACCGGTGTCCGCGCAGCCGGTTAGGCTGACGTGACCCACGATGACCCACCACGACGCCGACACCACCGCGACCCCGGGAGCAGGACACGTCCTCCGCACCGGGACCGCGTCGTCCCACGGCAAGACCATCCTGGTCGGCGAGCACGCCGTCGTGTACGGCGTCCCGGCCCTCGTGCTGCCCGTCCTCGACGTCCGCGTCACGGCGACCGTGACGCCCGTCGACGCCGAGCGGGGCAGCACCCTCGAGTCGGTCGTGCACACCGGGCCGCTCGACACCGCCCCCGCGGCGGTCCTGCCGACCGTGACCGCGGTCACCGCGACGCTCCGGCACCTCGGCGTCCCCGGCCAGCACCTGCACGTCCGGGTCGACAGCGCCGTGCCCACGGCCCGCGGCATGGGGTCGAGCGCCGCCGTCGCCGCCGCCGTGACCGCCGCGGTCGCCGACGTGTTCGGCCGCACCCTCGACCCCGAGGAGCACCACGAGCTCGTGCAGGAGTGCGAGCGCGTCGCGCACGGCCGCCCCTCCGGGCTCGACGCACGCGGGGTCGTCGCCGACGTCCCGGTGTGGTTCGAGGACGGCGTCGTGCACCCGGTGCCGCTCGGCGCCGTGTTCACCTTCGTCGTCGCCGACACCGGCGTCCCCGGCCACACCCGCGAGGCCGTGGCCGCCGTGCGCGAGCGGCACGACGCCGACCCCGCCGCGGTCGACGAGGTCGTCGCGGCGATCGGGGCCCTCGCGCGACGCGCACGGGGGACACTCGTGGATGGCGATGCACAGGCCCTCGGTGCCACGATGGACGCCGCGCACGGACTGCTCACCGCCCTCGACGTGTCGAGCGGCGACCTGGACCGGCTCGTCGACGCCGCACGGCGTGCGGACGCCCTCGGCGCGAAGCTCACCGGAGGTGGGCGCGGCGGATGCGTCCTCGCGCTCGCCGCGGACCGGGAGCACGCGGACCGCATCGCGGCCGCACTCCGCGAGGCCGGCGCCACGGAGACCTGGACCACCACGATCGGAGCCCGCGCTTGATGACCGCCACCGCCGTCGCGCACCCCAACATCGCGCTCGTGAAGTACTGGGGCAAGGCGGACGCACAGCTCGCCCTGCCCGCGACCGGCAGCGTGTCGATGGGCCTCGACGTGTTCCCGACCACCACCACGGTGACGCTCGACGGCACGGCGGAGCACGACACCCTCGTGCTCAACGGCGGCGCAGCCCCGGACGGTGCGCTGCTCCGTGTGCAGCAGTTCCTCGACCTCGTGCGCGACCTCGCCGGCAGTGACCAGCGCGCGGCCGTCGTCTCCGAGAACACCGTGCCGACCGGTGCCGGCCTGGCGTCGAGCGCCTCGGGCTTCGCGGCCCTGGCCACGGCCGCCGCTGCCGCGTACGGCCTCGACCTGTCCGAGCGGGACCTCTCCCGCCTGGCCCGGCGCGGCTCCGGCTCGGCCACCCGGTCGATCCCCGGCGGGGTGGCCGTCTGGCACGCCGGCGACGACCAGGGCTCGTTCGCCGAGCGGGTCCCCGCGCCGCCGATGGCGATGGTCGTCGTGACGATCTCGGCCGGCGAGAAGGCGATCGGTTCCCGCGAGGCCATGCGGCGCACGATCGCCACCTCGCCGTTCTACCCGGCGTGGGTGACGTCGACCACCGGGACCGTGGACGAGATGCTCGCGGCCTGCGCCGCGGGCGACTTCCCGCGCATCGGCGAGCTCACCGAGAGCAACGCGCTCCGCATGCACGCCACGATCGAGGGTGCGTTCCCCCCGATCCGCTACCTGAACGCCCGCAGCGTCGCGGTCTTCGACGCGGTCGCCGAGCTCCGTGCCTCGGGGCTGCAGGCGTACGCCACGGCGGACGCGGGGCCGAACGTCGTGGTCCTCACCACCCCGGACGACCGGGGCGCCGTCGCGGCCTCGCTGCAGGGCCTGGGGGACGTCATCGAGTCGGGCACGGGACCAGGCGCGCACCTCGTCGGCTCCGAAGGAGCGGGGGCACCCGGAGCGGGTGCCGTCCGACCGGAGGAGACCGCCGAGTGATCGAGTTCCGCGCCCACGGCAAGCTGTTCGTCGCGGGTGAGTACGCCGTCGTCGAGCCCGGGCAGCCGTCCGTGCTCATCGCCCTCGACCGTGCGATCACCGCGCGCGTGCAGGAGGGCCACGGCGCCGGCAGCGTGCACTCGGAGGAGTACGGCCACCTGCCGCTCACCTGGACGCGCGACGACGACGGGCTCGCCCTCGACCGCGAGCACCACCCGTACGACTACGTCATGGCGACGATCGACCTCGTCGAGAAGCTCCGTGCCGAGCGCGGCATCGCCCCGCGGTTCCACGACCTCCGCATCGAGAGCCAGCTCGACGACGCCAGCGGCCGCAAGTTCGGCCTCGGTTCCTCGGCCGCCGTCACGGTCGCCACGGTCGGCGCGCTCGACCGCTTCTACCGGATCGGCCTGACGCAGCGCCAGCGGTTCCAGGTCGCCCTCCTCGCGACGATCCGGGTGAACCCGCAGGCCTCCGGCGGCGACCTCGCGGCGAGCACCTTCGGCGGGTGGCTTCGCTACAGCGCGCCCGACCGCGAACGGCTGGCCGGGATGCTCGGGGACCGCTCCGTCTCCGACGTCCTCGGTGACGCCGAGGCGTGGACCGGGTTCGACGTGCAGCGCCTGCCCGCGCCGACGGACCTCGAGCTCCTGGTCGGCTGGACGGGTTCGCCCGCGTCGACGACGAAGCTCGTCGACGTCGTCCGTCGGCACCGCAACGGCGGGTACCAGGCGTTCCTCGACGAGAGCCGGACCTGCGTCGACGACCTGACCACGGGCCTCCAGACCGGCGACGCGGCGACGACGCTCGACGCGCTGCGGCGCGCCCGTCGACTGCTGCAGCGCCTCGGCGCGTCCGTCGGCTCGCAGATCGAGACCGAGCGGCTCACCACCCTGTGCGACGTGGTCGAGGCGGCCGGCGGGGCGGCGAAGCCGTCCGGCGCCGGCGGCGGCGACTGCGGCATCGCACTCGTCCCGGCGGACACCGACCTCGCCGAGATCCACCGCGCCTGGGAGGCGCACGACATCAGACACCTCAGCGTCGCGGTGCAGGCACCCGAAGGGAGCGTCGAATGACCGACCTGCTGACCCCGATCCCGACCAAGTGGGTGGGACCGATCCGCATCAGCGGCAACGCCGTCGAGGGCGAGCACGAGGTGCCGCTCGCGACGTACGAGTCGCCGCTGTGGCCCTCCGTCGGCCGCGGCGCCCGTGTCTCGCGCATGGTCGAGGGCGGGATCGTCGCGACCGTCGTCGACGAGCGCATGACGCGCTCGGTCGTCGTGAAGGCCGACAGCGCCGCCGCCGCGCACATCGCCGCGGGCCGCATCCTCGCGCGCCAGGACGAACTCGCGCAGCTCGTCGCCGGGCAGAGCCGGTTCGCGAAGCTCATCGAGGTGCACCCCGAGATCGTCGGCGACCTGCTGTTCCTGCGCTTCGCGTTCACCACGGGTGACGCGTCCGGGCACAACATGGTGACGCAGGCGGCGGACACGCTCCTGCCCGCGATCCTCGCGTGGGAGCCGGGCCTGCGGTACGTCAGCGTCTCGGGCAACTTCTGCACCGACAAGAAGGCCACCGCGGTGAACGGCATCCGCGGCCGCGGGCGCAACACCATCGCCGAGATCGTCATCCCGGGTGAGGTCGTCGAGAAGCGGCTACGGTCTTCCGCCGCCCGCATCGCCGAGCTCAACGTCGCGAAGAACCTCGTCGGCTCGACCATCGCCGGGGCCCTGCGCTCCGCGAACGCGCACTACGCGAACATGCTCCTCGGCTTCTACCTGGCCACCGGGCAGGACGCCGCGAACATCGTCGAGGGCTCGCAGGGCATCACCTTCGCCGAGGCGCGCGGCGACGACCTGTACTTCTCGACCGCGCTGCCGCACCTGATCGTCGGCACGGTCGGCAACGGCAAGGGCGGCGACCTACCGGTCGTCGAGGACGCCCTCGTGCGCCTCGGCTGCCGCGAGGAGCGCGAGCCCGGCGCCAACGCCCGTCGTCTGGCCGCCATGTGCGCCGCGACGGTGCTCTGCGGTGAGCTGTCCCTGCTCGCCGCCCAGACGAACCCCGGGGAGCTGATGGCCGCGCACGTCGCGATGGAACGCCGTGGCTCCCGACCTGCAGGAGGTGCAGCATGACCACGCAGCAGTCGCTGTCCGTCGGCATCCACGACATCGCGATCGCCACGGGCCACCACGTGCTCGAGCTCGACGACCTGGCGGAGCGCCTCGGCGTCGACCCGGCCAAGTACCACGTCGGCATCGGCCAGGACGCCTTCAGCGTGCCCGCCCCGGACGAGGACATCGTCACGATGGGCGCGGCCGCGGCCAAGGAGGTCATCGACCGCCACGGCGTCGAGGGCATCCGCACCGTGCTGTTCGCGACCGAGTCCGGCGTCGACCAGTCGAAGGCGGCCGGTGTCTTCGTGCACGGCCTGCTCGGGCTGCCGAAGGGCGTCCGCGTCGTCGAGCTCAAACAGGCCTGCTACGGCGGGACCGCCGCGGTGCAGCTCGCGCTCGGCATCGTCGCGCGCGCACCGCACGAGCGCGTGCTCGTGATCGCCGCCGACGTCGCCCGCTACGACGTCGACACCGCCGCGGAGCCGACGCAGGGTGCCGGCGCCGCCGCGATCCTGGTGTCGGCCGACCCCGACCTCATCGAGATCGAGCCGGCCGCCGGGGTCTTCACCGCGGACGTCGACGACTTCTGGCGGCCGAACGACCGCTCCACCGCGCTCGTCGACGGCCGCCTGTCGGTCAGCGCCTACGTGGACGCCTTCATCGGCGCGTGGGACGACCTCGCCGCGCAGGGCGGTCCGGCCTTCGGCGACATCGCCCGGTTCGTGCACCACCAGCCGTTCACGAAGATGGCGATCAAGGCGCACCGGAAGCTCACGCAGCACGTCGGTGAGCCCTTCGACGAGTCCGAGCTCGCGATCGGCTTCACGTACAACAAGCAGACCGGCAACACGTACACGGCGTCGATCTGGATCGGGCTCGCGGCGCTGCTCGACCTGGACGACGACCTCGCCGGGCAGCGGATCGCGATGTTCAGCTACGGCTCGGGCAGCGTCGGCGAGCTGATGACCGGCATCGTGCGGCCCGACCACCAGCAGCACCGCCGTGTCGGCCGGGTGCAGGAGGTGCTCGGGTCCCGCGTGCGGCTGACCGTCGACGAGTACCGCGCCCTGCACGCCGCGGGTGCGGCGACGAGCGAGGACGTCGAGCGTCCGCGCGTGACCGCCGGACCGTTCCGCTTCGCGGGCGTCCGCGGTGGCGCGCGCCACTACGAGGCGGTCGCGCAGGACTGAGTGCGGCAGGTCGCGGTGGACGCGACCTGACGACGGACGGGAGGCGCGGTGCTGGACGGCACCGCGCCTCCCGTCCGTCGTCCGGTCGCCGCGACCGGCGTCCGCCCGGTCCGCCCCACCGCGCCGCTAGGCTGTCCGCGGGACGAGGGGGAGTCGATGGCCGAGCGGGACGTGACGGCGGTGGTCGCCGACCTCGTGCGCACGCTGCCGCGGGCCCCGCGACTCGACGACGTGGTCGCCGCGGTCGCCCGCACCGTCGGCCGCCCGACGCGGGTCGTCGACGTCGACGGGCCGTCGTGGGGGAGCCTGACCGCCCTGGTGTCGCAGGCGCCGCACGAGAACCTCGTCCTCGTGCCGGCCGCCGTCCCGCCGCTGTACCGGATGCACTGCGTGCTGCACGAACTCGGCCACCTCGTGCACGGCGACGCCGGAGCGCCGACCCCGACCGCGGTCGCCGCCCTCGCCAGCGGGACGAACGTGTGCCAGCGGGACGTCGACGGGACCCCAGCGCCGCACGCCGGCCACGCCGGTGCCGGGCTCGCGCGGGTCTCCGGGGACGACGAGCACTTCGCCGAGCGGTTCGCCTACGAGGTCGCGACCGTGCTGCTCGGTGCGGGTGCGGGCGCGTCCGACGAGCGGGCCTACGGCTGATGGGTGCCCTGCACGCCGCGACCTTCTGGTGCGCGGCCCTGATCTTCGTGGCGCGGACGCCGTCCGTCCGGCGGAACCCCCGCGGCCGTGCGGCCTGGGCGGCGACGGGCGTCGGTGCCCTCGGGTTGCTGACCCTCGGCAGCGTGGTGCCGCAGACCGTGCTCGACGGGTGGCTCGGCGGGACGAACGTCGTCAACCTGGTGCAGAACGTGTGCGCGACCACCGCGTTCTGGCTCATGCTCCGCGCCGCGACGGGCGACCTGCCGCGACGACCGCTCCTCGCGCACCCGCTTGCGCTCCTGGCGATGGTCGCCGCGTTCGCGATCCCCTTCGCCTGCATCACCGACCGCGGCACCACCGCGTTCCACTTCATCGTGCTCGGCATCGACCAGACCGCGATGTGGCTGTACGCCTCGGTGTACATGGCCTGCGTGGCGGCGATCACCGTGACGACGCTCGTGCGCGGGATGCCGACCGGCCGAGGCGCGCTCGGGGTCTTCCGGGTCGGGCTCGTCCTCGTCACCGCGGCGAGCGTCGAGGAGGTCGTGTCGCTGACGGCCGACCACTTCGGCCTGTTCCCGGCCGGGGTCCGCGACGTGCTGCGGTTCGCCTTCGACCCGCCGTTCTACCTCGGGATCGTGCTCGTCGTGGTCGGCATGGCCTCGTTCACGGTGCGCCGGTGGGTGCGCGACCTGCGGCTCGGCCGGCACCACCGGCGGCTCGCCCGCGTCGTGCGGCACCACGGGCTGCGGCCGGTCGAACGCCGCGCGGACCTGCGGGTGCGGACGTACGACCTCGTCATCGCGATCCGCGACGCAGAGGTGCAGGGACGGTCGATCGACCCGGGCGAGCTCGCCCACGTGCGGTCCGCGGAGCGGGTGCTCGCACGGAACATCGGAGGATGACGGCATGACGGTCGTGGTGTGGGTGCTCGTCGCCCTGGTGGTGCTCGTGGTGGTCGGCGGCCTGCTGGGCCTGCGGGCCGTGGTCGGCAAGATCGTGCTGCCCGGGCGGGACCGCTGGACGCCCGTGCTCTCGGCGGACGCCGACTCGGTGCAGCTGCCGCTGACGCCCGACACGCTCCGGCCCGGCGAGTACGGCCTGTGGCACGACGGCGACGGGCACACCACCGTCGGCCCCGTGCTCGAGGTCGACGAGACCGCGGGCACCGTGCGCCGCGCCGTGGTCCGGACGACGGGTGCGGTGTCCGACCGGATCCGGTGGAGCGGGCACGTGCACCCGGACCCGGCGGCGATGGCGGTCGACTGGTCCGAGGTCGCGATCCCGACGCCGCTCGGCGACGCCCCCGCGTGGGTGGTCCGCCCGGCCCGTCCGGACGACGACGCCGCGTCGACCTGGGCCGTGCACGTGCACGGCATCCGGACCACCCGCGTCACCGCGCTCCGGACCGTCCCGGCCGCGCTCGAGGCCGGGTGGACCTCGATCGTCCCGTCGTTCCGCGGCGACGGCGAGGCCCCGTGGGAGGGGCGGGCGTCCCACCTCGGTGCCCGGGAGTGGGTCGACGTCGAGGCCGCGCTCGACCACGCGGTCGCGAACGGTGCACGGCGCATCGTCCTGGTCGGCTGGTCGATGGGCGCGACCGTCACGCACGAGCTGCTCCTGCGCTCGGCACACCGCGACCTGGTGGTCGGCGTGCTGCTCGTCGCGCCGGCGCTCGACTGGGAGGCCGCCGTCCGCTTCCAGGCCGCCCGCACCCCCGTGCCCGGTGCCGTCGTGTCCGCCGCCCTCGCCGCGATGCGCACGCCCGGGCTGCACCGCGTCGTGGGACTGCGGCGGCCGGTGGACGTCCGCGCGCTGTCGTGGCTGCGGGTGCTGCCGCCGCTGCCGCCGACCCTGCTCGTGCACTCCGACGGCGACCGCACCGTGCCGTTCACGGTGAGCCAGGACTTCGCCGCCGCGCACCCCGACCGGGTGACCCTGGCGGTGAGCGGGTCGGCCGAGCACGCGTGGGAGCGGAACCTCGACGCGGCGTGGTTCGACGCGCAGGTCGGCGGGTGGATCGCCGCGCTGCCGGGGCTGCCGACCCGCTGAGCGCAGCGCGCTGCACCGGGGGCGGCCCCGGGGGTGCCCTGGGTCCGAGCCGTCGCGCCCCGGGGCAGGGTGGCGCCGCAGGGGTGATGGCCCCGCTCAGTACACGTCGCGCACGTACCGCTTCGCGCGGCGCAGGTCGGCCAGGTACGCGAGCGCGTCGTCCACGCCGCGCCCCCGACCGGCGGCGATCACGTCGAGCAGCGCCTGCTCGACGTCCTTCGCCATCCGCGAGGCGTCGCCGCACACGTACACGGACGCACCGTCCTCCAGCCAGCGGTACAGCTCCGCCGCCTGCTCCCGCATGCGCGTCTGCACGTAGACCTTCTCGGCCTGGTCGCGCGAGAACGCGACGTCGAGGCGGTCGAGCACGCCGCGCTCCTGCAGGTCGGTGAGCTCGTCCTCGTACACGAAGTCGGTGGCGCGGTGCTGGTCGCCGAAGAACAGCCAGTTCGCACCCCGCGCCCCGGATGCGGCACGCTCGTGCAGGAACCCGCGGAACGGCGCGATGCCGGTGCCCGGACCGATCATCACCATCGGGGCGTCGCCGTCGGCGGGCACCCCGAACGCGGCGTTCGGCTGCAGGTACACCCCGACCTCGCCGTCCGCCTGCACGCGGTCCGCCAGGTACGTCGAGGCGACGCCGTGGTGGGTGCGGTGGGCGTCGCCGTACCGCACGCTCGCGATGGTCAGGTGGACCCGGCCCGGGTGGGCGAGCGGGCTCGACGAGATCGAGTACTGGCGCGCCTGCAGTCCGCGCAGGTTCGGCAGCAGTTCCTCGAGGGTCGGCGCCGCGGGACCCGCGTCCCGGAGCAGGTCGAGGACGTCGCGGCCCCACAGCCACCGGTCCAGCTCCTGCTTGTCGCCGTGCGCCACGACCGCGGCGAGCTCGGACGCCGGCGCGCGCTGCACGAGGTCGGCGACCAGGTCCTTCGACGGGGTCCTGACCTCGCGGTCGACGCGCAGGACCTCGGCGAGCGTGCGGCCGTCGACGTCCGCGGAGCCGTCGGCGCCGAGGTGGTCGAGCAGTTCGTCGACGAGTGCCGGGTCGTTGTGCGGGACGACGGCCAGGGCGTCACCGGCCGCGTACTCGATGCCCGAGTCGCCGAGGTCGAACTCGAGGTGCCTGATCTCCTTGGCGCTGCCCGGTGCGCTGAGCAGGCGGTTCACGACGAGGGGCGCACGGTACGGGGTGCGCTTGGTCCACTGCGCACCCGGCCGGGAGGCGCGGCTCGCGCCCGCCCCGCCGGCTGCGGTCGCGGTCGTGGTCGCGCCGACCCCGGTGGTCGCGCCCGCAGCGGCGCCCGTGGCTCCCGCCTGGGCGGCGACGCGGTCGAGGACGGCAGCCGTCCAGAGCTCGGCCGGGTCCTCGAAGTCGACGTCGCAGTCGACCCGGTCGTGGATCCGTGTCGCGCCGAGCTGCTCGAGGCGGGTGTCGAGGAGCTTGCCGGCCTGGCAGAACTCGTCGTAGCTCGTGTCGCCGAGCCCGAGCACGGCGTACTGCAGCCCCTCGAGCCGGGGCACGGTGCTCGCCTGCAGCGCCTCCCAGAACAGACCGGCGTTGTCGGGCATCTCGCCCTCGCCGTACGTCGAGGTGACGACGAGCACGTGGGACATGTCGGCGAGCTGCTCGGGGGAGACGTCGTCGAGCGCGGTGGCCCGGCCGCCGAGCCCGCGGGCGACGGCACCGGCGACGAGCTGGTCGGCGAGCACCTCGGCGTTGCCGGTCTGCGTGCCGAAGAGCACGTCCACCGTGGTCGTCGGTGCGGGCGCGGTCGACCGGCGTCCCGCGGCGGCGACCCCCGCGATGAAGCCCGCGAGCCAGGACTCCTGGGCGGCCGAGAACGGGGCGTCGACGGGGATCAGGGACCCGGTCGGGCGGAGCGTGCTCACGCGCCCACCTCCACCGGTGCCTGCGGTGCCCGGCGCGCGATGTCGTCGAGGGCCGCGGTCGCGAGCAGCTCGTCGAACCGGGCCGCGCGGACCCGTCCGGCGTTCTTGGCGTTCTGGTGCATGATCCACCCCGTGGTCCCGGGCGCGTCCGAGCTGCGGTTGTTCCGCTGCGTCAGCGCGCGCTTGGCGTCGTCGAGCCGCTTCACGGCGATGAGCGTGGCGAGCTCGTCGTCGGCGAACGACTCGAAGGTCGCGCGCAGGTACTTGACCACGCGCTGCTTCACCTGGAAGTCCTCGGTCAGGACGAGGTTCCGGACGGCCTCGGTGACCCGCGGGTCGGCCGGGGCGGCGCCGGGCACCCGCTCCTGCGCCACGTCCTGGGCGACCGCGAGCACCGTGTACGACGACAGCAGCGAGAACGTGTCGCCGCCCTGGTCGCCGAGCGCGGGGGCGCGGCCGTCGAGCACCGTGCGCCGGTCGCGGTAGTCGGTCTTGAACGCACGGAGCTTGTCCGTCGCGACCGAGGTCGCGAGTTCGTCGAGGAGCTCCGTGCGGGTCGCCGCCGCGAGGATCTCGTCCGCGTCCTGGCTGAGCAGGAGCGCCCGGGGCATGCCGACGTACACGTGCGTGCGGGTGGTGTCCCAGTCGGCCAGGAGCTGCTCGGCGCGTGCCGAACCGGTGGCCTCGAGGTGCCACTCGAGCAGCAGCCGGGCGGCCGCCTCGTGGAACGCCCCGCGTGCGGTCTCGGTCACGGGGAACACCAGGAGCGAGTCGGTGCTCGCCCGCTCGGTCACCCGGCCGGTCGGGTCGTACTGGTACAGGAACCCGCCGGACATGCCGTTGCCCAGGCCCTTGCCGAAGCCGCCGAGGTTGAACACCGCGCCGCCGGTCATGTACTCGCAGCCGAAGTCGCCGAGGCCCTCGACGACCGCGGTCGCGCCGGAGTTGCGGACGGCGAACCGGTCGCCGGCCTCGCCCTCGACGAACGTGCGGCCACCGGTCGCGCCGAACAGCGCGAAGTTGCCGACGAGGACGTTGCCGCCCCGCTCGGCGCTGCCGCCGCCGGGCGCACGCACGACGATGCGGCCGCCGGACTGGCTCTTGCCGACGCCGTCGTTCGCGGTGCCGGTGTGCTCGAGGGTCGTGCCGTCGTTCGTGAAGACGCCGTACGACTGCCCGGCCGAGCCGGAGGTGCGCACCGTGAGGGCGCCGTCGACGAGCCGGCGGCGACCACGGTCGTCCGTCGTGACCGCGGGGTGCGCCGACAGGTCGACGCCCCGCAGCTCGTGGTTCAGGACGCGCTCGAGGTCGATGCCGAGCTGGCCGCCGACGGACTTGTCCGCGTTGCCGAGCAGGACGCCGTCGATCGTCAGCGCGGCCTCGTGCCCCTCGACCAGCGCGGCGCGGACCTGCTCGATGAGGGCGTCGTCGGTGCGGTAGTCCTTCTCGAGGTACTCCGGGTCGGTGACGACCTTCTCGGGCACCCGGGCGAGCAGGCCGCGGACGTCGAGCCGCCCGACGCTCGCCGGGTGGTCGAGGAGCTGGAGCAGGTCGGTGCGCCCCCGGGCCTCGCGGAGCGACCGCAGGCCGAGGCGGGCGAGGATCTGCCGGACGTCGTGCGCGATGTTCAGCAGGTACTGCGCGAGCGCGCGCGGGTCGCCCTCGAACGCCTCCGGGTTCGTGGTCAGGCCCGCCGGACACTTCACGTTGCAGTTCTTCGCCATCACGCAGCCGAGCATCATGAGCGCCGTCGTACCGAACTCGAACGAGTCCCCGCCGAGCAGGGCGCTCGTGACGACGTCGGAGCCGGTCTGGTGGGCGCCCGAGCAGCGGAGCGTGACCTTCTGCCGCAGGCCGTTCGCCACGAGGGCCTGGTGCACCTCGGCCACGCCGATCTCGGCGGAGCGCCCCGCGTACTTCAGGCTCGTGACGGCCGCGGCACCCGTGCCGCCGGTGTTGCCCGCGACGTTGATGACGTCGGCGCCGGCCTTCGCGACGCCGACCGCGATCGTGCCGATGCCCTCGGAGGACACGAGCTTCACGACGACGCGCACGCGGGCGGCCTTGCAGTCGTGGATGAGCTGCGCGAGGTCCTCGATCGAGTACGTGTCGTGGTGCGGCGGCGGCGAGATGAGCTCGACGCCCGGGGTGCCACCGCGCGCCGCGGCGATGTCGACCGTGACCTTCGGCGCGGGCAGCTGGCCGCCCTCGCCCGGCTTCGCACCCTGGCCGATCTTGATCTCGAGCTCCTCGAGCATCGGGTCGGCGAGGTACCCGGCCCAGATGCCGAACCGGCCGGAGGCGAACTGCTTGATCCGGGAGCCGCGGATGGTGCCGTAGCGGGTGTGGTGCTCGCCGCCCTCGCCGGAGTTCGACATGCCGCCGACCATGTTCGTGCCGTGCGCGACCGCCTCGTGCGCCGCGGCGACGAGGGCGCCGTGGCTCATCGCGCCGGACGCCAGCGTGCGGGTGACCTCGTGGGCGGGCTGGACCTCGTCGAGGTCGACGCTCGCGGGGGCGCTCTGCAGCAGGGCGAGCAGGGCGGCCGCGCCGCCCGTGGCGCGCAGCGTCACCTGGTCGTCGTCGACCGTGTCGACGGCGACCTGGCCGGGGTGCAGCAGCGCGAGCCCGTCCGCGAGGGCCGTGTGGCGCACGGCACCCGTGGGTCCCGTCGAGGTGAGCTCCAGGCGGAAGCGGGCCGCGCCTCCCGGCAGACCGTCGGACGACGCCGGACGCGAGCCGGACAGCCCGCGCACCGTGATGCTCGCGTTGCCGCTCGTCGAGAAGCGGCCGAGTTCGCGCGCGAAGTCCTCGGCGGTGTCGATGCCGGTGACGTCGGCGGGCAGCGCGAGCACGTCGCGGAGCGCGGCCGGGCGACGCGAGCGCTCGTCGTGCGTGGTCTGCAGGAACGACACGTAGCCCGGGGTGATCCGGTGCGCGTCGACCTCGGCGTCGCTCAGCCGGTCGTACCCGGTGTGGCGGTACGCGCTGTCGGTGATGCCGAAGGCGTCGTCGAGCTGCCCGAGGGTGAGCAGGCGCAGCGCCTCGGAGTCGCCCGCGCGCTCGAACGCCGGGCGTTCCTCGGTCATGCCGCCGAAGCCGCGGACGCTCGCGACGCCGAACGAGTGGCCCGCGCCGTCCGAGCGCTCCTTGAACAGCCCGAGGAGCGGGACCTGGGCCGCCGATGCGACCGATCGTGCGCGCTCGTGCCAGTCCGTCGCGGCCTGGGCGATGCGCGCGAAGCCGACGCCGCCGACCGGTGCCTGCATGTACGGGAACACCCGCGCGAACAGGTCGTCGCCGGTGTCGAGGTAGTTCGGCTCGAAGAACGCGCCGCCGATGTAGCTCTCCGCGGTGCACAGCCCGACGCGGCCCATGGTCTTCGCGAGGGCCTTCTCGGCGGCCTTCCGGAACCGCTGCAGCGCCAGGTCGGTCGCGGTGACCTCGCCGGCGGGGGCGGCCTCGGCGGGGTACTGCTCCTCCGCACGCAGTCGTGCCGACAGGCTGTACACGGCCGAGGCGCCGAAGCCGAGCGCGGTCGCCACGTGGTGCGACGACGGCAGCTGTCCGGACTCGGCGACGATCGACAGCCGCAGGCGCAGGCCGGTCTCGATGAGCCGCTGGTTGACCGCGGCGACGGCCAGGATCACGGGCAGCGGGGCGTGCGTCGACGACACCGCGCGGTCGGTCAGGACGGCGATGCCGCCCGAGGTGCGGGCGAACGCCTCGACGGCGTCGCACAGCGCGTCGACCGCCGAGCGGACGGCCGCGGCGTTGGCCTGCTCGTCGCCGAGCACGGGGACGTAGAGCATGTCGAAGCGTTCGAGCGGGACGACGGTCTGGTCGCGCAGGCGGACCATGTCGAGGTGGCCGAGCACGGGGGACTGCACGACGATCTGGCGGGTGGGGGCGGTGCCGGCGCCGTCGGTGACCGGGGCTCCTGCGCTGGCGTGCGCGTCGAGCTTGGCACCGAGGGCGACCCGCATCGACATGCCGTCGGCCTCGCGGATCGAGTCGAGCGGCGGGTTCGTCACCTGGGCGAAGCGCTGCGAGAAGTACTTCGCCATGCCGCCCTCGGTGTCGCTCAGCGCGTTGATCGCGGTGCCGTAGCCCATCGCCGAGATGCGCTCCGATCCGGTCGCGAGCATCGGGTCGAGCATGAACCGGAAGCTCTCCTGGTTCAGCGAGTACGCCACGTAGCGCCCCGCGAGCGACAGGTCGCCGTCGTAGCCGAGCGTGCTCGCGCCGCGGTCGTAGTCGGGCGCGGGCAGCGCGTCGAGGTCGACCCGGGCGGCGTCCAGCAGCGCGCCGTACGGCTTCCGGGTGGCGAGCAGCTCGAGGGCCTCGTCGGTGCGCAGGACCGCGCCGGTGCGGTGGTCCACGACGAGCATCCCGCCGGCCTCGATGCGGCCGCGGTGCACGACGGTGTCGGCGTCGAACGACACCTGGCCGCTCTCCGACGCCACGATGAGGTACTCGTCCGTCTGCACCGTGCGCAGCGGGCGGAGGCCGAGCCGGTCGAGGCGGGCGCCGACGACGTCGCCGTCGCTGAAGATCACGGCGGCCGGGCCGTCGTTCTTCTCCTCGTACAGCGAGTGGTACTCGAGCATGTCCCGCACCGCCGGGCTCAGCGTGCGGTCGTTCTCCCACGCCGGCGGCATCAGGGTCACGACAGCCTCGACGATGTCCAGGCCGTCCTCGAACACCCGGCTCTGCAGGGTCTGGTCGAGCCGGCTCGAGTCGGACTGCCCGGGCGGACGCACGATGCTGCGCGTGCGGGCCCGGGCCGAGGCCTCGTCGGACAGGCGGTTCTTGCGGTCGGTGTTCAGCTCGCCGTTGTGCGCCATCAGTCGGAATGGCTGGGCCATCGTCGGGTGCGGCTCGGTGTTCGTCGAGAAGCGCGCGTGGAAGTACAGCGTCCGGACCGAGTGCCGCGGGTCGCGCAGGTCGGTGAAGTACCCGATCACCTCGCCCGAGTTCAGGCGCCCCTTGAGCACCTGCGTGCGTGCGCTGAGCGACAGCGGGTACAGGGCGGCGTGCGGGGCGCGGGTCTCGGCGGCTCGGGCGTAGGACACCGCCTCGATCGCGAGCAGCGCTCGGTTCGCGGCCGCGTCGACGTCGGCGCGGGCCCAGTCCTCCGGGGCGCGGAACACCCACTGCACGATCGGCAGCTGGTACCGCTCGGCCTCGGGACGGGCGACGGAGTGGTCGACCGGGACGTCGCGCACGAGGAGCAGCTCGAAG
Organism: Curtobacterium sp. MCBA15_012; assembly: GCF_001864935.2. NCBI lineage: Bacteria > Bacillati > Actinomycetota > Actinomycetes > Micrococcales > Microbacteriaceae > Curtobacterium > Curtobacterium sp. MCBA15_012. Next base: position 2,904,336 of record NZ_CP126267.1, on the reverse strand, counting down.
CCCTGGCGGTCGAGCTCCGCGGTCACGAGCCGTTCGGCGTCGGCACGCTCGTCGGGGTCGCTCGGCACGAAGCAGTTCGCGACGCCGAAGTGCCCGGCGCGCAGGGCCTGCCCGGTGATCGCGCTGAAGAACTCGACGGACAGGTCGATGCTGACACCCGCCCCGTCGCCCACGCCCTCGGCGGACTTGCCGCCGCGGTGCGGGATCGAGCAGAGCGCCTCGTCGCCCTTCACCAGGACGTCGTGGCTCGGGGTGCCGTCGAGACGGGTGATGAAGCCGACGCCGCAGTCGCTCGACTCGCGAGCAGGGTCGTACAGGCCGAAGGGGGAGGGGTTCACGAGCGGATCCAGTGCAACGAGTGCCGGCAGCGGTCGGCCAGGCTGCATCGGTGGAGCGCTCGCCGTGGGCAGACCGTCTGGTGGCGGCCGGGCCCGGTGGGGTGGGGTGAGCCGATGCTACGGGTTGGTATACCGCGCACGCAACAGACCGACCGGACGGGAGGCGCGGGTCGGCTCCGGCGGGCGCGTCGCGGTGCGCCGCGGTCGCCGGTCGACGCCCGGTGCCCGGCCCGAGCGGGCCCCACGCCGGGCCGGGCACCGAGCCGTGGGGGAGCTGCTGACGATCCCGGTGCCCGTTCCCCGGGGGTCGTGCACCGGTTGCGTCAGCGGGGGAGCGGGACCGGCGGTCCGACCTCGGGCCTCGCCGGCCGCCGGACGTGCGCGGGGTCCGGACGGCGGGCCGGAGCCGACCGGCGACCGGGTCAGGCGGGGTCTGGACGGCGGGCCGGAACCGGCCTGCGACCGGGTCAGGCGGAGTCCGGACGGCGGGCTGGAACCGGCCTGCGACTGGGTCAGGCGTAGCGGCGGGCGGCGCGCAGGGCGTCGTCGGCGTAGGAGCCGCCGAACAGGAACACGTGCAGCAGCAGCGGCGCCAGCTGGTGCAGCTCGACCCGTTCCTGCCAGCCGTCGGCCAACCGCGACTCGGCGTCGTAGCCGGCCAGGACCGTCTCGAGACGCGGCAGTCCGAACAGCGCCAGCAGGGCCAGGTCGGTCTCGGCGTGGCCGCCGTGCGGGGTCGCGTCGATGAGCACCGCGCCGGTCGGCTCGCTCCGGTCGGTGGGCCAGAGCACGTTGCCCGCCCAGAGGTCGCCGTGCAGGCGGGCCGGTCCGTCGCCGACGAGCGCGGGCTGCGGGGAGCCGAGCGTCCCGTCCGCGACCCGGTCGGCGACCCGGTCGAACACCGCCGCCTCGGCACCGTCGAACCCGCCACGGTCGACGATGCGGCGGACGAAGTCACGGATGCGGTACTCGGCGAAGAACTCGCCCCAGCTCGCGGGCGCCTCGGCGGCGGGGACGAACGGTGTCCGGGACCGCCCGACGCGCATCCCGCGTCCGGACGGGAAGCCCGGTGCGGGGGCGCCCCAGTGCGTCGCACCCGCGGCGTGGGTGTGCGCCAGGGACCGGCCGAAGCGTTCCGCCTGGCCGCGGTCGGGGACGCCGTCGGTGATGCGCTCGAGGTGCAGGACCGTCGGCTCCGGGTGGGCGAGCACACGGGCGATCCGGGTGCCGCCGGCGTCCTCGGCCTCGGCGAGCCACTCGAGTCCGAGGGCCTCGGCGGTGGCCTCGTCCGGGTCGGTGAAGGTCTTCACGTGCGTCGCGGGCATCGCCCCATCCTGCCGGTCGCGCCTGCCCGGCGGCTCGGTACCGCCCCCGGGTCGTCGCGCCCGACTCGTGCCGGTTCGTCAGCTCGGCTCGTCGCCCCGGCTCGTCAGCGCTGGGCGGCGTGCACGATGAGCGCCAACTGCACCCGGTTGTCGACCCCGAACTTGTCGTAGACGTGCCCGATGTGGGTCTTCACGGTGGCGAGCCCGACGAACAGGTCCGCGGCGATCTCGGCGTTCGAGGCCCCGTTCGCGACGGCGACCGCGACCTCGCGTTCCCGGTCGGTCAGCGTCGCCATCAGCCGGCGTTCCTCGCTCGCGTCCGGCAGCGCGCCTCCCGCGGCGCGGCCGTCCCGGGTTCCACCGGACCCGTCGGCAGGTCCGCTCCCGGGACCGGTCGCGTTCCCGGTGCCCGCGGCGAAGGCGATCACCCGGTCGAGCACCGACGGCGACAGCGTCGAGCGGCCGGCGGCGACCGCGTGGATCGCGGCCACGAGCTCCTGCGGCGGGGTGTCCTTCAGCAGGAACCCGCGCGCACCGCGCTGCAGGGCACCGAGGACCATGTCGTCGCCCTGGAAGGTGGTGAGCACGAGGACGGCGAGCTCCGGCCGCTTCCGGAGCTCCCGCTCGGTGGCGGCGAGCCCGTCGCAGCGCGGCATCCGGATGTCCATGAGCACGACGTCCGGCTCGACCGCGTCGATGACCTGCTCGGCCTCGACGCCGTCGCCGGCCTCGCCCACGACGTCGACACCGTCGTCGCCGCTGAGCAGCAGCCGGAGCCCGGCGCGCACGAGGTGGTCGTCGTCGACGAGCACCACGCGGACCGGCGCGGTCACGCCGTCCACGGGAGCACCGCCTCGACCGTGTGGACGCCGGCGGCGTCGACGTCGGCGCGGAACGAGCCGCCCACGAGCCGCGCCCGCTCGGCGAGGCCGCGCAGCCCGTGCCCGCCGCCGTCGGTGTCGTGCCCGCGGTCCCCGGGCAGCGTCGGGTTGGTCACCGTGACCCGGAGCGCCGGGGTCGGCAGCACCGCGATCGACACCGTGACCGGCTGGCCCGGGGCGTGCCGGCGGGCGTTCGTCAGGGCCTCCTGGACGATCCGGTACGCGTGGCGGCCGACGGTCTCCCCGGCGGCGCAGGCACCCTCGGCGACCGTGCAGGTCACGGTCGCACCGGCTGCACGGGCCTCGTCGACGAGGGCCGGCACGTCGCAGAGCGTCGGTTGCGGAGGCGCGGTGCCGGTCGGGTCGTCGGTGTCGCGACCGGCGGGGTCGCGCAGGACCCCCAGTACGTCGCGCAGGTCGGTCAGGGCCGCGTGCGCCTCGGCGCGGACGACCCCCGCGGCCTCGACGGTGTCGTCCGGCGACAGCGAACGTCCGCGGAACTCGAGCGCGCCGGCGTGCAGGGCCACGAGCGAGAGCCGGTGGCCGAGCACGTCGTGCATCTCGCGGGCGATGTGCGCGCGTTCCTGCTCGCGCGCGCGGTCCTCGCGCACGGCCTGTTCGCGTTCGAGCAGGGCGGCCCGCTCCCGGAGGGACTGGACGAGCGCCCGGCGCTGCCCGATCGCCACACCCACGACGACCACGAGCGCGAGGAAGACGACCGACACCAGCGTGGTCTGCCACAGCGCCATGTCACCGCCCGGGAAGACGAGCTGCTCGCCGACGAGCCCGGTGACGAGCATCGCCGCGCTGCCCACCGCGATCTCGACCCCGCGGCGCCGGGTGGCGAGGGAGACGAGCGCGAGCACGGCGGTGCCCGCGGCGAACGTCGACACGGTGCTGAGGCCGATCACCGCCAGGGTGACGAACAGCGGCGCACGGTGGCGGAAGCAGTACACGACGAGTGCGACGACCCCGGCCGTGACGTCCCCGAGGAGCCCGATGCCGAGCCGCGCCTCCGACCACGACGACGTGTCGAGCTCGGGCCAGATCAGGCCGAACGCGGTGAAGCCGGCCACGAGGGCGACGAGCACCCGCCAGGTCTGCGCCCACACCCGTCGTCCGAGGGGCGCGGGTGGCGGGAGCACGGTCGCGGTCATGCCCCCGAGCCTAGGAAGGACCGGGCGGTCGCCGGATCGGCCGAAGGTCGGAGATGTCCGGGCGTCGGCACCGGTGCCGCCGGCGACGTCACACGGCGTCGACGAGCGCCCGCGCCAGCGGGTGCCACGCCCGCGTCGAGGGCCCGCTCAGCACCAGCGTCCGCTCGTACCGCGGCGCGACCGGCAGCATCACGAGGTCCTCGGGCAGCATCACCCGCCCGAGTGACGGGACGATCGAGACCCCCTCGCCGCGCTGGATCATCCCGAACATCGTGCTCATCTCCCGCACCCGGTGCGCCCACCGGAAGGGCTGCCCCGCGAGCTCGTGCATCCGTTCGATCTGGTGCTCGCACCCGCCGCCGCCCGCGACGAGCCCGTCCTCGTGCAGGTCGTCGAGGGTCATCGCCGCGGTGTCCGCGAGCGGGTGGTCCCGCCGGACGACCGCGGCCATCTCGTCCCGCGCGACGACCACCCCGCCTTCGGGCACCGGCGTCGGGTCGACGAGCACGGCCGCGTCGACGGTGCCGCCCTCCAACCACTCCGCCATCTCGTCGTCGTCGCCCTCGTACACCTGGACGTCGACGTCCGGCAGCGTCACCGACCACAGCTCGCGGAGGCGGGGGAGCAGGCCCTGGCACACCGTCGGCACCGCGGCGAGGCGCACGGTGCCGCGCGCCGTGGCGGGCCGCACCACCGCCTCCAGGCCGTCGACCGAGGCGAGCACCTGGCGGGCGTGCGCCAGCAGCCGTTCGCCGAGGGCGGTCGGGACCGCGGCGCCGCCGCGGCGCACGACGGGACCGCCGACCTCGCGTTCGAAGCCGGCGACGGCGTGCGAGACGGCCGACTGCCCGACGCCGAGCGCGGTGGCGGCGCTCGTGAACGAGCCGGCGTCGACGGTCGCGACGAAGGCACGGACCTGCGGGATCGAGACGGCCATGCGTCCTCCTCATGAGGGTATGCGGCGCATGCGTTCGACACATGCGCCGACGGTGCTCGATGCTAGCCCTCGTGAACGCCCTCCTCTACGTGCTCGTGGCCCTGACCTGGGGCTCCAGCTTCTTCTTCGCCAAGATCGGGCTCGAGGGGCTCGCCCCGCAGCAGGTCGCCACCGTGCGCACGGTGCTCGGCGCGGTGACGCTGGTCGGCATCCTGCTCGTCACCCGTCGCCGCTGGCCGCGCGACCGCCGTGTGTGGGGCCACTTGTTCGTCGTCGCGGTGTTCCTCAACGCGGTGCCGTCCTCGCTCATGGCGTGGGCGGAGCAGACCGTGCCGTCCGGGCTCGCGAGCATCTACAACGCGACGACCCCGATCATGACGCTGCTCGCGCTCGCGGTGCTCGTGCCGACCGAACGCCTGTCCCGCCGACAGGTCCTCGGCATCGTGACCGGGATCGTCGGGGTGCTCGTCCTGGTCGGGCCGTGGGACCTCGTCGGGGACCCGCGCGTGCTCGCGACGGTGCCCGGGCAGCTGGCCCTGCTCGGCATGACGGCGTCGTACGGCGTCGGTCTCGCCTGGCTCCGCCGCTTCGGTGTCGGCAGCGGGCAGGACCCGACGACCGTCGCGACCGTGCAGCTCAGCCTGGCGGCGCTGCTCATGCTGGTGGTCGCGCCCGTGGTCGCGACCGGTCCGGTGCGGCTGGACTGGAGGATCGTGGCCGCGATGGTCGCGCTCGGTGCGGTGGGCACGGGGCTGGCCTACGCGTGGAACACGCGCCTGGTCGGCGCGTGGGGTGCGGGCCGCGCGTCGACCGTGACGTACCTGACGCCGGTGGTCGGGGTGGGGCTCGGGGTGCTCGTGCTCGGTGAGCCGCTGCGGTGGAACGAGCCGGTGGGCGGGGTCGTCGTCCTCGCCGGGATCGCGCTCGCGTCGGGGTTGCTGCGCGGGCGGCGGGTCGCTGCCGGGGCGGCCGGGGCGGGGCGCGGGCCGGCCCGGGCTGCAGACGGTCCGGCCGGGGCTGCCGGTCCGGCCGGGGCTACGGCTGACGGGGTCGCACCGGCGGGGACGCCGACGGCAACGCCACCCGGACGCTGAGCCCGCCGCCGTCCCGGGCGTCCACGGTCAGCGCGCCGCCGTGCGCAGCGACGATCGCCGCCACGATGGCGAGTCCGAGTCCCGCGCCGGTGTCCTCGTCCCGGCGTCGGGACGCGGCACGCTGGAACGGTTCGGTCAGCGTCGGCAGGACCGCACGCGGGACCCGCGGGCCGGTGTTCTCGACGAGCAGCACCACGGTGCCGGCACCGCCGTCCGCCGACGACCCACCCGTCCGGATCCGCACCCACCCGCCCGGTCCGACGTTGTGCACGACGGCGTTCTGCACGAGGTTCGTCACGAGCTGCAGGAGCAGCGCGGGCGACCCCGTCGTCCACGCCGCGTCGGTGTGGACGTGCGCGGCGGTGTCGGTGTCGCGGTCGTCGTCTGCGTCTGTGTCTGCGTCTGCGTCTGCGTCTGCGTCTGCGTCTGCGTCCAGCGCGACGCCGCGCGCCTCGGCCAGGGGCAGCAGGGTCTCGACGGCGTCCTCGACGAGGAGCGACAGGTCGACGGGCTCCGGGTCGGGCACGCGTCGACCGGCGCGGGCCAGCACCAGGAGCGACTCGGTCAGGTCGATCGCCCGCTCGTTCACCACGCGGAGCCGGTCGAGCACCGCCGCGGGGTCGTTGCCCGGCTCGCGGACGGCGACCTCGAGCAGGGCCCGCGTCGTGGCGAGCGGCGTCCGGAGCTCGTGCGAGGCGTTCGCGGCGAAGCGCTGCTGCTCGGCGACGTCGGCGGCCAGGCGCGCGACCATGCCGTCGAAGGCGTCGGCGAGCTCGCGGAACTCGTCCCGTCGCCCCGGCAGGTCGACGCGGTGGTCGAGGGCGCCGGAGGACACCGCCCGCGAGGCCTCGGTCAACCGCCGCAGCGGGTCGAGCACCCGGCCGGCGAGCAGCCAGCCGCCGACGACACCGAGCACGACGAGCACGAGGAACGCCCAGACCGCCGGCGGGACGAAGGCGCGGACCAGGTCGGTCCGGTCCGGCACGTGCCCGTCCGTGGTCGTGAGGTTGCCGACCGGCACGTAGCGGAGCAGGAAGAGCCACACCACGGTCAGCAGCAGGGCGGCCGTGACGACGACGACGCCCGCGTAGCTCAGCGCGAGGCGGAGGCGGACGCTCGGCCCGGGGCGACGGTCCGTCACCGCGGGGGACCGTCCGCAGCACGACCCGCGTCGACGCCCGCAGCCCGGTCGACCGCCGTGTCCGCGGCCGTGGGCACGTCCATCCGGTAGCCGACGCCGGGCACGGTCACGATCGCCCAGGGCTCCCCGAGCCGCTTGCGGAGCGCCGAGACGGTGATGCGCACGGCGTTCGTGAACGGGTCGGCGTGCTCGTCCCAGGCTCGTTCGAGCAGTTGCTCGGCGCTGACCACGCCGCCCCCGGCCTGCACCAGGACCTCGAGGACGGCGAACTGCTTGCGGGTCAGCGCGACGTGGTGGCCGCCCCGGAAGACCTCGCGGCGGAACGGGTCGAGCCGGACCCCGGCGACCTCGAGCACGGGCGGCCGACGCTCCGGACGACGCCGGTCGAGCGCGCGGATCCGCAGCACGAGCTCCCGCAGCTCGAACGGCTTCGTCAGGTAGTCGTCGGCACCCGCGGCGAACCCGGACGCCTTGTCGTCGAGCCGGTCCGCGGCGGTGAGCATGAGGATCGGCGTGCCGGACCCGGTCGCGACGACGTGCTCGGCCACCTCGTCGCCGGACGGCCCCGGGACGTCCCGGTCGAGCACGGCGACGTCGTAGCGGTTCACCGCGAGGAGCTCGAGCGCGGCGTCCCCGTCGGCCGCGACGTCCGCGGCGATCGCCTCGAGCCGCAGGCCGTCCCGCACCGCCCCGGCCAGCAGGGGTTCGTCCTCGAGGATCAGTACACGCACGACCCCGATGCTAGGCGGCGGGACGTGTCGTGAGCGTATGCGGAAACGCGTACGCTCCGGCGACGTCCGGCCCGTTGCACTGGTCGACATGCTCCACTCCCTGCACACCCCGGTCCCCGTCCGTCACCGACCGCGTCGGTCCCGCGCGCTGCCCCTGGTCGTCGTCCTCGTGCTGGTCCTGGCTGCCGCGGTGGTCGCGGGAGCGCTCGCCGTCGCCGCCCCGGGCGGACCGTCCTGGCCGGGAGCCGCCTCCGTCGGCGCCGGTGCCGCCGGCACGGAGGGCGCGACCGGACCCGCGGGCGGTGAGGCGCCCTCCGGCGCCTCGGTGTTCGACGACGACCTGCCCGCCGTGACGAAGCTCGACCCGGACCTGCTCGAGGCCGTCCGCCGTGCCGCCCGCGACGCCGAGGGGGACGGCGTCCGCTTCGTGGTGAACAGCGGCTGGCGGTCCGCCGCGCTGCAGGAACGCCTGCTCGACGACGCGGTGGCCGAGTACGGCTCCCGCGACGAGGCCGCGCGATGGGTCTCGACCCCGCAGACGTCGTTGCACGTCCGCGGCGAGGCGATCGACATCGGCGACTGGGACGCCGCCGAGTGGTTGCAGGACCACGGCGCCGGGTACGGGCTCTGCCAGGTCTACGACAACGAGGCGTGGCACTTCGAGCTCCGGCCCGAGGCGCCCGAGGCCGGCTGCCCCCGCCTCTACGCGGACCCGACGGCCGACCCGCGGATGCAGCGGTGACCGCGCCGGTCTCCGAACTGCTCGTCCACGACGACGCGGTGCGGGCGAACACAGCCCACTTCGCCGCCCTGACGGGCGGACGCCTGATGGCCGTGCTCAAGGCCGACGGCTTCGGGCACGGCGCGGTCGCGCGGTCCGTCCTGGAGGCGGGGGCCGGCTCCGTCGGCGTGACGAGCGTCGACGAGGCACTCGCGGTCCGCGCCGGGGGCGTCCGCGCGCCCGTGCTCAGCTGGCTCAACCCGCCGGACGCCGACTTCGCGTCGGCACTCCGTGCCGACGTCGCGCTCGCCGTCGCCGACCCGGCGACGCTCGTCGCCGTGGGGCGAGCCGCCCGCCGGACCGGACGTCGCGCCGCCGTCCACCTGCACGTCGACGTCGGGATGGGACGGGAGGGCTGTCCGCCGTCGGCGTGGGACGCGCTGTGCGTCCTCGCGCGGGAGCTGCAGGGGACGGGGGCGCTGCGTGTCGTCGGGGTGATGGGGCACATGTCCTCGGCCGACCGACCCGGGGACGGGCGGGACACCCGCGAGGTGCTGCTCTTCCGGAACGCCGTCCGGAGCGCCCGTCGACGGGGGCTCGGCCCGCTCGTGCGCCACCTGGCGGCGACCGCGGCGACGGTCACCGGAGCCGCCGACGGGTTCGACCTGCACCGGGTCGGCGCGGGACTGTTCGGGATCGACCCCTCGGGCACGACGACCGCCCTGCGCGACACGCTCTCCCTGACGACGACCGTGGTGTCCGCGCGGGCGGTGCCGACCGGGACCCGGATCGGGTACGGCGGCGACCACGTGACCGACCGGCCCACGAACACCGCGCTGCTGCCGCTCGGGTACGCCGACGGGCTGCCCCGCGCCGCCTCGGGCCGCGCGGTGGTGTGGGTCCGGGGACGGCGACGCCCGCTCGTCGGCCGCTTCTCGATGGACAGCGTCGTCGTCGACACGGGCGACGACCTGCTGCTGCCCGGCGAGCGCGTCACGGTGTTCGGGCCCCGGGCGAGCGGCGCGGGTGCCGGTACCGGTGCCGTCGGCCGGGACGCCGTGCCGACCGTGGCGGAGTGGGCGGCCTGGGCCGACACGATCCCGCACGAACTCGTCACCCGGGTCGGCACGCGCGTCGCCCGGGTGCACCGCACCACCACCCGCGCCGACGCCGACTCCGCGGCACACCCCCGCGGAGACGACGCTGCCCCCGTGCCGTCCGAGCACTCGCCGTCCGGGCGCCCGCCGTCCGTCCGCTCCCCGATCCACCACCAGGAGGGCCACCGTGCCTGACCACTCCCACCTCCGCGTCGCCGTCATCGGCGGCGGCGCGAACGACGAACACGACGTCTCCCTGGCGTCGGCGGCCGCCGCCGAGCGGGCACTCCGCGCCGGCGGCACCGCGACCGTCGCGCTCACGGTCGGGCGCGACGGTTCCTGGCACGCGGCGGACGGGACGCCCCTGTCCGCCGCCGCCGCGGTCGCCGCGATCACCACCTGCGACGCCGCCTTCCCGCTCCTGCACGGCGACCACGGCGAGGACGGCGCGGTCGCCGGGCTGCTCGACATGATCGGCGTGCCGGTCGTCGGTTCGCCGGTCCGGGCGGGGGCGCTCGCCGCGGACAAGTGGGTGACGAAGCTCGTGGCCGAGGCACTGGGCATCGCGACCGCGCCGGGTGTGCTCGTGCGCCGGACGGCCGACGACCGCGAGGTCGACGTCGCCGTGCGGGCGCTGCCCGGACCGCCGTGGGTCGTGAAGCCCACCTCGGCCGGGTCGAGCAACGGCGTCACGGTCGTGCGGCGGTCCGCCGGGGTCGCCGCAGCCGTCCGGCACGCACGGGCGGCGGGCGACGCGGTGCTCGTCGAGTCGTTCGTCTCCGGCCGCGAGGTCGACGTCGCCCTGTTCCGGGACGCGACCGGGACGCTCCGCACCGGGGCGCCGCTCGAGGTCGTGGTCGCCGCGGACCAGGTGTTCGACCGGGAGCAGAAGTACGACGGGACGGCCGACTTCCGCGTCCCCGCGCGCCTGTCGACCGCCGAGCAGGCGGCGGTGACGGGGGCGGCCGTGGCGCTGTACGACGCGCTCGGGTGCGCCGGGGTGGCCCGGTTCGACTTCTTCGTGACCGACGACGGGGTCGTGCTCAACGAGGTGAACACCACGCCGGGCTTCACCGAACGGTCGCAGGTGCCGCTCGTGTTCGCCGCCGTCGGACTCGACCAGGTCGCCCTCGTCGACGCGCTCCTGCGCGCGGCCACCGCACGGTGATCCCGGCGGCGTACTGTCCGAGACGTCGTCGACGATGACGACGTCCCGGTGGGGACACCGGGTGGCCGCCGAGGATCGAGGAGGATCACATGGCGAGCAACCACGCAGTCGCGTACAAGGGGCCGGGGAAGGTCGAGGTCATCGAGACCGACTACCCGACGTTCGAACTCAAGGACGGACCCGGGGTCAACCCCGCGAACGTCGGACGCAAGGTGAACCACGGTGCGATCCTGCGCACGGTGGCGACGAACATCTGCGGCAGCGACCAGCACATGGTCCGCGGCCGGACGACCGCCCCGAGCGACCTCGTCCTCGGGCACGAGATCACCGGCGAGGTGGTCGAGGTCGGGTCCGACGTCGAGTTCATCAAGGTCGGCGACATCGTCTCCGTGCCGTTCAACATCGCCTGCGGGCGCTGCCGGAACTGCAAGGAGCGCAAGACCGGCATCTGCCTCAACGTCAACCCCGACCGCCCGGGCAGTGCCTACGGCTACGTCGACATGGGCGGGTGGGTCGGCGGGCAGGCCGAGTACGTCCTCGTGCCCTACGCCGACTGGAACCTGCTGAAGTTCCCGGACCGCGACCAGGCGCTCGAGAAGGTCCTCGACCTCGCGATGCTGTCCGACATCTTCCCGACCGGGTTCCACGGCGCCGTCACGGCGGGCGTCGAGGTCGGCTCGACGGTCTACGTCGCCGGTGCCGGACCGGTCGGGCTCGCGGCTGCGACCGGCGCCCTGCTGCTCGGCGCGAGCGTCGTGATCGTGGGGGACATGAACGCCGACCGCCTCGCCCAGGCGAGGACGTTCGGCTGCGAGACCGTCGACCTGACGAAGGGCGACCCCGCCGACCAGATCGACCAGATCCTCGGCGAACCGCTCGTCGACTGCGGCATCGACGCCGTCGGCTTCGAGGCGAAGGGCCACGGCTCGGGATCGGGGGAGGAAGCCCCCGCGACCGTCCTCAACTCGCTCATGGACGTCACGGCCGCTGGTGGTGCCCTCGGCATCCCCGGGCTCTACGTCACCGGTGACCCGGGCGGCGTCGACGAGGCCGCGAAGAAGGGCGCCCTGTCGCTCAGCCTCGGCACCGGCTGGGCGAAGTCGCTGTCCTTCACGACGGGGCAGTGCCCGGTCATGAAGTACAACCGGCAGCTCATGATGGCGATCCTGCACGACCGCACGAGCATCGCGAAGAACGTCAACGCGAAGGCGATCGGCCTCGACGAGGCCCCGCGCGGCTACGAGGAGTTCGACAAGGGCGCGGCGACGAAGTACGTGCTGAACCCGAACGGCCTCATCCCCGCGGCCTGACCCCGCGAGGACGGTCCCGGCACGCGCCCCGTCGACACCCGGCGGGGCGCGTGCCGGCGGACCCGGTCAGCCGCCCCGCTCTACGCTGGGCGCGGTGAGCCGACCCGCCCCCCTGACCACCGCGAGGCTGCTCGTCGCGTCCTCGCACCCCGGCCCGACCGTCACCGTGACCGTCCTCGCCGCGGTGGTCGCCGGGGCCGTGGGGGACCCGGTGTGGCTCGTCGTCCTCGTCGCGCTCGCCGTCGTCGCCGGGCAGCTGTCGATCGGCCTCGCGAACGACTGGATCGATGCCGATCGCGACCGCGCGGTGGGTCGGAGCGACAAGCCGGTGGCCCGCGGTCTCGTCCCCGTCGCGACCGTCCGCACGACGGCGTTCGCCACGGCGGCCGTCGCGGTCGTCCTCAGCGCGTTCCTCGGCCCGGTCGCCGCCGTCGCGCACGTCGTGCTCGTCGCCGCGGGGTGGGCGTACGACGCCGGCCTGAAGCGGACGGCGTGGTCCGTCGTGCCGTTCGTGGTCGCGTTCGGGCTCCTGCCGGTGGTCGCGGTCGCCGCGGGCGGTGGCGCGTGGCCGGCGTGGTGGGCGGTCGCGACGGGTGCGGTGTTCGGCGTCGCGATCCACTGCACGAACGTCCTGCCCGACCTGCTCGACGACGCGGCGACCGGGGTGCGCGGCTTCCCGCACCGGCTCGGGCTCCGCGGTGCGGGGACCCTCGCGTTCGGCGCGCTCGTGGTCGCGGCCGTGCTCGTGCTCGGCGGACAGCTCCTCGGGGATGCACCGGCGCGCGGTGTCGGTGCCGTGCTCGCGGTCGTCGGCGCCGTGGTGGTCGTCGTCCTGGCCGCAGTGGGCGTCCGACTCGTGTTCGCCGGACGTCCGACCCGAGCGCTGTTCCGGCTGGTCATCGCGTCCTCGCTCGTCCTGGTGGTCGAGCTCGGCGTCGCGGGCGCCCGGCTCGTCGCCTGACCGGGGAGCCCTGCCCGGCCCCGCACGGAGCGATCGGCTCCCGACCCGCACGACCGGCGACGGCGACAGCGACGGCGACAGCGACGGCGACGGGTCGCGCCCGTCCCGAGCGGGCCGTCCGGCCGCGCGCGGACGCGACCCGTCAGGCCCACCGCATCGCGTAGACCGAGGCCAGCAGCCCGCCGGTCGGGAGCCGCAGGGCGGACCGGAGCAGCGCCTCCCGGCCGACGAGCGCGAGCCCCCGGGCCGGCCGACCCACCGCCATGTTCGCCTCCGCCTGCCGCGCCGCGCGCGCGGCCGCGGCCTGCCGCGTCGCCGCGTACCGGGGCCACGGCCCGGAGCTCCCGGAGCGCACCGCCCCGGCCAGGACCGGCGCGAGCGCCGCGGCGTCCAGCCACCCGAGGTTCATGCCCTGCCCGCCGATCGGGCTGATCTCGTGGGCGGCGTCGCCGACGAGCACGACGCGGCCGACGCCGACGCGGTCCGCCGTCCGTCGCCGCACCCGGAACCCGCTCGTCATCGAGCTGGTCGCGGGGTCCGGCGCGACGCCGGTGCGGTCGCGCACGAGGGCGGCCAGCCGGGAGGCCCGTCCCGCCTCCGCCGCGTCGCCGTCCGGGGCGCGCGTGGTCGCCTCCTCGTCGTGGTGGGGCACCAGGGCGACGTAACGTCGGCGCCCGCCGGGCAGCGGGAACGACTCGAGGACGCCAGCCGGCCCGACGTCGACGACCGCGGTGTCGGCGGGGGTACCGCCCGGGTCGGCGAAGTCGCCCATGACGTACCGGTCGCCGTAGTCGCGGCCGTGCGTCCCGACGCCGAGCAGGTCGCGCACCGCGCTCCTGGCCCCGTCGGCGCCGACCACGAAGCGTGCCCGGACGGTGACCGGGGTGCCGTCCGGTCCCGTACCGTGCACGTCGACGTGGTCCCGGTGGCTGTGCAGCGCGGTCGCGGCGGTGCCGGTGCGGAGGGCGCCCGGGGCGAGGGCCGCGAGCCGGTCGCGCAGGATCGTCTCGGTGCGGTGCTGGTCGAGCGCGGCGACGTAGGGGTGCGTGGCGGACACGTGGTCGAACGACAGGGTGCCGAGCGTGCGTCCGCGGCTCGTGGCGATCCCGCGGCGGACGAGGGCGGCCTCGGCGACGACCGGTGCGGCGACCCCGAGGCGCGCGAACAGGTCGAGCGACGGCGGGTGGATGCCGATCGCCCGGGACCCGGACGGCGGGGCGTCCCGGCGTTCCCAGACCCGGACGTCGAGGCCCTCGGCGGCGAGCAGTGCGCCGACGGACAGGCCGACGGGGCCGCCGCCCACGACGAGGACGTCGGTCTGCTCCGTGGTCACGGCCCGAGCCTACGGACGGGCGGGTGTCCGGGGCGTCAGCCGCCGATGGCTGTGCCGGCCCGCGGCCGCGTCAGGTGATGGCTGGGTCGGCCTGCGGCTGCGTCAGCTGGTGGCGCTGGCGCGTCCGGCGCGGTCGGCGGCCACGGCCCGGCGTGCCTCGCGGACGCGCTTCCGGGCCTTCTCGACGGGCACCTCGACCGCGTACGCGGCACCGACGGCCACGAGCAGCGCGACGCCGACGAGCCACACGGTGCCCCACGGACCGATCGCGAACGGGTCGAGCAGGGCGATCACGAGCGGGTGCCACAGGTACGCCGAGTACGACACCCGCCGACCGAACCACGACACCGGCGTCCACGCCAGGGCGGACGACAGCGGCGACCGGACCGAGACGAGCCCGCCGATGAGCACCGCCGACACCAGGCCGGTCAGCGGCAGCACGACGCCGAAGGTCGACGCGTGCTGGGTCCAGTCGTCGCCGATCGAGGCCGTCACGACGGCGAGCAGGACGATCCCGCCCCAGGTCGCGACGTGCCCGGCGACACCGGACGCCCACGTCCGGACCCGTTCGTCGTCGAGCAGGAGCGCGAGCAGGCAGCCGGTGGCGAGCGGCACGACGCCGAGCACGGGGGAGAAGTACACGTCGGGCGTCGCGTTGCCGCTCGGCGTGCGGTAGAGCAGACCCGCGGCGACGGACCCGCCGACCACGACGGCACCGAGGCCCGCGAGCAGCCAGCGGCGGCGTGCCCGGAGCGTGAACAGCAGCACGAGCACCGGCGGCCACACGAGGTAGAACTGCTCCTCCATCGACAGGCTCCAGGTGTGCGCGAACACGCCCTGCGTGGTGTCCCAGAACGAGCGGAACAGGTTGCCCGTGTACGTCAGGGCGATGAAGGCCGCCTCACCGGGGCCGAAGGACGCACCCTTGTAGTCGCCGACCCAGTTCCACAGGAGCAGGCCGACCACGACCAGGGCGAGCAGCGCCGGGTAGAGCCGCAGCAGGCGCTTCCACCAGAACGACCCGAGCCGGATGCGGCCCGTCTTCCGGTGCTCGCCGAGCAGCAGGGTCGTGATGAGGAACCCGGACAGGACGAAGAAGACCGTCACGCCGGTGAACCCGCCGTCGAACCGCGGCACGTGCAGGTGGTACAGGATCACCATCAGGATGGCGACCGTGCGCAGCCCGTCGAGCGCCGGGGCCCGGCGCGTGAGGGGTGGCGGCGGTGCGGTCCGGGCAGCGCCGACCACCGTGCCGACCGGGGTGCGGCCGGTGGTGCTCGTGCGCTCGGGCGCGATCGCGTTCGTCGTCACGGTCCCTCCCTGCGGGATCGGTCTTCCGGGTGACGACCAGACTGCTCCGCCGAGGTAAGAGCGCGCTCAACGACCGGGGTGCACGAGTGCGGTGAAGGCCGCCAGTCGCTCCTGCACGACGGCGCGGAAGTCCCGCGTCTCCTCGTCGGCGATCCACTGCGCGAACGCCGTCTCCGCGGCGATCGTGGCGGTCGATTCGGTGATCCCGTGCGCCCGCAGTGCGTCGGCCAGGTGGACCTTCAGGTTCGCGAGCTCGGCGAGCTCGCGTGCACGCGGCGGCGTCAGCCCCGCGTCACCACGTGACGGACGGGAGGCGCGGGTCGACCCCGACCCGCGCCTCCCGTCCGCGCCGCGTGCGGCGCTACTCGGCCTTCTGCATCTGCCACGGCTCCGGCTCGCGGTCGCCGTTCGGGCGCACCGGCCGGACGTCGCCGACGATCGGGATCGAGCGCTTCCGCATGAACCACATGTAGCGGACGAAGAAGTGTGACAGCGTCGACAGCCGGTTGCCGTTGCCGAGCAGCGACGCGATGTGCACCGCGACCCACGCGATCCACGCGACCGGCCCGACCATCGTGACGCCGCCGCGCAGCTGCGCGACCGCGGCGTTCGTGCCGATCGTCGCCATCGTGCCCTTGTCGAAGTACTTGAGGTGCTCGGTC
The DNA here is from genome assembly GCF_001864935.2 of Curtobacterium sp. MCBA15_012. NCBI lineage: Bacteria > Bacillati > Actinomycetota > Actinomycetes > Micrococcales > Microbacteriaceae > Curtobacterium > Curtobacterium sp. MCBA15_012. Next base: position 2,888,169 of record NZ_CP126267.1, on the reverse strand, counting down.
GGCTTGCCCTGCATGAGCCGGACGATCTGCCGTGCCGCGTGCTTGCCGCCCTGCAGGGCCGGCTGGGCGAGCTGGGCGAGCGCGTCGTCCTGCGCCGCGATGTCACCGGCCGAGAAGATCCGCTCGACGCCCTTGACGCTGAGGTCGTCGTTCACCTGGATGCGACCGCCGTGCGTCTGCGGCAGACCCCAGCCCGAGACCTCCTTGTGCGCGGCGACGCCCGTCGCCCAGATCACCTGCGAGGCGGGGATGAACTCGCCGGTCGCCGTCACCACGCCGTCGGGCTTGACCTCGGCGACGCCGGTGTTCAGCCGCAGCTCGACGCCGCGCTTGCGGAGGATCTTCGCCGCGTACCGACGCAGGCGCGGCGCGAACGGCTTGAGGAGTTCGCCGCTGCGGTGCACGAGCGTGATCGAGATGTTGCCGCGCTCGATCTCGGGGTAGGCCCCGACGAGCGCCTGGTCACGCAGCTCCGCGAGGGCGCCGGCCATCTCGACGCCCGTGGCCCCGCCGCCGACGATCACCACGCGGATCTCGTCGGGACCCTGCTTCGCCGCGGCCTGCTCGAGACGGGTGAACAGCTCGTCGCGGATCCGGAGCGCCTGCGAGCGGGAGTACATCGAGTACGCGTACTCGTAGGCGCCGGGCGTGCCGAAGTAGCTCGTGTTGACGCCGTTGGCCAGGATCAGCCAGTCGTAGTGCAGGTGCTCGCCGTCGGACATCTCGGCGACGCGGTTCTCGTGGTCGATGCCGGTGAGCAGCCCGTGCCGGAAGTCGGCGTTCGCCTGCTTCGCGCGGAGGCTGCGGAGGAAGTACGTCACGTCGCCGGCGTTCAGCCCACCGGTCGCCACCTGGTACATGAGCGGCTGGAACATGTTGTAGACGTGCCGGTCGACCAGGGTCACCCGGACGTCGGCGTCGGCGAGCTCGCGCATGGCCGCGACGCCGGCGAAGCCACCGCCGACGATGACGACGTGCGGGCGGGTGTCCTCGGACATGGTGAACTCCAGTGTGGTGCGGTCGACGGCCACCCAGAAGGGTACGCCGCTTCCGCACCCTGTCCGTCCACCGGCCCGTCCCGGTGCCGATGGAGCGCTCCGCGCCGGGTCGGTCTGGAGGCGCGCCCCGCCTCCGTCAGTCGGCGAACGGCGCGTAGGTGGCCAGCACGTTCCCCTTGCTGGTCACCTCGCTGCGCACCAGGCGCAGCCGCGTGGGCGGGTCGGTCGGCTCGAACAGCCTGCGCCCCGCACCGGCGACGGCCGGGTGGACCATGAGCTGCAGCTCGTCGAGCAGGCCCGCGAAGAGCAGGTGCCGCACGAGCGTGACGCTGCCGGTCACCGCGACGTCGCCGCCGTCGCCGGCCTTGAGGTCGCGGACGAAGTCGTCGACGTCGCCGCGGATCAGGTGCGCGTTCTGCCAGGTCAGGTCGCCGTCGAGCGTGGTCGAGGCGACGTGCTTCTCGATCGGGTTGATCCACTGTCCGAACGGGTCGTCGTCGTGGGACGGCCACCACTCCGACCACTCGAGGTAGCTCTGCCGGCCGAGCAGGACCGTCTCGGTGCGCTCCATCCACGCGCCCATGGCGGTGCCGAGCTCGGCGTCGAACGAGTCGTACTGGAACGTGTACGGGTCCTGCACCACGCCGTCCACCGACGTGAAGAGGCCCGAGGTCACCTTGCGCATGTTGCGGAGCATAGGACCGGCGGCCCCGCACGTCGAGGGTGTCCCCGCGATCCTGACGGCGACGCGTCGGCCCCCGGGTACGGTCGGGTCGTGCGTGCGCGGGTCCAGACGGTCGAGGTCGACGGGCTCCCCGTGCGCCTCCGGACGCTCGCCCCGGCCGGACGGCTCCGCGACGTGCTGGCCCCGACGGTCGTCCTCGTGCACGGCATCGGCATGTCGCACCGGTCCTTCGCCCGGACACAGCGGGCGCTCGCGCGGACGCACCGCACCGTCGCGGTCGACCTGCCCGGGTTCGGGGGACTTCCACCCGCGGGTCGGCGGTTGCAGATCGAGGAGCTCGCCGACCTCGTCGTGGCCGCGGTCCGCACCGCGGGGGCGGGCGACCTCGTCGTGGTCGGGCAGTCGATGGGCACGCAGGTCGCCGTCGAGGCCGCACGCCGACACCCCGGTCTCGTCACGGCCGTGGTCCTCGTCGGGCCCGTCGTCGACCGCGCTCGACGGACCCTGCTGCACCAGGCGGTCGACCTCGCCCGGGACACCCTCGCCGAGACCCCGCGCCTGAACGCCGTCGTGACGACCGACTACCTCCGCAGCATCCGGCAGTACGTCCGGCAGCTCGGCCCGATGCTGCGTCACCGGCTCGAGGACGCCCTGCCCACCGTGACGCAGCCCGTGCTCGTCGTCCGCGGCGACCGTGACCCGATCGCCCGGCGGGACTGGGCGACGTCGCTCGCGGCCCTGGCGCCCCGCGGCGCGTTCGTCGAGCTGCCCGGCGGCCACCACGTGCAGGAGCGGCAGCCGCAGGCCGTGGCCCGGCTCGTCGACGAGCTGCGCCGCGTGCAGACCCTCGAGGACCCCGGGCTCGCCGGTTCAGCTGGTCGCGCTGATCCTGCCGGTCCTGCCGGTACTGCCGGACGAGCGGAACCGGCGCCGGAGGGCGACGACCGCGGACCGGCGTCGGAGGGCGACGACCGCGGAGCGGGGGCCGCACCGTGAGCGACGCGACCGCCCCCGCGACCGGACCGGCGCGCACGACCGGCACCGAGCCTCCCGTCCGGGTGTCGCTCGTGCGACGCGCGTGGTGGGCCGCACTCGACTGGTGGTACGCGGCCCGGTGGCAGCTCCGGAGCCTCGGGCCGACGACCGCCGACGACTACCGCAGCGGCGACGGCCAGCCGGTCGTCGTCGTGCCCGGTGTCTACGAGACCTGGCACTTCATGCGCCCGCTGATGGACGCCCTGCACGACGCCGGCCACCCCGTGCACGTGCTGCCGGTGCTCCGGCACAACCTGCGGCCCGTCCCCGAGTCGGCGCGCGAGGTGCTCGCGTACTGCGCCGAGCAGGACCTGCGCGGGGTCCTCGTCGTCGCGCACAGCAAGGGCGGGCTGATCGGCAAGTACGCGATGACGATGCCCGAGGGGAACCGGATCGACCGCATGGTCGCCGTGTCGACGCCGTTCGGTGGTTCAGCGTACGCGCGGCTCGCACCCGTGGCGCACCTGCGGGCCTTCCGCGCGACGGACCCGGTGCTCGCGGCGCTCGGGAGGGACCTCGCGGTGAACGCCCGGATCACCTCGGTGTACGGGGTGTTCGACACGCTCATCCCGGGCGGCAGTGCGCTCGCCGGGGCCGCGAACGTGCGGGTGCCGGTCGGTGGCCACTTCCGGATCCTGGGCGCGCGGCAGACGCGGGAGGCGGTGCTGGCCGCGGCGGGGTCGGGCGCTGCGCGGCCGGCCCTCGGGTCGGGGGCCGGCGAGCCGGGGGCCGGGCTGGGACCCGGGCCGGAGGCCGGCGGGCCGGCCTGACCGGCGGGCCGGAGGGGCGTCAGCAGCGCGCTGCTGGCGCGTCGCACAACGGGAGGCACGTCGCACCACCTGTTTCCGTGGCGCGACGTGCCTCCCGTTGTTCAGAAGCACGTCGAACCACTGCCGAGAGCCTCGTGGCGCCGTCCTCGGCCGCCGCGGCGACTGCCGTCGCGGAGCGCCGCCCTGGCGGCGCTCCGCGCGCGCCGTCTGGCCGGCGCACAACCGGAAGCAGGTCGCGCCACGGTTTCCCGTGGTGCGACCTGCTTCCCGTTGTGCGGGAGCACGTCGAACCGCGCCGTGCCCGCCGCCTGCCGTGCCGCGCCGCGGCCGCGCCCGCGCCGCTCAGCGCGCGCGCACGCTCGCGCGCTCGACGATCCGGTGCGGCACCACGACGGTCTCCGGCGGCGCCGACGGGTCCGCGATGCGCCGGGACAGCAGGTCGAGCGCCGCGGTCGCGAAGGCCCGGCGGTCGAAGGACACCGTCGTCAGTGCGGGGATCGCGTACGCCGCCGGGTCGACGTCGTCGAACCCGACCACGCTCACCTGCTCCGGTACCCGGACGCCCCGCGCAGCGAGGACGTGCAGCACGCCGAACGCGATCGAGTCCGTGAAGGCGAACACCGCGTCGGGCAGCGGGTGGGCGTCGAGCCACGCGGCGAAGGCCCCGGCGGCGGCGCTCGTCGTCCACGCCGACAGCGGTACCCGAAGAGCCGGGTCGGCGGGGACCCCCGCGGCGTCGAGCGCTGCCCGGTACCCGCGCTCCCGGAGTTCGCTCGTCGCGGTCGGAGCACCCTCCCGGGCCGCCCCGACGACCGCGATCCGCCGGTGGCCGCGGGCGAGCAGGTGGGCGGTGACCTCCTCGGCCGCCCGACGACTGTCCACGTGGACCTGGTCGACGTGCTCGGGTTCGACCTCGCCGATGACGACCGTCGGCGGCAGCCCCTCGGTCGTGGCGAGGACGCTCGCGCTGAGCGACACCGGGTTGAGGACGAGCCCGTCGACCAGGTGCGCCCGGGCCCGCGACACGAGCTCCCGCTCCCGGTCGGGGTCGTTGCCGGTCTGGTCGAGCTGCACGGTCCACCCGCGGTCCCGCGCGAGTTCGACGAACCACTGGGCGAGCTCGGCGGAGTACGCGTTCCCCAGCTCGGGCAGCGTCAGCGCGATCGCCCCCGAGCGGCCGTTCCGCAGCCCCCGGGCGGACAGGTTCGGCACGTAGTCGAGCTCCGCGAGCGCCCGTTCGACCCGCTCGCGGGTGTCCGGGCGCACCGGGACGACGCCGTTGATCACGTTGGACACGGTCTTGGCGGAGACCCCGGCGAGGGCCGCCACGTCCCGCACGGTGGCGCGCACCGGTCGAGCGTAGCGCGACGGTCCGCGCCCGAGGGCCGTCGCCCGACGGGCCGGCGCCCCGCTGTCGAACGCGGTGTGGGCGGAGTTCGCTGCGATCGCGGACGAGCAGCAGGATCGGGATCCGGTCCGCCTGCCTCGCTACGACCCCAACCGGTTCTGACCGTCCGACTCGGTGACCGCACCCCCCGCAACATCAAGTTCCGCGCAGATTACGGTTTCGGTGGACGCCGCCGACGCGGTCACAAGAACTGTTCCTGAAAGTGTCGCATTCAGCCAGAGTGTACAAGTTGCCGCAACTCGCGGTGCTCATCTCATTACTGCGACGCGAATCATCGACGGGACGGCAACTTCCACCACTGTCTACCCGCTGACGTTCGGAACCTGGACTGAATCTGCCCTGGTTGGTGCCCCGACTGAAGGTGAAGTTACCCATCTCAATCCCTACTTGTCGGTCACGCTCGCGGGTGCCGATCAGTTCCCTCGGGATAGCACGTATCGATACTATCTAAGCGACTCGGCCTCGACGCAGGTACTCTGGGACAGCGGGCAAATCACAAAGCCATTTGCACAAGTTTCAATGCCGCTCACGAATGGAGTGACATATTCGTGGCACGCTGAGATCACGGGGAGCGTTGATCCCTCCGGCACGCAGTCCACAGTCGTTACCCCTGTCTTCTCATTCACTGCCTCTGATCACGCTGCGGGAGCAGAGCAAGCTGCGACTACTTCCTCAGATGGGACGTGGACGGCAAGCGATGCCAATCAGGCTGGTGCTTTCGCTCAGGATCCATCTCAATCCAGCTTCGGCGTATCAAGGAGATATGCAGATGTGCCCTATTGCAGTTCGCGTGATAACACGTCGAAGACAGTTCGCATCTACGAGCGAAAGGCCTTCCCGGGGGTAGTCGGTCGAGGCGGAGTCGGCACGCTCATCTGCGGAACCCCAGGTGGCATGGGGATGCGGCACATCTGGGCAGGGCACGGTGATGATTGGATTGGTATCGTAAATGAGTATCCGATGGGAATTAGTGCCGAAAGTTTCATGGATCAATCGATCAACACCACGCTGCGCGCGCCGTCGAGCGTTGTGTACAATCGGGCCAATGATACGTATACCTATTACGGCTTGGTTCAGATCAAGCAAAAAGGCAAGGTTGTACGTACATACACGGTCAAGGTAGGCCACTCTGCAGGGAGCTGGAGGATCATCACGGCCTTCCCTAGTTGACCGGGAGAGCACCCTGGCGAACAGCGCCAGGGTGCTCGTAGGAGCGTTAACCGAGAGAACACCCTGGCGAACAGCGCCAGGGTGTTCTTAAAAGCCCAATCGACTTCTTGACTCCCATAGTTGAAGGTCAATTGTGTCGCCCGAGGGGAGCTCGCGTCGAATAATCTCCAACAGCCGCTCTCCTTGTCTCCTATGGAATGCCGCCGCCGCAGACGAGGGCCATCCGTATTCCCTGGAATACGAGTCGTTGAAGTGTTGCGTCCAGGACAGGATCTCTTGGCGGACGGCAGGGGGTAGCGGGGGTATATGGGCCTTGCATTGCCCTTCGTCGTCCCAGAGTGGCCATTCGACACCGTAGTCGTTCATGAGGCGGTAGTGCACGGTCAGATCGTTCCATGAAACGACTTGCTCTGCACGTCCGTGCCGCGACTGGGCGCCGGCGTCGCAGCCGTGGGCATGCGACTTCTTGCGGGCCTCAGTGGAACCGCCGACGGGAGCTTTGTGGCTGTCCAGGGTGACGTCTCTGTTCCGGGCCTGCGTGCCCTTCCTGAAGGATTCAAGACTCGCGTGCGCTTCGAGGACTCAGGGCGCCGTCCGCGAGGGGTCCGGGGGTGACTGCAGTTCGACGACGACCAGTTACTGATATTAGCCATACTATCGGCGCTTTCGCTGAAGCCGTAGTTGGTGCTCAGTCAGGTTCCGCGGAGAGCTTCAGCGACGTTGACCTGATCCCGGTGCTGCGCGCTGATGCCATCGAGAGCAGCGACGAACGCGTCGACGTTGTCATCACGACCACTCCACTGCGCAGCGGCGCTGCTGATGTCCGTGAGGAACTGAGCTGCGGCGTGCCACTGCGGTGCCACGACGACGTCGAACACGAGGCGCTGCATCTCCTGCAACGCGTCGCGGCTCCGCGGCGTCCCAACGAGCAGGACCTTGTCGACTGCGCCGCGGAGCCCTTCGTAGCGTGGCCCCTGTACTGACTCATGCAGGTCGTCGACGTCCAAGGCGACGAGTGGGTCGATCCGCAAGCCCTGTCCCTCGAAGTGGCCGTTCAAGGTGCCCTGTCCCAAGCCGGCTTCAATCGGCCGCGCCGCCCATGCGTTGATGCGCTGCACCTGCACCTGCACCTGCACCTGCACCTGCACTTGCACTTGCACGTGCTTCTGCTCTCGGTCGAGCATGTTGATCCGGTGGTCACCCTCCAACAGATGCGACGCCATCGGGTCGGCGTCGACGTGCGCGCACAGCGGTACGTCGCAGGTGTGGAGCAGCATCACCGACGACGGCAACGCCCGCCCCGTCACGATCTGGTGCGCGTAGCGGGACGGACGCGCCGTACGCTGCCGACCTGCGCCGGGCCGAATCCAGAACCGGCCGTAACCGTCGTCACTAATCGCGCCGGTCCAGATCCGGCAGTCATCCGGCAGCGGTCCACGAATCAGGTGCGACCAGAACCGTTCCTGCTCGTTTAGCGCGGCACCGGTCATCTAACGCCCACCACCCGACTAGATCGACGCCCGCATGGCACCGGACCGCACCGCCGCTAAGTGTGCGGGCATCGGGGTGGCGCTGGGCATCATGCCGCGACCACTGCGGTGGGAAGCGCCTCGGTGCAGAGCGGGCAGCTTGACTCTGGTCCGTCTACGCGCGTCACGGTGCCTTGCTGCTCCTCCTGGTTAGCGAAGGGGACTGCTGCAGGTTTGGTTGACTCGTTCGTTTAGGCCGCGAGTGCGACCTGTGGGTTGATGATCGTCTCGTACTCGATTGGGGTCAACTTCCCAAGACCGCGTTGGCGTCGTTTCCGGTGGTAGGTCGCTTCGATCCAAGTGATGATCGCCAGCCGGAGCTCTTCCCGGGTCGTCCATCGTTTCCGGTTGAGGACGTTCTTCTGCAGCAGGGCGAAGAACGATTCCATCGCAGCGTTGTCCGCGCAGGCGCCGACTCTGCCCATCGATCCGAGGAGCCCTGCATCGCAGAGGGCGCGGACGAACTTCTTCGACCGGAACTGGCTGCCGCGATCCGAGTGGACGACCGTCCCGGTCGGGTTCCGGCGGTGCACCGCCATCTGCAGGGCTGCGACGGCGAGCGAGGACCGCATCCGATCACCGATCGAGTAGCCCACGATCCGGCGGGAGCAGGCGTCCTTGATCGCGCAGAGGTAGAGCTTGCCCTCCCCGGTCGGGTGCTCGGTGATGTCGGTCAGCCACAGCCGGTCCAGGTCTGGTGCTGTGAACGTTCGCCGGACCCGGTCGTCGTGCACCGGCGGACCGGCCTTCCGGGTCAGGCCGCGCTTCTTCGAGTGCAGGGACCAGAGCCGCTGCTGCGAGCACAACCGCCACACCCGACGCTCGGAGGTCCGGTGGCCAGCCGCGGCCAAGTCGTCAGCGATGAACCGGTACCCGAACGTCGGATCGTCGCGATGCGCGTCGATGGCGGCGTTGGTCAGGTGCGCGTCGTCCCAGTCCCGTTTGGACACGGGGCTGGCGCGCCAGCGATAGAACGCCTGCTTCGAGAAGCCCAGTACCCGGCAGGCCACCGCGACAGGAACACCGTCGTCGGCGAGTTCAAGGACCAGCGGGTAGATCATTTTGGGAGTTGTGACTGCGCGAAGTACGCCGCTGCCCGGCGGAGGATCTCGTTCTCCTGCTCGAGCAGCCGGATCCGTTTCTGCGCCTCCCGCAGCTCGGCTTGCTCCACCGCTTTCAGCGACGGCGGCTCTGCGACCCCGATGCCGTCGTCACGGTCCGCGAGGCGCAACCAGCGGGCCAGGCAGGACTCGGAGACGCCGAAGTCCTTCGCGACCTGCCGCACTGACGTCTCGCCCTTCCGGGCGACCGCGATCACGTCACGGCGGAACTCTTCCGGATACGCCTTCACCATGGCGCACATCCTTCCAGCAGGAGCCAATGCCCCTACCTCTCAGGAGTCAACCGAACCTGCAGCAGTCCCAAGTGCTCGTGGTAGTCGGGCTCAGCCCCACATGGGTACGGCTTGATCACCCAGGGCCGCACACTGTAGCGCTCGGCGTGGTTCCATACCGGCTCTCCGGTCCCGTCCTGGGTGTGTGCATCCGCCCATCTCCAGGCAGCGTCACCGGTCGTGCCCTAAGCGAGCGCGTCTGCAAGGAACGCGATTCTTCGTGCGTCGAGGAGTTGCAGGAGGCGATCGGACCTGCGGCGGACGGCGTCTTCGTCGCCGTCGCGCCAGCTCGTGCCGAGGACCTCTGTACCCAGAGCGCGGGCGTACAGGCGCGGTACCTCGACGGCGAGGGGACGGACTTCCCGTCCGTCGCCGGCGGGGTGGAGCTCGTGCGCGTAGCGGCGTTTGGTGCGCCGCACCACGTTGTCGGTCATTGGTCTCTCCTTGGTTGCGGCTCCTCGTAGAGCTCCGATGCCTGCGATGTCAATTGGCGGATGGGTCGCTGCTCACCGGCCACCGGGATCGCCTCTACGGCAATGTGGTCGGCACCTAACGCCCACCACCCCGCTCATCGCGGTGTTGACCACCGGGACGCCCACTGGAACCGGCTTCCGGCGCCGCGGTGTTCTTCTACGCCGAGGGACGCGAGCCCCATCAGTCCGCGAGGCAGAGAGAACCCGAGCAGCAAGCCGAACACGATCAGCTTCCAGAGCCAGACGACCGGAACGAGGTAGAGCGGGAAGAGCCAGATGCGTGGCGCGGAACGCATCGCCCGACGGTCAGGCCCGGACGGAGCGGTGCACCCGCGTGACGTACTCGACCGGGATCGTCGACCGACCGGCGGTCTGCGGGTCGTCGTCGAGCACCCGGCGGACGGCGTCGAGGAGCGCGGCCCGCTCGTCCGCCGGGAGCACGATGACCGCACTCCGCGAGGCGATCGCGTCGAGGAACCCGTCACGGTCCTGGTCGAGCGTCCAGCGGACCTCGTGGTGCTCCACCGGCCCGAACGGCGGCCCGACGACCGGCGCGCCCTGCGCGCTCCGACGCGTCTCGGGCTGCGGCACGAGCCGCCCGATCCGCTCCGCCCACCCCCGGTCCTCGACGCGTGCGTTCCAGACGAGCCCGAGGACGCCGCCCGGCCGCAGCACCCGGGCCACCTCGGCCGCACCCAGGTCCGGGTCGACCCAGTGCCACGACTGCGCGAAGGTCACGACGTCGGCCTCGCCGTCGTCGAGCGGGATCGCCTCGCCGGTTCCGTCGAGCGCGCGCACGCCGGGCAGCTCCGCGACCAGCCGCGCGCGCATCGCCGGGTCGGGCTCCACCGCCACGACGTGGTCGGCCCGGCCGAGCAGCGTGCGCGTGAACTTGCCGGTGCCCGCACCCACGTCGACGACCGTGTCGGTCCCGTCCGGCACGAGCGCGGCCGCCACGGCGGCGGGGTAGCCGGGCCGGCCGCGCTCGTAGGCGTCGACGGCGGATCCGAAGGAGCGGGCGAAGCGGTCGAGGGTCACGGTTCCAGCGTGGTCCGTCGCGGCCAGGCTGTCGATGCGAGACGCCTCAGGCCGTCCCGGACCCGCCCGGCAGCGCGGCTCGCGGTGGTGGACCGGGGGACGGACGGGAGGCCCGTGGCGGCGCCGCCACGGGCCTCCCGTCCGGTGGGTGGTCGCGTCCGCCTCAGGCCGGGTAGCGGGCGGTCCACGCGCGGAACGGGGCCGTCGGGTCGTCGACCGATCCCTGCTCGGTGGGCAGGTTCCGGTCGGCGACGGGCTTGGCGTACTCGTCGTAGAACGTCGCGAGGGTCATCAGGCGGTTGCCGTCCTCGTAGTGCTCGCCCTCCTGCTCGCGGGTGGCGGCGAAGACGACGCGGTCGGGTTGGGCGTAGTAGAGCGCACCGAGGCACATCGGGCACGGGTAGGCCGTGACGAAGACGTCGTCGTCGTTCATGCCGGCCACGGTGCTCCGTCCGGGTGCCCGTGGGCCGTGCGGTCGGGGGACGCGGGGCGGTGGGCTGGCGGGTCCGGTCAGGCGAGCCACGTGGGGTCGGCGAACAGTTCCTCGAGCTCGGCGACGAACCGCGACGCGTGGAAGCCGTCCACCGCCGCGTGGTTCACCCGCAGCGCGAGGGGCATGAGGGTGCGGCCTCCGACCTCGCGGTACCGGCCGAGGGTGACGACCGGGAGCAGGTGGTCCTCGGCGCCGGTCAGGTGCAGCGCGAACCCCGTGAACGACGTGCGCGGGAGGGTCGACACGTCGAAGCGGTTCGTCGCGCGGTCCTCCTGCGGGAACAGCCGGTGGTCGTCCCGGTACGTCGCGGTCGTCGCGACCACGGCGTCGTGGAAGCGCCGGTGGTCGGCGTCGTACGGCACGCCGAGCACCGAGAACGTCTCGGTGTCCGGGTGGAACACCGTGAAGGTCGGGTCGACCGAGTCCCACACGGCGGGCTGCCCGTCCTCGGTCAGCGCCATGCGGAACTCGTCGTGCCGGTTCACGACCGTCGCGATCGCCCAGATCTGCGACGGGTACGTCTTCACGCCCGCCGCACGCACCGCCGCGACGAACGCCGTCACGTCGACGTCGACCGTCAGCTCCCACGCGCAGGGTTCCCGTCGGTAGTGCGCGAAGTGCTCGCGACGGGGCCAGCGGTCGAGGTCGATCGGACGGAGTTCGCTCATGTCGTCATCCTCGTACCCCGACCCGCCGACGGTCCTGCACGCGGCGGCGGTTCACTGGTGCATGACCCAGACGCCGTTCTCGCCAGCGCTGGCGACGTTCTTCCGCGGGCTCGCCGCGCACAACGACAAGTCGTGGTTCGAGGACCACCGCGAGGACTGGGAACGGCACGTCCGGGACCCGATGGAGGCCCTGCTGCACGAGGCCGAGCGACGGTACGGGCCCGGTCGGGTGCTGCGGCAGCACCGCGACCTGCGCTTCACGCCCGACAAGCGGCCCTACCGCGAGGACACCGGGCTCACCGCCGGCGGGATGTACCTGAGCGCCGGTGCCGATGGTCTGCAGGTCGGGGGTGGGCTCTACGAACCGTCGCGCGCACAGCTGCGGGCGGCGCGGGAGACCATCGACGGGCACCCGCAGGCCGCTGCCGCGCTGCGCCGGGAACTCGACGACCTGGTCGCCGCGGGGTACGAGCTCGCCGGGCCGCCGCTCAAGACCGCCCCGCGCGGGTACGACGCCGACCACCCGCGGATCGACCTGCTCCGGATGCAGCACTACGCCGCGCTCGTGCACCTGCCGCTCGACAGCAGCACGGAGGACATCGTGGCGGCGTGGGACCGGGTGCAGCCCCTCGTGCGGTGGACGGTGAAGTGGGCGCGGGCGGACGACCCCGAGGCCGCGGACGACCCGGCGCCGCCGGTGCCGGGGGCACGGTCCATCGACGAACGGGCGTAGCGCGCAGCACGCCCGGCAGGTCGCCCGGGTCGTCGGGAGCCTCGCAGTCCGTGCGCCCGATCGCCGGGAGCCTCGCAGTCCGTGCGCCCGATCGCCGGGAGCCTGCCAGGATGGGCGGCGCGAGGGGGACGCATGAGCATCGACGACCAGGGGCCACAACCGGCCTGGAACCAGACCGACGACGGGGCCGAGCCGGGCGCGGGGGTCGTCGGCCGGACGAACGCGGTCGTCGTCGCGGTCGTGCTGCCGATCCTGCTCCTCGTGAGTTGGTGGATCCAGCTCGCGGTCCTGCTGCAGAGCTCGTTCGCGCCCGAGGACGAGCGACCCGGACCCGGCGGCGTGCTGACCGGGTTCCTGTTCGGCGCGCTGCTCGCCGTCGGCGTCCCCGTGGCGGTCGTCGTCACCTACGCCGTCAAGCGTCGGCGACAGCCCCGCACATCGCTCGCCGCGGTGATCTCCGCCATCGTCGTGCTCGTCATCGCGGTCCCGTTCAACGTGATCGGGATCACCGCACAGGCCGGGTCGGTCGCCGAGGACGCCCGGCTCCGCGCGCAGCCCGCCACCGCCGCCGAGCGGCACTTCTCGGACGGCGAGGACGACCCCGAGGCCGCCCTGAACCGCATCGGCGACCGCACCGTCGAGCTCCTCGGGTCCCGACGATCGGACGCCTTCCGGTCCGACGGGTCCCCGAAGGGCGGGGCGTACTCGGAACCGTGCCTGCTCGACAACCGGCACGAGGGCCTGCAGTGGGAGTACTGGTTCACCGCCGCCGAGCTCGTGGACGCTTCGGGCGCGGACCTGCTGCCCGAGGGGGCCGAGACCGTTCCCGGTGGCACGACGGACATGTCCGAGGTCGTCGCGGCGTGGAAGGCCGAGGGGATCCGTGCGGAGCGCAGCGACGTCGGGCCCGAGGAACAGTACGAGCCGCGGGCGGACTGGCTCTCGCCCTCGTCGTACGCGCGTCCGGGGCCGACGGTGACCCTCAGGACGATCTGCCTCGAACGCTGAGCAGCCGTTCGCTCCGCTGAGCGGAGCGTGTCCCGTCAGCGGCGCCGCCACCGTTCGACGACGGGGGACGTGTCGTTGATGAACGCAGCCGCGACGTCGTCGACGTCGGGGAACACCCATCGGGCCCCGGGGTCGTGCTCTGCGAGCTCGTCGAGTTCCTCGAACTCCCAGTGCAGACCGACGAAGCCGTCGAAGGCCCCGGTGGTGACGGCCTCGTCCCACGCGAAGCGCGCGTTCACCCATGCCGCGACCGATCGGCCGTCGGCCGCACCGGTGAGGACGTGGGCGGCACGCGCCCGGGTGAGGTGGACGGCAGCGTCCGCGGTCGACATCCCCGCGGTCGACCACCCGAGCTCGTCGAGACAGTCCACCAGTTCGGAGTCGAGACCCTCGGGGTCGTCGTCGGTGTACCGGGCAGCCAGCGCCACCGCCGCCGGTCCGCCGAGGCCGAGTGCGACCGCCTGCGCGGCGAGTGCCGAGGAGTGCCGCGGCTCACGCTGGCCGAGCACCCCGAGCGCCCGCATCGTCAGCAGCGCCCGGACGACCTCCGGCGCGTCCGTCGGCTCCGGCCCGGGTGTGGTGAGCGGGACGCCCGGCCGAGGGACGACCGCAGGGGTCCGGACCGGCCGCTGCTGCACCGACGGAGGTCGGAGGTGTCGTCGGAGGAGTCGTCGGAACACGGGTCTGGCGCTCCGTCCTGGTCTCGTGGTGGCCACGGTCGAGTGGCGGCTGCGGTCACCTGCTGGCCCCAGCGGTGTAGCGGCTGCAGTGGTGTGCCGGCGGTGGTCGCCTGCCGTGGCTCCATCATCGCCGGGGGAGGGTTCCCTACGGTGGGACCATGCCGACGCTCGAACGATCCAACGCCCTCGTCGCCACCGGGTTCCTCGCGATCCCCGTCGCCCAGGCCCTGGTCGCGCTGCCGAGCGCACTCCTCTCGCGCATCCAGGCGGCGCCGATCGACCCGGAGCTGGCCGACACCGCGGCGTTCTCGGAGGCCTACGGGTACCCGCTCGAGGCCGGCGCGAACTGCATCGTGGTCGCGGGCAGGCGCGGCGACGAGGTCCGGTACGCGGCGTGCGTGGTGCTCGCCTCGACGAAGCTCGACGTCAACCGTGTCGTGAAGCAGCTCCTCGACGTGCGCAAGGCGAGCTTCGCGCCGATGGATCGGGCGGTCGAGCTCACCGGCATGGAGTACGGCGGCATCACGCCGATCGGCCTGCCCGCCGACTGGCCCGTGTACGTCGACGCCCGCGTGCTCCGGGCGCCCGAGATCGTCGTCGGTGCGGGACTGCGCGGTGCGAAGGTGTTCCTGCCGGGCGAGGTCCTCGCGGCGCTGCCGAACGTGACCGTGGTCGAGGGCCTGGCGACCGAGGCTGCCGCCGTCTGACGGTCGTCTCGTTCAGCGCGCGGCGGTCAGTGCCTTCGTGATGCGCTGCAGCGACACCGTCTCGGCCGTCCCGAGCTCCTGGGCGAACAGGCTGAGGCGGAACTCCTCGAGCATCCACCGCGCGTGCACGAGCTCCGGGTGCGCGCCGACCGCGGGCGGGAAGGTCCCACCCGCATCGGTGTAGCGGTCGGTCGCGACGGTGACCTCGCGCATCCACGTGGCGTCGCGCCCCGGGTTCTGCAGGAGCTTCTGCACCCGTGCGTCGACGCCCTGCAGGTACACGCGGATCCGCCGCAGTCGGTCGAGCCCGGCGACGGCGACGAAGCCCGGGAAGACGAGGCGCTCCATCTGCTGCCGCATGTCGGTCAGGGCCGGCAGCAGGGACATCGAGTTGGCCTGCTTGAGGGACTTCTCGGCGGCGCGGTGTGCTGTGAGGACCGCGGCGACCTCGGACACCGCCGTGAACATCGTGTCGACGACGGTCGACGACACGCGATCGCGGACCGCCTCGAAGTCGACCCTCGCGAAGACGAGCCCGTCCGGGTGTGCCGCGCGGATCCCGGCGTCGACGACCGCGGCGAGCACGTCGTCGAACAGGGCAGCGGTGGACGGGTAGGGGCTCGCCGCGAGCCCGAGCTTCTCCTGGGACGTCAGGTGCGACTGGACGTACGACACCGGGGACGGCACCGCGTGCATGACGAGGCGACGGACACCGCCGGGCATGCGGACCGCGCGGTCGCCCGGCGTCGCGAGCAGCTGCACGCCGACCGTCGCCTTCGGTCCCTCGCCCTCCTCGACGAGGGACGGGTACGCACGGATGACGCCGCCGGCCTGCTTCGTGTCGAGCACCTGCGGCAGGTCGCGGGACGGCCACGCGGTGAGGCCGGACGCCTCCACCTGTTGGCCGGAGGCGGCCCCGGCGACACGAGCCGCGCCTCCCGACCGTGCCGCGCCCTTCGCGGTGGCGGCGGCGACGCTCTGCTGGGTCCGGTCCTTGAGCTTGGTCTGCAGGGCCGACAGGTCCTTGCCGGACTCGACCCGGCGGCCGCGTTCGTCGACGACCGCCCACGTGGGCAGGAGGTGCGCGGGCACGCGCGACAGGTCGAAGTCGGACTCCGACACGGTCACGTAGGTCATGCGCTGGATGGCCTTGGCGAGGGTCGCGCGGAACGACTCGGTCGGCTCGGTGGGGGCGTCGTCGGGCAGTTCGGCGACGATCTTCTCGGCCCAGTCGGCCGCGGGGACGACGTTCTTGCGGATCTGTTTCGGCAGGGACTTGATGAGCGCCGTGACGAGCTCGCGCCGGAGCCCGCGGACCTGCCAGTCGAAGCCCTCCTCGCGCATCCGGGGGAGCAGCGCGAGTGGGACCTGCACGCTGACGCCGTCGTCCTGCGCGCCGGGCTCGAAGCGGTAGCGGACCGCGAGGCGCTGGTCGCCGCTGCGCCACTGCGTCGGGTACTCCTGCTCGTCCTGTGCGGCGTCGGCGGCGTCCTCGTCGAGGAGGTCCGACCGGCGCATCGTGAGCAGGTCGGGCTGGTCGCGACGCGCGGTGCGCCACCATCCCTCGAAGTCGCGCGTGGTCGCGATGTCGGCCGGGATGCGGGCGTCGTAGAACTCGTACACGCGCTCGTCGTCGAACAGGATGTCCCGGCGGCGGGTGCGTTCCTCGAGCTGCTCGAGTTCCTTGCGGAGTCGACGGTTGTCGCGGTCGAACGCCTGCTGGCCGTCCCACTCGCCCTCCACCAACGCGTGCCGGATGAAGAGCTCGCGCGAGTGTTCCGGGTCGATGCGCTTGTACTGCACGCGGCGGCGCTGCACGATCGGGACGCCGAACAGCGTCACCCGCTCGTAGGCGACGGCCGCGCCCTGCTTCTTCTCCCAGTGTGGTTCGCCGTGGGTGCGCTTGAGGAGGTCACCGGCGAGCGGCTCCACCCACGCGGGGTCGATGCGCGCGACGGTCCGGGCGAACAACCGGCTCGTCTCGACGAGTTCGGCGGCCATCACGGCGTCCGGCTGCTTCTTCGCGAGGACGCTGCCCGGGAAGACCACGAACCGGGTGTTCCGCGAGCCGAGGTAGTCGCGCTTCTCGCGGTCGCGGAGGCCGATCTGGCTGAGCAGTCCGGCGAGCAGGGAGCGGTGCACGGCGTCGCCGTCCTCGGAGCGGGACTGGGCGATCCGGACGTCGACCTGCTTGGCGGCGCGGGAGAGCTGCCGGTACAGGTCCTGCCACTCGCGGATGCGCAGGTAGTTGAGGAACTCGGCCTTGCACAGGCGACGGAACGCGCTCGACGACAGCTCGTCCTGCTTGTCCTCGATGTGGTTCCAGAGGTTGAGGAGCGTCAGGAAGTCACTCGTCGGGTCGGCGAAGCGGGCGTGCAGTTGGTCGGCGTGCGCACGCTTCTCGAGGGGGCGTTCCCGGGGGTCCTGGATGCTCAGGGCACTGACGATCGCGATGACCTCGCGCCCGACGCCCTGTCGCCCGGCCTCGAGCACCATCCGCCCGAGCCGAGGGTCGATCGGCAGGCGGGTCAGCTGCCGTCCGGGCTTCGTGATCCGACCGTCGGCGTCCACCGCCCGCAACTCCCGGAGCAGGTCGAGGCCGTCCTTCACACCGCGGGAGTCCGGCGGCTGCAGGAACGGGAACGACTCGATGTCGCCGAAGCCGAGCGAGATCATCTGCAGGATCACGGCCGCGAGGTTCGTGCGCAGGATCTCGGGGTCGGTGAACTCCGGGCGGCGTTCGAAGTCGTCCTCGGCGTACAGCCGGATCGCGATGCCCGCGCTCGTGCGACCTGCACGCCCGGACCGCTGGTTCGCGCTCGCCTGGCTGATCGCCTCGATCGGGAGCCGCTGGACCTTGGCCCGCGGCGAGTACCGCGAGATGCGGGCGGTGCCGGTGTCCACGACGTACTTGATGCCCGGCACGGTCAGGGAGGTCTCGGCGACGTTCGTCGCGAGGACCACCCGGCGGCGGATCCCCGGCGTGCTGCGGCGTTCGAAGACCCGGTGCTGGTCCGCGGCGGAGAGGCGGCCGTAGAGGGGGAGGACCTCGGTGCCCGGGTACCGCTTGCCCTCGATGGCGTCCTGCGCGTCGCGGATCTCGTTCTCGCCCGAGAGGAACACGAGCACGTCGCCCGGGTCCTCGCGCGCCAGCTCGTCGAGCGCGTCGGTGATGCCCTGCAGCACGTCGCGGTCGTCGGCCGCGTTGCCGCTGTCGCCGGTGCGGGAGTCGGTGTCGTCGTCGGCGTCCTCCGGGTCGTCGCCGACGAGCGGCCGGTAGCGGATCTCGACCGGGTAGGTGCGGCCCGAGACCTCGATGATCGGCGCACCGCCGAAGTGCTGCGAGAACGACTCCGGGTCGATCGTCGCACTCGTGATGATGACCTTGAGGTCGGGACGACGGGGGAGCAGCCGCTTGAGGTACCCGAGCAGGAAGTCGATCGTGAGCGACCGCTCGTGCGCCTCGTCGATGATGATCGTGTCGTACCGGGTGAGGTCGCGGTCGAAGTGGATCTCGTTGAGCAGGATGCCGTCGGTCATCAGCTTGATCCGCGTGTTCGCCGAGACCTTGTCGGTGAAGCGCACCTGGTAGCCGACGAGGTCGCCGAGCTCGCCGCCGAGTTCCTCGGAGACGCGCTCGGCGATCGTGCGCGCCGCGATGCGTCGGGGCTGCGTGTGCCCGATGTGCTCACGACCGAGCTCGAGGCAGATCTTCGGCAGCTGCGTGGTCTTGCCCGAACCGGTCGCGCCCGCGACGATGACGACCTGGTGGTCGCGGATCGCGGCGGCGATGTCGTCCCGCCGCTGCGAGACGGGCAGTTCCGGCGGGTACGTGATGACGGGCGTGGCAGACATGAGCCTTCCAGGATAGCGGTTCGGGAGGGGCAGCCGTGCTGCCCCGGGACTGCACGTCGGAGCAGGAGCGGCTCGTCAGCCCACGAGCTGCGCGTGCAGGTCCTCGGCCCGACGCGCGGGGAGGGCACACACGCGGTCGTGACAGACGTAGCCCGCGGGGTCGAGCGCGCTGCGTCCCGCGAAGAGCTCGAACCCGGCCTCGGCCCACTGGTCGGCCTGGTCCGGTGTGACGTGGGCGACGACCGTCCCGGGCCGTCTCGCGTCGCGGGTGACGGCGCGCATCGGGTCGACCGGGTCGGAGGCCACGACGACGACCTCACGCGACGGACGGCCCAGCGCGAGGGCGACCCCGAGCGCGTCCGCGTGGCCGAGCGGTCGTTCGGTCCCGGTGCTGGCGCGGTCCGCGACGAGCCGTGCGGCGGCGTGGCGGTACGCGTCGTCGCCCGTCAGCGCGGCCAGGGTCACCGCGGCAGACGCCAGCGCCACGGTCCCGGACCGCATCGCCGTCTGCGGCTGCTCGCCCGTCGCCGTGCCGGCACCGGCCAGGACCGGGTCGACGGTGAAGCGACCGGCGAGGCCGTCGTCGACGATCGTGCGCGCCTGTTCGGCGAGGGTGACGTCACCGGTCACGAGGGCGAGCTCGAGGAGCCCCTCGGCGAAGAGTCCGACGTCCTCGACGGTCGGGGCGGCGGAGGACGCACCACGCGGCGTGCTGGACCGCACCACCACGTGCCCGTCGCGGACGTGGGCGGCGAGCACCGCATCGGCCGCTCCCCGCGCGATGGCGAGCATCTCGTCGTCACCGTGCCGCGACCCGGCGATCGCGAGGCCGCGGATCGCCAGCCCGTTCCACCCGGTCAACACCTGGTCGTCGAGCGGCGGCGGGTCGAACCGACCCCGCTGGTCGAGCGGGAGGCGGTACCACTCGCCCTCGACCCGCCGACCGTCCATCGTCGACTCGCTGTCCTGCGCGGCGACGAACGCCCCGTCGTCCCTGCGGAGGGTGTCCCGCAGGAAGTCGGCGATGCCGCGGGCCTGCTCCGCGTCGGCGACGGCGAGCAGTCCGGCGTTGTCGTAGAGCATGCGTTCGTAGTGCGGCACGCTCCAGTCGCGCTTCGTCGCGTACCGGAAGACCCCGCCGTCGGCGTCGGTGAGCTCCGTCGACCGGATCGCGTGCAGGCTCCGTTCCAGCAGGGCACGGGCGGCGTCGTCGCCGTCGGCCGCGACGTCGGCGAGGAACTCGAGCAGGGGCGTGCTCGGGAACTTCGGTGCGCCTCCGAAGCCGCCGTACGTGGTGTCCTCGGCCGCGGCCAGTTGCGTGGTCACCGCCCGGATCGCGTCGACGGTCGGGAGGCGCGGCTCGTCGCCGCCGTCGGCCCCACCCCGACGGGCGGTCGCCTCCGCCTCGGCTCCCTGCCGGATCGCCGCCGCGATCGCGGTCGCGTTCGCGTCGACCTCGTGCCGACGCTCCCGCCACGCGTCGAGGACGGCCGCGAGGACCTGCCGGAACGAGCCCACCTGGCCGACCGGGACCGGGGGGTAGTAGGTCCCCGCGAAGAACACCTGCGCGTCGCCCGTCGTGAACGCGGTGAGCGGCCAGCCGAGCTGCTGCGTGAAGGCGCTCGCCGAGGCCATGAGGCTCGCGTCGACGTCGGGCCGTTCCTCGCGGTCGACCTTCACCGCGACGAAGTCCCGTCGCAGGAGCTCGGCCACCTCGGGGTCGGAGAAGCTCTCGCGCGCCATGACGTGGCACCAGTGGCAGGTGGCGTACCCGACCGAGACGAGCACCGGTACGTCGCGGGCGCGTGCCTCGGCGAAGGCGTCGGGCCCCCACTCCCGCCAGTCGACGGGGTTGTCCGCGTGCTGCCGCAGGTACGGGCTGACCGCACTGCCGAGTCGGTTGTCGCTCATGCCGTCCAGCGTGCCCCGCCGACGCTGGACACGGGGGATCGGAGTGGGACCGGTGGACACGTCGACGCCGTCCACAGGCACCGCGGGGGAACCGGACCGCCAGCCGCGTCGGCGACACCGCGAGCGACGGCACCGCGAGCGGCGGCGGCCCGCGCA
Source organism: Curtobacterium sp. MCBA15_012 (assembly GCF_001864935.2). Taxonomy (NCBI): domain Bacteria; kingdom Bacillati; phylum Actinomycetota; class Actinomycetes; order Micrococcales; family Microbacteriaceae; genus Curtobacterium; species Curtobacterium sp. MCBA15_012. The sequence continues at coordinate 2,867,459 of NZ_CP126267.1, read as the reverse complement.
GCGCGGGCGCCCCAGCCGCACCGGGCCGCTCCGACCCGCCTCAGGCGGGCAACCACCCCGTGACGGCCGCGAGCCGACGCGCGACGTCCGACGGCGACAGTCCAGCGGTGTCCACCCGGGTGACCGTGTCCGCGACGGCCGAGTCGAGCCTCCCGGCCGTCGCCGCGCTGTGCGCGAGCTGCGCCGGCGGGGCGGGGCCGCCCGCCCGTCGGCCCAGCCGCTCCGCGGTCGTGTCGTCGTCCGCGCGGAGGAGCACGACGTGCACGACCGGGTCGTCGCCCATCGCCGCGGCCAACCGGTCGTGCTCGAGCACCGCGGCCGTGTTCGTGAACACCAACCGGTGGTGCCCCAGCTCCCGGTACGCGCGCCACAGCACCGCGAGGTTCCGCTCCGCCAGGTGCGCCTCGGGGTGCACGAGGTGCGGGGCCGGGTAGGCGAGGTCGAGCACGTCGCCCTCGATCACCGCGTGGTGGACGTCCGCGGCGGACAACAGGTCGTGCAGGGTCGCTGCTGCCGTCGACTTGCCGACGCCGGAACGTCCGCCGACGAACAGGACCTCCGACCGCGGCACGACTCAGCCGCGCCCGAGCGACAGCAGGACCAGCGCGGCGTCCTCGGGCCCGTAGTCGAACATGCGGTCCCAGAACGGGTCCGCCGCCCACGGCACGTCGCCGTCGGCGGGCACCGTGTGCGCGGTCTCGAGCAGCCAGTCCACGGTCGTGCGCACCGCTTCGGCGTACCGCGGCGGCTGCCACCCGAGCGTTCGGGCGGCGGTGGTGTCGAGCACGGACGGCGACGGCACGCTCCAGGGGGTGACGCCCACGAAGCCGGGAGCGTCCTGGTCGAGCAGGACCTCGTCGAACCGGTGGTCCACCAGGCCGGCGAGCGTGCGGACGATCTCGAGCACGCTCGGTGCGTCCTCGTCGGCCACGTTGAGGATGCGGCGGTCGGGTGCGTCCGCGACGAGCCGGACGAGCGACGCGATGCCGCTCGCGGCGGTCGTGTGGTCGACACCGCGGCCCGCGTCGGCGAGCAGGATCCGCTCCCGACCGTCGAGCGCGCGGCGCACGACGAACCACTCCCGGGGCCGGCCGGTGCCCGGGCCGTGCACCTTCGACGGGCGCAGCACCGTGACGGGGGCGCCGTGGTCGAGCAGCACCTGCTCCGCGGCGACCTTCGCGGCCGCGTAGCCGTCACGGCTGGTCGGGTCGCCGTCGCCCGCGGTCACGGTCGGTTGCAGCTCGGTGACCGCGCCGCCGAACACCGGCTTGTCGAGGGAGTTCGAGTGCCGACCCTGCTCGTCGACGTAGACCGCCTTGGACGACACGAACACCGTCGAGCCGACGTCGTCGAGGTACGGGCGCAGCTGCAGGGCGTCGTCGCGCGTGACGCCGACGGTGTCCACCAGCAGGTCGGCCCCGGGACGGAGCAGGTCGCGCAGCACCGCGGTGTCGCGACGGTCGCCCGCGGTGAAGGAGGCGCCGGCCGCCGTCAGGGCGTCCGCGGCGGGCCCGCCCCGGCGGGCGAGGACGTCCACCTGCCAGTCGTCACCCCCGCGTCCGGACGCGTCGAGGAGGTCGCGGACCACGGCGGAGCCGATGCCGCCGGTGCCGCCGAGGACGACGGCTCGCCTGGTGCTCATGGCGTCAACGCTAGCCCCGAGCAGGCGCGGGCCGGGACGGGGAGGCACGTGGCTGGTCCGGCGCGCCGCCCACGGCGTGCACGAGGGACGGACGGGATGCGCGCGGCCGGGTCCGCGCGCTCGTCACGGTGTGCAGATGCCTCGGACGCGGAGGCGCGTGGCCGGGACGGCGCGCTCGCCCGGCCCGGCGGGCACCCGGCCCGGACCGGGCGCTGGCCGGACTCAGGACGCGAGCCGCTCCGGCTCCCGCTGCCACCAGTCCACGAGCGACCCGTCGTACACCGTCACGTGCTCGTGCCCGAGGACGGTCAGGACCAGGGCGTCGACGCACGCCGCGCTCCCGACCCCGCAGTAGGTGACGATCTCGTCGGCATCGAGGACCGGCCGGAACGCCTCGGCCAGCGCGGGGCGCCGCAGCAGCGTGTTCGACACCGGGTCGACCAGGTCGTCGGTGGTGATCGCCGTGCTCCCCGGGACGACGTCCGGGTGGTCGTCGCCGAGCAGTGACCGCGGTGCCGCCAGGACGATCGCGGCGGGCTCGTCGCCGCGGACGGCGCGCTGGACCCGGTCGTGGTCGGCCCAGACGGCGCGTTCCTCACCCGCGAGGAACGGCTCCGACGGCACGGCCACCGCGGCGCGCAGGGCACCGACGCGGACCGGGCGGCCCTCGTCGCGCCACTTCGTGAAGCCGCCGTCGAGCACGGCCACCTGCTCGAAGCCGAACGCGCGGAAGATCCACCACAGCCGTGCAGCCCACTCGCCGACGCTGTCGTCGTAGACGACGACGCACGAGGTGTTCGTCACGCCGAGCGCCCGGGCCGCGGCCTCGAACCGCTCGGCACCGGGACGGGTGAACGGGACGGGTGCGTCCGGGGCGGAGAAGGCGTCGACGAGGTCGGCGTAGCGGGCACCGGGCACGTGGCCCTGCTGCTCGTACGCGTCGCGGGCGTCCTGCCAGCTCATCGCCAGTCCGGTCCCCGTCGTGTGCACCGACGCGTCGAGCACGACGAGGTCGTCGGCACCGAGGTGGTCGGCGAGCCACTGCGTGGACACGAGCGGCGAGGTCAGGACGGGGGACATGGCGCTCACGATATCCGCGGCCCCCGACGCATCCCAGCAGGATCGACACAGTGCGCAACCGCGCCGTCCGGAGCGCACGGAATCCGAACTTCCGTGCAGCAGGACGGCCCGGGTCGCGCAGAGGTTCTGCGCGGCCCGGGCCGTGGAGCGGTCCCCGCGTCGGGCGGTCGCCAGGTGCGCCACTCGGGGGACACCGCTGGTGCGCCCGCTGCGGGGATGCCGCTGGTGCGCCCGCTGCGGGGATGCCGCTGGTGCGCCCGCTGCGGGGTTGCCGCTAGTGCGCTGCCGCGGGGATGCTGCCCGTGGCGGTCGACGCCGCGTGCTCGAGCTTCGCGAGCCGCACCGACTGCCGGTTGATGAGCAGCCCGCCGGCGAGGGCGACGAGCACGAGCACGCCCGCCGAGATCGCGAACGCGGCGTGGTACCCGTCGAGCACCGCCTGCGCCTGCTGCAGCTTGCTCGGGGCGCCCTGCAGTCCGGACAGGCTGTTCGAGACGACGTCGGCGAAGATCGTCGACAGCAGCGCTGTCCCGATCGAGCCGCCGACCTGCTGCGCGGTGTTCACGGTCGCCGAGGCCACACCGGCGTCGGCGCGGGCCACCCCGGTGGTCGCGGTGTTCATCGCGGACGAGAAGATCGTGCCCATGCCGAGACCGATGACGATCAGCGCCGGCAGGACGGTGCCCGCGTAGGTGCTGTCCAGGTCGGTGCGGAGCAGGAGCAGCAGGCCCGTCGCCGCCACGAGGCCACCGGCGAACACCAGCACCTTGGGGCCGACGCGGGGCAGGAGCCGCCCACCGATCTGCGTCGAGGAGAGCATGATCGACGCCGGCATCGGCAGGAACGCCAGACCCGTCTGGAGCGAGGTGAAGCCCAGGGTCTGCTCGAGGTAGTAGGTCAGGAACAGGAAGATCCCGAACATGCCGATCGCCACGAGGCCGATGGCGAGGAACGAGCCGCCGCGGTCGCGGTCGAGCACGACCCGGAGCGGCAGGAGCGGGTGTGCGACGCGGGTCTCGATGAACACGAATGCGGCGACGAGCACGACGCCCGCGGCGAGCATGACGATCGTGACGGGAGCATCCCAGCCGTTCGACTCGGCGTTCGAGAACCCGTAGACGATCCCGACCAGGCCGGCGGTGATCGTGAGCACCCCGGCGACGTCGATGCGCGGGCGGTCGACCTTGGGCGGACGGGCCATGAAGACGAGCGCACCGATCACGCCGAGGACGGCGAACACGACGTTCACGTAGAGGCACCAGCGCCACGAGGCGTACTCGGTGAGGACACCGCCGAGCAGCAGGCCGATGGCGGCACCGGACCCGGCGATCGACCCGAAGATGCCGAACGCGCGGCCGCGTTCCTTCGGGTCGCGGAAGGTCGTCGTGAGCATGCCGAGGGCCGACGGTGCGAGCAGGGCACCGAACACGCCCTGCAACGCGCGGGCCGCGACGAGCAGCCCGAACGAGTCGGCGAGGCCGCCCAGGACGGACGCGACCGCGAAGCCGACCAGGCCGATGATGAAGGTGTTCTTGCGCCCGAACAGGTCGCCGAGGCGGCCGCCGAGCAGCAGGAGCGACCCGAACGCGAGCGAGTAGGCGGTGACGATCCACTGCCGCTGGTCGGTCGCGAAGCCGAGGTCGGCCTGCGCCGAGGGCAGTGCGATGTTCACGATGGTGGCGTCGAGGACGACCATGAGCTGGGCGAGGGCGATCACCGCGAGGGCGATCCACCGGTGCTGCGGCTGGCCGTCAGCGGAGCCGGCGCTCCGGGAAGGTGCGGGGGCCGACCCGGTCGGGGTCGGCGCGGTCTGTTCTGCCGTCACGGCAGCCTCCTTCGAGAAGGTGGAGGGGGAGGTGGTCTGGTGAACCGGGAAACGGATGCGCGGCATCCGCTTCGGAACACTGTAGACCAAAACGGAGCGACCGCATCCACTTGTTCCCAGAAAGTTCCGTTACGTTCATGGTCATGAGCACCACCGACCACGCGCACGACGTCGAGCGCCCCCTGCGCGCCGACGCCGCACGCAACCGCGAGCTCATCCTGCAGACCGCGCGTCGGTGCTTCGCGGAGCGCGGGATCTCGGTCACCCTGAACGACATCGCGCACGAGGCCGGCGTCGGCGTCGGCACCGTCTACCGGCGCTTCGCCGACAAGGACTCCCTGATCGAGGCGCTGCTCGCCGCCAAGTTCGAGGCCCTCAACGAGGCCGCTGCCCGGGCCGCCGCCGAGTCCGACCCGCGTGAGGCCCTCCGCGTGTACCTGATGGGCGTCTTCGCCTTCCGGGCCCGGGACCGCGCGCTCGCCGACGCGATCGTCCGCGCGGGCAAGGGGCGCCCGTCGATCGCCCGCGAGCGCGACCGGCTCGAGGACCAGGTCGACCGCATCATCCGCCGCGCGAAGGACGCCGGGGTGGTGCGCGCCGGGTTCGACTACCGCGACCTGCCGATGCTCACGACCATGCTCGGTGCCGTGGCCGACGCCACCCGCGATGCCGACCCCGAGGCATGGCAGCGCTACGCGCAGGTCCTCGTCGACGGGGTGATGCCGCCGAGCACGCCGGACGACATGGTCGGGACGCCGCTCGACCGGGGCGCGCTCGAGCGCGCGATGCAGCCGACCGTCTGACGGACGTGCGGCGCGCGCCCGTCACGTGACCCGCGACCGGCCGGGAGGCGCGTGGCGGGCCCGCCCCGCGCCTCCCGGCCGTCCCCTGGTCGCGACGCGACCGGGCGCCGACCGGCGTCCGCCGGTCGCGACGCAGTGCTCCGACCGGCGAACACGGTCGCGACGCGACGCGCGCTACAACCAGCTCGGCACCCAGTAGTGCGAGCGGATGAAGTCCCACGGCACCTGCATCCCGGTCCACATCGGGTACCAGTACGCCGACGCCAGGACGACGACCACCAGGTACACCCCGATCCAGACCAGTGCCCGCGTGCGGCGCGGCCGCGGGTCGTCCCGCGACCCGGCCACCAGCCCGATCGCCGCCGCGAGCGCCATCACCATGAAGGGCTCGAAGGCCACCGTGTAGAACTGGAACACCGTGCGGTCGGTGTACAGCAGCCAGGGCAGGTAGCCGCCCGCGACGCCGATCAGGACGAAGCCGTACTCCCAGCGGCGACGCAGTACGAACAGCACCAGGAGCGCCACGGTCGCGATCACCGCCGCGTACCAGACGAACGGGTTCGCGATCCCGGTGATGGCCTCGCCGCAGCGGGTGGACGCGCAGCCGTCCTGCCCGGCGTCCGTCCCGACGTAGTACATCGACGTGGGCCGCTGCATGACGAGCCAGAGCAGCGGGTTCGCCTGGTACGAGTGCGGCGTGTGCAACCCGATGTTGAAGCCGTAGATCTCGGACTGGTAGTGCCACCAGTTCTGGAACGAGTCCGGGACCCACGCCAGCACGCCCGTCCAGCGCTGTCCGCCGGAGCCGATCCAGTCACGGTCCCAGCCCGCCCGCGACAGGAACCACCCGGTCCACGACGCCAGGTAGGTGACGGCGGCGACCGGCACCGTGAGCAGGAACGTCACGGGCGCCTGCTGCAGGAAGGCGCTCGACGACCAGAACGCGATGCCGGCCCGGCGGCGCATCATCATCTCGACCAGCACCGAGTACAGCGCGAAGAACGCCAGGAAGTACAGGCCCGACCACTTCGTCGCCGAGGCGAGCCCGAGCGCGATCCCGGTCGCCAGGAGCCACGGCCGCCACACGAGCACCGGGCCCCAGAGCAGCTCGCGGCCGGCCTCCCGACACCGGGCGACCCAGGCGTCCAGCCGTCGCTGGGCCCACCGGCGGTCGAGCAGCAGCGCCCCCGCACCGAGCACCACGAAGAACGTGACGATGCCGTCGAGCAGGGTGACGCGACTGAGCACGATGGCCTGCCCGTCGACGGCGAGCAGGAAGCCGGCCAGGGTGCCGATCGCGGTGGACCGGAAGAGCGAGCGGGCGATGAGCGCGGTCAGCAGGACCGTGGCGGTGCCGAGCACGGCGACCGTGATGCGCCAGCCGAAGGAGCTGTCCGCCCCGAACAGCAGCATGCCCAGGCCGATCAGGTACTTGCCGAGCGGCGGGTGCGCGACGAACTCGGCCGCCTTCGTGAACAGGTCGGTCTCGCCGGCGGCGAAGCGCTGGTCGGTCGTCGTGGCGCCCTCGCCGCTCGGGTTCGCCGGCCAGGTGCCCTCGTACCCGAGGTGCACGATCGACCAGCCGTCCTTGACGTAGTACGTCTCGTCGAACACGAGCGAGTGCGGGTGGCCGAGCCCGACGAGGCGCAGGACCGCCGCGAGGAGCGTGACCGCGAGCGGCCCGGTCCACCGCCAGACCGCGACCCGGCGCGAGGTCGACAGGACCCGGCCCCACCAGTCGTCGATGCGGGAGCCGACCGGCCCGGCGGGCGTGGTCGTCGGGTCGTCGGTCAGCTCCGTGGTCATCGCAGTGCATCCTACGGATCGACCCCACGACGGACCTGCCACCACAATGGGGAGGTGATCGTCCTCGCAGCAACGCCCATCGGGAACCTCGGCGACGCGTCGCGCCGACTCGTCGAGACCCTGTCGAACGCGACCGTCGTGGCGGCGGAGGACACCAGGACCGCCGTGCACCTCATGCGCGCGCTCGGCATCGAGAACCGGCCGCGGCTCATCGCCCTGCACGAGCACAACGAGCGCGCCCGCGCCGCGGAGGTCGTCGAACTCGCGCGCGACGAGGACGTGGTCGTGCTCACCGACGCGGGCATGCCGGCGATCAGCGACCCCGGGTTCCCGCTCGTCGAGGCCGCCGCTGCCGCCGGGGTGACGGTCACCGCGCTGCCGGGTCCGTCGGCCGTGCTGATGGCGCTCGCCGTGTCCGGACTGCCGACCGACCGCTTCACCTTCGAGGGGTTCCCGACGCGCAAGGCGGGGGAGCGGCGTCGCGCGTTCGAGGCGCTCGCCGGGGAGCAGCGGACCATGGTGTTCTTCGAGTCGCCGCACCGGCTCGCCGACACGCTCACCGACATGGCGGCCGGGTTCGGGGCCACGCGCCGGGCGGTCGTCTGCCGCGAGCTCACGAAGCTCTACGAGGAGGTCCGGCGCGACTCGCTCGAGGCGCTCGCGGCGTGGGCCGCCGACGGCGTGCGGGGCGAGATCTGCATCGTCGTCGCGGGCGCCTCGGGCTCGGTCGACGAGGTCTCGCTCGAGGACGGCGTCCGGCTCGTCCTGGAACGCGTCGCCGCGGGCACGCGCATGAAGGAGGCGTCGGCCGCGGTCGCGGACGCGACCGGGCTCTCGAAGCGCGACCTGTACGAGGGCGCGCTCGCCGCGCGCTAGTCGCGACCACGGCCGGTCTGGAGGCACGGTGCGGGCCCGCCCCGCGCCTCCCGTCCGCCGGCCCACAGGCGGCGCGCGGGGCGCGACGTGTTCTCCACAGGTGGTGCGCGGGGCGCGTCACGCGGCATGCGGCCGCCCGTAGGATGGTCCGCATGTCCGCCGGGTCCTCGTTCAGCATCACCACGCCGATCTTCTACGTGAACGACGTGCCCCACATCGGGCACGCCTACACCGAGGTCGCCGCGGACGTCCTCGCACGCTGGCACCGGCAGCGGGGCGACGACGCCTGGCTGCTGACCGGCACCGACGAGCACGGGCAGAAGATCCTGCGCACCGCCTCGGCGAACGACGTCACGCCGCAGGAGTGGGCGGACCGGCTCGTGAACGACGCGTGGAAGCCGCTGCTCGACACCGTCGACGTGGCGAACGACGACTTCATCCGCACGACCGACGAGCGCCACGAGCGCGGCGTCACCGCGTTCCTGCAGAAGCTGTACGACGACGGCTACATCTACGCCGGCGAGTTCGAGGGCTTCTACTGCGTGGGCTGCGAGGAGTACAAGCAGCCGAGCGACCTCGTCCCCGGCACCGGCGCGTACGAGGGCCAGCAGGTCTGCGCCATCCACTCGATCCCGGTCGAGGTCCTGGCCGAGCGCAACTACTTCTTCCGGATGAGCGACTTCGAGCAGCGCCTGCTCGACCTGTACGAGTCGAACCCGCTGTTCATCCAGCCCGAGAGCGTCCGCAACGAGATCACCGCGTTCGTGAAGCAGGGCCTGCGCGACCTGTCGATCTCGCGGTCGAGCTTCGACTGGGGCATCCCGATCCCGTGGGACCGGGACCACGTGCTGTACGTGTGGTTCGACGCGCTGCTGAACTACGTCACCGCCCTCGGGTACGGCTCCGACGACGACGAGGCGTTCCGGCGTCTGTGGCCGAGCGTGCACATCGTCGGCAAGGACATCGCGCGGTTCCACGCCGTCATCTGGCCGGCGATGCTCATGGCCGCGGGGCTGCCCGTGCCCGAGCGGGTCTTCGGCCACGGCTGGCTGCTCGTCGGCGGCGAGAAGATGTCGAAGTCGAAGCTCACCGGCATCGCCCCGTCCGAGATCACCGACACGTTCGGGTCCGACGCGTTCCGCTACTACTTCCTCCGCGCGATCACCTTCGGGCAGGACGGCAACTTCAGCTGGGAGGACATCTCCGCCCGGTACGCGGCCGACCTCGCGAACGGGTTCGGCAACCTGGCCTCGCGGCTCGTCGCGATGCTGCAGAAGTACTTCGACGGTGCGGTCCCCGAACGCGGCGAGCTGACCGACTCCGACCGTGCGATCGACGCCCTCGCGGTGTCCGTCACCGAGCGCGCCGACCAGGCGATCCAGGCGTTCGCGCCGCAGGACGCCATCGCCGCCGTCTGGGAGCTCGTCGACGCCCTGAACGGGTACATCACCGAGCAGGAGCCGTGGGCACTGGCCAAGGACGAGTCGGCGCGCGAGCGGCTCGGCACCGTGCTGACCACCGCGCTGCGCGGCCTCGGCACCGTGAACGTCCTCGTGTCGCCCGTCATGCCGAAGGCCACCGAGAAGCTCTGGGCCGCGATCGGTGCCGGTGGGTCCGTGGCGGAGCAGCGGGTCGACCGTGCCTGGGAGTGGCAGGGTGCCGAGACCGTCGTGCCGCTCGAGAGCGGACTGTTCCCGCGGATCGAGCAGCCGGCGACCGAGCAGGGCGCGGCGTGACCGACGCGGCGGACGCCTCGCACGTCCGGGCCCGTGGCGACGGCTCGTCGGGCGGGTCGAAGCGCGACCTGAGCTACCCGCCGCTGCCGCAGGCGCTCGTCGTCCCGGTCTACGACAACCACACGCACATGGAGATCGCCGACGGCGTCGGTGACGGCGGTGACGGTCCGCTCGACTACCGCGAGCACCTCGACCGTGCGTCGAGCGTCGGGGTCCGCGGTGTCGTGCAGGTCGGGACCGACCTGGCGACCTCGGAGTGGTCCGCGCAGATCGCCGCCCGCGAGCCCCGTGTGCTCGCCGCGGTCGCGCTGCACCCGAACGAGGCACCCGTCCTCGACGAACAGGGGCTGCTCGACGAGCACCTGGCCGGCATCGAGCGGCTCGCGGCGCTGCCCCGGGTGCGCGCGATCGGCGAGACCGGACTCGACTTCTTCCGGACGGGCGAGGACGGCCGTGCCGCCCAGGTGCGCTCGTTCGAGGAGCACATCCGGATCGCCAAGGAGCACGACCTCGCGCTGACGATCCACGACCGCGACGCGCACGACGCCGTGGTCGAGGTCCTCGACCGTGTCGGCGCCCCCGAGAAGACCGTGTTCCACTGCTTCTCGGGCGGGCCGGACCTGGCTCGCCTGTGCGCCGAGCGCGGCTGGTACATGTCGTTCGCCGGCACCGTGACGTTCAAGAACGCCGAGCTGCTCCGCGACGCCCTGCGGGTCGCGCCGCGGCACCTCGTGATGATCGAGACCGACGCGCCGTTCCTCACGCCCACGCCGTACCGCGGCCGGCCGAACGCGCCGTACCTCATCCCGCACACGCTGCGGTCGATGGCCGAGACGCTCGGTACCGACGCCTCGATGCTCGCCGCGCAGATCGCGTCGAACACCGAGCTCGTGTACGGCGCGTGGGACGCCGAACCCGTCACGGTGGACGAGTAGCCGTGGGCGCCCTGCTCGGCCCCGCGGAGATCCGCGACCTGGCCGCCAAGCTCGACGTCACGCCCACCAAGAAGCTCGGGCAGAACTTCGTCCACGACGCCAACACCGTGCGCCGCATCGTCGCCGCGGGTCGGGTCACGGCCGATGCCCGCGTGCTGGAGATCGGCCCGGGGCTCGGGTCGTTGACGCTCGGGCTCACCGAGACCGGCGCTCCCGTCACCGCCGTCGAGATCGACGGTCGCCTCGCCGCGCAACTGCCGGACACCGTCGCTGCCATGCAGCCCGACGCACGCCTGCGGGTCGTGCACCAGGACGCGCTGACCGTCACGGTCGACGACGTGCCCGAGGCTCCCACGCACGTGGTGGCGAACCTGCCGTACAACGTGTCCGTGCCGGTGCTCCTGCACCTGCTCGCGACCTTCCCGTCGATCGAGCGGATCCTCGTGATGGTCCAGGCCGAGGTCGGGTACCGGATCGCCGCCGGACCGGGCAGCAAGGTCTACGGGGCGCCGAGCGTCAAGGCCGCCTGGTACGGCTCCTGGTCCACCGCCGGGCAGATCAGCCGCCAGGTGTTCTGGCCGGTGCCGAACGTCGACAGCGTGCTCGTCGGGTTCGACCGGCACGACCAGCCAGGCGACGAGACGCTGCGCGCGCAGGTGTTCGCCCTGGTCGACGGAGCGTTCCAGCAGCGCCGGAAGATGCTGCGGCAGAGCCTGTCCGGCGTGCTCGGCAGCAGTGCCCGGGCGTCCGAGCTGCTCACCGCTGCCGGCATCGACTCCACGGCTCGGGGTGAGGCGCTCGCGCCGGAGGACTTCGTCCGACTCGGTCGGACGGTGCTCGCCGCGTCCTGACCGGCCCGCACGACCCGGTCGGGCGGTGCTCGCCGCGTCCTGACCGGCCCGTGCGCCCCGGTCCGGCGGTGCTCGCCGCGTCCTGACCGGCCCGTGCGCCCCGGTCCGGCCGCGGGGCGCTCTCCGCGCGGCGCGGTGCGCTCCTGCGCTCGCGGAGCCCCCGGTACCCGCGCCCCCGGCGCCGTGGTCCCGGTGCCGTGGTCCCGCCGTGGCGCGACGTGCTCCCGCACAACGAGAAGCACGTCGCACCACGGAAACCCGTGGTGCGACGTGCTTCCTCTTGTGCGAAGGCTCGGAGGCCCGGCGTCCCGTTGGCACGGAGACCTGGAGTCACGAATACAACATGTTCGTGGTTCAGGAACGACGCTGGGTACGGTCGCTCCACCTCATCGAAAGGAGCACCCATGACGACGACCGACCCTGCCCTGGCCGCGTCCCGCCGCACAAGGCCGACCAGTACGCGGGTCTTCTCGCGCGAGGAGATCGACGCCATCACGGCGCGGACGCCCGCGCCCGTCGGCACGCCAGAGGAGCGCCGGGCCCGCCTGCACCGAGCGCTCAACACCTTCGCGTCGGACAGGGAGTTCACGCCGACCTCTCGGCTCCTCCGCCGAGGATGATCACGGATGCCGTCGTTCGACGACCCGGGCGCGCGTGGCGTGCTCGCGTTCGAGCAGTACGTCGACGTGCCGCGCAGGGTCGTCCTCGACTCCTGGTTCCTCCGACGGGCGATCGACACGACCGTCTGCGGGCACAGTGCGGCGGCGGCGTTCCTGCAGCGGTTGGACCTCATGGCGACCGATTGCTTCTACAACGGCCTCTCCGAGCTGGAGATGATCGAGTCCGCCTACTCGATGGGGCGACGCGGGTTGCTCGTCGAGTGGGAGACGGTCAAGTCGACGACACGCGTGCACTGGGTGGGGGTGGACGAGGTCGCTGACGACGTCGAGGCGCTGGTGGACCGGTACGGTCTGACGGCGAGCGGTGCGATCCAGGTCGCCACGACAGTCGCGGTCGACGCAGACGCGCTCGTCAGCGTCGATCCGGGCCTGGGTGTCGTCGACGCCGGGACGCTGCCCCTGCTCGTGGACGCCGACAACGTCGACGCCGCACGACGTCATCGCGGACGGTCGAGCTGAACCGCGTGCTCACCGGGATGCGGGGTCACCGGCGTCCGTGCTCGTCGAGCTGTGCTCCCAAGCCGCCGTGGCGCGACGTGCTCCCGAACTACGAGAAGCACGTCGCACCACGGAATTCCGTGGTGCGACGTGCTTTCCCTTGTGCGAAGGCGCGCCCGCCCAGCGCGAACCGCGCGCGGCGCCCGCCCGACGCGCGCCCGCGGCCTCAGTGCCCGCGGCCGGCCATCGCCTCGAGGATCTGCCGGTGCGTCCCGTCACGCTCGGCCCACCGCAGCGGCTGCACGTTCTCCACCAGGACCTCGTCGGCCCCCGAGGCCAGCAGCGTCATGACCTCGTCCGCGAAGACGTCGAGCGGCATCCCGCCGAAGTCCTGCCCACCCATCAGGTCGGTCTCGACGGCGGGCGGCGCGAGCTCGACGACCGCGACGTCCGATCCGACGAGCTGCTGCCGGAGCGCCTGCGTGTAGGAGTGCACCGCGGCCTTGGTCGCGCTGTAGGTGGGGGTGGCGGTCAGCGGCACGAACGCCAGGCCGGAGGAGACCGTGACGACGGTCGCGGTCGGTCGGGCGAGCAGGTGCGGCAGGAACGCGTCGATGAGGCGGATGGTGCCGAGCAGGTTCGTCTCGATCGTCGCGACGGCGTCGTCGATGTGCCCGGGGTCGCGCAGGTCCTCGTTGCGCATGATGCCCGACATGGTCACGAGGGTGTCGAGGTCGGGGTGGCGTCCGAGCACGGCGGACGCGGCCTCGCGGACGGACGCGGCGTCGGCGACGTCGACCGCCACGGTGTCGAAGCCGTGCTCGGCGGCCAGGGCGTCGAGCCGGTCCTGCCGACGGCCGCCGATGACGACGGTGCTGCCGGCGGCCTGCAGGCGCTGGGCGAGGGCGAGCCCGATGCCGGAGGTGGCGCCGGGGATGAAGACGGTGCTGTTCGTGGTGTCCATGCGCTCCAGCGTGCTCCGCCGCACGGGCGGCCACCAGGGCGCGCGCATCGGGGGACCGGCGATCCCTGGCTCGACCGTGGCCCAGGCGGCACGATGGGCACATGGACCGTCCCGCTCTCGCCGACTTCCTCCGACGCCGCCGCGAGACGCTCCGCCCGGACGACGTCGGACTCGGCACCGGACCCCGCCGCCGCACGCCCGGCCTCCGCCGCGAGGAGGTCGCCGCACTCGCCGGCATGAGCGTCGACTACTACACCCGGCTCGAGCAGCAGCGCGGCCCCCAGCCCTCCGAGCAGATGGTCGCGGCGATCGCCCGGGCGCTCCGGTGCAGCCTCGACGAACGGGACCACCTGTTCCACCTCGCCGGTCACACCGCCCCGGTCCGGATGCACCGTAGCGACCACGTCGACCCGGCGATCCTGCGGGTGCTCGACCGCCTCGAGGACACCCCGGCGATCGTCGTCAGCCTGCTCGGCGAGACGCTCGTCGAGAACCGGTTGGCGACCGCCCTCCTCGGCACCTCGGTCGGCCTACCCGGCAACGAGCGCTACCAGGCGTGGCGCTGGTTCGTGACGGGGACGGAGCTCGCGAAGTACGCCCCCGAGCAGCACGACCGGCTCGGGTGCGTCGTGGTGGCGTCGCTGCGGGCAGCGGTCGGCCTCGCGGGTCCGGGCGACCGCCGCGCCACCGAGCTGATCGCGGACCTGCTCGACCGGAGCCCCGCCTTCCGCGAGCTCTGGGAGCGGCACGAGGTCGCGACCCGGTGGTCGGACAACAAGACGATCGTGCAGCCGGAGCTCGGGCGCATCACCGTCGACTGCCAGGTCCTGCACACCGACGACCAGGCACAGGCCCTGCTCCTGTTCACCGCGCCCCCGGGCAGCGAGGACGCTCAGAAGCTCGAACTCCTCGGCGTCCTCGGCACCCAGCAGTTCGGCTCCGAACCGGCGCGGTAGGACTGCAGCACGTCGCCGAGCGTCGTGGGGAGCCGGTGATATGATGGAGGAGCAGGACGCTGCAGAGCCTCCCGCACCCAGCCAACGCCCCGCCATCGGCGGGGCGTTGTGTCGTTCGGGATCAGGATCATCCCGGTCTCACGGTGCCCAGACGTAGTCCACGATCGTGATCCGTTCGAGGATCGCCACGATCTTCGCGACTGCTGCGGCCGCCCGCTCGTCCTTCTCGACAACTGTTCGTGAGCGGTTCATGAAGTAGGTCGCCAGGTCTGCTCCCTGCAGCATGCGACTCTCGTGCGAGGGGCCGAAGTAGATCGTGTCCGCGATCCGGGTGAGCGGCTTCTTCGTGTAGCCGGGAACGCTCTCGACCTTGAAACTCCGGAGGCTCCGGCGAGCGCCCGCCGCCGAGTGGTGTTCGTCTGCGAGCACGAGACCGAGACCATCGCTGCGGTCCAGCGAGCCCAGCCGCTCGTGCACGCACTCGAGCAGCTGGGCGAGAGTGAGGAGGTGCGGAGGGAATGCGCGTGAGCCGTAGCGGCGGCGGTGGGCCTGCAGGTCGATGCCGCGGAGGACGTACGAGGCCGAGGATCGCGCCAGGACCTTCGCAGCCAGGGTGCACGCCTTGACCCGCCACCCGACGGGGACTCCCTTCCACGGACCCTCGCCGTGGAACATCTCCACTCCGTGGAACTCCGCATCCGGCTCGAAGCCTCCGACATGTGCGGCCACCAGTCGGCCGATGTCGTCGAACCCCCGCTCGATGGACCTGATCGCGTCGGCGTCGGCGACGAGCGCGCCGAAGAAGTAGAAGTCGTCATCCCTCGCTGATTCGTCGATGAAGATGAGGCGCACCACGCAACCGTACTGATGTTCCAGAACATCACCGAGCCGAAGCAACGGCGCGTCACACTCCTGGCACCGCCCGACCACCCGTGCCTAGGGTGGGGCGGTGAGCACTCCGCGCGTGTACGTCATCCACGAGAACCCCGAGTGGTTCCCGCCGCTCGCCGCCGCCTTCGCAGCCGAGGGCGTCCCGGTCCAGGAGGTCCTGCTGACCGAGGGCGGGATCGACCTCGGCGCCGATCCGGAGCCGGGCGTGTACTGGAGCCGGATGTCGGCGAGCAGCCACACCCGCGGCCACGAGCACAGCAAGGAGTACACCCGCGCGGTCCTCGGCTGGCTCGAGCGGGCCGGTCGCACGGTCGTCGGCGGCAGCCACGTCCTCGAGCTCGAGGTCTCCAAGGTCGCCCAGCACGGACTCCTGCGGGCCGCCGGCTTCGACGTGCCGCGCACCACGGCGGTGTTCGGCACCGAGCAGCTCTCGGCGGCCGCCCGGGACTTCACCGGCGGGCAGGACGTGCCGTTCATCACGAAGCACAACCAGGGCGGCAAGGGCCTCGGGGTCCGCCGCTTCGACTCGCTCGCCGAGTTCGACGCGTACGTCGGCAGCCCCGAGTTCGAGGCGCCCGTCGACGGCATCACACTGCTGCAGGAGTACCTCACCGCGCGCGAGCCGTTCATCACGCGTGCCGAGTTCGTCGGCGGCGAGTTCGTCTACGCCGTCCGTGTCGACACGAGCGCCGGCAGCTTCGAGCTCTGCCCGGCCGACGCGTGCGCCGTACCGTCCGGAGCGGACACCCCCCAGGTCATCGCCGGAGCCGTCTGCGACGTGCCCGGCACCGGGACGCCCGGCGCACCCCCGGCCTTCAGCCTGCGGGACGAGGTCACCGCCGAGCACCCGCTCGTGCAGCGCCTGCGCACGTTCCTCGCCGAGCAGGGCATCGCGATCGCCGGTGTCGAGTTCATGGAGACCACCGACGGCCGCACCGTCGTGTACGACATCAACACGAACACGAACTACAACCCCGCCGTCGAGGCGGTCGCGCCGGTCTCCGGCCCGCGCGCGATCGCGCGCTTCACCGGCGCGCTCCTCGAGCGCGAGTACGCGGCGGCCGCGACCACCGCCTGATCCGGTACCACCCACCGGACGGGAGGCGCGGCGCGGCGCCGCACCGTGCCTCCCGTCCGTCCCACCACCGGCCGGGAGGCGCGGGTCGGGCCCGCCCCGCGCCTCCCGGCCGTCACTCCCCACCAGCAAGGAACCACTCGTGCGATTCGGATACTGGACCCCGCTCTTCGGCGGCTGGCTGCGCAACGTCGAGGACGAGGCGATGCCCGTCACGTTCGACTACGTGAAGCGGCTCGCGCAGCGCGCCGAGCGCATCGGCTTCGACCTGACGCTCGTGCCGGAGCTCAACCTCAACGACATCAAGGGGACGGCGGCGCCGAGCCTCGAGGCGTGGGCCCTCGCGGCGGCGCTCGCGGCGACGACCGAGCGCCTGGAGATCATGGCGGCGATGCGCCCCGGCTACCACCTGCCGGCCGTGACCGCGAAGCAGGCGGCCACGATCGACGAGATCTCGTGCGGGCGGTTCACGTTCAACGTGGTGAGCGCCTGGTGGGCCGAGGAGGCACGGCAGTACGGCGGCATCTTCTCGGAGCACGACGACCGGTACGCGCGCACCGAGGAGTTCGTCGCGATCCTCAAGGGACTGTGGGCGGAGACGCCGTTCTCGTTCTCGGGGGAGTACTACGACGTGCAGAACGCGCACCTCGAGCCGAAGCCCCGCGTCACGCCGCGCATCTACGCGGGCGGCGAGAGCGAGGCGGGCAAGGGCGCGATCACCCGCTTCGCCGACGCGTACCTGACGCACGGCGGCACGGTCGACGAGCTCCGGACGAAGATCGCCGAGATGCGACGTCGGCGCGAGGAGGCCGGGGCCGCGCCGTTCGAGGCGTTCGGCATGGCCGCGTACGTCATCGTGCGCGAGACCGAGGCGGAGGCACAGGCCGAGCTCGCGCGCATCACCGACGTGCAGCACGGGAAGGCGTACGAGTCGTACCAGGACTTCATCTCGAAGTCGCAGCTCGAGCACGTGCCCTCGCTCGAGGACTACTCGGTGTCGAACCGTGGCCTGCGTCCCGGGTTCGTCGGGACGCCGCAGCAGGTGGCCGACCGGATCCGCGCGTTCGAGGACGCCGGGGTCGACACGCTCCTGCTGCAGTTCTCGCCGCAGGCCGAGGAGATGGAGCGCTTCGGCGAGCAGGTCATCCCGTTGGTGCGGCCGACCGTCTGAGTCGCGGGCGTGCGCGGTCCGTCGGCGCAGCGTGCGACGGCGGTCCGTCGTCGGGAGGATAGGTTGGTGCCATGACCACGCCGGCCGCTCCGACCCGCGTACGGGTACGCGCCCCCGGCAAGATCAACGTGTACCTGTCCGTCGGGGCGCTGCAGGACGACGGGTACCACGACGTCGCCACCGCGTACCAGGCGGTCTCGCTGTACGAGGACGTCACCGCCGAGCACGCCGACGACTTCTCGGTGCGGTTCACCGGCCCGATCGACACGAGCGGGGTGCCGACCGACGAGTCGAACCTCGCGATCCGGGCGGCCCGCATGGTCGCCGACGCGTCCGGACACCGCGGCGGGGTGCGGTTGACGATCGACAAGCAGGTCCCGGTCGCCGGGGGCATGGGCGGCGGATCGGCCGACGCGGCTGCGACCCTGCTCGCCGTCGACACGCTCTGGGGCACCGCGCTCGGGCGCGACCAGCTGCTCGGTCTCGCGGCCCGGCTCGGCGCCGACGTGCCCTTCGCCTTCGCGGGCGGGACCGCGGTCGGCACCGGCCGCGGCGACGAGCTGAGCCCGGCGCTCGCCAAGGGGGAGTTCCACTGGGTGCTCGCGCTGAGCGACTCCGGGTTGTCCACGCCGGCGGTCTACCGCGCGCTGGACGCCCACCGCGAGCGGTACCGGGCGGACATCGCGCCCGCGCCGACGACCCCGGTGGTCGAGGCCCACGTGCTGCAGGCGCTGCGGGCGGGTGACCCGGGCCTCCTCGCGGACTGCCTGCACAACGACCTGCAGGCCCCCGCGATGCGGCTGCAGCCGGCCCTGGCGGCGACGCTCGAGGTCGGCGAGAAGGCCGGCGCGCTCGCGGGCATCGTGTCCGGGAGCGGGCCGACGGTGGCGTTCCTGGTCGCCGACCGGGACACCGCGCTCGAGGTGCAGGTCGAACTGAGCGCCGCCGGGTTCGTGGCGCTGCGGGCGACCGGGCCGGTGCACGGCGCGCGCGTCGTCCACCAGTGACGACGGCGCCCGGGCCCTGACGGCGGGGGTCAGCCCTTGACGTACTCCGTCAGCACGACGCGGCCGGTCTTCCAGTGCTGCTCGGCGTGGAAGCCGTGCTCCGCCAGGACCGCGGCGGTCTCCGGCTCGATGTTCCGCGCCTTCGGGGTCCCGCCGACGAACCACACGGTGTCGATCTCGCCGAGTCGCTCGGGGATCGTCGTGGCGAGGTCGCCGTTCTGGTTCCACAGCACCCCGGTCTCGGCGCCGATCTTGCGCGCGCCGAGGTCGGTCATGCCGGTGAACGCCCACGGGTAGGAGATCCGGATGATGTCGGCCGTGGTGCCGGGGTGGCCGTAGACGCTGCCGAACACGACGCCCTCGTTCGCACCCGCACGCCCGGCACGCTCCGCGGAGACGATCGAGGCGGCGTTCGCCCAGGTCGAGTCCTGCTTGGCGCGGGGCATCTTGACGGCGCTCGCGGTCGGGATGCTCAGCACGAGGCACACGGCCAGCGCGGCGCCGAGCAGTGCCTTGGGCCGCACGAGCGTGATGGCGAGGGCGATGAGGAGCGCGACGAACGGCAGGCTCAGCGACGCGTACTTCGGCGTGTACAGGTGCTTGCCGAACGCGGTCGCCAGGAGCAGAACCGCGGTGGGCAGCACCACGAGGGGGAGGGCGACCCGGACGGCCTGGGCACGCAGGAGCGCGCGCACCGAGGGCGAGCGGCGGTGCACCTGGACCGCCGCGGCGACGACACCGACGACCATCAGGGCCCACGCGACGGCCGCGTACAGGTCCGAGCCACCGAACCAGGCGGTCGCGAAGACCTGCGGGATCGTCCGCTCGCTGATCGGGCCGATCCACCCGACCTGCTTCGACTGCGCGGTGATCTCGAGCACGAGCGGCGAGACGGCCACGGCGGCGATGCCCGCGGCCACCGCCCAGCGCACCACGACGTCGCGGGTGACGAGCGGTGCCGGGCCACGGCCGGAGCGGCGCTCGGCGAGCAGGGTCCAGCCCAGTGCGACGGCGTGCGCGACGACGGCGAGGGCGAGGTACGCGTTGAAGGTGACCGCGACGAGCGCCACGGCGCCGTAGGCGATCCACCAGCGCAGGCTCCGACCGGTGCGGGTCCGTCGGACGGCGGTGAGGCCGACGAGGGTCAGGCAGACGGCGAGCGTCGTGACGGTGGCGTAGGGGCGTCCCTCGGAACCGGCCCACTGGACGCGGGGGAGGGCGATGAAGACCAGGCCGGCCGTGATGCCGAGCCGTCGACCGCCCAGACGACGGCCGAGTGCGACGATCAGCCCCGCCGCGACCCCGATCGCCAGGGCGCTCGGGAAGCGGAGGGTGAACGGGGTGTACCCGACGAGCCAGAACCAGGCGTGGATCATCGCGTAGTACAGACCGTGCACCGCGTCGACGGAGTGCAGTTCGGCCCAGAGCTGCGGCCAGCTGCGCTGCGCGCTCGTGACGGTCGCGGCCTCGTCGTACCAGAGCGAGGGTACCCAGGCGAAGGCCGCGGCGACGAGGACGCCGAACGCCCCGATCGTCAGCTCGGGGGTGCGGACGAGGGCGAGTCCGACGGCCGCCGAACCGGTGCGCAGGCGCGACCGGACCGGCGCGACGCCCGCGGACGCGGGGACGCGGATGCTACCGGTCTGGGGTGTGCTCACGCTCAGGACGGTAGCGGGGTCGGCTGGACGGCTGCCCGGTACCGGACCGGTCTGCGTGAGAGTTCGCCATGCCGTAGGGTCGCGTCCACCATGACGACACTCCGCATCCGCGACGCCGCACGGTACCTCGGCGTCAGCGACGACACCGTCCGCCGCCTGGTGGAGTCCGGCGCGCTGCCCCGTGCCGAGGACGCCGCGGGGCGCACGGTCGTCGCGGGCAGCGACCTCGCCGCGTACGTGCGGGGGCGGGACGCCGGGTTGGACGACCCGTCGGGCGTCCGCAGCTCCGCCCGGAACCGGTTCGTGGGGATCGTGACGGACCTGGTCGTGGACGGTCTGGTCGCGCAGGTCGAGCTGCAGGCCGGGTCGAACCGCGTCGTGTCCCTGATGACCGCCGAGGCGGTGCGCGACCTCGGGCTCGAGGTCGGGTCGGTCGCCGTGGCCTCGGTGAAGGCGACGATGGTGACCGTCGAGGTCCCGGACGTCGTCGAGGCAGGCCGGTGACCACCGACGGCGCCGACGCCCTCGCGGCCCGGGACGCGCGGCGTGCGGTGACGTCCCGCACGGCAGTGCTCCCCGGCGCGGGCCGGTCCGCGCTCGACGCCCTCGCCGCGGCGCGGGTCCTGGTCGTCGGTGCCGGCGGCCTCGGCTCGCCCGTGCTCACCCTGCTCGCCGGCGCCGGCCTCGGGCGGATCACGATCGTCGACCACGACGTCGTCGACGCGTCGAACCTGGCGCGGCAGACCCTGTTCTCGCTGGCGGACGTGGACCGCCCGAAGGCCGAGGTCGCCGCCGCACGGGTCCGCGGGGTCGACCCGGTCGTCGAGGTCGTCGCGCTCGCCGAGCACTTCCGCCCCGAGCACGTGACCGGGCACGACGTCGTGGTCGACGCGGCCGACAGCGTCGAGGTCACCCGGGCGGTGTCCGACGCCTGCGCCCGTGCGGGGGTCCCGTTCGTGTGGGGCACGGTCCTCGGCTACGACGGCCAGGTCTCGGTCTTCCACGACGCCGCACCGGAGCCGGTCGACTTCCACGACCTGCACCCCGACGCACTGCCCGACGAGGGGTCCTGCGCGCGGGACGGCGTGCTGCCCGCGCTCTGCGGTGCCGTGGGTTCCGTGATGGCGGCGCAGGTGACGGCCCTGGTCGCGGGACTCGGTGAACCGCTGCTCGGCCGCGTGCTCACGGTGGACGCCCGACGCTGGCGGTGGACCGAGAGCCCGCTGCGGCGCGGACCGGGGTCGCGGCGCCCGCAGGCATCGGCGCTGCCGGAGCCGGCACGGGTGTCGCCGGCCGGGCTGGCCGCGTGGCTGGACGACCCGGCGCGGCGGGTGGTGCTCGTCGACGTCCGCACCGAGGAGGAGCTGGCGACCGGGATCGTCCCCGGCTCCGTGCGACCGACCGACCTCGACCCGGCCGCCGGGACCGCTGCGGGGGACTCGACGCTCGTGGTCGTGGTGGTGTGTGCCAGCGGCGGTCGGGCCACCGCGTGGGCCCGGGCGGCCGCGGCCGAGGGGCGGGACGCCGTGGTCCTCGACGGCGGCATCACGGCCTGGCGGCACGAGGGACGTCCGACCGCCGACCGGTCCGCGTCCGACTGAACGAGCGGCGGGTGGTCGGCACCCCCGGCGACCGCGCGCGCGGGGAACACCACGACGACCGCGCGACCGTGGAACACCACGACGACCGCACCTGCGGCTAGGATCGCCCTGTGAAGCCGCTCCTGCGTGTCGCCGTCCTCGTCGCCGTGGCGTCGCTCGCCCTCGCCGGCTGCTCGACCCAGGCCGCGACGACCGGCGGCAGCGCACGGACCGCGGACCCCGCCGGCCCCACTCCGTCCACCGGCCCCACGGGCACGATCACCGTGCTCGCCGCCGCCTCGCTGCAGCGCACCTTCACGACCCTCGGCGAGCGGTACGAGCAGGCGCACCCCGGCACCACGGTGCAGTTCTCGTTCGCCGGGTCGAGCGACCTCGTCACGCAGGTCCGCAACGGCGCGCCCGCCGACGTCGTCGCGACCGCCGACGAGGCCACGATCCGGAAGCTGTCGGCGGGGGACCTCGCCGACGGCTGGCCGCAGGACTTCGCCACGAACACGCTCGAGATCGCCGTCGCCCCCGGCAACCCGCTCCGCATCCACGACCTCCGCGACCTGACCGCCCGGGACGTCCAGCTCGTCACGTGCGCCGCCCCGGTGCCCTGCGGTGCCGCGACGGCCGCGGTCGAGCGGGCCTCCGGGGTCGACCTGCACCCGGTCAGCGAGGAGCAATCCGTGACCGACGTCCTCGGCAAGATCGAGTCCGGGCAGGCCGACGCCGGGCTCGTCTACGTGACCGACGTCCGCGGTGCCGCGGGCAGGGTCGACGGCGTGCGGTTCGCCGCGGCGGCGAAGGTCGTCAACACGTACCCGATCGCGGTGCTCGACGACGCGGCCGACCCGGCCCTCGCGGCGTCCTTCGCCGCGTACGTCCGTTCCGACGCCGGCCGCCGGGTCCTCACCGACGCCGGCTTCGGCACCCCGGCCCGGTGACGGCGCAGGACGGCGGCCCGACGACGGGCGGGCACCAGCGCCGCCGCCGCCGCACCACCCGCCCCCGCCTGCCCGTCCCGTGGTGGCTCCCCGTCCCCGCGGCCCTCGGCGGCCTGTTCGTCGTCGTCCCCGTCCTCGCGATGGTCGGCCGCGTCGACTGGGGTTCGTTCGTCGCACTCGTCACCTCGCCCGCGTCCACCACGGCCCTCGGGCTGTCCCTCGGCACCGCCGCCGCGACCACGGGCATCGCGTTCGTGCTCGGCTACCCCCTGGCCGTCCTGTTCGCCCGCTCGACGGCCCGGTGGGTCGGGGTCCTCCGCGCCCTCGTGCTCCTGCCGCTCGTGCTCCCGCCGGTGGTCGGTGGCCTCGCCCTCCTCGCGGCGTTCGGGCGGCTCGGCGTGCTCGGCGCGTTCCTCGACGAGCACGGACTCCGCATCGCGTTCACCACGACGGCCGTCGTGATGGCGCAGGTGTTCGTGTCGATGCCCTTCCTCGTGTCGAGCGTCGAGGGTGCCCTGCGCGTCGGTGGCGACCGGTACGAGCGGGTCGCGGCGACGCTCGGCGCCGGACCGACCCGCACGTTCCTCACCGTGACGACCCCGCGCGTCCTGCCGGGCATCGTCTCCGGCCTGGTGCTGTGCGGCGCGAGGGCACTCGGTGAGTTCGGCGCCACGCTCACCTTCGCGGGCAGCCTGCAGGGCGTGACGCGGACCCTCCCGCTCGAGGTCTACCTGCAGCGCGAGGTCGACCCGGACACCGCGGTCGCGCTCGCCCTGGTGCTCGTGGTCGTCGCGGTCGTCGTCATCGGGGTCACGTCGCTGCGCACCCGGGCGGTGGTCGCGTGACCTCGCCGGCAGCGGGACTCCACGCCCGCGTCGTCGACCCGTCCCGCGGCGTCGACGTCACCGTCACGGTCGGCCCCGACGAGTGCGTCGCGCTCGTCGGTCCGAACGGCGCCGGCAAGTCCACGGTCGTCGAGACCGTCGCCGGGCTCCTCCGCGGCACGGACAGCACGGTCCACCTCGACGGTCGCGACCTCGCCCGGCTCCCCGCGCACCGCCGCCGCACCGGCCTCGTCGCGCAGCGGGCCGACCTCTTCCCGCACCTGTCCGTCACCGACAACGTCGCCTTCGGTCCGCGCGCTGCCGGGGCGGGCGGACGGGAGGCGCGGCACCGGGCCGCCACGGCCCTCGCGCTGGTCGGCGTGGCCGGGCTGGGCGACCGGGCGCCGGCGACGCTCTCCGGCGGGCAGGCCCAGCGCGTCGCGATCGCCCGGGCCCTCGCCACCGACCCCGCGGTCCTGCTCCTCGACGAGCCGACCTCGGCGCTCGACCTCGACGCCCGCGCGGCCGTCCGCGAGGCCCTCGCCACCGCACGGACCGGCCGGCCGACGCTCCTCGTCACGCACGACCCGCTCGAGGCCGTCGCGCTCGCCGACCGCGTCGTGGTGCTGCAGGACGGCCGCGTCGTCGAGCAGGGGCCGGTCGAGGCGGTGCTCCGGCACCCGCGGACGCCGTTCGCGGCGTCCTTCTCCGGGCTCGCGCTCGTCCGCGGGACCGCCACCGCGGCGGGGATCGCACTCGACGGCGGGGGCGAGCTGGCGTCGTCGACCCGCACCGTGCCTCCCGGCCGACCCGTCGTGGCCGCGCTGCACCCGACGGCCGTCCGCGTGGGCCGGGACGGCACCGGGCCGGGACGCACCGTGACCGCGCTCGAGCCGCGGGACGGCCTCGTGCGCGTGCGCACCGCCGACCTCGTGGCGGACGTGACGGTCGTGACGGCTGCCGCACTCGGCCTGGCGCCGGGCGTCACCGTCCGGATGACGGTCGCACCGGACGAGGTCGCGGTGTACGAACCGGCGGGCTGAGCGCTACCCGCCCGCGAAGGGCGGCATCACGTCGACCGTGCCGACGCCGACGAGGGACGTCGAGCGGTCGCGCGTGGTGACCCCGTCGACCAGGTAGGAGCAGCGCTCCTGCAGGGCCGTCCAGCGCTCGGCGTCGGCGGCGGTGACGGCGCGCAGGGCGTCGTCGAGGGTCGGCGCGGACGTCGTGGTCTCGTCGGTCCCGACGGCGGCACGTGCCGCCGCGAAGAAGCGCAGGGTGGTCACGGTCATCCTCCGATCGCGCTCATGCCGCGTGCCGGGTGCACGATGCCGTCCACGTCGTCGCCGTGGTCGCGGGGCTTGGCCCACATCGCGCGGCGCCAGGTGTCGGTCAGGACGGCGTCGTCGGCACCCGCGCGGAGCGGTCCGAGCAGGTCGACCTCGTCGTCCGAGAACAGGCACGAGCGCACGTGGCCCTCGGCGGTCAGGCGGGTGCGGGTGCAGTCGCCGCAGAACGACTCGGTGATGCTCGCGATGATCCCGACGGTCCCGAGCAGGGCGCCGTCCCGGGTGTGCACGCGGTACCGCTCGGCGGGGGCGCCGTCGCGCGGGGCCTCGTCCGGGGTGAGCACGTACCGCTCGCCGAGGACCGCGCGGATCTCGGTCGCGGTGATCATCGTCGCGCCGTCCCAGGCGTGCCCGGGGTCGAGCGGCATCTGCTCGATGAACCGCAGTTCGTGGCCGCGCTCGAGGCACCACGCGAGCAGGTCGGTCGCCAGGTGGTCGTTCACGCCGCGGAGCAGCACCGCGTTCACCTTCACGCCGAGCCCGGCGTCGGCCGCGGCGGCGATGCCCTCGAGCACGCGGTCGAGGAACGGGCGGCGCGTGACCTCGGCGAAGACGTCGGGGTCGACGGTGTCGAGGGAGACGTTGACGCGACGGAGTCCGGCGTCCGCCAGGGCCTGCGCCCGGTTCGCCAGGCCGATGGCGTTCGTCGTGAGCGAGAGCTCGACGCCGTGGGCGGAGCACCGCCGGACGATGTCGGCCAGGTCGGCGCGGAGGAGCGGTTCGCCGCCCGTGAACCGGACCTTGCGGACGCCGAGGTCGCGCGCCGCGAGCCCGACCAGGCGGTCGATCTCGTCGGCGGTCATCAGGGCGTCGGAGGGGATGACCGGCAGCCCCTCGGCCGGCATGCAGTACGTGCAGCGGAGGTTGCAGCGCTCGGTGAGCGAGACGCGCAGGTCGACGGCGCGGCGGCCGAACCGGTCGACCAGCGACGGGTCGTCGGCGGGGCGCGGTGTCAGCCCGGCGGTGGTGGCGCGCACGCGGCGCAGCAGCGAGGCCGCGGGCACGGCGGTCGCCGTGGGCCGGTCGCCCGTCGCGGGCAGGATCCTCGCCGTCACCGGGCCGATGCTACCTGCCGACGCCGGTGCTGCGGGGCACGGCCGACGGTCGGTGGCCACCGACGTCGTCCCGCCAGCTCCGCGGGTCGAGCCGTCGGCCCCACCGGCGCCAGGTGTCGCGGTCGGTGCGGAGGAGCGTGACGACCAGGATCACGAGGACCGCTGCGCCGAGCCACCAGCGGAAGGCGTCGACCGAGGGCCACACCCCGCGGAGGGCGATCGCCAGGCCGAGGGACAGCCACTCCCACCGGCCGGAGAGGACCACGAACGGGATGAGCAGCAGCGCGTACCAGGGGTAGCGGGGCGTCACCGCGAGGAACGTGACGCCGATCATCAGGACCTCGGCGGACCACGGGCGCGCCGGGTCGGCGAGGCGCCACGACACCACGGCGGCGAGCAGCACGGCGAGCCCGACCAGGACCGTCGCCCCGTCGCCGGGCACGAGCAGCGACACGAGGGCGAACCGGGAGCCGTCCTCGTAGCCCTCCTCCGAGAGGTACCCGGGCAGGTAGCCGAGCACCTTCACGCCGGTCGTCAGCACGTACGGCACGTAGAGCAGGCCGAACACGGCGATGCCGACCGGGACCGCCCACCAGTGCCGCCAGCGGGAGAGCAGCGGCGGGTACACGATCGCGGGGATGAGCTTCGTCGCGGTCGCGGCTCCGAGGGCGATCCCGCCCCAGATCGGTCGGCCGAAGGCGATGAGCACGACGCCGGCCGTCGCGAGTGCGGCCCCGACCACGTCGACGTGCGAGTTCGTGACGGCCTCGGACGCGACGAGCGGCGACCAGGCCCAGAGCGCGGCCCACCAGGTCGGCCGCCCGACGCGACGCAGCACCGCGACGAGCCCGACCGTGACCCCGAGCGACACGAGCAGCCCGGCCACCTGGAACGGCAGGTACTGCGCGGTGGCGGGGACGAACGCCCGCACCCCGGCGAACCAGAGCTGGGCCATCGGCGGGTAGATCGTCACGACGTCCGGCCGGTTGATCGCGACGCAGTGGCCGTCGGCACCGTCGCCGAGGCCGCGCATCCGCGGTTCGAGGGGCTTGCACGTGCCGTCGACCTTGTCCGGGAACAGCCAGTCGGGCCGGAGTCCGGCGAGCGCCCCGGACTGCGGCGTGTGCGCGTAGGGGGAGATCCCGGCGTGCTGCACGATCCCGTCCCAGGCGTACCGGGCAGAGTCGGTACTGGTGTTCGGCGGTCCCACGAGCGCCGCGACCCCGACGACGACCGCGCCGCCGAGGACGATCCGGGTCGCCCACGCACGGGGGACGGACCGGAGCGCGAGGGCCGCACCTGCGAAGACGGTCCAAGCGATGAGCGTCCAGCCTACGAATGGTGCACGATGACCGGCACGGAGGAACCCCAGATGCGTGACGCCGTAGGCGATGACACCGGCGAGCACCAGCACGCCGACGACGGCCAGGACGGTCGGCAGGAGTCGGGCGGCGCGCTGTCGGTGGCTCATGGTGCCCCGAGGCTATCCGTGCTGCGACGGCTCCTGCTGGACGCCCGTGCCGCGATGGCCTCGCCGAACCGGAACGCCCGCTCGGCGGTGGTGTGGGGTCGACTGCTCGGCGTCGCGTTCCTCGTCTGCTTCGTCACCGGCGTCTACAGCCACCTGCTCCAGGACCCGCTGCCGGGCATGCGCTTCCCGACCCGACCGGTGCAGCTCTACCAGTTCACGCAGGGCCTGCACATCACCGCGGGCATCGCGATCATCCCGCTCCTGCTCGCGAAGCTGAACGCCGTGATGCCGGCGCTGGCCCAGGTGCCGCCGGTCCGGGGCGTGCTGCACCTGCTCGAACGGCTGTCGATCGCGGTGCTCGTCGCGTCGGCGCTCGTGCAGGTCGCGACCGGCCTGGTGAACACGTACCAGTGGTACCCGTGGCCGTTCCCGTTCCGCCAGGTGCACAACGCGCTGGCCTACGTCATCATCGGCTCGATCGTGCTGCACGTGGGTGTGCAGCTGCGGATCATCGCGCGGTACTGGCGGGCGCGCGACTCGTACGACGCCGAGGGGCGCTTCGTGGTGGACCCGTCGGTGGGCAGCGAGCTGTTGCCGCCGACCGGCCGGGAGGCGCACCCCACCGCCGGCGCGTCCGCTGCGGCCGTGCCGACGGTCGGGCCCTACCCCCGTGGTCTGACCGGACGCGTGCTGCGGTGGGTGGACGGGCCGGCTGCGCCGGCCAGCGGCGCCCAGGAGGCCGCGCCGGACGCTGCGCCGACCGGTGACGGCCCGTCGGCCGACGCGACGGACGCGGGGCGGGCCTCCCGTCCGTCGACCGAGGCGACCACCGGTCGTCGTGAGCTGGTCGCCCGACGCGGGTTCGTGGCGGGCGTGACGGCCGCGACCGTCGGGGTCGTCGCCCTGACCGCCGGGCAGTCGAACCGGCTGCTCGAACCGCTCAACGTCTTCGGCGCGCGGCAGCGGCACGTCGGCCCGAACGCGCTCCCGGTGAACCGCACGGCACGCGCCGCCGGGGTGCTCGCGAGTGCGACGGCGGCCGACTGGACCCTCACGGTCGTCGGACCGGACGTCACCCGGTCCTTCTCGCGGGCGGAGCTCGTCGCGCTCGGCACCGACACCGCCGAGCTGCCGATCTCGTGCGTCGAGGGCTGGAGCCAGATGGCGAGCTGGCGGGGCGTGCGGATGCGGGACCTCCTCGCGGCCGTCCAGGCCGACCCGGCGTCGTCGCTGCGGATCACGAGCCTCGAGCGGAGCGGTGGGTACCGCGTCACCGAGATGGGGCCCGAGTACGCCGCCGATCCGACGACCCTCGTGGCGCTCGAGGTGAACGGCGCGACGCTCGACCTCGACCACGGGTTCCCGGCCCGGGTCATCGCACCCGGCAGACCCGGCGTGCTGCAGACGAAGTGGATCGGGAAGATCGAGGTGATCCGATGAGAGCCGCACGCATCGTGCTCGTCGTGCTCGGCGTGCTGGTGATCGCGTTCGGTGCGACCGTCCTCGTGACGACGGTCCGACCGAACCGCATCTGGGGGCTGGCGACGTGGTTGCTCGGCGCGGTGGTGCTCCACGACGTCGTGCTGTCGCCGTTCGTCGTCGGCGTCGGGCTGCTGCTCCGCCGGGCGGGACGGTCGCTCCGCGCCTGGGTGCTCGTCGTCGTGCAGTCGGCGGTCGTGCTCGGCAGCGTGCTCGCCCTCGTCGTGGTGCCCGAGATCGCCGCGAAGGCGCACGGGCAGAAGAACCCCACGGTGCTGCCGTTCGACTACACGACGCGGCTGCTCGTCGTCGAGGGCGTGCTGCTCGCGGTCGTCGTCGTCGCGCTCGTGGTCGGTGTGCTCGCTGCACGTCGGCGTCCGGCACTGGTTGCATCGACAACCAATCGCTAGCATGGGTGGATGACCGACGAGACACCGTGGCTGACGCGTGCACAGCTCCGCGCCTGGATGAAGCTCGTCGCGGTCATGGAGCTGCTGCCGGCGGCGCTCGACCAGCAGCTGCAGCGGGACGCCGACCTGACCCACTTCGACTACATGGTGGTCGCGATGCTGTCCGAGACCGAGTCGCGCACGCTCCGGATGTCGGCGCTCGCCTCGGCCACGAACGCGTCCCTGCCGCGGCTGTCGCACGTGGTGTCGCGGCTCGAGAAGCGCGGCCTGGTGCGGCGCTGCCCCTCGGTCGACGACCGGCGGGCCACCGATGTCCGGCTCACCGACGCCGGGTACGACGCGATCGTCGCCGCGGCCCCGGACCACGTCCGCACGGCACGGCGGTTCGTCGTCGACGCCCTGACCGACGAGCAGGTCGGGCAGCTCGACGACATCACGCGGGCGTTGCTCGAGCGCCTCGACCCCGAGGGGCGGTTCGCGGCGCTGACGTACCCGCGGGGTGACGACGAGGTGCTGTGCGAGCAGCGGCTGACCGGTGCCGGGGAGGCGGCGCCCGGTGCGGAGGCGGGGGCGGAGCCCGGCGCGGGGGCGGCGGTCCCCGGCAGTGCAGCGGCCGCGCTGCCGGAGGTCGACGGCGTGCGCTTCCGTGCCGTGACCGCGGACGACGAGCAACTGCTGCGCCGTGCCACGCTCGCCGCGATGAACTGGAAGGCCGCGACCTTCACGGACGCCGACCTGGACCGGCCGGAGTTCGCGCACTACTGGCAGGGCTTCGACCCCGCGCGGGACCACGGCGTCGTCGCGGTCGACGACGACGGGCCGGTCGGGGTGGTCTGGGCGCGCTTCCTGCCCGAGGACGACCCCGGGTACGGGTTCGTGGCGGCAGACGTGCCCGAGCTCACCATCGCGGTCGAGCCGCGGGGGCGGGGGCGGGGGATCGGTGGTGCGCTCCTGGCCCGGCTGCTCGACGCCGGACGCGCGGCCGGGTGGCCCGGCGTCAGCCTGAGCGTCGAGGACGGCAACACCGGGGCGAGGATGCTCTACGAGCGGGTCGGGTTCCGGACCGTCGGGCGGAACGGCGACTCGGACACGCTGCTCGTCCGGTCCTGACGCGCGGGGTCCGACCGGACGGGCCGGGGTCGGGCGGGTCGGGCCCGGCCAGGCGCGCCAGGGTGGGTCGGGTCTGATCGGACGTGCCGGGGCGGGTCGGCGGTGCTGGTACACCAGTAGGCTCGCCGCATGACCGAGCGCGCCGAGACGACCGACACGTACTCCTACCTCGGACCCGCCGGCACGTTCACCGAGGCGGCGCTCAAGCTCGTCGAGGCCGCCGCGGGCAAGCCCTGGCGCAGCGTCAACAACGTCGGCGAGGCGCTCGACGACGTCGTCACCGGTCGCTCGGTCGGCGCGGTGATCGCGATCGAGAACAGCGTCGACGGCGGGGTGAGCGCGACGCAGGACGCCCTCGCGCGGATCCCCGGCGTGCGGATCGTGGGGGAGTACCTCGTCCCCGTCGACTTCGTGCTCGTCGCCCGGCACGGCACGACCCTGGCCGACGTCCGGACCGTGAACGCGCACCCGGTGGCGTACGCGCAGACGCACCACTGGCTCGAGGCGAACGTGCGGGGACACGGGCACATCCCGGCGTCGTCGAACGTGGCCGCCGCGACGGCCCTGCTCGACGAGCACCCGGTCGCCGACGCCGCCGTCGCCCCGCCGGGGATCACCGACCACCACGACCTCGCCGTGCTCGCGACGTCGATCGGCGACAACGCGAGCGCGGTCACCCGGTTCGTCCTGGTGTCGCGCACGCTCGCGATCCCGCCGCGCACGGGCGCCGACAAGACGAGCATCATCGTCGAGCTGCCGGCCGACCACCCGGGTGCCCTGGTCGACATGCTCGAGCAGTTCGCCACGCGGGGGATCAACATGGGGCTGCTGTCCTCGCGGCCGATCGGCGACGAGCTCGGGCGGTACCGGTTCGTCGTCGACCTCGACGGACACGTGCACGACGAGCGGGTGGCGGACGCGTTGCTCGGCCTGCGGCGGTTCAGCCCGCGCGTGACGTTCCTGGGCTCGTACCCGCGGGCCGACGGCTTCCGCCCCGAGGTGTCGGCGCGCTACTCCGACGAGGCGTTCGTCGAGGCGCGGGACTGGCTCCGCGCGATCGTCTCGGGCGAGCCCGAGCCCGACCCCGACGCGGCCTGAGTCGCGCAGCGCGTCGCCGGTGCCCGCGCGCTGGTTCGACGCGCTCACGAACAACGGAAGGCACGCCGCGCCACGGATTCCCGTGGTTCGACGTGCCTTCCGTTGTGCGGAGCGCGCCCGGCCCGGCGCGACCCCGTCCGGCCCGAGCGGCCCCGCCCGGCCCCCGTCAGCTGTGGTCGTGCTCGACGCGGCGGGTGTTCCGCGTCTGGTCCTGGGGACCTGCGACCCGCACCGTGAGGCCGCCGGCGTCGATCCTCGCCCGGAACGCGACGACCTCGCCGACCGGGTCGCCGTCGATCTCGAACTCGTCGGGCCGCTCCAGGCGTGCCACGAAGTCCTTGCCGCGGATGTAGCGCAGGGGGCGTTCCTCGCGGGCCGCGGTCGCGATCCGCCTGCCGACCTGGGTCTGCCCGATCTTCGAGCGGCGGAAGGAGCGCAGGATCGCGTTCTCCCAGAACACCCGGGCCCCGATGCGGACCCAGCCGAAGAAGCCCCGGGGCCGCATGACGACGACGTCGAACACGCCGTCGTCGATCTCGGCGTCGGGCAGCAGCGTCGCGCCGGCCTGGAGCATGCCGCAGTTCCCGACGATCAGGGAGTGCGCGCGGACCGACTGGTTGCCGTCCCCGTCGAGCCGGTACCGGAACTCGAATGCGTCGGCGTCCCGCACCGAGCGGAACAGCGAGTCGACGTAGGCGAGCCAGCCGACCTTCTTCTTGAGCTCCGGCTTGGTGTTCGCGAGCATGCGGGCGTCGAGCCCGAGGCCGGCCATCACGACGAAGCCGTACTGCTCGCGCTCGCCCCCGGGCCGCTCGATCTCGAGCTCGCCGAAGTCGATGGCGCGGTCCTCGCCGCGGAAGATCGTCCGGATGCTCGCGCCGATGTCGTCGATCGGCGCGGGGATGTTCCGGGCGAGCAGGTTCCCGGTGCCGCTCGGGAGGAGGGCGAGCACGGCACCGGAGCCGTGCACGACCTCGGCCACGGCGCGGACGGTGCCGTCCCCACCGGCGGCGGCGACCACGTCGGCACCGGCCTCGAGGGCGGCCTTCGCCATGCCGCCGCCCGGGTCCTCCTCGCTGGTCTCGAACCACAGGGTCTCGGCCCAGCCGGCCTCCTGCTCGTGCTTCGCGACGGTGCGCTTCAGGGTCTCCAGGTGCACCTTGACCGGGTTGTAGACGACCGCGGCGGTCTTCTGCTCGGTCGGGAGGGCGTCCTGGCCCGCGGGCGCGGTCTCCGATGGTGTCGACATGCCCTCGACGTTACCGATCGGGCCCTGCGAGCGGACGGCCGCCCGCGCAGACCGGCACCGCCCGGCCGCCCGCCGCCCCGCCGCTCCGCCCGCGTCAGCGCCGGTCGTGCAGCGTGATCGTGTAGCCGTCCGGGTCGGCGAAGGCGAACGTGCGCCCGAACGGTCCGTCGAACGGCTCGGTGACGATCGTGTGCCCGTCGGCGACCAGTGCGTCGTGCACGGCCTGCACGTCGGTCGCGTGGAACCACAGCGCGACGCCGAGGGCCGGCTGTCCGGCGGTCAGGTCGGTCCCGGGCACGAGGTCGCGCAGGGCGAATGCGATCGGCTCGGTCTGGAACACGACGGCGTGCGGCGGTCCGGCGGGGGACCGGACGAGTCCGAGGTACTGCTCGTAGAACGCCTGCGAGGCGTCGAGGTCGCGGACCTGCAGCGAGGTGAAGTCGATCCCGGTGGTGGGCATGGTGTGCTCCTTCTTCCGTGTCAGATGCCTGACACGCACAACCTATGTCAGACTCCTGACATGCGTCAAGACGACCACGCCGCACCCACCCGGACCGACACCGTTGCCGACACCGGTCCCGACGCCGCTCCAGGCGCCGACCGCATCGAGCTCGACACCTCCGTCGGCTACGTCCTCAAGCAGGCGGCCAGCGCCCTCCGTGCCGCGATGGAGGACGCCCTCCGCCCCCTCGGCATGACCGTCACGCACTACTCCTGCCTCGAGCTGCTGGCCCAGCGCCCCGGCCTGTCGAACTCCGAGCTCGCGCGCGGCACGTTCGTCACCCGCCAGTCCATGAACACGCTCCTCCAGCAACTCGAGCGCGACGGCGTCGTCACGCGCTCCGCACCCACCGCGGGCAGGGTCCAGCCGACGACGCTGACCGCCGCCGGGCACCGGCAGCGCGAGCAGGCGAGTGCCGCCGTCCGCGGCGTCGAGCTGCGGATGACGCGCGACCTCGACGACGCGGGCCGCGCAGCGGCCTTCCGCCTGCTCCGCGGGATGGTCGCCGCCCTGCGCGACCAGCCGCCGACGGACGCGACCGACTGACGGACGGGAGGCGCGGTGCACGCCCGCACCGCGCCTCCCGTCCGTCACCCGGTCCCGCCGAGGGGCCGTGACCTGCGCTGGGTAGGATGACCCGGTGATCGATCTCCAGCTCCTGCGCGACCACCCGGACGTCATCAAGGCCTCGCAGGAGGCGCGTGGCGCCTCCGTCTCCGTCGTCGACGACGCGGTCGCCGCGGACGCCGCCCGACGCAGCGCGATCACCGCGTTCGAGGCGCTCCGCGCCGAGCAGAACGCGTTCGGCAAGACCGTCGCCAAGGCCCCGAAGGACGAGAAGGCCGCGCTCGTGCAGCAGGCGCAGGCGCTCGCCGCGAAGGTGAAGGAGGCGCAGGCCGAGGTCACCGCGGCCGAGGAGTCGTTCGACCGCGTCGTCCGGTCCATCCCGAACGTCGTGCTGCCGGACGTGCCGAAGGGCGGCGAGGACGACTTCGTCACGCTCCGCACCGTCGGCACGAAGCCGTCGTTCACGTTCGAGCCGAAGGACCACGCCGACCTCGGCGAGCACCTCGGCATCATCGACATCCCGCGCGGCGTGAAGGTCTCCGGCTCGCGGTTCTACTTCCTCCGCGGCCTCGGTGCCCGGCTCGAGATCGCGCTCATGAACCTCGGACTCGACCGCGCCGTCGAGCACGGCTTCGAGCCGCTCATCACCCCGACGCTCGTCCGCCCCGAGACCATGGCGGGCACCGGGTTCCTCGGCGAGCACGCGGCCGAGGTCTACCGGCTCGAGGCCGACGACCTGTACCTGACCGGCACGAGCGAGGTCGCCCTCGCCGGCTTCCACGCCGACGAGATCCTGTCGTTCCCGGAGTCGGGCGACCCGATCCGCTACGCCGGCTGGTCGACCTGCTACCGCCGCGAGGCCGGCTCGGCGGGCAAGGACAACCGCGGCATCCTCCGTGTGCACCAGTTCAACAAGCTCGAGATGTTCTCGTACGTCCTCCCCGAGCAGGCCGAGGCGGAGCACCAGCGTCTCGTCGCCATGCAGGAGTCGATGATGCAGGACCTCGGGCTGCACTACCGCGTCATCGACGTCGCCGGCGGGGACCTCGGCACGAGCGCCGCGCGCAAGTACGACATCGAGGCGTGGGTCCCGACGCAGGGCACCTTCCGCGAGCTGACCTCGACCTCGAACTGCACGACGTTCCAGGCCCGTCGTCTCGACACCCGCTACCGCACCGAGAGCGGCAAGACCGCCCCGGTGGCGACGCTGAACGGCACGCTCGCGACCACGCGCTGGATCGTCGCGATCCTCGAGACGCACCAGCAGGAGGACGGCTCGGTCGTCGTGCCCGAGGTGCTGCGGCCGTACCTGGGCGGCGTCGAGGTCATCGAACCCCGATGAGTGCGCAGGGACGGTTCGTCGACGGGTCGGCGCAGGGTGGCGGGGCTGCCGCTGCGGGTGGTGCTGACGCTGCTGGTGGCGCGGTTGCCGCGGGCGCGGCTCCTGGCGGCGTGGTTGGCGCGGTTGCGGGTGCAGGCGCGGGTCTCGCTGCTCCGGCGCGGACGAAGCGCTGGCTCGTTGCGCTCGACGTCGACGGCACCACGATGCGCGAGGACGGGGTCATCACCGAGCCCGTCGCCGCCGCCGTGCGCGCCGCCGAGGCCGCCGGGCACGAGGTCATGCTGAGCACCGGCCGCAGCGAGGGCATGACGATCCCGTTGCTCGACCGGATCGGCATCCGCCCGAAGTACGTCGTGTGCGCGAACGGGGCGCTGATCCTGGGGCGACGCGAGGACGGCTCGTACGAGCGCGTGCACGTCGAGCGGTTCGACCCGACCGAGGTGCTGCAGACCATCCACGGGGCCCTCGTCGACGCGGCGTTCGGCGTCGAGGACGAGACCGGGCACTTCCTGCTCTCCGGCAACTTCCCCGACGACACCATGACGGTCTCCGGCGAGCACGTGCCGTTCGAGCAGCTGCTCGGCGTCGAGGCCACCCGGGTCGTCGTCATCTCGCCCGGGCACGACACCGAGGACTTCCTGCAGGTCGTCGAGCGGATGGGCCTGCACAAGGTCTCGTACTCGGTCGGCTGGACCTCGTGGCTCGACATCGCTCCCGAGGGCGTGACGAAGGCCACGGCCATGGAACGGGTCCGCGAGTGGCTCGACATCCCGCGCTCCCGCGTCATGGCGGCGGGCGACGGGCGGAACGACATCGACATGCTGCGGTGGGCCTCGACCTCGGGCCGTGGCGTCGTGATGGGGCAGGCGCCGTCCGACGTCGTCGACGCCGGGAACGAGCTCACGGGCGGGGTCGCCGACGACGGGCTGGCCGCGGCGCTCGACGCGCTGCCACGCTGACGGTCGATGCGCTGCTGCGCTGACCGTCGACAGGGCTGCCGCGCCGGCGGTCGACGCGGCCGGTAGACTGCTCGGGACGCGATCACGTCTCGCCACGTGGTCGCGTCGCTGGAGGGTTGTCCGAGCGGCCGATGGAGCCTGTCTTGAAAACAGGTGGGCAGTGATGTCTCGTGGGTTCGAATCCCACACCCTCCGCGACCGTCCTCAGGGGCGCGCAGCTTGCTGTGATCACGGGAGGGGCAGATCGCTCATGAGTTCGTCGTACGACTTTCGCCTGATCGATGCAGATCTCCCGCAGGGAGAAATCGACGTAGACGACGTCCTGCAGATCCTCGGCAAGCTGCAGGAAGTGGCAGTCCGCGTCGGGAGGGTCGCTGCCGACGCGGCGCATCGCGGTCGCCCATCCGCGCAGGTCGAGCGGCTGTCGAAACTCCGGCTGACTGGTCTGTTCGCGGGGAGCACGGTGATCCAGGTCACGCGAGCGTCCGAGCACTCGAAGCTCGACTTCGACCTCGCTGAGGAGCAGGACTTCGATCGACGCTTCGACGCCCTCCTCTCGGGAATTCTCGTGAACGAACGCCCGCAGGACGCCAACGAGAGCACCGCAGCTTCGGTGGCAGACCTGATCGCCGCCTTCCGGCGAGCCGCTCCGCGCCTCGAAGTCCGCGTTGATGGCAGGTCTCGGGGAGAGGCGTCCACCGAGTCGCTGCGCGCCGACGTCTGGCGGCCAGGGCTGCGAGAGGCGGAGGATGTCGTCATCGAAGGTTGGCTCGAGAAGGTCGACATCCGCTCGGGTGACTTCCGGGTTCGCGATGCCGTCGGGATCGCATACCCGCTTCCGAAGGTCCGGTCCGCTGCGGAGACGTCCGCGCTCATCGGTCGCCGCGTTCAGGTGGAGGGGACAGCAGAACGGAACGAGCGCGGAGAGGTCGTTGCCATCCGCTCAGCGGTCGTGCGTCCCGCGCCTGACCACCTCAAGGGTGCGGCGCTCGCACGGGCGATACCGGTGGAAGAGATCCTCAGCCCCGAGGCGTCACTCGGAACGGCGGAAGCACTGGCCTTGACCAGGGAAGAGCAGGACAGCTTCCTCGACGCGATGGGCCTCTGATGTCCGGGCCGGTCGTCATCGACACCGACGTCTACAGTCACGTCATCGTTTCTCCTGAGGCGGCCGCAGCCCGAGGTGTGCCGGTTGACGACTGGCGACGTGCACTCGCGGGGAGGCCGGTGTTGCTGTCGTTCCAGACCCGGGCCGAACTCATCAGTGGCTTTCGCGCCGCTCGATGGGGTGAACGGCGTTTCGGTGAAGCGTTGCGTTCCCTGGAGGCTTACCCGACCATCGGCGTCGATACCGAAGTGCTGTCATCGTTCGTCGACCTGACGATCGCTTGTCGGGCCTCGGGTCATGCGCTCCATTCAAAGGTGCACACTGCCGACCGTTGGGTTGCTGCGTGCGCGATCGCGAAGAAACTTCCGCTCCTTGCCGCTGATCGGATCTACGCGTCCGCACCCGGTCTCGATCTCCTGCCATTGTGAGACGCGATGATGATCCTGACCGCGTTTCATCCCTCGGATCCGCGCGACGGGATGTGAGCACCCGCCTCCGCCTGGTCGAGTCCGGCGACGCCGCCGAACTCGCGGCCGTGGTGCGCGCGAGCGCCGACCACCTGCGGCCGTTCGAGCCGAGCCGGACGCCCGAGTACTACACCGAGGCGGGACAGCGTCGCACGATCGGGCTGCTGCTCGCGGCGGCGCAGACCGGGAGCTCGGTGCCGTTCGTCATCACGGACGACGACGGCGAGCTGCTCGGGCGCATCACGCTGAGCGGGGTCACCCGAGGGGCGCTGCAGTCCTGCGCGCTCGGGTACTGGGTCCGCGCGGACCGCACCCGGCAGGGACACGCGACGCGGGCGGTCGGGCTCGCGGTTGACCACGCGTTCGGGAGGCTCGGGCTGCACCGGGTGCAGGCCGAGACCCTGCCCGAGAACACCGCGTCGCAGCGGGCGCTCGAGCGCAACGGGTTCGTCCGGTACGGCCTCGCGCCGCAGTACATCCACATCGACGGGGCGTGGCGCGACCACGTCATGTTCCAGCTGCTCGCGCCGTCGGCCTGACGCCGGCCGGCAGCGGCCCCGGGGGTCGGCCCCGCCGTCCGCACAACGGGAAGCACGTCGCGCCGTGGAACGACGTGGTGCGAGGTGCTTCCGGTTGTGCGCGAGCACGTCGCACCAGCACACGGCGGACGGAGACACGACGCGCGGCCGATCGGCGCGGCGGACGGAGACGCCGGCACGCCGGCACGCCGGCACGCCGGCCGACCGGTCAGGCGCGGGCGCCGAGGGCGGCGAGCTCCGCGCGGGTGCGGGCACCGTGCTTCCGGAGCAGGTTCGCCACGTGGTACTTGACCGTGTTCGGGCTGATGCCGAGGCCGTCGGCGATCTCGCGGTTGCCCACGCCGGTGACGACGAGCCGCAGCACGTCGCGCTCGCGGTCGGTCAGGTCGGCGTCCTCGGGTACGTCGACGGCACCGGGCGCGGGGTCGAGGGGGAGCGCGATGTCGAGCGTGGACCCCCACCCGGGCGTCGAGTCGACGTGCAGGGTCCCGTCGAGGGCGACGACCCGCTCGGCGATCGGCCGGACCGCGTCGTCGTGGGCGTCGAGCGTGCCGGCGCCGTCGTCGCGGAGCTGCACGAGCAGGTTCCGGCCGTCGCAGTCCCACTGGATCCGGACCCGCCGCGCGACGCCGTCGTCGACGAGGGCGAGCACGGCCGTCCGGACGATCGCGCGGGCCCCGTGCGCGACGTCCCCGGGGAGTGCCCGACCGGTCGCGGGCGGCTCGACGAACTGCACGTCGAGGTCGCCGAAGCGGACGAGCGGGCGCAGGTCGGCCCGGAGCCGTGAGAACGCCCCCGTGACCGGTTCGAGCAGCGTGCTGCGCTGCCGGTCCGTCACCGTGCGGAGTTCGACGAGCGCGGCCGAGGCGATCTCGACGGCCTCGGTCCGGGCTGCCGCGTCCGACAGGCGCGGGGAGCGGAGCACGGCGAGGACGGACTCGAGGGTCAGCGCGTGTCGGTCGGCCTGCTCGGCCACGGTGCGGGCGTGCTCCGAGGCGGCGAGCCGACTGGCGGGGGTCCGGGTGGTGTCGGTCACGGGGACCGAACCTACCCGCCCCACCCCGTGACGGGGCCCCCTCCCACCCGATCGGACGGGAGGGCAGCCCGGCCGGGCGGCGGCGGACCCAGGCGCACCGGAGCAGCATCGTTGCCATGCACAACAGCAGCACGGCCGACCACGGCAGCACGGGCGACGGCGCCGGCACCGCCGACCACGGGAACGCGGGCGACGACGCCACGACGGCCGACGCCCTGGAGCTCATCGCCGACGAGCTCCAGGACCTGGCGGACGCCGTCCTCGACGCCGACCACGCCCCGTCCGAGCGCGCCCTCGAGCTGCTCGCCGACGCCGAGCGCGTGTTCGTGCACGGCGCGGGCCGGTCGGGGCTCGCGCTCCGGATGACCGCGATGCGCCTCATGCACCTCGGGCTCGAGGTGCACGTCGTCGGCGAGGTCACGACCCCCGCGATCGAGCGGGGCGACGTGCTCCTCGTCGCGAGCGGCTCCGGGACGACGAGCGGCATCGTGCAGGCCGCGCGCACCGCGGTCGACGTCGGCGCGCGGGTCCTCGCGGTGAGCACGACCGACGACTCCCCGCTCGCGGCCCTCGCGGACACGACGCTCGTGCTGCCCGCGGCGACGAAGACCGACCGCTCCGGCACGGCCTCGGCGCAGTACGCGGGGAGCCTCTTCGAGCAGGGCGTCGTGCTCCTCGGGGACGCCCTGTTCCACGCGCTCTGGCAGCGCAGCGGTCACGACGCCGACGACCTGTGGCCGCGGCACGCCAACCTCGAGTGACCGCCCCGCGGCGTGCCGCCCGAGCGTGACCACCCGTTCCGACACCCCCACGAACCACCACCGGAAGGACACCACCATGCAGCTCCAGTTCGCCATGGACACCCTCACCACCGAGCACGCCCTCGAGCTCGCCGGCAAGGCCGCCCCGTACGTCGACGTCATCGAGCTCGGCACCCCGCTCATCAAGAGCGCCGGCCTCTCCGCGATCACCGCGGTCAAGCAGGCGCACCCGGACAAGGTCGTCTTCGCCGACCTCAAGACGATGGACGCCGGCGAGCTCGAGGCCGGCATCGCGTTCGACGCCGGTGCCGACCTCGTCACGGTCCTCGGCGTCGCCGGGGACAGCACCATCGCCGGCGCCGTCAAGGCCGCGAAGGAGCACGGCAAGGGCATCGTCGTCGACCTGATCGGCGTCGAGGACAAGGCCGCCCGCGCCAAGGAGGTCGTCGCACTCGGCGCCGAGTTCGTCGAGATGCACGCCGGGCTCGACGAGCAGGCCGAGGAGGGCTTCACCTTCGAGACGCTGCTCCGCGACGGCGAGGCCTCGGGCGTGCCGTTCTCGGTCGCCGGCGGCATCAAGCCCGAGACGGTCGGCGCCGTCCAGGCGTCCGGCGCCCGCATCGCGGTCGCCGGCAGCGCGATCTACAGCGCCGACGACGTCGCGGCCGCCGCGAAGGCGCTCCGCGACGCGATCACGGAGTCGGCCTCGGCCTGATCCGCACCACGTGACGGACGGGAGGCGCGGTGCCGGCTGGCACCGCGCCTCCCGTCCGTCACACGGTCACCCCGGTGCGCGACCGGAACGAGGCGACCAGCGCCTCCCGTCCGTCAGCCGGTCGCGCCGGTGCGCGACCGGAACGAGGCGACCAGCGCCTCCCGTCCGTCAGCCGGTCGCGCCGGTGCGTGACCGGAACGCGGTGACCAGCGCGTCGACCAGCAGGAACCCGAGCAGGGTGACGCCCACCGTCGGCAGCAGCAGCGCGAGCCCGATCGCGACGACCACGACGGCCACCGCACCCCACCAGGGCGCGCGGGCGAGCGCACCCTCGGCCGGTGCGCGGCCGACCCGGCCGCCCGGGACACGGCGCTGCCACCACATCACGTAGCCGAAGACCACCATCGCGGCGATACCGAGTGCCGCCAGGAGCAGGACGATCTGGTTCGGCAGCCCGAAGAGCGCGCCCATGTGCGTGTTGACGCCGAGCTTCGCGGCCTTGGCCATCAGCGGGTAGTCGTCCCACGAGACCCGTGACACCGCGGTCATCGTCCCCGGGTCGACCGCGACGGCGTTCATCGCGACCGGCCAGCTGAGCTTGATCTCCTCGACGGTCCACGCCTGGTCGGTGGTCGCGGCCGGTCGGATGCGCACCTCGTCGGCACGCACGCCGGACGCGCGGGCGACGGCGAGGACCTCGTCGAACTGCTCGGGCCTGATCGTGGCGGGGGTGCCGGCGGCGGTCGTCCCGCCGCCGTGGTGCTCGGCGTGCTCGCCGGCCGACATCGACATCGCCGCCGCGCCGCCGAGTGTGGTGTCGACCGTGGGCGCCTGCCAGCTCAGCGCCGAGCGGAGCGCCGTCACGTTGTCCCCGGCGAAGTGCGACCACGTGATGCCCGTCGCCGACAGGAAGAGCGCGCCGAGGAGCACCCAGGCGCCCGTGGCGGCGTGCCACGAGAACGTGCGGCGGTACCCGCGGGCGCGGTTGTCGGGCACCACGAGGTCCCGCTTGCGGCGTGCGCGACGGATCCGGAAGGCCCAGAGCGCGATCCCGGCCAGCGACACGATCCCCAGCCAGGACGCGGCCGTCTCGCTGTAGAGCCGTCCAGCGTCGCCGAGGAACAGGCTGCGGTGGAACGTGCTCACCCAGGTGCGGAACGGCAGTGACCCGGACGTGCCGTACACGGGCAGGTCGCCGCGGACCTCGGCGTCGCCCGGGTCGACGAACACGGCGCGGGTCTGCGACTCGAGCAGCCCCGCCTCGCTGAACTGCACGCGGGTGGTCGCGCCGGGCCCGGGGGCGGGACGGACCTCGACGACGGTGTCGTCCGGGTGGTGGGCGGCCACGTACCGCTCGGCGGCGGCGACCTGGTCGGCGAGCGGCCGTGCGGACGCGGTCGACGACGCCGTGAGCTCGTGCTGGTACAGGACCGGTTCGATCGACGGGGCCAGCGCGTAGACGGCTCCGGAGAGCGCGGCGACGAGGATGAAGGGGCCGACGAAGAGTCCGGCGAGGAAGTGCAGGCGGAGCAGGAGCTGGGCGAACCAGCCCCGTGACGGCGGCGGAGCGGTGCTGGGCATCGGGGCGCGGGGTCCTGTCGGGCGGAGGGCGCGACACCGTGCCGCGCGACCGTGATTCTACGAGATGTAGAAGCACGATGCGAACCGGACCCGAGCGGCGCGCCCATCCGGTCTCCGCACTCGGGTGCGGTGTGCGGACGACTGCGTTGACCGGTGTCCGCGGCTGGACGGAGACTGGCGCCGATGACATCGCTCTCCTCCCACGTGTACATGTCCGTCGCGGTCGACGACCTGACGGACGACGCCCTCGTCGCCATGCTCCGTGAAGCCCGACTGCGCAACGAGGCGCTCGGGGTCTCCGGGCTCCTGCTGGCCAAGGGCGGGCGGTTCATGCAGGTGCTCGAGGGGCCGACGTGGAGCGTCGCCGACCGGTTCGCCGCGATCGAGCGCGACCCCCGGCACCACGGCGTCAAGTCGCTGTCCCGCGAGACGATCGACGCCCGCCGCTTCGACGGCTGGTCGATGGCGTTCGGCAACCCCTCGGACGTCGAGGTCCGCGACGAGCCCGGCTTCAGCACGTTCCTGACCGAGCGCTCCGGGCTGCCCGCGGGGCTCGCCGGAAGCCCGGCCGACTGGCTGCTCCGGTGGTTCCGCGGGCGCGAGCTGCTCGACCTGCCCGAGGAGCGCGTCTCCCTCGCGCGGCGCGCCGCGTAGCCCGACCGCAGGGCGTCGCACGCCCGGCCCGGGTGGCGACCACCCCCTGACTGGAGGCGCGGGGCTGGCAGGCACCGCACCCGGCGTCCGTGAGACTGGACCCGTGGACCGACGCGAGCAGATCCTGGTGGCCGCGGCCGAGGAGATGGACCGTGTCGGCTACGCCGCCACGACCATCGCCACCGTCGCGCGCCGCGCCGGCGTGCCGCAGGGGACGCTGCACTTCCACTTCCCGACGAAGCTCGCGCTCGCCCTCGCGGTGATCGACGAGCAGAACGCCCGGACCTTCGCGTCGGTCGAGCACGCCGACGCGTCGCAGACCGCGGCGCTCGTGCGGGCGTCGAAGGGCATCGCCGACCAGCTCCGGACCGACCCGATCGTCCGGGCCGGCATCCGGCTCTCGCTCGAACGCGGGGAGTTCGCCGGGGCGACGTCGTCGTTCTACGAGCAGTGGATCGGCGGGATCGTCGACGTCTTCCGCCTCGCGCTCGCGAGCGGGGAGCTGCGGACCGACCTGACCGCCGAGGAGCTGGGCGGGTCCGTCGTGCCGTACTTCACGGGGGTGCAGCTCGTGGCCGAGGTGCGGAGCGGCCGGGCCGACCTGGACCCGGCGGTCGCCGTGATGTGGCGCGTCGTCCTGGCTGCCACCGCGGCTCCCGCGCACCGGGCACGGTTGCTCGCGGTGGTCGAGGAGACCTTCGACAGGGCAGGGGTCAGCGGTCGGTGACGGGTCCCTCGCGGACGGGTCGGGTCAGCTGACGCTGACGGGTCCCTCGCGGACGGGTCGCGTCAGCGGTCGGTGAGCTCGCGGTCCCGGAACCACTTGAGCAGCCAGGCGGCGCTCGTCCGGTCGAACTCGCGCGTGAAGTCCATCGTGCCGGACAGGAACGGGCTGAAGCCCTCCTCGCCGTGCAGGTCGGCGTCGTCGAGCGAGCGGTAGGCCATCGACCACCCGTCGAACCGGCGGCGCTCGATGTCCTCGCGGACGAGCGACTTCACCTCGCCGTGCCGCGGGTCGCGGGAGATCGCGGCGAAGCGGTCGTCGACGCTCCACGCCGGCCCCTCGAGCAGCTGCATGAACCGGCCGCCCTTCGCCACGAGCAGGCCCGAGACGCCGAGGGCCTCGTTGCGCAGCCGCGACCCGCGCAGGAGCTCGGCCAGGGCGTCGTCGTCGAAGGGCACCGCCGAGCGGCTCATGTAGACGATCGAGACGAGCACCGGACCATGATGGTGCATCGTCCCGGGAGTGCCGGACACTGTCCGCGAGCCGCACGGCACGAGCCCACCCCGGCGGCGCCCGGGCACGCGGTGGCCGCCTAGGATCGAGCGCATGGCGACCGTCCTCCTCCTCCGGCACGGGCGTACCACGGCGAACGCGACCGGTGTGCTCGCCGGCCGGACCGCCGGGGTGGCCCTCGACCGCGTCGGCCGTGAGCAGGCCGACCGCGCCGCGGCCCGCATCGCGCCGATCCCGCTCGCCGCCCTCGTCACGAGTCCGCTCGAACGCTGCCGCCAGACGGCCCGCGCGGTCCTCGCCC
Source organism: Curtobacterium sp. MCBA15_012 (assembly GCF_001864935.2). Taxonomy (NCBI): domain Bacteria; kingdom Bacillati; phylum Actinomycetota; class Actinomycetes; order Micrococcales; family Microbacteriaceae; genus Curtobacterium; species Curtobacterium sp. MCBA15_012. The sequence goes on along the minus strand of NZ_CP126267.1, from coordinate 2,822,721 downwards.
AGCAGCAGGGCGACCCCGAGGTGCGGGTCGAGCGCGCGATCACCGAGGCGGACTACGGGCAGTGGCGGGGCCGGAAGCTCGCCGACCTGGCGAAGGAGCCGCTCTGGCGGACCGTGCAGGCGAACCCGAGCGCGGTCGTGTTCCCCGGCGGCGAGTCCATGCAGACCATGCAGTCCCGCGCGGTCGCGGCGATCCGCCGCATCGACGCCGAGGTCGAGGCGGTGCACGGCCCGACCGCGGTCTGGGTCGCGGTGAGCCACGGCGACATCGTGAAGTCCGTGCTCGCCGACGCGCTCGGGATGCACCTCGACCTGTTCCAGCGGATCGCGGTCGGACCGGCCTCGGTGTCCGTCGTGCGCTACGGCGAGCACCGGCCCGAGGTGGTCGCGACGAACACCGACTCGGGTGACCTCGCCTGGCTCGCCGCGGCCCCGGCGCCGTCGGGCGACGCCGCGGTCGGCGGGGGAGCGGGCCACGGGGAGCCGGACTCCGCGCGACCCTGAACACGTGCACGCGGGCGCTCCTACAATCGGGGCATGCCCACCATCGTGCACGGCTTCGACTGGCCGGAACGTCTCGTCGTCGGGACGGTCGGCCGCCCGGGTGAGCGCGCCTTCTACCTGCAGGCCCGGGACGGCAAGCGGGTGACGAGCGTCGCCCTCGAGAAGGAACAGTCCGCGGTCCTGGCCGACAAGGTCGCCGAGCTGCTCGACGAGGTCGCCACCGTGGAGGACAACCGCTTCAGCGTGCCGCCGTCCGCGCCGACCGAGCTCCGGGACGCCGGACCGCTCGACCAGCCGGTCGAGCCCGAGTTCCGCGCCGGGGCCCTGAGTCTCGGTTTCGACCCCGCGACCGCGCAGGTCGTCATCGAGGCGTACCCGATCGACGACGAGCTCGAGATCGTCACCGAGACCGACGAGGACGGCGACGAGGTCGAGTCCGTGGTCGAGATCCCCGAGCCGGCCGAGGTCTTCCAGGTCAAGATCCCCGTCGGCAGCGCCCGCGCCTTCGTCGAGCGGACGCGCGAGGTGGTCGCCGCCGGACGACAGCCCGGCGACGCATGAGCGACGGGTCGCCCGCGCCCGACGGGGCCCTGACGATCCGCGCCCGGATCCGCGAGGCGTCGAACGCCACCTTCCTCGCCGAGCTCGACGGCGAGTCCGTCGTCTACAAGCCGGTGCAGGGCGAGAAGCCGCTCTGGGACTTCCCGGACGGCACGCTCGCCGGCCGCGAGGTCGCCGCGTTCCTCGTCTCCGAGGCGTTCGGCTGGGGCGTCGTCCCGCCGACCTGGCTCGGTGACGGCCCCTTCGGCCCCGGCATGGTGCAGCGCTGGCAGGACGTCGACCCCGACCAGGACGCGGTCGACCTCGTCCCGACCGACGAAGCAGACGCCGAGGGGTCGCCCTGGCTGCCCGTCCTCGAGGCGATCGACGAGCACGACCGGCCGGTGACCCTCGTGCACGAGGACACCGCGGCCCTGCGCCGGATGGCGGTGTTCGACGTCGTCGTGAACAACGCGGACCGCAAGGGCGGGCACGTCCTCGCGATGCCCGACGGCCACCGGTACGGCGTCGACCACGGGCTCGCCTTCCACGTCGAGCACAAGCTCCGCAGCGTGCTGTGGGGGTGGATCGGCGAACCGCTCGACGCCGACGAGCTCGAGGGACTCGACCGGGTGTCCGAGGCGCTCCGCGGGGACCTCGGCACCGCGCTCGAGGAGCACCTCACGCCGGCCGAGATCGACAACACCCGGGCTCGGTGCGCCGCGCTCCGCGCGGTCGGGGTGTTCCCGCCGCCGCCAGGTCACGGCCCGGCCGTGCCCTGGCCCCTGTTCTGACCCGCCGCCGCCCCGTCGGTCCCGCCGGGTCGCGCGCGAGGTGCGTGGCGCCGGACGGGAGGCGCGGTGCCGACCGGCACCGGGCCTCCCGTCCGTGGGGTGGTCGCGTCTAGGTCCCCCACTCGTCGCGGGGGAACCCGCCGGTCCCGCCGTGGCGGGACCCGAGGTACGAGCCGACGACGGCGACCCCGAGATCGTCGTTCTCCGGCGCCACCACGGTGCCGTCGACCCGGCGTGCCATCGCGTCGACGAACCGCGCGAGCCCGGGGTCGTCGCCGAGGCGGAAGAACGTCGTCTGCGCGCCGAGCCGTCCGGCGTTCTCGAGCTCCCGGACCGACAGGGCGATCGTCACCGGGTCGGGCGGGTAGCCGAACCACACCTGGCCGTCCGGCTCGAGGTGCGACGTGGGCTCGCCGTCCGTCACGATGAGCAGCACCGGCTGGGCGGCGGGGTGCTTGCGGAAGTGCCGGTTCGCCAGGAGCAGGGCGTGGTGCAGGTTCGTGCCCTTGTCCCACTGGGCGTCGAGGCCGACGAGCTGCTCGACGTCCATCACCTCGGCTTCGCGACCGAACGCGATGAGCTGCAGGTCGTCGCCGCGGAACCGGGTGCTCACGAGCGTGTGCAGCGCGAGGGCGGTGCGCTTCATCGGGACCCAGCGGTCCTCCACCGCCATCGAGAACGAGGTGTCGACGAGGAGCGCCACGCACGCCTGCGTCCGGGCCTCCGTCTCCTGGACCTCGACGTCGTCGATCGTCAGTCGGACGCCGGGGCCGCTCCGGCCGTCGGCGGCGGTGCGGACGAGCGCGTTCGTGATCGAGCGGGGGAGGTCCCACGTCTCGGTGTCGCCGAACGCCCACGGACGGGTGGCGCCGGACGGCTCACCGGACGCCCCCGAACGGCGGAGGTCACGGGCGCCCTGCCGGCCGGACATGCGCTCGGCGACGTCCTCGAGCAGGCTCTTGCCGAGCTGTCGCATGGCCTTCGGGGTGAGGCGGAGCTGCCCGTCGGTGCCGCGCTTCACCGCGCCCGAGTTCCGCAGGGCCTGTTCGAGGCGCTGCAGGGTCTTCGCGTCGACGGCCGCCTCGTCGCCGAGCTGCCGCTGCAGCGCGTCGAGGTCGAGGTCCGCCAGGTCCGAACCGGGGCCGGACTGCGCGAGCTGGTCCGCGAGGGCGTCGAGGTCGGCGATGTCCTGGAACACCCCGGTCCCGTCGCCGAGCCCGAGGCCCTGCTCGCCGTCCATGCGCTCCGAGCCGCCCCAGTCCTCGCCGGGACGGAGCGAGCGGAGGGTGTCGTCGAGCTGGCCCAGCTCGCGCATCAGGTCCGGCGAGCCGAAGGCCTGCTGCGCGAGGGCGTCGAGCTCGTCACGCTGCTCCTGCGTCATCGAGTTGCGCATCCGCTGCGCGGCCGCGGCCCGGGCGGCCAGGTCGTCGAGCAGTTCCTCGACGTTCGCCGGGTCCGACGGGAAGTGCTGCCCGTGCCGGGCCATGAACGCGTCGAACTGCTCCTGGGTGTCGGTCCCGTCGCGGTGGTCGGCGAGCAGCTGGTTGAGGTCCCGCATCATCGCGGCAACGGCGGCGCGGTCCTCGTCGGTCGCACCCTCGAGGGCCTGCTTCATGCCGGCGAAGCGCTGGTCGAGCACCTCCCGGCCGAGCAGGTCCTTGATCGCCTCGTACCGCTGCCGGGCCTGCGGGCTCTTCCAGTCGTAGCCGCTGAGTTCCTGCACGGCGGCCGCGGGCGAGGGTGACAGGCTGTCGAGCTGCACCTCGGCGAGGGCACGGTCGGCGTCGTCGATGTCGACGTTGCGCGCGAGCTCGCCCCGTTCGGCGAGGACGGCCTCGTCGAGGAGCTGCTTGACCTGCTGCAGCGTGCCGTCGAGGTTGTTCCGGCTCGTCAGCTCCCGGCGCCGCTCGGCGACCCGGCGCATGAGATCGTCGAGGCCGCGCTGGGTCGCGCCGCCGCGGCGGAGGAACTCCCGGATCGCCCGCTCGGGCGAGGTGCCGCCCATGACGTCCTCGCCGATGGCGTCGAGCGCCTCGGACAGGTCGACCGGGGGCGCGAGCGGGTCGGGCCCGCCCTCGTACGGGCCGTACCGGGCGTCGCGGCTGAGGCGCCGGTTCTGCCTAGCCATAGACGGCCTCGCCGCCGCCCGACTCCTTGCTGATCCGGCGGGCCAGGAAGAGTCCTTCGAGTGCGAGTTCGATCGCGCCGGCACGCTCGCCGTCGTCGGTCGCACCGAGGCGCTCGCACACCTGGTCGTACAGGTCGGACTCGCCGATCGACGGCAGCCCCTCGAGGAACGCCCGCGCGCTGACCTGCTCGCCGGTGGTCACCATGGTGCCGCCGTCGAGGGCCTCGATGAGCACGTCGAAGTCGAGCCCCCGGAAGCGGGAGCGGACCGTCTCGGCCGTCGCGGTCCGGAGCAGGTGCTCGAGGACCTCGTCCGCGCGGTCCTCCTCGCCGTTCTCGAACTCGATCTTGCCGCCGAGCACGTCGACCGCCGTCTCGAGGTCGATCGGCCGGGCCACGGCGTGCTCCTCGCCCTGCCGTGCCGCACGGTGCACGGCCGCCGCGGCGATCGTCTCGGCACCGGCGATCGCGAACCGGGCGCTGACACCGCTGCGCTGGTCGACCGCGCTGGACTGCCGGAGCGCACGGGTGAACCGCGCGAGGATCTCGACCAGCGCGTCCGGCACGTCGGCGGTGAGCTGGGCCTCCTGGCGGATGACGGCGACCTCGTCGGCGAGCTCGATCGGGTAGTGCGTGCGGATCTCGGCGCCGAAGCGGTCCTTGAGCGGCGTGATGATCCGGCCGCGGTTCGTGTAGTCCTCGGGGTTCGCGCTGGCGACGACGAGCACGTCGAGCGGGAGGCGCAGCACGTAGCCGCGGACCTGCACGTCGCGCTCCTCCATCACGTTGAGCATCGCGACCTGGATGCGCTCGGCGAGGTCGGGCAGCTCGTTGATCGCGACGATCCCGCGGTGGCCGCGGGGGATCAGCCCGAAGTGGATCGTCTCCGGGTCGCCGAGGCTGCGGCCCTCGGCGACCTTCATCGGGTCGACGTCGCCGATGAGGTCCGCGACGCTCGTGTCCGGCGTCGCGAGCTTCTCGACGTAGCGCTCGTCACGGTGGCGCCACGCGACGGGCAACGCGTCGCCGAGCTCGGCAGCGCGGCGGATGCTCTCGGTCGTGATCGGGTCGAACGGGTGCTCGCCGAGCTCGGAGCCGTCGATGACCGGCGTCCACTCGTCGAGCAGGCCCTGCAGCGAGCGGAGCAGGCGGGTCTTGCCCTGCCCGCGTTCACCGAGCAGCACGAGGTCGTGCCCGGCGATGAGCGCACGCTCGAGCTGGGGGACGACCGTGGTCTGGAAGCCGTGCAGGCCGGGCCAGGGGTCGCGGCCCTCGCGGAGGGCCTGGAGGAGGTTGTCGCGGATCTCGGCGCGGACCGACTTCTGGACGTGTCCAGCAGCGCGGAGCTCGCCGACCGTGCTCATGGTTGGTCGGGTCACGCCTCCGACGGTACGCCCGCGCACCGACACGGCGGACGGGAGGCGCGTGGCGGGCCCGCCACGCGCCTCCCGTCCGCTCTTACGGCACTTCCCTGAATCTGTGAGGCCGTAAAGCTGCGACTGATCTGGCAACCCGCCTTGAGAACCCGGAGTACGTTCCGCCCTCGTGAGCAGTGCGACGAACGGGGCGATCACGAGCCTGGTCCCCGCCAGGATGGACAGACTGCCGTGGACGCGGTTCCACTGGAGCGTGGTGGTGGGGCTGGGTGTGTCGTGGGTCCTCGACGGCCTCGAGATCCAGATCGTCTCCAACGCAGGGTTCCAGGCGGACCTGCACCTGTCGACGCAGCAGGTGACGCTGCTCGGCACGATCTACCTGGTCGGCCAGGTGGTCGGGGCGCTCGTGTTCGGGCGCATGTCCGACCGGCTCGGGCGCCGGAAGCTCTTCATCCTCACGCTCGCGATCTACCTGATCGGTTCCGGCATCGCCGGGCTCGCGCAGGACTTCTGGTTCCTCGCGGCCTTCCGGTTCGTCGCCGGGCTCGGCATCGGCGGTGAGTACGCGGCGATCAACTCGGCGATCGACGAGCTCATCCCGTCGAAGTACCGCGGCCACGTCGACATCGCGATCAACGGCACCTACTGGGGTGGCGCGGCGCTCGGCGCCTTCGCGAACATCTACCTGCTCGACACCGCGAACTTCTCGGAGGACATCGGCTGGCGCATCGGGTTCTTCCTCGGGCCGGTGCTCGGCATCGCGATCATCTTCCTGCGACGCCACATCCCGGAGAGTCCGCGGTGGCTGATGACCCACGGCCGCGAGGACGAGGCCGAGCGGACGGTCTCCGAGATCGAGGACTCGGTCGAGCGCTCGACCGGGCAGCGGCTGCCCGAGGTGGACCGGTCGAAGGCCCTGACGGTGACGCCGCTCGACAAGGTCGGCTTCCTCACGATCGCGCGCGTGCTGCTCAAGCAGTACCCGACGCGCACGCTCGTGGGCGCGACGATGATGATCACGCAGGCGTTCCTCTACAACGCGATCTTCTTCACGTACGCACTCGTGCTCACGAACTTCTTCGGGCTGAAGACCGCGGAGACGTCGATCTACTTCTTCCCGTTCGCCATCGGCAACCTGCTCGGCCCGATCATCCTCGGTCGCTTCTTCGACACCTGGGGTCGCCGGCAGATGATCTTCCTGACGTACCTGGTGTCCGGGCTCGTGCTCGCGACCTCGGCGTTCCTGTTCCGCGCCGACGCGATCAGTGCCACGGTCCAGGTCGTGTTCTGGTGCGTGTCGTTCTTCTTCGCCTCGGCCGGGGCGTCGAGCGCGTACCTGACGGTGAGCGAGATCTTCCCGCTCGAGCTGCGGTCGCAGGCGATCTCGTACTTCTTCGCCCTCGCGCAGATCTTCGGTGCCGTGGCACCCGCGATCTACGGCGCCTTCATCGGGGACGGGTCGTCGCGGGAGCCGCTCTTCTGGGGGTACCTGCTCGGCTCGGCGGTGATGATCGCCGGCGGGGTGGTCGCGCTCGTGTTCGGCGTGGACGCGGCGCGCAAGGGCCTGGAGGACATCACCCAACCGCTGTCGGTCCTGACGGAGTCGAGCAAGAAGTAGCATTTCGTACTCAGAATGTTCTGCGACGAGGGTCCCGTGCTGGGACCCTCGTCGCATGTCCTTCCTCCACAGGCCGACCGCAACCGTCCCGGTCCACGGGTCACCCGATGCCGCACGCACTGGTGGTCGTCGTGCTTGAGCCTGGGTGGATGGACCACGCACCGACAGCAGCCTCCGGGGGGAACGGCGACCCCACCGGCATCCAGCGCGGGCTGCTCCGGGACGCCGTCTTCCTGAAGCTGCTCGAGAACGTGCTGCGCGGGGTGTACCGGAAGGGGCAGCGGCTCCGGCTCGACGACATCGCCCGGGACATGGGGGTGTCGCGGACGCCGGTGCGCGAAGCCCTCGTGCCGCTCGAGTCGCTCCGGCTCGTCAGCGTGCAGCGGTACGTCGGGGTCGTCGTGGCGCCGTGGACGGTCGCGCAGATGGTCGAGCGGCTCCGGCTCGCCCGTGCCGTGCTCGGTGACCCGCCCGTCGGCGGTCCCGCGGAGCCCGGGGCGTTCGACGCGTGGCTGCTCCGCGACTGCCGGTCCGAAGCCGGGGCGCTCGTCGAGCTCGGCACGTGGTGCCTGCGGCGGCGCGGGTCGATGGTGAGCGCCGACTGGCTGTTCGCGCAGCGGCCCGTGCTCGACACGTTCTTCACCGACGACGTCGCGGCGGCGAACGGGATCGATGCCGTGGTCGGGCGACGGGTCCGGGCCGAACGGGTCGAGCGTGCGGTCTCGGCTGCCGAGCGGGACGACCTCGACGGGTGTGCCGCGGCGCTGGTGGAGCTCGCGTCGGACCTCATCGCGTTGCCGGGGCGGTTCCGTTCGGTGGCGTGAGGAGGGCGGCGGTGTGCGCGAGGACTGCGGCGACGGGGGCGCGCTTCTCGGCTGTGTGCAGCCGGCCGAGCGGGAGCGCGGGAGGTTGTCCGGCGTGCTGCTCGCGCGTGCTGCGCCCGCCGTGAGGAGCGCCCCGAGCTCGTGCGGAGCACCCAGAGCGGGGGCGCGGACCGGGTCCGCGCCCCCTGGCCGTCCCCGTCCCGGCGCCGCGATCGGGTGCGCGGGGCTCGGGTCGCGTGGGGACGACGTCCGGTGCTGTGTCGCGACTGCGGGGGAACCCCGGAATGTGATGGTCGCGGCTCGATGAGACTACGGACCGGGGTACGTCTCGACAACCCCCTCGTGTCCCCACTTGAGGGGACCGGCGGGATCGAGGGGTGCGGCGGTGCGTCCGGCGGTTGTGGTGCGGCGGTCTCTCGGCCGTGTCACCGGGTCGAGAGGACGCCCGTCCTCCTGTATGGTGGGGTGAGCGTTCGCGAGAGCGCACGGAGACGTCGCATAGTCCGGCCGAGTGCACCACCCTGCTAAGGTGGAGTCCCCTTTGAGGGGACCGAGGGTTCAAATCCCTCCGTCTCCGCACATGACGAAACCCCCGCCTCGGCGGGGGTTTCGTCGTTCCAGGTGTCAGTGCGCGCGCCCTATGTGCGCGCTCCGTGCGCAAGCTTCGAACGTTTCGTGCCCGTGTTCACTTTTAGGCGTAGTTCAACTATTTTGAACATGTGGACCCATTGAACGCCGAAACGCACGGCATCGTGCGAGAAGTGGAAGAACGCCTCAGAGTCATGGGGCTGGACATCTCTGCGTCGGGTCAGATCGATGGGGTCCAGAACCTCGGGATCTGGGATGCCGAGTTGCAGCGACGGGATACCTCGTGGCGGCGCCCGGTGCTCGCCGCGATCGTGCCGTCGATGACGCTGAGTTCCTACGATCAGATCCCCTGGCCTGCGGGGGATGGACGGCCGCGGCTGCTCATCGGTCCGAGGGTCACCACTCAGAGCGCAGACCGCTTCCGTGCGCTCGGTGTGAACTTCGTCGACACCGTCGGGAACGCCTTCATCCGGGACGAGGCGCTCCTCATCGATGTACGGCGTCCCGGAGGTGCAGCCGTGTCAACCGCTTCCGCGCCTGGAGACGTCAACCTCTTCAGTATCAAGCGCTCGCAGGTGCTGTTCGCGCTCCTCACATGGCCGGGTCTGGTGGACGCTCCACTCCGCCGCATAGCCGAGGCTTCCGGTGTCTCGATCGGCTTGGCGAAGGAGGTCGTCGATCACCTGTCGCAGCGTTCGGGAGATGTGCGCGACCTATGGCCGGGCGGCCGGTCGCGCGACCGCTTCGTCGATCAATGGGTGGCGGCTTTCCCCAGCGGGCTTGGAGCGTCTCGACGGACGCGCCGCTTCGTCGCGCAGACACTGGACGTCGGGCCTGCCGACGGCGTCCAGATCGCGGTCAGTGGCGAGCGTGGAGCGCCGTGGATCCGTAGCCCTGAGACTCTCTCTGTCTGGGTCCGTCCGTGGGACCCGATGGTCGCCGTCCGGAATCGTTGGCGGAGCATCGGCGAGCCGAACGTCTTCGTGCGTGAGATGTTCTGGCGAGCGCCGTCCGCGGGCGATGCATCGATCACGCTCGCGCCGCCGTTGCTCGTGTTCGCGGAACTGATGGCGATGAACGACAGCCGTGCGCGAGAAGCCGCCGAGGAGATCCGCTCTCGAACCGGGCTCGTCGATGCCTGAGGGGGATCGGTTGGCGGTCGTGGACGCCGTCGTGACGGAGCTCGTCGAGGGAGCTGGCGTCGTGTCCGAGAAGCTGATGGTGATCGGAGCGGAAGCCCGAGACCACCTGCACCACGACGTCTTCGCGTCCGATCTCCCGGTGAGAGGAACACAGGACGTCGACGTCGCCCTCGCGATCGATTCGTGGACCGACTACGAGAGGGTGACCTCGGGCTACTCTCCGACGGGGGCCAACGGGGTGCGCTACCTGGTTGCTGAAATCCCCGTCGACTTCATGCCGTTCGGCGAAGCTGTCGAGGAACCCGACGGCGTTGTCGTGCCCGCATCTCGTCGGGAGGAGATGAGCGTGTTCGGTTTTCAGGATGTCTTCGCCGACGCCGCGGAACTCGTGCTCCCGAGTGGGTACCGGGTGCGCGTTCCATCGGCCCCGGGCTACGTGGCTCTGAAGCTCAGAGCTTGGGTCGACCGGTCATCCTACGACGACAAGGACGCGCGAGACCTGGCGCTCGCAGTTGAGTGGTACTGCTCGTCCCCAGAGATGGTCAACGAGCTGTGGGACGAGGTCGAGGACGCCGTGTTCCTCGAGTACGAGTCCGATACCGACCTGGTCGGGGCTGATGCGCTCGTGCGCGGCTTCGTCGAGACCGCTGTCGGGGGATGATCGACGACCGACAGCGCCCTCGCTGACGTGGCTGGGTGGTCGAACCGCACGGGGACCGGACGCCACGCCTGAACGACGGGCTCGAGCTGCACCGCCCCCGTGTGCCACTCACCAGACCCGGGTCTCCCGAGGTCGGCACAGCGAGGCTGCTCAGTGGCCGACCGATGCCGCTCGGCATGCAGCCGCAGGTGGATCGACGGGCCGGTCGAAGTGGCCGCATCTTGCGGCCCGCCGGCCGACCGGCGGACGTGACCGGCGCCTCCCGGCCGGTGGTCCGACCACCGCCGGCCGACCGGCGGACGCGATCCGCGCCTCCCGGCCGTCCCGCGACGACCGTCGCGCTCCCGGACACCTGCCTGGCTGCGTACCGGTGGCTGTCACCGCCCCGATGTAGCATCACCGGACCTGTCCCGAGACGAGGAGGCCCGCGTGCCGGACCCGACCGACCCCGCCTTCCCGATCGAGCACGTCCGCGCAGTGGGCGACGACATCGTCGAGTCGGTCTCCACCGTGGTCGACGGCAAGGTCGAGGCGATCCGCACCGCGCTGACGGTGATGCTCGCCGAGGGGCACCTGCTCGTCGAGGACGTGCCGGGCGTCGGCAAGACCGTCCTGGCCAAGGCGCTCGGCGCATCGGTCGGCGGGACCGTGAACCGCATCCAGTTCACCTCGGACATGCTGCCGTCCGACGTGACGGGCGTGAACGTCTTCGACCAGTCGTCGGGCACCTTCCGGTTCTCGCCGGGGCCCGTGTTCGCGAACGTCGTCATCGGCGACGAGATCAACCGCACGAGCCCGAAGACCCAGTCGGCACTGCTCGAGGCGATGGCCGAGGCGCAGGTCACGGTCGACGGCGTGACGCGACCGCTCGACTCACCGTTCATGATCGTGGCGACGCAGAACCCGATCGACATGGAGGGCACCTACCCGCTGCCCGAGGCGCAGCGCGACCGCTTCATGGCCCGGATCACGATGGGCTACCCGAGTGCCGACGCGGAGCGCCACATGCTCGCGAGCCGCGGGACCCGCGACCCGTTGACCTCGCTCCGGCCGATCGTCGACGTCGCGACCCTGCGTGCCGTCGTGCACGCGGTCCGCGGTGTCCACGTCGCCCCCGACGTCGAGGCGTACATCGTCGCGATCGTCCGGGCCACGCGGACCCATCCCGACCTGCTGCTCGGCGCGAGCCCCCGGGCGACGCTGCACCTCGCCCAGGCCGCCCGCGCGCACGCGGCACTGCTCGGACGGCCGTTCGTCACCCCGGACGACGTCGCTCACCTCGCGCCGGTGATCCTCGCGCACCGGCTCGTGCCGGTCGCCCGCGGCCTCGGCGGGAGCGGCGACGACACCGCCCGCGACATCGTGGTCCGTGTGGTGTCGGAGACCGCCGTGCCGTTCACGGCGGCGCCGGTCCGCTCCTGATGTCCCGCCCCGACGGGCCGTCCGCGGTCGCCCTGCGCTCCGGGGCCGTGCGGTCGTGGGGGACGCGGTACGGCCGCCGCGGGCTGGCGCTGCTGCGTCGGACGCCGTTCCCGCGGCCGACCGCGCGTGGATGGACGGTCCTCGGGTCGGGTGTCGCGCTCGTCGGTGGCGGCCTCGTCTCGAGCACGAGCGTCGCGGTGTCCGCGGGCCTGCTCCTGCTCGTCCTGCTCGTGCTCGGCGTCGTGATGGCGCTCGTCGTGGCAGCACCGCTGCGCGCGACCCGGACGACCGCGCGAGGCATGGTCCAGGTGGGCGAGGTGCACCGCGAGCGGATCACGCTGCGCGGGACCTCGCTGCCGATCGGCCCCCGCTCCACGCTCCTCGTCCGGGAGCAGCTCGACGACGCGTTCGCGAGCGTGTCCGAGGCCGAGGTCCTCGCGCTCGTCGGACCGAACGTGCCCCCGGCCGTGCTCGACGTCGAGGCGCTCGCGGTGCACCGCGGCCGTGCGGTCGTCGGCCCCGTGACGATCCGCGTCGAGGACCCGTTCGGCCTGCTCCGCATCGACCGTCCCGTGGTCGCCGCCGAGGAGGTCGTGGTCGTCCCCGCGTCGACCCCGCTCGGCGCGATCGACACGGGTGCCCTCGCGGGTGCGGTGTCCGCCGACGAGGGGCGCGTCGGTCAGGGCGGCTCCGCCGACGACAGCGAGCTCCGGCCCTACCGGCAGGGTGACCCGATCCGCCGCGTGCACTGGGCACAGAGCGCGCGCCGCGGCGAACTGCACGTGCGGCAGACCAGCCAGGCGCAGCCGCCCGAGGCCGTCATCGCCCTCGACGTGCGGCGGGAGTCGTACCAGAGCCTCGGTCGCGACGACCTCGCTGAGCTCTCCGACCTCGGCGGCGACGCGGCCTTCGAGCACGCGGTCGTGGTGGCGGCGAGCGTCGCGCGGGCGCTGAGCGCACGGACGTCGCGGGTCGTGCTCGTCAGCGACGCCCCGGACGGCCGCTCGCGGCACGCGGGCGACGCGGGTGGCCTCACCGACGTGCTCGTCGGGCTCGCCGACGTGCGGGTGCGGTCCGACGCGCGCGACGTGGCCGAGGTGCTGCCCGACGTCCGCGGGCGGGACGTGCACGGGATGACCGCCGTCGTCACCGGGCGGATCACCGCCGAGCAGGCGGCCGAGCTCGTCTCGCAGACCAGCGGGTCGAGCCGTGGCATCCTCGCGACGATCGTGCCGCCCGAGCCGGCGGTGCGGGGGATCCTCGACCGCGGTGGGTGGCGCACCCTGGTCGTGCCGGTCACCGGTGCCCGTGCACCCGGGAGCCTCCGGTGAGCGGGGAGCGAACCACAGGCGGGGGACGTCCGGGGCGCGGGCCGTCCGTCGCTGACCGGGACGGTGTCGGCGGCCGCGGTCCCGGGACCGGGTCCGGACCCGGCGGCCCTCGTCGCGACCGTGCCGTCGACCGACCCGACGCACCGAGCGCCTGGCTCGTCGCGCTGGCGCCGGTCCCCGTGCTCGTCGCCGCCCTCGCGATGCGTCCGCTCGTGCAGGGGATCGGGTGGTGGCTCTCCGGTGTGGTGTTCGCCGCCGTGCTCGTCGCAGCGCTGCTCACCGTTCGCCGTCGCGCCCCCGGCGTCCGCTTCGTCGTGCTCGTCGCGGTCCTCGTCGCCGGGTCCTGCGCCGCCGCGGTCCTGAACGACGTGCACCCGCTCGGGTGGCTCGACCGGCAGGGGGCACTCGGCGAGGCCATGGCGGCCATCCGGCTCAACCCCGCGCCGCTGCCGCAGACCGACGCGATCCGACTCGTCGTGACGATCGCGATCGGGTGGGTCGCGGGCGTCGCGCTCTTCCTCGCGGCCATCGCACCGACCGTCGCGCTCGCCGCGGTCCCGGCGCTCGTCGTGCTCATCGTTCCCGGCGTGATCACCGGGCAGCCCGCACCGGCGGTCCTCGTGGTCCTGGTCGGGATCGCCTTCCTCGCGTTGCTGTGGCTGTCGGTACGACCGGTGCAGCGAGCGTTCCCCGCTGCGGTGGTCGGCGCCCTCGGCCTGGTGGTCGCGGTCGGCCTCCCCGCCGTGGTGCCGCTCAACGCGGGCTGGTTGTCGGGCGTCACCGGGTCGCTCCAGTCGCCGATCCAACCCGGACGTCCCGGGACGCTGCTCGAACTCGGGCAGGACCTGCGCCAGCCGAACGAGCTCGAGGTGCTGCGCTACCGCTCCGCCGACGGCCGCCCGGAGTACCTCAAGCTCGCCGACCTCGACGAGTTCGGCACGGGCGACTGGGTCCCGACGGTGACCGACGCGAGCACCTCGTCCACGGCCGACCGGCAGCGCTACGCCCTCGGGGTCAACCCGCGGCTGGCGAACCGCGGCGACGTGACGATCCGCATCACCGGACTGTCGAGCAACTACCTGCCCGTGCCCGCCGGTGCCATGTCGCTCACGTCGCAGTCGACGAACCTCGACCTGGCGCAGTGGCGGTGGATGGGGGACTCGAACACCGTCCGGTCGACCGGACCGACGACGCAGCGCGGGTCGACGTACGAGGTCTACGGTGCGTCGACGTCGTCCGGCGAGTACCTCGACACGATCGCCGAGTCCGGCCTGCTCGGTCGCGCCGACGGCCGGGGCTTCGAGACCCCGAGCCGCGCCCAGCTGAAGACCGACCTGGCCCTGCCGAAGGACCTGCCGGAGGACATCCGCTCCGCGGCACAGCGCGTCGCCGGCAGCGGGTCGAACGACTACGAGGAGGCCCGGGCACTCGAGCAGTGGTTCCGCAGCGACCTGTTCACCTACTCGGAGACGGCCCCGGTCGAGCAGGGCTACGACGGCGACAGCATGGACGTGATCGACACGTTCCTCAAGGTCCGCGAGGGCTACTGCGTCCACTTCGCCTCGTCGATGGCGGTCATGGCCCGCACGCTCGGCATCCCGTCGCGCATCGCGGTCGGGTACCGGGCGAGTGGCGACCGCACCGAGGACGGCGAGTACACGGTGTCGAACCGGCAGCTGCACTCGTGGCCCGAGCTCTACATCCGCGGCGCCGGGTGGGTCTCCTTCGAGCCGACCCCCGACTCGGACGCCGCCGCGCAGCCGTCCACCGGTTCCTCGGCCACGCCCGCACCGGCCGACCCGGAGACGCCGTTGCCCGCGCCCGGCCAGACCGCCCCGGCCGAGGCCACCCCGACCCCGACCGCATCGGCATCGCCGGCCCCGGGCGCGACGGCGTCCGGCACCGGTGGCGGAGGGTCCGGTCCAGCAGGACTCGTGCTCGGGCTCGTCCTCGCGCTCCTCGTGCTCGCCGCGCCCGCCGTGGTCCGGGTCACACGGCGACGGCGGCGGCTCGCAGCGATCCGAGCCGGTCGCGCTCCGGCTGCGCACGCGTGGCGCGTGGTCCTCGACGACGTCGCCGACCACGGCTTCGCGCCCGGCTTCGCGCCGCCCGGCGACGCCGCCGCGGCCGCCCGCACCGCACGCGCGGTCCTCGGCCGGTTGGCGCCGAGCATGCCGGTCACGGTGCTGCCGCACCTCCGTGCCGTCGTCGACGCGGTCGACACGGAGCGGTTCGCGCCAGACGGGGCAGCTGCGGTGGACGTCGGTGCGGTGCACCGGGCCGTCCTGGAGGCGCGGATCGCCCTGGACGCGTCGGTCTCCCGTGGGCGCCTGGCCCGGGCACGGCTGCTCCCGCCGAGTCTGCTGCCGTCGTCGGCGTGGTCGCACGAGGGGCGGCGGAGCCGCCGCACCGCGTAGCGGCGGCGCCCGCCCGCCGCTGCCGACGCCGATCGGCGCCGCGCACAACCGGAAGCACGTCGCGCCACGGAATCTCGTGGCGCGAGGTGCTTCCGGTTGTTCGCCGCGTAGCGGCGGCGGCGCTCTGCTGCCGGCGCGCTGCGACCGCGCTGCGCGCCGCCTGCGCGCGCGACTCGCGCACAAGCGGAAGCAGGTCGCGCCACGGAATCTCGTGGTGCGAGGTGCTTTCCGTTGTTCGCCGCGTAGCGGCGGCGCTCCGCTGTCGGCGCGCCGCGCGCCGCCTGCGCGGGCGACGCGCGCACAGGCGAAAGCAGGTCGCGCCACGGAATCTCGTGGTGCGAGGTGCTTTCCGTTGTTCGCCGCGCAGCGGCGGCGGCGCTCCGCTGTCGGCGCGCCGCGCGCCCCCGCGCGCCGCCTGCGCGCGCGACGCGCGCACGGGCGAAAGCAGGTCGCGCCACGGAATCTCGTGGTGCGACGTGCTTTCGGTTGTTCGCCGCGCAGCGGCGGCGTCCCGCCGCGCAGCGGCGGCGCGGCGCCGCGCGCCCCGCGGCGCCAGCCGCCGCCACCGACGTCGTCAGCGCGGCCGGATGACCGCCTCGACCACGGCGGCGATGACGTCGCCCGGGTCGACCCCGGGCAGCGCGGGCTCGTCGAACACGATCCCGACGTTGGCGGCGACGAGCAGGACGGCGAGGTCCTCCCGCGGCATCCCGGCATCGACCTCGGGGTGCGCGTCGAACCACAGGTCCACGAGGCCGAGCACCCCGTCCTGCAGCTCGCGCCGTTGCCGGACGAACTCGGGCGTGAACTCGGGGTGCTGCACGGCGTAGCCCCGGAACTCGGCGAGCAGCGCGAACTGGGCGCGCTGGTCGTGCCGGCCGAACGCGGCGCGGACGACATCGCCGAGGCGTGCCGCCGTGACGTCGACCTGGACGACCTCCTGCAACGACGCGAGCACGCGGTTCGTCTGGCGCTGCATGACCGCCGCCACGAGGTCCTGCTTCGACGCGAAGTTCGAGTAGACCGCGCCCTTGCTGAACCCCGCCCGCGCGGCGACGTCGTCGAGCCGGGCCCCGGCCAGGCCGGACTCAGCGAAGACCTCGGCGGCGGCCACGAGCAGGCGCTCCCGCACCTCGGCGCGCGGGGTCCGCGGGGTGGATGTGGCGTCGTCGCGCATCTGATCCTGGTTCGTGATCGTCGTGGCGGTGCGGGGCAGAGCTGGTCGGGTGCGATCCCCGCGCTCGGTGGTGGCGTGCGCGGTCCGTCGAGGACCGTCGCGCCGCGCGCTGATCCCGCGCGGCACCGACCTGGTCCCCGACCTGACGTCCGTGTGGCGGACCGGCACGTTCGGGTCGTGTCGGTGCGTCAGCGGGCGGCGGTCACCGGGTCGATACCCGGCGGTACCGATGCTACTGCCGGGGTGGCAGCGGAGACAGGTTCAGCTGCCGGAGTGCGTTTCCTGGTCGGTCGGACCGCCCTCGGCGCCACGACCCCGACCGGCTGCGTCGCCCCGACCGGCCGCGTCGCCCCGACCGCCCGCGTCGCCCCGACCGGCCGCGTCGCCCCGACCGGCCGCGTCGCCCCGACCGCCCGCGTCGCCCCGACCGCCCGCGTCGCCCCGACCGCCCGCGTCGCCCCGCGCGCCCGAGTCGCCCTGACCGCCCCAGGACCCACCTCCGTCGACCGTCGCCACCGTCCCGGTACCGTCCCCGCCCCGCTCGCTGTGGACGCTCCCCGCCCCTGCACGCCGACCCGGCCGCCGCAGCAGCCGGATCGCGTCCGGCCGCAGCCGCCGACCCCGTTGCAGCAGCGACCCGAGCGTGGACTTCGGCTGCCAGTCGCGGCCGTTCGGCAGCCCCCAGCCCCGGCGGACCGCGCCGTAGCGCAGCCCCAGGGACAGCACGATCGCGGCGATGATCCCGATCGTGGGGGAGCCGAGGTGCGACGCGACGACCATCACGGCCGACGCGGCGACGGCGACGGTCGCGTACAGCGCGTTCCCGCCGAACACCGCCGGCACACGGCGGAGGAGCATGTCGCGCATCGCTCCGCCGCCGACCGCGGTGATCGTCCCCATGATGATCGCGGCCGGCCACTCGAGCCCGGCGTCGAAGGTGCGCTGCACGCCGACGACCGCCCAGAAGCCGATGACCGCGGCGTCGAGCACGGTGAACAGGCGGTCCCACGTGAGCTCGGAGAAGGACACGAGGAACGCGATGAGCGCGCCGGCGATCGCGACCGGCACGTACAGCGGGTCGACGAGCGCGACCGGGGGACCGTTCTGCAGCAGGGTGTCGCGGAGCATGCCGCCGCCGAGGCCGGAGACGAAGCCGACGACGAGGAACCCGAACAGGTCGAAGTCCATGGTGCGGGCGAGCGATCCACCGAGCAGCGCGGACGCGAACACGCCCGCGAGATCGAGGACGTTCGTCACCGACGCCAGGCCCTCGGGGGTGAGCAGGTTCATGAGAACAATCAAACCCCACGGGCCGCAGGTGGCGGATCGCGGTGCGGTTAGGTTAGCCTCACCTACGCCATGATCGCCACACTCGTCATCGGCCTCCGCGAAGGCCTCGAAGCGACGCTCATCGTCGGCATCATCGCCGCGTTCCTGCGTCGCAACCGCGCGCCGCTCGCCCCGATGTGGGTCGGGGTCGGCCTCGCCGTCGCGCTGAGCATCGCCGTGGGCTTCGGCCTCCAAGCCGTCGAACAGGCGCTGCCCCAGGCCCAGCAGGAGGGCATGGAGACCGTGATCGGCGTCGTCGCCGTGGTCTTCGTCACCGGCATGATCGTGTGGATGCGGACGCACGCCCGCACCCTGTCGCAGGACCTCGAGGCGAGCGCGACCGCCGCCCTCGGCCGCGGCACCGCCTGGGCACTCGCCGGCATGGCGTTCCTGGCCGTCCTCAAGGAGGGCTTCGAGACCTCGGTGTTCCTGCTCGCCACGTTCCAGGCGTCCGCGGACACCGGCACGGCGGCCCTCGGCGCCGTCATCGGCATCGCCGTCGCGGTCCTGGTCGGCTACGGCATCTACACGGGCGGCGTCCGGCTCGACCTCCGCCGGTTCTTCACCGGCACGGGCGTCTTCCTCGTCTTCGTCGCGGGCGGCCTCGTGCTCACCGCGATCCGGCACGCGCACGAGGCCGGGTGGATCGTGATCGGCCAGCAGCGCACGGTCGACCTCGGGTGGCTCGCGCCGAACGGTTCGCTGCGCGGCGCCCTCGTCACGGGCGTGCTCGGCATCCCCGCGGACCCGCGGGTGATCGAGGTGCTCGGCTGGGTCCTCTACGTCGTCCCGGTCCTCGCGATCTCGCTGTGGCCGCGGGCATGGCGCCCCGCGCCCGCTCGCGTCCCGCGGCTCCGAGCGGTCCTCGCCGCCGCCTTCGCCGCGGCCGCCGTCGTGCTCGCGGTCGCCGTCCCGTCCGGGACCGGACCCGACGTGCCGCGCACGGTCGCCGTCACCGGCGACGCCACGTCGGTCACGGCGTCCGTCGACGGTGCGGCGGCGGTCCTCCGCGTGGCCGGGAGCGGCCGGGAGGCGCGGCTCACCCTGCCCGCGTCGGCCCACCGCCGCGTCGCCCGCGCGGGCACCACCGCGGACCAGTGGCAGGTGACCGAGGACGTCCCGTCCGCGGACCGGCCGACCAGCCTGACGCTCGACCAGCTCGTCGGACTGTTCGGGCGGGTCCCGGTCGGCGTCTCGCCGTCGACGAACCCCGGCCCGTTCGCCGCCACCTGGACCGTCCGCGCCAGCACGACCCTCACGACCGTCGCGGGGGGCGTCCTGGACGCGACCCGCTCGGAACGCGACGTGCTCACGCTGCGCGGTGGGGGCCTCCCGGCCGCTCGGACGACCACGCTGGAACGCGACGTGTGGGCCGTCCCCGGCGCCACGGCGGACCGCACGGCCGCGGCCGTCGCCGCCGCACAGACCCGCGCTGCCGAGCTCCGGCTCTGGAACGCCTGGCTGCCGATCGCCCTGCTCGTCGCCGCTGCCGCCCAGGCCGCGCTCGCGGTGCGCGACCGACGCCGCCTCCCCGCCCCCACGACCACCACCCCCGGAACCGACCCGTCGCGCGGACCGCCCGCCGACGTCCCTGCAAGGAGCCTCGACCATGCCGTTCGGTAGGACCGTCCGACCCCTGATCGCCCTCGGTGCCCTCGGCACCGTCACCGCCCTCGCGCTCACCGGCTGCGCCGCGAGCACCCCGGCCGACGACGCCACCGGCGGCACCGGGAAGGTCTCGCGCGTCACCATCACCCTGACGAACGACGGTTCCGACGCCTGCGCCGTGTCGACCACGAAGGTCCCCGCGGGCCCCGTCACGTTCCGGGTCGAGAACCAGAGCTCGACCGCGATCACCGAGGTCGAGCTGCTGCAGGACCAGCGGATCCTCGGCGAGAAGGAGAACCTCGCGCCCGGTCTGGCCCCGGTGACCTTCACCGCGACGCTCACGGGTGGGAAGTACCAGGTGTACTGCCCCGGGGCGACCGAGGAGCTCACCGACTTCACCGTCACCGGCAAGGCCGCCGCGACCGCGGGGAGCAGTGCCGCGGCCCTGCTCGCCGACGGTGCGAAGGGCTACGCGACGTACGTCGACGGCCAGGTCACCGACATGGTGACCGCCGTCCAGCAGCTCCAGGCCGACGTCGACAAGGGCGACCTCGAGGCGGCGAAGCGGGACTACGCGGCTGCCCGGCCCTTCTACGAGCACGTCGAGAGCGACGTCGACGGCTTCGTGAAGAAGGGGCACAGCGCGACGGACAACGCCGGCAACCTCGACTACCTCGTGGACATGCGTGCGTCGAACCTCGACGACGCCGTGGGCTGGAGCGGCTTCCACGCCGTCGAGAAGGACCTGTTCCAGGCCGGTGCGATCACCGCGTCGACGAAGCAGACCGCGGCGGACCTGACCGAGAACGTGCAGCTCCTCGCGAAGCTCGTGCCGACGCTGCAGTACAAGCCCGAGGACCTGGCGAACGGCGCGGCCGGGCTCCTCGAGGAGGTCCAGTCGAACAAGGTCACCGGCGAGGAGGAGGCGTACAGCCACATCGACCTCGTCGACCTCGCCGCGAACGTCGAGGGCGCCCGGCAGGCCTTCGCGTACCTCAAGCCCGGCCTGACGAAGGTCGACCCGGCGCTCACGAAGCAGATCGCGGCGCAGTTCGACGCGACGAACACGATGATGGACGGCTTCCGCGACGGCAACGCCCTCGGCGGCTTCACCACGTGGGACGACGCCGCGAAGGCGAAGGACGCCAACCGCATCTCGCAGCAGGTGCAGGCGCTCCAGGACCCGCTCTCCCGCCTGGCCGAGAAGGTCGCGACCGCGTGACCGCACCGCACGTCTCCCGCCGGGGGCTCTTCGGTGCCGGCCTCGCCGCCGCGGGTGCCGGGGTCGGGGCGGCCGCCGGGATCGCCGGTTCCGCGGCCGCGACCGGGGTGGACCCGTTCCGTGCCGCGGGGAACGCCGACGAGTCGATCGACCTGTCGCAGCAGGTGCCGTTCTACGCGACCGCCGCGCGGCAGCCGCAGGGCGGCATCCGGACGACCCCGCAGCGGCACTGCGTCTTCATGGTGTTCGACCTGACCGCGTCGACCGCGACCGAGCTGCAGGTCCTGCTCGCCCGGTGGTCCGCGGCGATCGCGCAGCTGCAGGCCGGTCGGACGATCGGCAGCGTCGAGCCCGCGCACGGGAACGGCGTCGGCGCGGACACGGGCGAGGCGCTCGACCTCGGGCCCGCGTCGCTCACGGTCACGGTGGGGCTCGGTCCCGGCGTGTTCGACGAGCGCTTCGGCCTCGCGTCCAAGCGGCCGGCGCACCTCGCGGCGATCCCGACCCTGCCGAGCGACGCGCTCGAGGACGGCCTGACCGGCGGCGACCTGTCCCTGCAGGCCTGCGCCGACGACCCGCAGGTGGCGTACCACGCGGTGCGCGACCTGGCGCGCATGGCCCGCGGCACCGCGACCGTGCGGTGGACGGTCATCGGTTTCGGCCGCGCCTCGGCCGGGCCCACGCAGTCGACCCCGCGCAACCTGATGGGCTTCAAGGACGGCACCCGCAACGTCACCACCGACGAGGAGTACGACCGCTTCGTGTGGCTCGACGACGACGCCGGGTGGATGGCGGGCGGGAGCTACCAGGTCGTGCGGAAGATCCGGATGAACCTGGAGACGTGGGACGCCGACGTGGTGAGCGACCAGCAGCGCGTGTTCGGCCGGACCAAGGTCGAGGGGGCGCCGCTGTCCGGCGGGAGCGAGCACACGACGCCGGACTTCCACGCCGCCGCACACGGCGCCGGGTCGGACGGTGGGACCGCGATCGACCCGCGGTCCCACGTCGCGCTCGCTGCGCACGAGAACAACGGCGGCGTGAAGATCCTCCGCCGCGGCTACAACTACACGGACGGACTGAACCAGTACGGCCAGCTCGACGCCGGGCTGCTGTTCGCGGCCTACATGAACGACCCGGAGCACTTCACGCGGCTGCAGCGGAAGCTCGGCGCGTCCGACCGGTTGAACGAGTACGTGTCGCACATCGGCTCCGGGGTGTTCGCCGTCCCGCCGGCACCGCGGAAGGGGTCGTACGTGGGGGAGCAGCTGTTCCGCTGACGCTGGCCGCGGCGGTCCCCGCCCCCGACGTATCCTGACTCCCTGGTCCCCGCCACGGGGGACGACCCGCGCCCCCGGACCACCCGGGTCGGTGGCGGCCGGAAGGGGACACCATGAGCATGGAAGGCGCGGCCTGGAGCTCGCTCTACAAGATCTCCACCGCGAGGGACGGGAAGCACGGCTTCTCGCGGGAGTCCGTCCGGCGCATCATGACGTTCGCGGTGCCGTACCGGGCGAAGCTCGTGGTGTTCATCGCCCTGTCCGTCGTCGGGGCGTTCCTCGCGGTCGCGACGCCCGTGCTCGCCGGTCAGGTGGTCGACGTCATCGCCGCTCGTGGGGCGGTCGGCACGATCGTCTGGCTCGCGGTCGTGATCGCCCTGGTCGCGGTGGCCGACGCCGCCGCATCGCTCCTCACCCGCTGGTACTCGGCGCGGATCGGTGAGGGCGTCATCCTGGACCTCCGCACCGCCGTGTTCGACCACGTGCAGAAGATGCCGATCGCGTTCTTCACCCGAACGCGGACCGGTGCCCTCGTCAGCCGGCTCAACAACGACGTGATCGGCGCGCAGCAGGCGTTCAGCGGCACCCTGTCCGGCGTCGTGACGAACCTCGTGGCGCTGGTCCTCACCCTGGGCGTCATGCTCAGCACGTCGTGGCTCGTGACCGTGCTCGCCGTGGTGATGCTGCCGGTGTTCCTGGTGCCGGCCCGTCGGATGGGCAGCCGGCTCGCCGCGCTCCGACGGGAGGCCGCCGACCACAACTCCGCGATGAGCACGCAGATGACCGAGCGGTTCTCGGCGCCCGGCGCCACCCTGGTGAAGCTGTTCGGCCGTCCGGACGACGAGTCCGCGGAGTTCCGGGTCCGGGCCGCCCGCGTCCGCGACATCGGGGTCCGCACCGCGATGCTGCAGTTCGTCTTCGTCACCGCGCTCATGCTCGTCTCCGCGCTCGCGCTGGCGCTCGTGTACGGGCTCGGCGGGGCCCTCGCGCTCGGTGGGCAGCTGAACACCGGCGACGTGGTCACCCTCGCGCTCCTGCTCACCCGCCTGTACGCGCCGCTGACCAGCCTGGCGAACGCGCGCGTCGAGATCATGAGCGCGGTGGTGAGCTTCGAGCGCGTCTTCGAGGTGCTCGACCTCGAACCGCTCATCCAGGAGCGACCCGACGCCGTCGTGGTGCCGGACGGCCCGGTGTCGGTGGAGTTCGACGACGTCCGGTTCGCCTACCCGTCCGCCGACAAGGTGTCCCTCGCCTCGCTCGAGGAGGTCTCCACACTCGACACCCGGGGCGGCGACGAGGTCCTGCACGGGGTGTCGTTCCGCATCGAGCCGGGGCAGACCGTCGCACTCGTCGGGTCGTCCGGCGCCGGCAAGTCCACGATCGCCCAGCTGCTCGCGCGCCTGTACGACGTCGACAGCGGTGCGGTGCGTCTCGCCGGGACCGACGTCCGCGACGTCACCTTCGCCTCGATGCGGCACACGATGGGCATGGTGACCCAGGACGGACACCTGTTCCACGAGACCATCGGCTCGAACCTCCGGCTCGCCCGGCCCGAGGCGACCGACGACGAGGTGTGGGACGCCGTGCGCCGTGCGCGGCTCGAGACGCTCGTCCGGTCGCTGCCCGATCAGCTCGACACCATGGTCGGGGAGCGGGGCTACCGGCTGTCCGGCGGTGAGCGGCAGCGGATGACGATCGCCCGGCTCCTGCTGGCGCAGCCGCGGGTCGTCATCCTCGACGAGGCCACCGCCGCGCTCGACTCGACGTCCGAGGCCGCGGTGCAGGCGGCCCTGAGCGAGGCGCTCGACGGGCGGACGGCGATGGTGATCGCGCACCGGCTGTCGACGATCCGCAGTGCGGACCAGATCCTCGTGGTCGAGGACGGCTCGATCGTGGAACGGGGCACACACGAGGAACTCCTGGCACGTCGCGGCCGGTACGAGGAGCTGCACCGGACGCAGTTCGCGGTGCAGGCGCCGGACGTGGTCGCTGCGGGCACTGCCGGGGTGCCGGTCGACGCGGGGACGCCGACCACGCACTAGGCGCCGGGACCCGCCGCCGGGTGGGGTGAGTGGGTGCCCTCCGTCGTTTCCCTGGAGACGGAGGGCACCCGCGTCACGGAGTCCGACGAACGGAACCACCGTCCGGCCCTGGGAGGCGACCCGGCGCGACGCGTCGCGGTGCGACACGCCGAGCGTACCCCCGTCGTGGAACCGTCAGCAGTCCCGGTGCGATCCGCGGACGATCGGTGCGACGAGCCCGTCGTCCGACGGCCCCCCACACGGCGGACGGGCCGCCCCACCTGGGTGGGACGGCCCGTCCGCGATCGAGCCGGGAGGCGCGGTGTCAGTCCGCCTCGACGGTCGCCTCGTGCTGCAGGCGGCGACGACGCACCAGGACCACGGCGGTCGCCCCGGTCAGGAGCAGCAGGCCCGCGGCCACGCCGGCCGGCACCAGTTCGGCACCGGTCCACGCGAGGGACCCGGAACCGGTCCGTGGCACGGTGCCGCCGGCGGTGCCGGTGGTCCCGCCGCCGACGGTCCCGCCGGCGGTGCCGCCGCCGACCGTGCCGCCGGTGCCCGGGGCGGTCGTGCCGCCGCCACCCGGCGTGCCCGGGTCGACGACGGCCGCGACGGGGACGGTCACGGCGAGCGTGATCGTCTGGCCGTTCGGCAGGGTGACGACCAGCGGCTGGTCCGTCGTGGCGGTGGGAGCCACCGCTGCCCGGCTGACCGCACGCGCGGCGAGCGGCTGCTCGGTGCCCGGCTGGGCGGTCGCCCCGGGGACGGTGAACGTCAGGGTCGCGCGGCCCTGCTCATCCGTGGTGTCGACCACCGTGGTGTCGATCGGGGCAGACGCGAGTGTCGTTCCTCCGGCGCCCACCGAGACGGTGCCGCCCTGGTCGGCCGCGCTGCTGAAGGTCAGCGACGACAGGTCGATCCGCACCGGGTCGCCAGGGCGCAGTCCACCCTCGGGGACCCCGGAGACCCGGACGCCGACGGCGCGCTGGTCCTGTCGGACCGCGACCTTCGGGTTCGCCGTGAAGTACTCGACCTGTGCCTCGAGGTCGACCTTGCCGCTGTCCTGCTTCACGGCGGCCTCCTTGAACGCGCCGAAGTTGTCCCCGCCGGTCGCGAGGAACGAGTTGACGGTCACCTTGTAGGTCGTCCCGGCGACGATCGGCGTGCCGTTCAGCGTCATCGAGGTGATGCGCGACCCGGCGGCCGCGAGCGGGTCGTACGTGTAGGAGAAGCCCTCGGAGGTGCCGAGCTTGAGGAACGGGCGGCTCGAGGTCGACGGCTGCCACTGCTGCTCGAGCGCACGGCGGATCTGGTCGCCCGTCAGGTCGAGCACGACGAGCGTGTTCGCGAAGGACTGGACCGCGGCGGCCTGCTTGTAGGTGACGGCACCGGCGGTCATGTCCGCGCGCAGGCCACCGGGGTTCATGAACGCGATCTGCGAGCCCTGGCGCTGGGTCTGGGAACGCTGCACCTCGGCGACGAAGTTGCCGAGCGTCGACTCGCCGCCGCGGTTCTCGGAGCCGTTGGTCTGCACGGCGCGCTTCATGTCGCGGTCCACGGAGCCGAGGACCACGGCACCCAGCCGATCGGCCTCCTTCACCGCGGTGTCGACGGTGGCCGCCACGCTCGCGTCCGGGGCGAAGGTCCCCGCGTCGACGAGACGGATGTTCTCGGCCTTGGTCGGTCGGACGCTCCCGTCGGCAGCGACGGTGAGCTGCACGTGGCCGAGGTTGAAGCCGTACGAACCGGTCTGGATCACCGGACGCGTGCTGCCGTCGGCGAGTGTCACCTGGTGCACGTAGGTCTGGTGCGTGTGCGCCGACAGGATCGCCGAGACGTCCGGCGTCACTCCCCGGACGGCGCGGGCGAAGTCCGAACCGCCGGACAGGTCTGCGACGTTCGGCGACTCGGCCCCGTCGTGCACGAGGAGGACCAGGACGTCGGCCTCGTCGTTCGACTCGTCGCCGTCGGTGAGCTGCGCGGCGACCTTGTTCACCTCGGTGGTGATGTCGCCCATGCGCAAGCCTGCGATGCCGGCCGGGCTGACGAGGCCCTGCCCGACGAGGTCGACGGTCGCGCCGATGAACCCGACCCGCTTGCCGCTGATCTCCTGGATCGCGTAGGGGTCGAACGCCGGCTTCCCGGTCGCCGCGTCGAGGATGTTCGCCGAGACGTAGTCCCACTTCGCGTTGCGGGCGCCGTCCGGGCCGATGACCCGGTCGCGCAGGTCGGTCTGACCGCGGTCGAGCTCGTGGTTGCCGATCGCGCTGACGGACAGGGCCATCTGGTTGAGGACGTCGATCGTCGGCTGGTCCTGCTGGATGAAGGACTCGAACGTCGAACCACCGATGTTGTCGCCGGAGCTGACGAACGCCGACCGCGACGGGTCGGCGCCGCGGAACCGGTCCAGTGCGCCGGCGAGGACGGCCGCGCCGGCTGCGTCGCCGTCCCGCGGCGTCGGCTTGCCGGACGTCACCGAGATGGACTGGGCGATCCGACCGTGGAAGTCGTTCACGTTGTAGAGGTCGATCGTCACGTCACCGTCGGCGGCGAGGGCGGCGGACGGGGCTGACAGGGCTACGAGGACACCGGCGGTCGCGAGGGTCGCGGTACCGACCAGGCGCCGACGGCGTGGGGAGGTGTGGGTGTTCATCGGCGACGAACCTACGAAATCCCTCAGCAACACGCCAGGGGGTGCCGCAACACGTCACGCGGAGTTCACACGGCACCGCCCTGGCCCGCGTCCGGGGGCCAGGGCGGGGCGCGGGGTCAGTCGCGACCGAGGGCACCCTTGACGCGCTCGACGGCCTCGGCGGCCATCGCCTTCGCCGAGTCCTTCACCACGCCGAGCTCCTGCGGGTCGCCCTTGAGCAGGCTCTTCGCGGTGTTGATCGCGTACTCGGCGGTGATGTGCGGCGGGAGCGGCGGGACGTTGCGGCTGACGTAGGCGTCGATGAGCGTCACGCCGGGGTTCGCGAACGCACGCTCGACGGCGGCGTCGACCTCGTCGTCGCTCCGGACCGCGATGCCCGTGAAGCCGAGCAGCTCGGCGTACCCGGCGTAGTCCATCGACTCGACGTCCTGCGAGCCGGACCACATCGGGTTGCCGTCCTCGGTCCGCATCTCCCACGACACCTGCCCGAGGTCGTCGTTGTGCACGACGACGATGACGAGCTGCTGGTTCGGCCACTGCGCCATGTACTTCTTGACGGTGATGAGCTCGTTCATGCCGAGCATCTGGAACGCGCCGTCGCCGATCGTGCAGACGGCCGGTGCGTCCGGGAAGGCGAACTTGGCGGTCACGGCGTACGGCATCGCCGCGAGCATCGTCGCCAGGCGGCCGGACATGTCGCCGTGCATGCCGCGGCGGAGCCGGATGTGGTGGCCGTACCAGTCGGCGGTCGTGCCGGCGTCGCACGTCACGGTGACGCCCTCGGGCAGCCGTTCGTTCACGGCGCGGATCACCCGGCGGGGGTTCACTCCGTCGCTGTAGTGCACCTCGGCCTGGCGGTCCATCTCGGCTTCCCACTCGCGCATCTCGCCGGCGAGCTTGTCCTGCCACGCAGTGTCGGGGTCGCCGTGCAGCAGGGGGAGCACCGCCTCGAGCGTCGACCCGACGTCACCCCACAGGTTGAGCTCGGTCGGGTAGCGCAGGCCCATCATCTCCGGCCGGATGTCGACCTGGACGCCGCGCGCCTGACCGCTCTCGGGCAGGTACTCGCCGTACGGGTAGTTCGTCCCGAGGAGCACGATCGTGTCGCACTCCTTGATCTGCGTCAGGCTCGGACGTGAGCCGAGGAGCCCGACCTGCTGCGTGTGGTACGGCACGTCGGACGGCACGACGTCCTTGCCGCGCAGCGCCGTGATGATGCCGGCGCCGGTCTTCTCGGCCGCGGCGAGCACGAGGTCGGTGGCACCCCGGGCACCGGCCCCGACGAGGAAGGTGATGCGCTCGCCGGCGTTGAGGATCTCGGCGAACCGCGCGATCTCGTCCTGCGGCGGGGTGATCCGCGTCGACGGCGCGACGTCGCTCGACCGGGACACCCAGTGCTCGGCGGCGGGTGCCTCGTACGCCATCGCCTGCACGTCGTGGGGGAGGACCACGACGGCCGGCTGCTTGCGGAGCATCGCGGTGCGGAAGGCGGTGTCGACGACGACCCCGACGGCGTCCGGCGTGGCGACCGTCTCGACGTAGCAGGCGACGTCGGCGAACACGCGCTCGAGGTTCGACTCCTGCTGCGTGAACGACCCCATCGACGCCAGGCCCTGCTGCCCGACGATCGCGACGACCGGCTGGTTGTCCATCTGGGCGTCGTACAGGCCGTTGAGCAGGTGGAACGCTCCGGGGCTCGACGTCGCGACGCACACGCCGACCTCGCCGGTGAACTTCGCGTGCGCGGTCGCCATGAGCGCGGCGATCTCCTCGTGGGTCGGCCGGACGTACTCGAGCGCGCGCTCGCTGCCGTCCGCCTTGCCGAGGGCGCCGTCGAACGCGCCGATGCCGTCCCCGGGGTACCCGAACACGCGGGACACACCCCACGCCTTGATGCGGTCGATGACGAAGTCGCTCACGGTCTGGCCCATGCCCCCACCGTGCTCGCCGGTTCCTGTACGCGCTCAGCTCCCCGGTGCCCGCGGGTACCCGCGGAAGGCCCACGGCGCGCCCGCGGGAGGCCCACGTCGCGTCACGCCGGTGTCCCGGGTCCTACCGGATCTGCCGCCAGGCACCCTCGGCGGCGCTGCCGACCACCGCGTCGATGACCTGCGCCGCTCGGGCCCCGTCCGCGAACGTCGGCAGTCCGTCCGGCCAGGCCGAACGGTCGCCCTCGGCGCGGACCGCGGCGTAGGTGTCGGCGACGAACGCCGCGAACGCGTCGAGGTACCCCTGCGGGTGCCCCGCCGGCACGACCGCCAGACGCCGCTGGTCCGGGAAGCCCAGGGCCGGGTCGCGGACGACGATCTGCGCGCCGCGTTCGTTGCCGAACCACGCGGACTCCGGCTGCTCCTGGTCGAACGCGGCCGACCCGAGGGTGCCGTCGACCTCGAACCAGAGCCGGTTCTTCCGCCCGGCGGCGACCTGCGAGACGACGACGTTGCCGATCCGGCCGGTGGCGGTGCGGAAGGTCGCGACCGCGGTGTCCTCGGTCGTCACCTCGGCACGCTGCGAGGCGTCGGCGACCGGGTCCGGGTCGGGGGAGCCGGAGAACGACGGCCCCGAGGCCGCCGGTCGGGTCGGGTAGACGACGTCGGTCGCGGCCGAGACGGACGCGAAGGGCTCGCCCGTGACGAACTCGACCAGGTCGCACCAGTGCGACCCGATGTCCGCGAACGCCCGGGACAGTCCGCCCGCACCGGCGTCGACCCGCCAGCTCGAGGCGTCCTCGTCGAGCATCCAGTCCTGCAGGTAGTGCCCGTGCACCGCGAGCAGCCGACCGAGCTCCCCGGCGGCGACCCGGGCGCGGATCTCCCGGACGATCGGGTGGTACCGGTACACGAACGGCACCGTGGCGACGACCCCGGCCTCGTCGGCGGCGGTGACGAGCTCGGCGGCCTGCGTGGCGTCGATCGCGAGCGGCTTCTCGCACACGACGTTGATGCCCGCACGGATGACCGCGAGCGCCTGCGGGTGGTGCTGGTCGTTGGGCGTGCAGACGTGCACGACGTCGGGACGGTCGGCGATGACGTCGTCGAGCGAGGCGTACCCGCGCGGCACGTCGAGCTGCTCCGCGACCTGGTCGGACCGCGACGGCGTCCGACCGAGGACGCCGGTGACCTCGGCGCCGGCCGCACGCGCGGCGCGGGCGTGGACCCCCGCGATCATCCCGGTGCCGACCACCGCGACGCGGATGCGTCGCCCTCCGTACCCACTGCTCATGGTGCTCCTCCGCGACGGACTCGACCCACCGTACCGACGCAGCCCGGCCACGCGCCGGAACGCGTGAGTACGTTCTGGGGCATGTCGAGCCTCCAGACCAGCCTGCTCATCCTCGGAGCCAGCGGCGACCTGTCCAAGCGCCTGCTGTTGCCGGGCCTCGCCACCCTGCTGGAGGTGAAGGAGGACTGGGACGTCCAGCTCGTCGGGGCCGGTGTCGAGGACCTCTCCGACGCCGACTGGAAGGCGCAGGTGCGGACCTCCTTCGAGAACGCGCAGGCGTCGAAGAACGAGGAGGACGAGGGCGCCCACGACGGCGGGGAGCGGCTGAGCGCGCGCCTCCGGGCGGTCGTCGACGCGTCGACCTACCGCAAGGCCGACGTCACCGACGCCGACGACCTGGAGGCGCTGCTCGCCGCGTGCCACCACGACCCCGCGATCTACTTCGCGCTCCCG
Organism: Curtobacterium sp. MCBA15_012; assembly: GCF_001864935.2. Classification (NCBI taxonomy): domain Bacteria; kingdom Bacillati; phylum Actinomycetota; class Actinomycetes; order Micrococcales; family Microbacteriaceae; genus Curtobacterium; species Curtobacterium sp. MCBA15_012. The sequence goes on along the minus strand of NZ_CP126267.1, from coordinate 2,792,416 downwards.
CCCGCGGTCACCGAGAAGAGCTGCGCCGTGCTCAAGGACCTCGACCTGCCCGCCGGCACCCGGCTCGCGCTCGAGAAGCCCTTCGGCACCGACGCCCGCAGCGCCGAACAGCTCAACGACCTGCTGCACTCGTTCCTGCCGGAGGAGCGCATCCACCGCGTCGACCACTTCCTCGGCCGGTCGACCGTGCTGAACCTGCTCGGGCTGCGGTTCGCGAACCGCATCATCGAGCCGCTGCTGTCGTCGCAGCACGTCGCCCGCGTCGACATCGTGTACGACGAGACCCTCGGGCTCGAGGGCCGCGCGCGGTACTACGACAAGGCCGGCGCGCTCGTGGACATGATCCAGAGCCACCTGCTGCAGGTGATGGCCGTCGTCGCGATGGAGGCCCCCGCGTCCATCGACGCCGACGACCTCCGCACCCAGAAGGAGCTCGTGCTGCGGGCCGTGCGGCCGTGGGGCGGCGACGTGGTCGCGGCGGGCAAGCGCGCCCGGTACACGGCGGGCACGATCGGCGACCGGTCGCTCCCGGCCTACGTCGACGAGGACGGTGTCGACCCCTCGCTCGGCACCGAGACCCTCGCGCAGCTCACCGTCGAGGTGGCGAACTGGCGCTGGGCCGGCGTGCCGTTCACCCTGCGGTCGGGCAAGGCGCTCGCGAAGCAGCGCCGCGAGATCGTCGTGACGTTCAAGGACTCCCCGCACGTGCCGAACGGGCTGACCGGGCCCGAGCGCCCCGACAAGCTGCGCATCTGGATCGCCCCCGACGAGATGCAGCTCGAGCTCAACGTGAACGGCCCCGGCGACCCGTACACGATCGACCACACCTCGCTGTCGACGACGTTCAACCCGGGGCGGTTGAGCGCCTACGGCGAGGTCCTGGCCGGTGTGCTCGAGGGCGACGCGACCCTGTCGGTGCGCGGGGACAGCGCGGTGCAGGGGTGGAAGGTCGTCGAGCCGTTCCTGCAGGCGTGGCGCTCCGGCGAGACGCCGCTCGACGACTACGCGGCCGGGTCCGAGGGGCCGGAGGGCTGGGACAACGTCGACTGCTGACGCGGTCGGGCGGGAGGCGCGTGGCGGGCTGGTGACGCGCCTCCCGTCGTGCGCGCGGTCGGACGGGAGGCGCGGTGCGGGCCCGCCACGCGCCTCCCGACCCGTTCCTGGTCGCGCGGCGTAACGTCGCGCACCGTGAAGACCACCGACGACGTCCTGTCCACCGTCCCCGCTCCCGCCGGCTCCGACGTCCGCGTCGAGCCCGTCCGTCACGACCACGACGGCACCGCGCTCCTCAGTGTCCTGGCGAAGGACCACGCCGTGTCCGGGCCGCGTCCCGGCGTCCTCGTCGTGCACGACTGGCACGGCGTCAACGAGCACGTCGAGGCCCGCGTCACGATGCTCGCCCGGCTCGGCTACGTCGCGTTCGGCGCCGACGTCTACGGCGAGGGCGTCCGTCCCGGCGACGACACCGCGTCCGAGGTCGCCGGCTCGTTCTACCAGGACCTGCCGCTGTTCCGCGCCCGGCTCACGGCGGGGTTCGACCGGCTGCGCGAGGACCCCGACGTCGACCACTCCCGCATCGTCGTGATGGGGTACTGCTTCGGCGGCTCCGGGGCCCTCGAGCTCGCCCGGACCGGTGCCGACCTGGTCGGTGCGGTGTCGTTCCACGGCGGCCTCATCGCGCACGACCCGTCGGACGCGTCGGCGATCCGCGCGAAGCTGCTCGTGCTGACCGGCGGTTCGGACCCGGTGGTCCCGGACAGCGCGGTCACCGCGTGGCAGGACGAGATGCGCGGCGCCCCCGAGGTCGACTGGCAGGTCGTCACCTACGCGGGCGCGATGCACGCGTTCGCCGTGCCGGGCACGGACGCGCCGGACCACGGTGCGCAGTACCAGGAGCGCGCGGACCGTCGGTCGTGGCAGGCGCTGCAGGTGTTCCTCGCCGAGGTCTTCGACGAGGAGCCGACCGTCGCCTGACCCGCGCGACACGCCGAGGGGCTGCCCCGGAGGAGCTCGATTCGCGTCCGCGCCGGACCTGTTGTAGAGTCTTCCACGGCCGCAAGGCCAGTTCGGCTGGAAAGCCGGATGCGCTCGTAGCTCAATGGATAGAGCATCTGACTACGGATCAGAAGGTTGGGGGTTCGAGTCCCTTCGAGCGCACATCACTGAAGGCCCCGTCGCACTGCGGCGGGGCCTTCGTCGTTCCCGGGCGCGCCCGTGCTCGCCCCGCGCTCCCGTCCTGTCCCCAGCCTCCCGGCCCGCCCCCGCCCCCCGCCCCCCGCCCCGCGGATGGAGCAGGAAACGTCGGGCGGCGGACCTCGACCCGACGTTTCCTGCTCCATCCGCGGACGGCAGGGCGCCCGGCGGGGCGCTCGGCGGGGCAGGCGGGTGCCGGCGGGTGCCGACGAGTGCCGGCGGCGGCTGTGCACAGTGCACCGATTCACGTTCCCGTAACGACGGAGTGCACGTGTCGCCGGTCGCCGGGCGCTCACTACGGTTGCTCCAACCCGGCCGCCCCGGCCGGCACCCCTTCCCCCAGGAGCACCCGATGGCCAGTGCAGCGTCAGCACCACCAGCCCCGTCCGTCGTCGTCGACGACCACTCCCTGTCCCGCGTCCCGATGTCCGCCCGCTACGGGTGGTTCCAGGTGGCGGTGCAGCGCTTCGGGCAGATCTCCGCCCTGTCCCAGTTCCTGCTCGGCGCGACGCTCGGCTTCGGGATGGGCTTCTGGGAGGCGTTCTGGGCGATCACGCTCGGAGCCGTGATCCTCGAGGTCGTGTCCGTGTTCGTGGGCGTGATCGGCATGCGCGAGGGGCTGAACACCTCGGTCATCGCGCGGTGGACCGGGTTCGGCAAGGCCGGGTCGGCGCTCGTCGGGCTCGCGATCGGGCTGAGCCTGATCGGCTGGTTCGGCATCCAGTCCGGCGTCTCGGCAGCTGGCCTCGTCGCGATCCTGCCGGTCCTGCCCGCGTGGGCGTGGTCGCTCGTGTTCGGGCTGCTCGTCACCGCCATCGTGCTGCGCGGCTTCCACTCGATGCAGTGGCTCGCGAACGTCACCGTGCCGCTGTTCCTGGTGCTGGTCGGGTGGGCGGTCGTCGTCGAGCTGAGCAAGCACTCGCTCGCCGAGCTCGCCGCGAAGGCCCCGGCCGGTCCCGAGCTGAGCTTCGTCGCCGGCACCACGCTCGTCGCGGGCGGCTTCATCGTCGGCGCCGTCATCACGCCCGACATGACGCGCTTCAACCGCTCGGTCGGCGACGTCGTCAAGCAGACCGCGCTCGGTGTCACCCTCGGCGAGTACGTCATCGGCCTCGCTGGCGTCCTGCTCGCCCACGCCGTCGGCTCCTCGGACATCACCCGCGTGATCACGTCGAGCGTCGGCTGGGTCGGCATCCTCGTGATCCTGCTCGGCACCTTCAAGATCAACGACTGGAACATCTACAGCTCGAGCCTCGGCGTCACGAACTTCATCGACGTCGTGTTCGGCAAGAAGGTGAACCGCGGTGTCGTCACGCTCGTGCTCGGTGTCGTCGGGTCGCTGCTCGCGGCCGTCGGGTTCCTCGACGCGTTCACGCCGTTCCTCATCGTGCTCGGCGTCGTCTTCCCGCCGATCGCGGGCATCATGATCGCCGAGTACTTCGTCGTGAAGCGGTGGCGCCCCGAGCTGAGCGCGAGCGAGGGCCTGCCGCCGACGAGTCCGACGTGGGTACCGGCCACCCTGGTCATCTGGGCGGTCGCCGCCGTGGTCGGGTACTTCGTCGCCGTCGGCATCCCGTCGATCAACTCGGTGGTCATCGCCTTCGTGCTGTACGTGGTCGCGGGCAAGGCCGGCTGGGTCCGTGGCCTCGGCGTCAGCCGCACCGAGGCCGCCCCGGTCGCGGCTGCCGTCCCCGCCCCGGCGACCACCGCCTAGACCCGGCGACGGTGCCGCCCGCCCCGCGCCGGCACCGTCGCCCCCGGACCGGCGGTCGGCGTCCCCCCACGTCGACCGCCACCTCCGCCCGACGGCCGCTCGGCGTCCACCAGCGACCCGCACGGCTCCGCACCACCCCGCTCCACCCCGAAGGGAACCCCATGCGCATCGGCATCGACGTCGGCGGCACGAACACGGACGCCGTCCTCATGGACGGCAGCACGGTCGCCGCGGCCGTGAAGCGGTCCACCAGCCAGGACGTCACGTCCGGGATCGTCGCCGCACTGGCCGGGCTCCGCGAGCAGCGGGCGTTCGGGTCCGAGGACATCGACGGCGTGATGATCGGCACGACGCACTTCATCAACGCCCTGATCGAGGCCCGCGGGCTCGCGCCGACCGCCGCCGTGCGCCTCGGGCTCCCGGCGACGGCGTCGCTGCCCCCGTTCACCGACTGGCCCGAGCACCTGGTCACCGCGGTGCAGGGACGGGCGTTCCTGGCGCACGGCGGCCACGAGTTCGACGGCCGGGTGATCTCGGAGCTCGACCCGGACGAGCTGAAGCGCCACGCTGCGGCGATCGGGGCCGCCGGCATCCGTTCGGTCGCGATCTCGTCGGTGTTCTCGCCGATCAACGACACGTTCGAGCAGCGCGCGCAGGAGATCCTGGCCGCGGAGCTCGGACCGGACGTCGCGTTCTCGCTGTCGAGCGAGATCGGCCGCATCGGGCTGCTCGAACGCGAGAACGCCACGATCATCAACGCCGCCCTGCGCGAGCTGGCCGACCGGATCGTCGACGGGCTGTCCGCCTCCGTCGCGTCGAGCGGCATCGACGCGCCCCTGTTCCTCAGCCAGAACGACGGCACCCTCATGGACGTCGAGTACGCCCGCCGGTACCCGGTCGCGACGTTCGCCTCCGGACCGACCAACTCGATGCGCGGCGCCGCGGTGCTGTCCGGGTTCGACACCTGCGCGGTCGTCGACGTCGGCGGCACGACGAGCGACGTCGGCGTCCTGACCGGCGGGTTCCCGCGCGAGGCCACCGGCGAGGTCGCGGTGGCGGGCATCCGCACGAACTTCCGGATGCCCGACGTGCTGTCGATCGGCATCGGCGGCGGCTCCCGCATCCGCGAGGACGGCGCGCTCGTCGGTCCGGACTCGGTCGGCTACCGACTCACCGAGGACGGCCTCGTCTTCGGCGGCACGACGCTCACCGCCACCGACGTCGCCGTCCGCGGTGGCCGCGGCACGATCGGCGACCCGGACCGGGTCGCCGAGGTGCCCGCCGAGGTCGCCGAGCGCGCCCTCGCGGTGATCGCCGAGCGCGTGGCCGACGTCGTCGAGCGCATGCGGACCTCGTCGGCACCGCTGCCGGTGGTCGCGGTCGGGGGTGGCTCGGTGCTGCTGCCGGACACGCTGCCCGGGCTCGGCACCGTGCACCGCCCGGAGCACTACGCCGTCGCCAACGCCATCGGCGCGGCGATCGCGCAGGTCTCCGGCGAGGTCGACAAGGTCTACGCGATCACCGACGGCGGCCGTGCCACGGTGGTCGAGGAGGCGCGGCAGGAGGCGATCGACCGGGCCGTCGCCGCCGGGGCCGACCCGGCGACCGTCGCGATCGTCGACTTCGACGAGGTCCCGATCCCGTACCTGCCCGGCAACGCGACCCGCATCCGCGCGAAGGCCGTCGGCGACCTCGCACTCGGGGCCCTGGTCCGGTGAGCACGACCGCAGCGGGACCCGCGCCGACCCACGGCGCGGCACCGGCACACACCGACGATCAGGCACACACCGACGCGTCGACGCACGCCGGCGGCACGTCGGCACGCGCCGCCACGACAGCCCCCACCGTCCGCCCCCTCACGGTCGTCGACGGCGACTGCGCCGACCTCGCGCGCGGTGCCGCCGTGCTCGGCACCGGTGGCGGCGGCGACCCGTACATCGGCCGGCTCCTCGCCGAGGCCGCCGTCCGCGAGCACGGCCCGGTCACCGTCGTGCAGGTCGAGGACCTGCCGGACGACGCCGTGGTGCTCAACGTCGCGATGATCGGCGCACCGACCGTGATGGTCGAGAAGCTCCCCTCCGGCGCGCAGTTCGCCGAGGCGGTCCGCAGCCTCGCCGCCCACCTCGGCGTGACGCCCACGCACGTGGCCTGCATCGAGGTCGGCGGGGTCAACTCGACCAGCCCGATCGTCGCCGCCGCCGAGCTCGGCCTGCCCCTGGTCGACGGCGACGCGATGGGACGCGCGTTCCCGGAGGTGCAGATGGTCCTGCCGACGCTCGCCGGCGTCAGCGCCACCCCGATGGCGCTCGCCGACGAGAAGGGCAACACCGCCGTGTTCAGCACGGTCGACAACCGGTGGGCGGAACGGCTCGCCCGGACCGCGACCGTCGAGATGGGCTGCTCCGCGATCACCGCGAACTACGCGATGACCGGCGCGCAGGTCAAGGAGTCGTACGTGCGCGGCAGCCTGTCGCTGTGCGTCCGCCTCGGCGAGGCCCTGGTCGCGGCGCGGGCCGCCAACGCGGACCCGGTCGCGGCGGTCGCCGCGACCCTCGGCGGCAGCGTCGTCTTCAGCGGGAAGGTCGCCGACGTGGAACGGAAGACCGTCACCGGCTTCGCGCGCGGGACCGCCCGCATCACGGGTTCCGGCGACGACACCGGACGGGAGGCGGTGCTCCGGTTCCAGAACGAGCACCTGCTGGTCGAGGTGGCCGGCTCGGTGCGCACCACGGCTCCCGACCTCATCGTCACCCTGGACGCCGAGACCGGCGAACCGATCACCACCGAGGGCCTCCGGTTCGGCGCGCGCGTCCGGATCGTCACGGCCCCCGCCGACCCGCGGTGGCACAGCCCGGCCGGCCTCGCGCTCGCCGGCCCGCGGTACTTCGGCTACGACACCCCGGCGGTCCGCCACGACGGCACCGTCAGTGAAGGAGAACAGCCGTGAGCTGGACCATCGACGTCGACGACCTGCCCGACCTCGCCCGCGGTGCCGCACTGCTCGGCACCGGCGGCGGCGGCGACCCGACCATCGGGATGCTCCTCGTCAAGGCCGCCATCGAGCAGCACGGTCCGGTGACGATCCTCGACCCGTCCGAGCTCGACGACGACGCGTTCGTCATCCCCACCGCGCAGATGGGCGCCCCGACGGTCGTGCTCGAACGGATCCCGGCCGGACCCGAGCCGCTCGGTGCCCTCCGCCGGCTCGAGCAGCACCTGGGCTGCACCGCGACGGCGACCATGCCGATCGAGTGCGGCGGCATCAACTCGATGATCCCGCTGCTCGTCGGCGCCACCGGTGGTCTGCCGGTCGTCGACGCCGACGGCATGGGCCGGGCGTTCCCGGAGCTGCAGATGGAGACGTTCTCGGTCTACGGCGTGCCCGGGTCACCGCTCGCGATCAGCGACGAGAACGGCCACGGCGTCGTCATCGACACCGGGCACGACAACCGGCAGATGGAGTGGCTCGCCCGCGGTGTCACGATCCGCCTCGGCGGCGTCGCGTACATCGCCGAGTACGCCATGACCGGACGCCAGGTCCGGGAGACCGCGGTCCCGCGCACGCTCTCGCTCGCGCTGTCCGTCGGCCGCGCCGTCCGACTCGCCCGCGAGCAGCACCGCGACCCCGTCGAGGGACTCGCCGAGGCGTTCGGGCAGACGATCTACACGCACCTGCGCGAGCTGTTCGACGGCAAGGTCGTCGACGTCGAGCGCCGCACGGTGGACGGCTTCGCGAAGGGCCGCGCCGTCGTGCAGGACGCCGACGGGTCCACGCTCGAGATCGCCTTCCAGAACGAGAACCTCGTCGCCCGACGGGACGGCCGACTCGTCGCGGTGGTGCCCGACCTGATCTGCGTCCTCGACGCCGAGACCGCGGAGCCGATCACCACCGAGCGCCTGCGGTACGGGCAGCGCGTCCGCGTGGTCGGGGTCTCGACGCCCGACCTGATGCGCACGCCCGAGGCGCTCGCGGTGTTCGGTCCGTCCTGCTTCGGCCTCGAGGACGCCTTCGTTCCGGTGGAGGAGCTGCACGGCCAGCTGGCTCCGGCCGGGTGAGCGGCACCGCCGCGTCCGGACCCGGGCGACCAGGGGTGAGCGGCACCGCCGCGTCCGCACCCGGGCGACCACGGGGTGAGAGCATGGGGTGTGCACCAGGGTGACCCGCGTGACGGAGCCGTGACGGGCCTCCAGGCCGGCGACGCCGTCGACCTCGGCCGCGGCACCGCGCTGCTCGGCTGCGGGGGCGGCGGCCAGGTCGACCACATGGTGCACGCGCTCCGCGTCGCGCTCGGTGCGGACACGGTCCCCGTCGTCCCGCTCGACGGGCCCGCACACTCGGTGATCGCAGTCGGACTCGTCGGGTCGACGACCGTGCTCGAGGAGAAGACGCCGAGCGGCCGCGAGCTGCCGGACGCCCTCGCCGCCGTCGAACGCTGGACCGGTCGCCGTGCGGACGCCGTCGTCGCCGCGCAGATCGGCGGGGTCACCGGACCCGCCGCCGCCCTGACCGCGCACGCCGCCGGGCTCCCGCTCGTCGACGCCGACCTGGTCGGACGCGCGACGCCGCGCATCGACCAGCTGTCGCTCTTCGTCGACCCGCTGCCCACGGTCACCGCGGCCGCCGTGACGTCCAGCGGGCTCCGCATCGTCGTCGACGCGCCGGACCCGCGCGACCTCGAGACGGTGTGGCGCGAGGCGGTGTCCCACAGCGGCGGGTGGGCCGCGTTCGCGATCGGCCCCGTCGACGCCGAGCTGCTCGCCGGGCGGGCCGTGGACGGCAGCGTGACCCGTGCCGTCCGGACCGGACGAGCCGCGGGCCGGGCGCGGGACGTGGAGCACCTCGCCGCGGTGTCGGGCGGCCGGCTCGTCGCACGCGGACGCGTCCTCGACGTGCAGCGCGGCGGCGACGCGGTCTCGTTCGTGCACGGCTCGATGGCGATCCGCGACGCCGGCACCGGAGCGGTGGTGCGGGTCGAGGCCGGCAGCGAGTGGGTGCACTGCCTGGTCGACGGCGAACCGGTGGCGAGCACACCGAGCTGCATCGTCGTGGTCGACGCCCGGTCCCTCCGCCCGGTGTCGACCGACCGTGCCCGGGTGGGTGACGAGCTCGCCGTGGTCGTGCTGCCGGGCGCCCCGTGGTGGTGGGCGGAACCGCACCGCACCGACCGGGTCGCACCCCGCGCCTTCGGCATCGACGCCGACCCCGTGCCGGAGCCCGGGCAGCGGCCCGCGCGAGGGGGCGTCCGGTGATCCCGGTCGCCGAGTTCCTCCCGCTGCTGCCGTCCGGCACGGCGCTGCTCGTCGGCCCGGCGTCCGGCGCGGTGGCCGCCGTCCGTGGTGTGGTCGGCCCGCCCGAGCAGGTCGGTCGCACGCTCACCCCGGCCGACGACGCGGTCGTGCTCCTCACCCCCGTGACCCGGTTCGACGCCCGCTTCGACGTGCTGCTCCGTCGCGCGGCCACCGCCGGGGTGACCGCGCTCGTCGTCGCGGTCACCGACAGCGCGCCCGCGCCCGGACCGGGGACCGCGGCGCTCGCCGACCGGCTCGGCGTCGGCGTCGTGGTGACGCCCGACCCGTGGGCGACCTCGGTCCGGATGCACGAGTTGATCGGGTCGGGCGAGGCCCCGGCCGCCCGGGCCGCGGTTGCCGTGGCGCGCGTCGGCCTCGACGCCGGGCCCGACCTCGAGGAGCTGTTCGGTCGCCTCGAGGCGGAGCTCGGCCACGCCGTCCGCTTCCTCGACGCCTCCGGCCGACCACTGCGCGGCGCCGGGGTGGCCCCGGCGACGGCTGCCCTGCTCGCCCGGACGGTGGGCACGAGCGAGCCGGTGTGGGCGACCGCCGACCCGGACGGCGCGGAGCCCGGCGAGACCGTCGTGGCGGTCCCCGTCCCGACCGGCATCGGCCCGCGTGCCTGGCTGGCCGTCGGGCTCGACGCCCCGCTGGCCGCTGAGCGCACCACGCTCGCGACCGCCCTCCGGGTGGCGGCGGTCGCCGCGGGACACCGCCTCGTGCTCACGCGGCTCGACGACGAGCGCGACGCCCGGTACCGGATGGCGATGCTCGACGACCTCCGCGCGGCCGACGGCGCACCCGCACCGCCCCTCGTGCAGCGGACGATCGCCGCCGGGTGGCAGCTCGACGCCTGGCACGTCGGGGTCCGGCTCATCGCGCGGCAGCCCGTCGACGCGGTGGCCCTCCGGCGCGAGGTCGAGGTCGCGTTCGCGGCGACGGGCCTCGACGTCACGGTGGTCGAGCAGGCCGACGGCTGGGCGCTCTGGCGGTCCTCGACGGAGGAGCCCGACCGGGCCGGGGTCGCCGCGGTCGCCACCGCCGTCCGTACCGCGCAGCGAGCGCTGCGGGGTACGGTCGACACGAACGCGGGCGTCGGCAGCGTGCACGCCGGCGCCGGCGGCCTGGTCCGGACGCTCGGCGAGGCCGGGGACGCTGTCCGCCTGGCCGCCGCGCGCCCCGAGTCGGGGTACTTCGTGCACGTCGACCGGCTCGGTCTGGCGCAGCTGCTGCTCGCGTGGACGCAGACCGACACGTTCCTGCCGGCCGCCGAGCAGCTGCTCGCACCGCTCGAACGCGGCGGGGGAGCGCTCCGGGCGACGCTCGCCGCCTACCTCGACGCCGAGTCCTCGGTCGCCGAGACCGCCGCGGTGCTCGGCGTGCACCGGAACACCGTGGCCGACCGGGTCGCGCGGGTCGAGCGGCTGCTCGGCGTGGACCTCGGCGACCCGGAGACGCGTCTGGCGCTGCACCTGGCCACGCGCGCGCTCGGCGGGGCCTGACCCGCGGGCCGCCCGGGGTGCGGCCCGCGGATGGAGCAGGAAACGTCGGGTGGCCGGGCGCGACCCGACGGTTCCTGCTCCATCCGCGGAGGGCGCGGGTGTCGGCGCCGGGAGCGGGACCGCAGACGGACGGGAGGCGCGGTGCCAGCCGGCACCGCGCCTCCCGTCCGTGGGGTGGTCGCGTCGACTACGCGGCGCGCTCCTGCAGCTCGGCCAGCGTCGGGTAGTCCGTGTAGCCCTCGGCCGTGGCGCCGTAGAAGAGCTCGGGGCGCGGCTCGTTGAGCTCCGCGTCCTGCTCCCAGCGCTCGGCGAGGTCCGGGTTGGCGATCGCCGCGCGGCCCACGGCGACGGCGTCCGCGAGGTCCTGGTCGAGCAGCGTGATCGCCTCGTCGCGGGACGTCATCGACGAGAAGCCCGAGTTCGCGATGAACGGGGCACCGGCGGTCCGGCGGACGTGCTGGACGAGGTCGCTGCCCGGCTCGGCGTGCAGGACGTCCACGAACGCGAGGCCGAGCGGTGCGAGGCCCTCGGCGACGGCCGTGTAGGTGGCGCGCACGTCGTCGGCGTCCTCCTCGAGGACACCCTGGATGTTGTGCTCCGGGGACAGGCGGATGCCCACGCGCTCGGCGCCGACGGCCTCGGCGACGGCCGTGGTGACCTCGACCGCGAAGCGTGCGCGGTTCTCGGGCGACCCGCCGTACTCGTCGGTGCGGGTGTTCGACACGGGGGAGAGGAACTCGTGCACGAGGTACCCGTTCGCACCGTGCACCTCGACGCCGTCGAGGCCGGCGGCGATCGCGTTGCGGGCGGCGCGGGCGAACTGCTGCACGGCCTCGCGGACCTCGTCGGTGGTCAGCTCGTGCGGGACGGGCATGTCGGCCTTGCTGCCGTCGGCGAGGTGGGTCTGGCCGGGCGCGGCGACCGCGGACGGGCCGACGATGCGCGGGGTGCCGGAGATGTCGGTGTGCGAGACGCGGCCACCGTGCATGAGCTGCATGACGATGGTGCCGCCCCGCTCGTGCACGGCGTCGGCGACGCGGCGCCAGCCGGCGACCTGCTCGTCGGTCTCGATGCCGGGCTGGCCGGGGTACGAGCGACCCTCCTGCACGGGCCAGGTGCCCTCGGTGATGATCATGCCGAGGCCGGCGCGCTGCGCGTAGTGCTCGACGAGGAGGTCGTTCGGGACGCCCTGGGCTCCGGCGCGGGTCCGGGTGAGCGGGGCCATCACGATGCGGTTGTTCAGGTGGAGTGCGCCGAGGTCGGCGGGTTCGAAGAGCTTCACGGAACCGTTGAACCACGTGTTGCCCCGAGCAATTCCGCGTCCGGCGGACACGTTCGGCGGATGCTCAGCGGACGGGGCACACCAGGGTGCTCGACCGGACCTGGCCCTCGGGGCGGATCACGGTGTGCTGCGAGAGCGGCTGGTGGCAGATCGGGCAGGGCCGGTCGACCGTGCGGTCGTCGATGCCCTCGTCGCGCCCGGCGCCGATCTGCGAGGGGCCCATCTTCTCGATGAGCGTGCGGTTCCAGCGGTCGTACCAGCTGCCGAAGCGACCCACGGTCCGTCCTTTCGTTCGTACACCAATCATTGTGGCACGAAGTGTTCCGCGCGTCGAGGGCTCCGCACTGACGGCCGACCCGTCAGTCGAGCGCGTCGACCCGCCCGAGCAGCTCGGTGAGGTCGTCCTTCAGGCGTTCGAGGCGTGCGAGCGGCCACCCGAGCCGGTCGGCGACGGCGAGCGGCACGTCCCGGGCGCGGGCGCGGAGCGCGCGGCCCGCGGTGGTCAGGGACACCTCGAGCTGCCGTTCGTCGGCGGTGCTGCGGGCACGGCGGACGTAGCCGGAGGCCTCGAGGCGCTTGAGCAGCGGACTGAGGGTGGCCGAGTCGAGGCGGAGCTCGCGGGCGATCTCGCGCACGGACCGGGGGTCGTGCTCCCAGAGCGCGAGCATGACGAGGTACTGCGGGTGCGTCAGGCCGAGCGGGTCGAGCAGGTCGCGGTACAGGCCGATCACGCTCCGGCTCGTCGCGGCCAGGGCGAAGCAGAGCTGCCGGTCGAGGGCGAGGGGGTCGACGTCGGTCGCGGTCATGTCGTCAGGGTACTTCGTGGGCGAACGATCCGTCGAGGGGAGCCGGGTCGCGTGGGTGGCGCACGCACGGGAGGCCCGGTGCCGGTCTCGTGGACCGGCTCCGGGCCTCCAGGGTGGTCGCGTCGGGACGCGAGCGGCGGTCGCGACCGCTCGTCGCGTCGGGACGCGACCGGCCGTGCCTAGGCGCGGTGCGTCGGGGTGTGCCCCTCGTGCGGGCCCGCGTCGGGTGCCACGTCCGCGGCGTGCGACCCGTGGTGGCCCTCCGCGTGCGTCCCGCCGCCGTCCGGAGCGACCGGTGCGGCGTGTGCACCGTGGCGCGGGCCGTGCTGGTCGTCCGTGCCGTGCTGGGCGCCGCTGCCGTCGCCCGGGTGCGACCGCTCGAGCTTCGCGCCCTCGACGTCGACGTCCGGCAGGATCCGGTCGAGCCACTTCGGGATCCACCAGGCGCTCTTCCCGAGCAGGTGCATGACCGCGGGGATGAGCAGCATCCGGACCACGAAGGCGTCGATGAGGACACCGAACGCGAGCCCGAAGCCGATCGGCTTGATGGTCGAGGAGTCCGAGAAGATGAAGCCCGCGAACACCGAGATCATGATGATCGCGGCCGCCGTGACCACCGCGCGTCCGGCGTGCAGACCGCGCTGGACCGCCACCTTCGCCGAGGCGCCGTGGGCGTACGCCTCGCGCATGCCCGACACCAGGAACAGCTGGTAGTCCATCGCCAGACCGAACAGGATGCCGATCTCGATGATGGGCAGGAAGCTCAGGATCGGCGCGGGGTCGTGCACCCCGAACACCGAGCCGAGCCAGCCGAACTGGTAGATCGCGGTCAGACCACCGAACGACGCGAGCACCGACAGGATGAAGCCGGCCGTCGCGGTGATCGGGACGAGGAACGACCGGAACACCAGGATGAGGATGAGCAGCGACAGGCCGACCACCACCACGAGGTAGAGCGGCAGCACGTTCGCGAGCTTCTCGGACACGTCGATGTTCGCCGACGCGTTGCCCGCGACGCCGAGCGTGACCCGGCCGTCGTCGGTCCGGACGGTCTGCTGGCGGAGGTCCTTCACGAGGTCCTCGGTCGAGACGCTGTCGGGGCCGCCGGACGGCTTCACCTGGAAGGCGATGATGTCGCGGGCCTTCGAGGCGCCGATCGGCAGGACCGCCTCGACGTCGTCGTTCTTCGCGAGCGCCTGGCCGATCGTGACCTCGGTCGCGGTGACGTCGTCCTTGCTGATCGCCTTCGGCAGGTCGGCGACGACGAGCAGCGGACCGTTCTGGCCGGCGCCGAACTCGTCGTCGAGCGCCTTGTAGGCCTTGTACTGGCTGGACTCGACCGACTCGGACGCACCGGTCGGCAGGCCGAGGCGCATCTGCGTCGCGGGCAGCGCGATCGTGCCGAGCACGGCGACGCCGGCGACGAGCGTGACGACCGCGCGCCAGGTCGACATCGGCTTGTTCGGCACCCGGATCGCACCCGTGCTGCCGATCTGGTCGCGCTCCTTCCGCCGGAGGATCCGCATGCCGATGAGCGACAGCAGCGCCGGGGTGAAGGACGTGGCGATGAGGATCGCGAACAGGACCGCGACCGCGCCGACCGTGCCCATCAGACCGAGGAACGGGATGCCCGTGATGTTCAGCGCGAGCAGGGCGACGATGACGGTCGTGCCGGCGAACACCACGGCGTTGCCGGAGGTGCCGTTCGCCAGGCCGATGGACTCGTGCACGCCCATGCCGGTCTTCAGCTGCGTGCGGTGCCGGTTGAGGATGAAGAGCGAGTAGTCGATGCCGACCGCCAGGCCCAGCATCACCCCCAGGACCGGCGTGACCGAGATGAACTCGACCAGGCTCGAGAACGACAGCGAGGCGAGGGTCGCGACGCCGACGCCGAGCACCGCGGAGACGAGCGGGATCGCCGCGCCGATCACGGTGCGGAGCATGAGCAGGAGCACGAGCGCCGCGATGACGACGCCGATGATCTCGCCCGGACCGAGGATGGACGGCACGCCCTGCGCGATGTCGTTCGAGACGTACACCGCGACGCCGTCGATCTTCGCGTCGTCGGCACGGTCGGAGATCGCCTGCTTGGTCGCCTGGGGGACCTCGTAGGTCGACGTCGTGAACTGCACGGTGCCGATCGCGGCCGAGTCGTTCGACGACACGAACCGGATGCCCTTCGACAGGTCGAGCAGGTCGGACCCCTGCTCGAGCTGCTGCTCGCTGGCGTCGAGCTTCTGCTCGGCGGCCTGGATCTGCTGCTCACCCGAGGTGATCTGCTGCTGCTGCGCGTCGATCTGGGCCTGCGCCTGCTCGAGCTGCGCCTGGGCCGCTGCGCCCGCCGCACTGCCGGCCGCCGCGGCGGCACCGGCGGACTGCGCCTGTGCCTTCTGCTGGTCGAGCTGCTGCTGCGCCTGCTGCAGCTGCTGCTTGCCCGCGTCGAGCTGCGCCGTCTGCTGCGTGATCTGCGCCCGGCCGTCGGTGATCTGCTGCCGGCCGTCGGTGATCTTCTGGCGCTGCTCGTCGAGCTGCTGCTGGACCGTGAACCCGTCGCGCACCCCCTTGACGCCGTCGAGGTCCTCGAGTCCCTTCAGGAAGGACCCGACGTCCGCCTTCTGCTCGTCCGTGAAGGCCTTGCCGTCGGTCGTCTCGAACACGAGCGTGCCGTTGCCGCCGTT
The DNA here is from genome assembly GCF_001864935.2 of Curtobacterium sp. MCBA15_012. NCBI lineage: Bacteria > Bacillati > Actinomycetota > Actinomycetes > Micrococcales > Microbacteriaceae > Curtobacterium > Curtobacterium sp. MCBA15_012. The sequence continues at coordinate 2,776,952 of NZ_CP126267.1, read as the reverse complement.
CGCCGACGGGAACTTGTCGGCGAGCTGGTCCTGGACCTGGCTCGTCTTGGTGTTCGGGATCGTGATCGACGACGAGATCGTGCCGGCGAACAGGCTGTAGGTGAGTCCCGCGATGCCCATGAGGACGATCCAGGTGATGATCACCAGCCAGTGGCGTCGTGCGGCGAACCGTCCGAGACGGTAGAGGAGACCGGCCATGCGGTTGCCCCGTTCCTTTCGTGTCAGGTGCTGTGGAGGTGCGGGGTGCGCCGGTGGACCCCGGGGGAGGTGTCAGTCGACGGCCATGTAGCCGGAGCGGACGCTGTGCACGAGTCTGCTCAGCAGTGCGTCCCAGGCGCCCAGGCTGTCGGGTGTCAGGTCGGGGCCGTCGGTCGTGAGCCAGTGGTCGGCGATCACGACGATGCCGCTCATCAGGGAGTCGACCAGGAGGGCCGTGTCGAGGGGGTCGGCGCCGGGGTGCCGCCGGGCGACCTCGTCGCGCAGCCGGTCGGTGACCCGCGAGAACGCGGTCTGCGTGAGCACCGCGGCCTTCGGGTCCTCCTTCCCGGGCTCGCCGATGATCCGGTACATGCCGGAGATCGCCGGTGCCAGGTCGGCCCCGCGCGCCGCGGACTCGAGCTCGTCGAACATCGACGCCCGGCTCCCGTCGCCGACCGGGGTCCGCGCCATGTCGGCGAGGAAGCGGTCGATGATCACGGAGAGTTCCTCCTCGCACACGGCGAGCAGGACCTCGTCGAGCGAGGCGAAGTGGTTGAACACCGTCCGGCGGGCGACGTCGGCCCGCTCGGCGAGGTCGTCGACGCTGAACCCACGGCCTCCGCGTGCGTCGATCAGGTCGCGCGCGGCCTGCACGATCGCGGCGCGGTGCTTCGCCTTGAGGGCAGCGCGGCGGTCGGTCGAGGTGGTCACGAGTGGAGACACTAGGTGCATCGATGCACTCGGTGCAACGAATGGGAGCACTCCCTCAGGTTCGTCCCCCGGTCGTCGCCATTGAACGACTGTGCAGCACGGACGTTCAGGGTGGCAGACTGGTCCGTGTCCGCCGCAGCCGGTGGACCACCGCCGCGTACGAAGGAGTACCGATGCCCGTCCGCCTGTCGCCCGACACCCTCGACCAGGTCGCCGCCCTCGGCCTGCCCGTCCCGACGTACGACCGCGACGACGTCGTGCCCGGGATCGTGCACTTCGGCGTCGGCGGCTTCCACCGGGCGCACCAGGCGATGGTCGTCGACCGGCTGCTGGAGCAGGGCGAGGCCCGCGAGTACGGCATCTGCGGGGTCGGCGTGCTCGACCAGGACCGCCGGATGGCCGACGTCATGCGGGAGCAGGGCGGGCTGTACACGCTGGTCCTGCAGCACCCGGACGGGTCCCGCGAGGCACGCGTGGTCGGCAGCATCGTCGAGTACCTGCTCGCGGTGGACGACCCCGAGGCGGTGCTCGAACGGATGGCTGCACCCACCACGCGCATCGTCAGCCTGACGGTGACCGAGGGCGGGTACAACACCGACCGCGTCACCGGAGCGTTCGTCGCCGACCACCCGGGCGTCGTCGCCGACCTCGCCGGGGACACCCCGCCGCGCACCGTCTTCGGCCTCGTCACCGAGGCGCTGCGTCGTCGCCGTGACCGCGGGATCGAGCCCTTCACGGTGATGTCCTGCGACAACGTGCAGGGCAACGGACACGTCGCCCGCGCGGTGTTCACCGCGTTCGCCCGACTGCAGGACCCGGCGTTCGGCGACTGGGTGGACGAGCACGTCGCCTTCCCGAACTCGATGGTCGACCGGATCACCCCGGGCACGACCGACGCCGACCGTGCCGTGGTGCGCGACGAGCTCGGCATCGACGACGCGTGGCCGGTCGTCGCCGAGCCGTTCTTCCAGTGGGTGCTCGAGGACGACCACCCCGCCGGTCGCCCGCCCTTCGAGCAGGCAGACGTGCAGGTCGTCGACGACGTCGAGCCGTACGAGCTCATGAAGCTCCGGCTGCTCAACGCCAGCCACCAGGCCCTGTGCTACTTCGGGTACCTGTCCGGGTACCGCTCCGCGCACGAGGCGACACAGGACCCGGCGATCGCGACGTTCCTCCGCCGGTACATGGCCGAGGAGGGCGCGCCGACGCTCCGCCCGGTCCCCGGCATCGACCTCGACGCCTACGAGGCGACGCTCCTCGACCGGTTCCGCAACCCCGAGGTGCGGGACACCCTGGCCCGCCTGTGCGCCGAGTCGAGCGACCGCATCCCGACGTGGCTGCTCCCGGTCGTGCGCGAGAACCTGGCGGCCGGCAGGCCCGTGACGCTGTCCGCCGCCGTGGTCGCGTCGTGGGCCAGGTACGCCGAGGGCACCGACGAGTCCGGCGAGCCGATCACGGTCGTCGACCGGCTGGCCGAGGACCTGCAGCGCACGGCGGCGACCCAGCGGGAGCACCGCACGGCCTTCATCGAGAACCGGGCGGTGTTCGGCGACCTCGTGGACGACGAGCGCTTCGTCGCCGCGTACCTGGACGCCCTGGACGGGCTGCTCACCGACGGCGCGCACGCGACGGTGCGCCGACTGGCCGGGGCCGGGGCCGGGGCCGGGCCAGGGGACTGAGGGCGACCGCGGCTGCGGTCGCTCACCGCAGGCGGCTCGTCCGCCAGGTGCGGGCGCGGCGGGCGGGCCGTCCGTCCGGCGCGGACGGTTCGCGCCGGGTCCGCCCCGCAGTGGTCGCGGGACGGCCGGGAGGCGGGGCCCACCCCCGTCCCCAGGCGTGCGTCCGACGGTCCCCGCGTCCAGGTCGGTCCCGACCCGGTCCGGCATGCTCGGCCCGTGCAGACGACGACGGCGCGGCCGACCAGCGCGACGAGGACGGCGCGGCCGACCCGCGCGCCGAGGACGGCGCGGCCGACCCGCGCGACGAGGACGGCGCGGCCGGGTCGCCCGGCGCGCGCGACCCTGCTCGCGGTGTCCGCCGTGGCGGGGCTGCTGGCGCTCGCCGGGTGCAGCCCCGGCGGCCCGACGGCCGCACCCCGGTCGTCCGTGGCGCCGAGCGCGTCGACCACGGGCGCGCCCTCCTCGACGCCCGCTCCGGTGCCCACGGCCGACGCCGCCACCCGGCAGGCCTTCGCCGCGCTCGAGGCCCGCTCGGGTGCCCGGGTCGGTGTGGTCGCGCTCGACACCGGCGACGGGCACGCGATCGGGTACCACGCCGACGAGCGGTTCGCCTTCGCCTCGACGAACAAGGTGTTCATCGCCGCGGCCGTCCTCGACGCCGCGACCGGGTCGGACCTCGACGAGGTCGTGCACTACGACCGGGGCGACCTGCTGTCGTACGCCCCGGTGACGCGCCCCGCGGTGGACACCGGGCTGACCGTGCGGCAGCTCGTCGACGCCGCGGTCCGGTCCTCCGACAACACCGCGGCCAACCTGCTCGTCGAACGCCTCGGCGGCGTGGAGGCGGTGTCGCGCTGGCTCCGCAGCACCGGGGACGACGTGACGGACGTGTCCCGCACCGAGCCCGACCTCAACACCGCCGTGCCGGGCGACCGGCGGGACACCACGACCCCGGCGCAGTCCGCCACCGACCTGCGCGCGGTGCTGCTCGGGGACGTCCTCGACGCCGACGACCGGGCGCTGCTGCTCGGCTCGATGCGCGGGACGACGACCGGTGACGGCACGATCCGGGCCGGGGTCGACCCCGCGTGGACGGTGGCGGACAAGACCGGGACGGCGTCGTACGGCGTCCGGAACGACGTCGCGGTCGTCACGCCGCCCGGGCGGGACCCGATCGTGCTCGTCGTGATGACGTCACACCCGGCGCCGGACGCCGAGCCGTCCGACGCGCTCGTCGCCGAGGCCACCCGGACGGCGGTCGAGCGGCTCGGGGCCACGACCGGCGGCTGACCGGGACAGCGACCGGACTGGTCAGCGGCCGGGCTGGTCAGCAGCTGGACCGGTCGACAGCCGGACCGGTCCACAGCCGGACCGGTCCACAGCCGGACCCGTCAGCGGGGGAGCGAGGCCGACCAGCGGGCGACCGCGTCGTACGCCTGCTCGCGGACGGCGGGCTCGGACAGCACGACGTCGTGCAGGGCGCCGTGCAGACGACGGACGGTCACCTCGGCCCCGAGCGACAGTGCCCGTCGGGCGACCACGTCCACGTTGATCGCGACGTCCGCCCGGGCCATGCCGTCGTCCCAGCGTGGCTGGAGCATGCTCCGGTCGCTCAGCAGCACGAGCGTCGGGACGGCGATGCCGAGCCCCCGCTCGACCTGCTCCTGCCCGGCGAACACGGCGGCGAGCCAGTTCGGGTGGAGCGGGAAGCCGCGGTCCGGGCGCCACTGCTGGTCGTACGTCCACGAGCCCTCGCCCGCTGCCGAGACGGTCCTCGTGTAGAAGCCGGGGTCGACCGCCGGCAGCGGCGCGAGCGGGTTCCGCCGGGCGCCGAGCCTGATCACCGGCGCCACGAGGGCCCGGCCGACCGCGCTCGCCTGGAACTCGAGCCAGGGACTGTTCAGGACCAGTCCGTCGACGAGCTCCGGGTGCCGGGCGACCCAGAGCGACAGCGTCAGCCCGCCGGTCGAGTGGCCCATCGGCACGAGCCGCCGTCGGGGTCCACCGCGGTGTTCGGCGGCGATCGCGTCGAGCGCGGCCCCGATGTCCTCGTCGTACACCGCGAGGTCGTCGACGTTGCCGGGGGTCTGGTGCGGACGCAGGCTCCGCCCGTACTTGCGCAGGTCGAGCGCGTGGAAGCGTGCCCCGAGCCGTTCGATGCGTTCGGCGAGTTCGACCTGGAAGAAGTAGTCCGACCATCCGTGCACGTAGAGCACGTCGACGCCGTGCAGCGGCCCGCGGGCGTGCAGGAGCAGGTCGTTCGGGGACCGTCGACGCCGGACGAGCGTGGCGACCACGGGCCCCTCGGCGTCCTCGCCGAGCGGCAGCTCGAGCTGCTCGAAGGGCGGGCCGAGGACGTCCTCGCGCCAGCGCCCCGTCTCCATGCCCCGAGGCTAGCCTCCGCCGCCGGTCAGGACCGGGCACGAGCGGGTCACGGACGCATCACGCGGACACCGCGGTCGGTAACGATCCGTGCCGACCCGGGCCTTTCCCAGCCCGCACCCCGTGTCCACCCCGGGAACGCGGGGTGATCGTCCGAGGAGCGCTGCGATGGTCACCACGGACTCGACCGAGGGGGAGACACATGACGATGCGACGGGTGACCGGGGCCGCGGCCGGCTTCGTGGGCGGCAGCGTGCTGGCCGGACTGCTGGTGGGTGTCGGCGTGACGCCGGTGCTCGCGGTGGCCGGGATCGGGACGACGAGCGCGATCGACGTCTTCGACTCGATGCCCGAGTACATCGAGATCGGTGACCTGCCGACCCGCAACGAGGTCTGGGCGTACCGCGGCGGACAGCCCGTGCACCTGGCCGACGTGTGGGACCAGAACCGGCAGGAGGTCGGGCTCGACCGGATCAGCGACACCGTCGAGCACGCCGCGATCGACGGCGAGGACAAGCGGTTCCGCGAGACCGGCGGCGTCGACGCCACGAGCCTGGTCCGGTCGCTCGTCAGCGTGGTGGCCTCGGGCGGCGAGGGCGGCTCCGGCGGGTCGACGCTGACGATGCAGCTCGTCCGGAACATCAAGATCCAGGCGGCCAGCGAACTGCCCACCCAGGAGGAGCGCGACGCCGCGACGAAGGAGGCGACGAAGCGGTCGCTCGACCGCAAGCTCGGCGAGGTCAAGCTCGCGATCGGTCTGGCGAAGCGGCACACCAAGGACGAGATCCTGGCCGCGTACCTCAACATCGCCTACTTCGGCGACCAGACGTACGGCGTGCAGTCCGCGTCGCAGCACTACTACGGCAAGGACGCCGCCGACCTCAGCCCGGCCGAGGCTGCGTCGCTCGTCGCGATCGTGCAGTGGCCGGAGGAACGCGACCTGTCGACCCCGGAGCACCACGCGGCGAACCAGGCCCGCCGCGACGTCATCCTGCGGTCGATGCACCAGCAGGGACACCTCGACGACGCCGGGCTGCAGGCCGCGCTCGCCTCGACGCCGGCCGACTACGTCCGGCTCACCCCGTCGCGGCAGGGCTGCGAGTCCGCGGTCCGCGGGGCCGAGTACCTCTGCGCGTACGCGGTCGAGGTCGCGAAGGCGCTGCCGCAGCTCGGCGCGGACGACGCCGCCCGGGCGGACGCCTGGCGGAGGGGCGGACTGCGCGTGCAGACGACGCTCGACCTCGACCTCAACGACCGGCACAAGGAGCTGCTGGACCGGTACGACGGCGCCGCTCGCGCGCAGTTCGCCCTCGGCGCCACGTTCGACACGGTCGAGGCCGGTACCGGGCGCGTGCTCACGATGGCGCAGAACACCGACTACGACCGTTCCTCGACGGCCCCGCCGACGGCGACCTCGCTGAACTTCGCGACCGACGAGGCGAACGGCGGCTCGACGGGCTTCCAGGTCGGGTCGACGTACAAGATGTTCACGCTGCTCGCCTGGCTGGCCGACGGCCGGAGCCCCGACGCGGTCGTCGACGGCACCCGGCAGGCCCGGTCCTCGTGGACGCAGTGCGGCAAGCGCGTCACCACGAAGGCGTGGAACCCGAAGAACGACTCGGCGGGGCAGACCGGGCCGTACTCGGTGCGTTCGGCCACGGCCCAGTCGGTCAACGCGGCCTACGCCGACATGGCGTCGAAGCTCGACCTGTGCGACATCCGCGACGTGGCGACCCGGCTCGGTGTGCACCCCGCGACCGGCGGTGAACTGCCGGCGAACCCGGCCGCGGTGCTCGGGACGACGAGCATCGCACCGCTCACCATGGCCGCGGCGTACGCCGGCATCGCGAACGGCGGGGTGTACTGCGCCCCGGTCGTCGTCGACCAGGTGACCGGCCGCGACGGGAAGGCCCTCGGCGGACAGCCGCGCGCCTGCTCCCGGGCGGTGTCCGCGTCGACGGCGGCGACGGCGTTCGACGTGATGCGCGGCGCCTTCCGGGGCGGGACCGCGGACGGCGGGCAGACGCCGGACGGCACGACGCTGTTCGGGAAGACCGGCACGACCGACGCCGCCGACCAGATCTGGCTCGTCGGCGGCAGTGAGCGCGCCGTCACGGCCTACTGGCAGGGGAACACCGACGGCGGCAAGGCGAACCTCCGGCGGTACGCGAACGGACAGGGCGGGAACTACGCCGGTGCGCGAGCGGCCGTCTGGCGGCAGGCGCAGACCGCGGTGAACGCCGCCCTGCCCGTCCGCTGACGCCCGGGCAGCGGCGCGCCCGGCGTCCCCCGGGCCCTTCGCCCTCGTCGATGGAGCAGACGACGTCGGGTCGCACGGCGCGACCCGACGTCGTCTGCTCCATCGGGGCGGTGGTGGCGACCCCGCGGACGGCGGGAGGCGCGGTGCCAGCCGGCACCGCGCCTCCCGTCCGGCTCCACCCGGGCTACGAGACCTTCTTGCTCTCGGCGAGCCAGCCCGCGAGCTTCGTCATGTAGTCGGCCTGCGACGCGTAGTCGAGGGCCGGGAACGTCCAGCTGTGCACCTGGCCGGCCCTGAGTGCCGGGTTGTCGGCGAACGTCGGCTGCTTCTCGAGGTCCGCCACCTGGTACCCCTGCTGGGAGAGCAGCAGGACGTCGCCGGTGATCTGACCGGCGTTCTCCCACGAGTAGATGCCCCAGTAGAAGCCCTTCGGCTTCGGGTCGACGAAGTCGACACCGAACGACGAGTACATCTGCAGCGTCGGCTCGTCGGACGGGCGGGTGACGTAGGCGCCGTCGCCGTCGGCGTACATCGAGACGACGGACACGTCGCTCGCCTTCGCGGCCTTCTCGAGCTCGTCCTCCGCGGCGTCGAAGCGCTTCTCGGCGGCCTCGACCTTCGACTCGGGCGCACCGAGCGACTCGGCGAGGTCGGCGATCTCCTCGATGACGTCCTCGCCCTTGCCGCCCCACTCGACCGTCGCGACGGGAGCGATGGCCTCGACCTGCTGCTGCTGCTCCTTGTCCTTGAAGCCGTACGCGGGCTGCGTCTTGTCCAGCGTGCCCTTCTCGTCGGTCGGGTACACCGAGGTGACGACGAGGTCGGGCTTCAGGGCCGCGAGCTCCTCGAGGTCGATGTCGCCGTAGGCGTCGCCGAGCTGCGTGATGCCCTTCGTGTCGAGCCCCGCGAAGCGCTTGTCCTTCGCCATCGTGAGCTGCCCGAACGTGCCGACCGGGCGCACGCCGTACTCGATGAACGAGATCGCGATGTCGTTCAGGACGACCACGCGCTTCGGGGTGTGGTCGGTCTTCACGGTGGCGCCGGTGGCGTCCCGGTACGACCACGGACCGCTCGCTGCGGAACCCTTCGCCGCGCCCCCGGAGGAGTCGTCGGCACCGTCCGATGCGGAGCAGCCGGAGAGCAGGAGGGCCGAGACGGCCACGGAGGTCACGAGGGCGGCGCGCACGGAGCCGCGGCGGAGAATCTTCACGTTAGGGGAGCCTAACCTAACTCTGTGGGTTCCGCCAGGTGCGGGGCTGCCCGGGGGCCGCACGCGCGCCGCGCGCTGCCGCACGCGCGCCGCGCGCTGCCGCACGCGCTGCCGCACTCGTGCGAGCGCCGGCGCTGCCGCGCGCGTCCCCGCCCCTGCTCAGTCGTGCTCGTCGGCCTCGGGCACGATCATCGGCGCCCCGGTGACCGGGTCCGGCACCACCCGGGCGTGCAGCCCGAACGCCCGCTCGAGCACCGCGGGTGTGAGGACCTCCTGCGGCGTCCCGTCCGCGACCACCCCGCCGTCGTGCAGCACCACGAGCCGGTCCGAGTACCGCGCGGCGAGCGTCAGGTCGTGCAGCACCATGACGACCGTCGAGCCCTGCTCCCGGTTCAGCCGCCGCACGAGCCGCAGGACGTCGAGCTGGTGCGCGAGGTCGAGGTAGGTCGTCGGCTCGTCGAGCAGGAGCGTCTCGGCCTGCTGTGCGACGACCAGGGCGATCCACGCGCGCTGCCGCTGTCCGCCGGACAGGCTCGCGACGTCGCGGTGCGCGACCTCGGTGAGCCCGGTGGCCGCGATCGCCCGCTCGGCGACGTCGGCGTCCTCGGCGGTCCAGGGTCGCGCCCAGGCCTGGTGCGGGTTGCGGCCGCGCATGACGAGGTCGAGCACGCTCGTGCCGGCCGGCGCGACGGGGGACTGCGGCAGGATCGCGAGCCGACGTGCGACCGAGCGGGTCGGTTCCCGACGGATCGGGGTGCCGTCGAGCAGGACCTCGCCGGACTGCGGCTTCAGCACGCGCCCGAAGGCCTTGAGCAGCGTCGACTTCCCGCAGCCGTTCGCACCGAGGAACGTCGTGACGGTCCCGCGCTCGATCCGCAGGTCCAGGTCGCGCAGGACCGGCTCGCGGTCGTAGCCGACGGACAGGCCGCGTGCCTCGAGCACGGGGACCCCGCCGGGAGGCGCGGTGCGGGTCGGTGCGTCGGCGTGCGTCGACGGGGTGGTCGCGTCGGCGCCGGGGGCGGCCGGGTGGCCCCGTCCGTCGGCCCCGGTCGCCGTGGACGGGTCGGTCGCGCTGCGTGCGGTCATCGGGACATCTCCTTGCGGTGCCGGACGAGGAGCCAGATCAGGTAGGGGGCGCCGACGACGGTCGTGACGATGCCGACGGGCACCTGCCACGGGAACGCGGAGCGGGCGAGCAGGTCGGCCCCGAGCACGAGGACGGCACCGAGGGCCCCGGCGAGCAGCAGCGGCGGGCGGTTCGTGCCCGCGAGGCGCAGCGCGACCTGGGGCACGACGAACGCCACGAACCCGATCGGCCCGGCGGCGGCGACCGCGGCGGCGGTGAGCACGACGGCGAGCACGATGACGAGCAGCCGGTGCCGCTGCACCCCGAGCCCGACGCCGGTGGCGACCTCGTCCCCGAGCTGACCGGTGCCGAGGGCCGCACTCGTGGCGAGGGCGAGCGGCACCGCGACGGCCGCGACCACGAGCAGCGGCCACACCGCCGACCACGAGGTGCTCGACAGGCTGCCGACGAGCCACTGCGAGGCTGCGGTCGCGATCGTGATCTTCGCGCGGACGAGCAGGTAGCTCGTGACCGCGTCGAGCGTCGCGCTCACGCCGATGCCGACGAGGACGAGCCGGTAGCTCTGCACCCCGCCGCGCCACCCGAAGCCGTACACGGCCGCGGCGGCGACGAGCGCACCGATCGTCGCCGCGACCGGGATGCCGCCGCCGAGGACGATCGAGGACACCGAGTACGACCCGCCGCCGAGCACGATCGCGGCGACCGCGCCGACGCTCGCGCCCGCGGTGACGCCGATGATGTCCGGGGTGCCGAGCGGGTTGCGCGTGACGGTCTGCGTCAGGGCACCGGCGACGCCGAGCACGAGGCCGACGAGGGCGCCGGTGAGCACGCGGGGCAGGCGCAGGGTCGTGACGATGAAGCCCTCGGGGCCGTCCTCGGCGCCGAGCAGCGCGCGGACGACGGTGGCGGGGGCGATCCAGGTGCTGCCGATCGCGACGCCGAGGACCACGAGGACGAGGGCCGCCACGAGCGCACCGACCGTGTACCAGAGCACCCGGGGGCGCCAGGCGAGCCCGACCGGACCGACGCGCACGCCGCGGCGGCCCGGGACGACCTCGGGGCTGCGGGTCGCGGCGCTCACAGCGACACCAGCGATCGACGGCGGGCGACGGCGACGAAGACCGGTCCGCCGATGACGGCGAGGACGATGCCGACCTCGACCTCGGAGAACCCGCCGACCAGCCGCCCGACCACGTCGGCGACGAGCACGAGGGCCGCGCCGACGAGGGCGCTCACCGGCAGGGTCCAGCGGTGCCCGGTGCCGACCAGCGCGCGGGCGACGTGCGGGACGGTGAGGCCGACGAAGCCGATCGGCCCGGCGGCGGCGGTCGCCCCCGCGGCGAGGAGCGTGATGCCGCCGAGGCCGACGAGCCGCGCGACGAGCACGTTCTCGCCGAGGCCCCTGGCCAGCTCCGCACCGAGCCCGAGGGCGTCGAGCGACCGGACGTTCGCGACCGCGAGGGCGAGTCCGACGAGGAGGAACGGGGCGGCGGCGGCCAGGACGTCGAGCTGCCGGGCCGCGAGCGAGCCGACCACCCACAGGCGGTACGCGTCGAGCGACTGCTGGTCGGTGAGCACGATGAAGGACGTCACGGCGCCGAGCAGCGCCGACACCGCGGCGCCGGCCAGTGCGAGTGGAACGGGGCTCGCGGTGCCGCTGCCGGCGATCGTGACCGAGAAGACGACGACGCTCGCGACGACCGCACCCGCGAGGGCGAACCACACGGTCGCGCCCGTGCTCGTCACCCCGAAGACGTAGACCCCGAGCACGACCGCCAGGCCGGCACCGGACGAGACGCCGAACAGCCCGGGGTCGGCGAGCGGGTTGCGGGTGTGCCCCTGCATGAGCAGACCGGCGATCCCGAGTGCGGCTCCCACCGCGGCCCCGATCAGGGTGCGGGGGATGCGTGACCCCCAGACGACGGCCTCGGTCGTGCTCGACCCGGTGCGGGTCAGCCCCGCGAGGACCTGGTCGACCCCGAGCCGGTTGCTGCCGAAGAGCAGGCTCGCGACGGCGGCCAGCAGCAGGACGACGACCAGGGCCGCGACGACCGCGACCCGGCGTCGGACCGCGGCACGGTGCACCCCGAGGGCCGCGACGCCGGTGCCGCCGACCCGCGCTGCGCCGGGAGCCGCCGCGCCGGGCGTCCGGGGGTCCGGAGCCGCCGCCGGGGACGCCGGACGGCGGTCCGCCGGGGTCGGCGTCGTCAGGGGATCGGGGGCTGGCACGCGGACCAGCTTAGGGTAGCCTTGCCTCATGGCGAAGACCCCGCGGCTCCTCCCCGAGAACCCCGCCCTGTTCCGGGCCCGCGTCGTCCGGAGCGTCCGCCACACCCCGTCGATCCAGCGCGTGACCGTCACCGGAGCCGACCTGCACGCCTTCCCGTTCCTCGGCTTCGACCACTGGTTCCGCCTGTTCGTGCCCCGCCCCGACCAGGACGGCTTCCGCATGCCGGACCTCGACGGGCGCCGCTGGTGGCCGTCGTTCCTCGCGATCCCCGAGGCCGTCCGACCGCACTGCGCGAACTACACGGTCGCGGCCTTCCGCCCCGACGCGGCCGAGCTCGACGTCGACTTCGTGGTGCACTGCGACCGTGACGGCGAGCCCGAGGGCCGCGCCGCGATCTGGGCCAGCGCCGCCCGACCCGGCGACGAGCTCGCGCTCCTCGACCAGGGCTGCATCTTCGACTGCCCGCCCGACACGAGCGAGGTCGTCATCGCCGCCGAGGAGACCGGCCTGCCCGGCGTCGTCGGCATCGCCGCGTCGCTGCCGCGCGACACGGTCGGCCGCATCATCCAGGAGGTCCCGACCGCCGGCGACGTGCGCGAGCTCGACGCGCCGGCCGGCGTCGTCGTGACCTGGATCGTCCGCGACGAGACCGAGCACGACGTCCCGGGGCACGCGGCGCTCGCCGAACTCCAGCGGCACGTCCCCTCCGACGACCGCGGGTACGCCTTCGTCGTGGGGGAGTCCCGCCTGGCCACCGAGGGGCGTCGGCACCTGCACCGGGCCGGGCTGCCCAAGGACCGCATCACGTTCTCGGGGTTCTGGAAGCACGACGCCCGGCAGGTCGTCCCCGCCTGAGCTCCGGTCGACCGCGTCCCGCGACGAGTACGGTCGCGGCATGAGCAGCCGACTGAGCGAACTGGTGCTGAACTGTCACGACCCCGAGGAGCTGTCGCGCTTCTGGTGCGCCGTGCTGGGCTACGTCGAACTCGGCAAGGACGAGGACGGCATCGAGATCGGGCCCGAGTCCGGGTTCGGGGGAGCGGCCCCGACGATCATCCTGTCGAAGGTCGAGCACGCGAAGGCGCAGCCCCTCCGCCTGCACATCGACGTCTCGCCCGTCGACCGCGACCAGGACGCCGAGCTGGAACGCCTGCTCGGCCTCGGTGCGCGGCCGGCCGACATCGGGCAGACCGGCGAGGAGTCGTGGCACGTCCTGCAGGACCCCGAGGGCAACGAGTTCTGCCTGCTGCGCAGGCGCCTCGACCCGCTCTGAGACCCGCGTTGCGGCCGTGACGGCGCAGCGCGGACGCGGGTCGCCGGTGCGACCGCAGGCCGCGGACGTGGTCGCACGCCGCCGGCGCGACCGCACGTCGTGGACGCGACCGGACGACGGACGGGAGGCGCGGTGCCAGCCGGCACCGCGCCTCCCGTCCGTCCCGGGGTCGCGTCAGCCCTTGAGGCCGGACCCCGTCACGCCCTCGACGATCTGCCGCTGGAAGATCAGGTAGAGGATGATGAGCGGCAGCGCCGCCAGGATCGCCCCGGCCTGGATGTCCGCGTAGCGCTGACCGAAGCTGCCCTGGACCGTGGCGAGCCCGACCGGGATCGTCATGAGGTCCGGGTTCGACAGCACGAACAGCGGCAGCAGCAGGTTGTTCCACACCCCGACGAACGTCAGGATCGCCACGGCGGCGATGACCGGACGCGACAGCGGCAGGATGACCGACCAGTAGATCTTCCACATGCCCGCACCGTCGATGCGCGCGGCCTCCTCGAGCTCCTTCGGGATGCCGTCGAAGAACTGCTTGAAGATGAACACCGCGATCACGGCGGGTACCTGCGGGAAGATCACCGACCAGTAGGTGTTCAGCAGGTTGACCGCGTTGAGCTCCTGGAAGATCGGGATGATCAGGACCTGCGTCGGGATCATGATGCCCAGGATGATGAGCAGGAACGCGACGTTGCGGCCGCGGAACGCCAGGCGGGACAGCGCGAACGCCGCCATCGAGGCGAACAGCACCGTCAGCGCCGTGGTGAACAAGCTCGTGATCCCGCTGGCGAGGTACCAGTTCCAGATGTCCCCGGCCTGGAACAGCGACGCGTAGGAGTGCAGCGTCGGGTTCCAGTTCGACAGGATCGAGTTCGCGCCCAGTGCGGCGACGCCGTTGTCGGACAGCGAGGTCTTCAGCGCGAACAGGCTCGGGATGAGCCAGATGATCGCGAAGACGGTCAGGATGATGCCCGACGCGATCGTGAAGCCGCGTCCGCTGACGCCGATCTTCGCGGCGCTCGTCGGGGCGGCCGACGAGACGCCGGACCGGTACTTCGGGCGGCCGGTCGTGATGCTCTCGGTGGCGGTCATGTCAGGCACCGATCTCTCGCTTGGCGGCAGCGCGCTCGACGAGCTGCCGGATGACCGCGATCGCGACGATCACGATGAACAGGAGCACCGAGGCGGCCGATGCCGCACCGAGGCGGTTGTCGGTGAAGCCGACGCCCGTGATGAGCTGCAGCGAGACCTGGGTCGAGATGCCCGGGCCGCCGTTCGTCATCAGGTAGACCTGGTCGAAGATCTTCAGGCTCGCGATGATCTGGAGCAGGATCACCAGGGTCGTCGTGCGGCCGAGCAGCGGCAGCGTGATCGACTTGATCTGCTGCCAGTTCGAGGCGCCGTCGACGGCCGCGGCCTCGTACAGCTCACGGGGGATCTCCTGCAGGCCGGCCAGGTACAGCACGAAGTTGAACCCGAGCGTCCACCAGATCGTGGCGATCGCGACGCCGATCATCGCGGTGTTCGGGCTGGACAGCATCCCGGAGCCCGGGGTCATCCCGATCGCGGTCTGCAGGCTCGCCCACAGGCCGGTCGACGGCGTGAAGATGAACACCCAGATGAGCGAGATCGTCGCCGACGGCAGGATGAACGGCAGGAAGAACGCCAGGCGGAAGAACCACTGGCCGCGGTTCATCCGGTTCGTCAGCACGGCGAACACGAACGCCAGGATGACGAGCGGCGGCGTCGTGTACAGCGTGAACTGCAGGGTGTGCCAGAGCGACGACCAGAAGTCGGCGCGTCCGAGCATCTCGGCGTAGTTCGCGAACCCGGCGAAGCTGCCGAGCCCGGTGCGGACGGTCGAGGTGTTGAAGAAGCTGGTGACGATCATCCAGACCGTCGGCCCCAGCAGGAAGGCCAGGTAGAAGAGTCCGAACGGGGCGAGGAACAGCCAGCCGGAGCGGCCCTGCCCGCGGTTCGTCGAGTTGACGCGGGAGCGGGTCCGGCCGGTGATCGACGCGGCGTCGGCGGGACGGGTGAGAACGGGTGCAGCGGTCACGTCATCGTGCCTCTCGTGCGGGGGCCACAGGGATCGAGGGGGTCGCGGGCCGCATCACAGCGGGCTCGGGGTGTCGAGGTAGGTCTGGAGTTGCCCCTTGATGGCACTGAGCGCGCTGGCCGGGGTGGAGCTGCCCTGCTGCACGAGGGCGAGCTGGGCGCCGACGATGCCTTCGAACGTGGAGCCGGACCCGCCGTACCAGGCGGGGTCGTCGAACACGGCGGTCTCGGCGGCCGACGCGTAGTTCGACTGCGGCTTGAGGTCCTTGTAGGCGGTGCTGTCGAACGTCGGCATGTAGGCGGGGACGTGCCCGCCCTCGGCCCAGGTGAGGCTCTGCTCGAGCATCTGCTTGATGAAGAGCAGGTGCGCCTTGCGCTGCTCGGGCGTGCGGTCCTTCTTCGGCAGGATGAACGTGTGCGAGTCGGCCTGGGTGGCCGGCTTGTCGAACAGCTGCGGGATCGGCACCATGCCGAACTTCAGCCCCTTGATGGACTGGGCGGTGCTGATCTCCCACTCGCCCTGCATGAAGAACCCGGCCTTGCCGTCGAACATCAGCGACTGCGCCGTGGCGTAGTCGAGCGCCTTGTTCATCCAGCCGTTCTGCACCCACTTCTGGGTCATCTCGGTGACCTTGGTGTAGGCGTCCTCGTTGACGGTGAGCTTCGCGCCGCCGTCGCTGATGAACGGCGTCGCGCCCTCGATCTGGTTGTACATCGTCCAGAAGAACCGCCACGGGGTCGCGGTCTCGGGCACCACGTTCGCGACGTTGAGCGCGGTGCCGCCGGTGACCTTCGCGACCGCGGCGAGCGCGGCCTCGAAGGCCTCGAGCCCGTTCAGGTCCTTGAGCTCGCCGTCCGCGCCGATCAGGCCCGCCTTCTGGCACACGTCAACGTTGTAGAACAGCACGAAGGGGTGCGTGTCGAGCGGGACGCAGATGTTCTTGCCGTCGGTCTTCTGGGCCGACCACGCCTTCTGGTTGAAGTCGCTCGCGCTGAGGCCGACGCTCGCGAGGTCCTCGGACGTGATGGCGTCGAGCAGCCCGCCGTCCCAGAGCGGCTTCGCCCGGGTGAGGTGCGCGATCGCGACGTCCGGCGGCTTGTTCCCGACGGTGGCCAGTGTCACCTTCGAGTAGTACGGGTTGCCCCAGGCGAACGTCGTGGCCTGCAGCGAGGACGAACCGCCGTGCTGCTTCGCGTAGCCGGCCTCCATCGCCTGCATGCGGAGACCGTCACCGCCGCCGAACAGGTTCCAGAAGACGAGCGTCTCCGGGTTGAGCGGGGCGCCGGCGATCCCCGCGGCGAGGGGACTGGCGCAGGCGGCGAGGGGGAGCACCGCTGCTCCCGCTGCGGCACCGGCGAGGAGGCTGCGCCGTGTGAAGGCGCCGCCGCGTGGGGGCGGGGTGGGTACAACGGATCGGATCGGCATGGCATCACTCCATCGGGACGGGCCGAGCGGAGCAGGGTCGGTGCTCCGTGAGCGCTCACACTAGTGCTGGGTCGGACGTCGCGCCAGCCTTTTCGTGAACGTCACGACGACCGTGCGCGTCCCCTTCCGTGTCCGGCCCCGAGCCGCTAGCGTCGTCCGTGTCGTGAGCGCTCACGCAGGCCGACGGACGCCGATCGGACCTCCCCACGCGTGACCCGCTCCCGCCACGTGCAGCACCAGCCCCCAGCAGATCGAAGGAGATCCATGCCTCGCACTCACCTCGTCCTCGACAGCGCGTTCACCGTGGGGCCGGTGCGCCGTCGGCTGTTCGGCGGGTTCGTCGAGCACCTCGGTCGTCACGTCTACGACGGCATCCACGAGCCCGCGCACGAGACCGCCGACGAGCACGGCTTCCGGAAGGACGTCGTCGAGCTCGTCAAGGAGCTCGGCGTCTCGGCCATCCGCTACCCGGGCGGCAACTTCGTGTCGGGCTACAAGTGGGAGGACGGCGTCGGCCCGGTCGAGCAGCGCCCCCGTCGCCTCGACCTCGCGTGGCACTCCACCGAGACGAACGAGGTCGGCCTGCACGAGTTCCAGCACTGGCTCGACCAGGTCGGTTCCGAGCTCATGCTCGCCGTGAACCTCGGCACGCGCGGGACGCAGGAGGCCATCGAGCTCCTCGAGTACGCGAACATCGACGCCGGTACCGCGCTGAGCGAGTACCGCCGCTCGAACGGCCGTCATGAGCCCTTCGCGATCAAGATGTGGTGCCTCGGCAACGAGATGGACGGCCCGTGGCAGCTCGGCCACAAGAACGCCGAGGACTACGGCAAGCTCGCCGCGATGACCGCGAAGGCCATGCGGCAGATCCAGCCCGACCTCGAGCTCGTCGCGTGCGGGTCCTCCGGGGCGTCGATGCCGACGTTCGGCGAGTGGGAGCGCACGGTCCTCGAGCACACCTACGACGACGTCGACTACATCTCGGCGCACGCCTACTACGAGGAGGACGACGACATGTCCTCGTTCCTGGCCTCGGGCGTGAACATGGACCACTTCATCGACACGGTCACGACCGCCGCCGACCACGTCAAGGCGCACAAGAAGTCCGACAAGCGGATCGACATCTCGTTCGACGAGTGGAACGTCTGGTCGATCAAGCGCTGGGAGGCGCAGCAGAAGACCTTCGAACTGCAGGACTGGCCGGTCGCCCCGCGCCTCCTCGAGGACGTCTACACGGTCGCCGACGCGGTCGTCGTCGGTGGGCTGCTCATCTCGCTGCTCCGCCACGCCGACCGCGTCGCGTCGGCGAGCCTCGCGCAGCTCGTCAACGTGATCGGCCCGATCATGACCGAGCCCGGTGGTCCGGCCTGGCGGCAGACGACGTTCTTCCCGTTCTCGGTGACCTCGCGTCTGGCGAACGGCACGTCGCTGCAGGTCAAGGCCTCCGGTGACACCGTCGACGGTGGCAAGTACGGCGAGGTCCCCGTCGTCGACTCGGCCGCGACGGTCGAGGACGGCACGGCCGCGGTGTTCCTCGTGAACCGCAGCCAGACCGAGTCCACCACGGTCACGATCGACCTCGCCGGCATCGGCGTCGAGGGTGACGTGCACGCCGAGGGCGTGTGGGACGACGACGTGCACGCGGTGAACGACCTCGGGAACCGCGAGCGGGTCGCACTGCGCACGAATGAGACGGTTCGTCGCGAGGGCGACACCGTCACGATCGAGCTGCCGCCGGTCTCCTGGACCGCGGTGTCGATCGGCTGACCCCACCGTGCCCGGTCCGCCCGGGCACGGTGCACAGGTGCCTCGGCGAGCGCCACGGTGAGCGTCGAGTGAGCACGGAGGGCGTCGGTCCGCGCGAGCGGGCCGGCGCCCTTCCGCTGTGCGCGCAGGCCGATCGCGGTCTGAGCGTCCGCTGGGCGCAGTCCGGACTTGACCCGGGCGTCCGCCGGAGGCATCCTCGCAACGGCAGCGTCGCAGTGGAGGATCAGGTCCCGGCGGCGCGGCGGGTGCCGGGGTCCGTGTTCGGGTCACGCCCGGTGCTCGGTGGCCGCGGTCCGTCGCACGGACCGCGGCCACCCGTCCCGGCCCGGTCCTCCCGGCCCGGCCCTCCCGGTCCGGTCGTCCCGGTCGTCCGGCCCGCTCGGTCCGGACGCCCGCCGCTCCGACGTCCCCGCCGTGCGCGACCCCGACGTCACCGCGCCGCGCGGGCCCGCTCCCGGATCGCCGTGACGACCTCGGTCTTCGCGTCGGCGTACGCGTTCGTGTCGTCCCACGTGCGCTCCACGAGCGCGCGCTTCACCGCCTCGTACCGCTGCCGGTCGTCGGGGTCGCGGCGCAGCTGGTCGCGCAGGAGCAGGTAGTCCTCGATCGCCGTCGCGCCGCGGTCGTAGACGTGCACGTGGGTGTCGCGGGTCGGCGTCCGGACGAGCCGGTGGCCCGGTTCGCGGACGCGCAGCTCGTACCCGGCGTCGAGCAGGGGGCGCAGCCAGGCGTCCTCGTCGGTGACGTCCGGGACCGCGACGACGATGTCGACGATCGGCTTGGCGGCCAGCCCGGGGACCGCCGTCGACCCGATGTGCTCGACCTGGACCGGCAGGTCCGCGAGCGCCGCGGTGATCCGGTCGCGGTGCTCCCGGTAGCGGTCGGCCCACGCCGGATCGTGCTCGTGCATGCCGACCGTGAGCGGCTCGGGCCCGCCGACGATGTCGACCGTGTCGACGTCCGGTGCGTGGCGCGCGCCGGTGCGGATCCACCAGCGCTGGAGCCGGTGGTCGTCGGGGCCGGGGACCTCGTCCTGCAGGCGGCCGCCGACGCGCTGGATCGTGCGGCGGGACGCGGGGTTCGCGGCGTCGCAGGTGACCAGGAGCTCGGGCATGCCGCGCTCGGCGGCCAGCACGACGACCCGGGCGAGTGCCTCGGCGGCCAGGCCCCGACCGCGGGCGGAGGGACGGACGCCGTAGCCGACGTGGCCGCCGGTCTCGCGGAGGAAGTCGTTGAGCTCGTGCCGGAGGGCGATGCTGCCGAGGTACTCGTCGCCCTCGACGAGCCAGCGGTACGTGCACGTCACGTGGTTCGGGCTCGCGGGCGTGGTCTCCTCGTCGAGGAGCTGCCCGACCCACTCGTCGAAGCCCGCGCGGTCGGTCAGGGCGTCGGCGTCGCGGATGCCGGCACCGTCCTGGTGGGCACCGTCCCACTCGTCGAGGGCGCGGCGGAACGACGGGAAGTACCGGGTGGCGGGGGCGACGAGTTCCATCGGACGAGCCTAGGGGACGGGTGGCGCCGACCGTCCCGGCGGCAGTGCCGATCGGTCCCGCGGCGGTGCCGATCGGCCCCGCGGCGGTGCCGATCGGCCCCGCGGCGGCGCCGCTCAGCCCTGCGGCGGTGCCGTGCTCGCGCGTTCGACCAGCCGGACTGGCACCAGGTCGGTCTCGCCCCGCACCGGGATGCCGTCGATCTGGTCGAGCAGGTTCGCGACCGCGCGCCGCCCGACCTCGTCGAAGGACTGGTGCACGGTGGTGAGCGGCGGCCAGAACGAGTCGGCCTCGGGGGAGTCGTCGAA
Source organism: Curtobacterium sp. MCBA15_012 (assembly GCF_001864935.2). Taxonomy (NCBI): domain Bacteria; kingdom Bacillati; phylum Actinomycetota; class Actinomycetes; order Micrococcales; family Microbacteriaceae; genus Curtobacterium; species Curtobacterium sp. MCBA15_012. Next base: position 2,756,876 of record NZ_CP126267.1, on the reverse strand, counting down.
CCCCACGACGCTCAACGACGACGGGACGGCGCGACCCCGTTCGTGCGCCGCACGCAGGACCCCGAGCGCGGTCTGGTCGTTCGCGGCGAACACCGCGGTCACCTCGGGTCGGTCGGCGATCTCGAGGCCCGCCCGGTAGCCGTGCTCGGTCGTCCAGCCGCCGTGGAACACCGGCGGGACCGGACGGCCGGCACGTTCGAGCGTGTCCTGCCACGCGGCGAGCCGGCGGGCGGCGGAGTACGACGAGGTCGGCCCGGCGACGTGCCAGACGGTCTCGTGCCCGAGGTCGAGCAGGTGCTGCGTGGCCTGCCGCGCGCCGTCGGCCTGGTCGGTGTCGATCGAGGGGTGGTCGGTGGTGCCGGTGGAGTCGACGACGACCATCGGCACGCCGTCGGGCAGCACGACCTCGGCGGTGTCGATGATGTGCGACTCGATGATGATCACGACGCCGTCGACGGCCTGTTCGTGCAGGCGCGAGAAGGCCGAGCGGACGCCTTCCTCGGTGCGCGACGCCATCGGCAGCAGCGTGATGGTGAAGTCCGCCGCGACGGCCGCCTCGGCGATCGCCTCGAGCGTGCGCATGTTGCCGAAGGACGCGAGCGAGAACATGATCACGCCGATGGTGCGGAACCGTCCGGAGCGCAGGGCCCGGGCGGCGCGGTTCGGCCGGTAGCCGAGTTCGTCCATCGCCCGCTGCACGCGGTCGCGGGTGTCCGGGCTGACGTTGTCGAAGCCCCGGGCGACGCGGGACACGGTCTGCATCGACACGCCGGCGGCCTCGGCCACGGCGGCCATCGACGGCGCACGGCGGCCAGCCGTCAGGTCGGTCGACACGGGCGCTCCTCGGGGCTGGTGGGGCGGGGCCGTGACGGGTGCGGACGGGGTTCCGTGCCGACCCGCGACGGCGCAGGACTCCCGAACGGTAGCGCATGTTGACGTTGCCATGCTACGGTTCCGACGTTCGATGTTGACGTCAACATCGACGTCCCCCGACCACGGACCGAGCAGCACCGGACCCGGTCGGCACACGAACGCACCAGACGAGGGAGTCACATGAGCACGCTCGCAGCGCGTCCGGCCGAGGCGGCCTCCGCCCCGCGGCCGACCGCTCGCCGCCCCAAGCCCCGGGGGCGGTTCACCGGCTGGCTCTTCGTCGGCCCCTTCGTCGTGGTCCTCGTGGCCATGCTCATCGTCCCGATCGGCTACGCGCTCTGGCTCAGCCTGTTCCGCGACCAGCTCATCGGCGGCAACCAGTTCGTCTGGTTCGCCAACTACGTGCAGCTGTTCCAGGACGCCAAGTTCTGGTCCGGCCTCGGCCGCGTCGCGCTCTTCCTCGTCGTGCAGGTCCCGATCATGCTCGGCCTCGCGCTCGTCGCCGCCCTCGCGCTCGACAGCGCCCGCCTGTGGGGGACCGGCTTCTTCCGCATCGCGGTGTTCCTGCCCTACGCGGTCCCCGGCGTCGTCGCGGCGCTCATCTGGGGCTTCATCTACGGCAACCAGTTCGGTCTGACCGGTGCCGCCAACCAGGCCATGGGCATCGACCTGCTGCAGCCGTTCAGCCCGGACTGGGTGCTCACCTCGATCGGCAACGTCGTGACGTGGGAGTTCCTGGGCTACAACATGCTCATCTTCTACGCCGCGCTCCGCACGGTGCCGGGTGAGCTGTACGAGGCCGCCGAGCTCGACGGTGCCGGCCCGATGCGCACGGTGTTCTCGATCAAGATCCCCGCGCTCCGCGGCCCGATGGTGATCGCGACGATCTTCTCGATCATCGGCAGCTTCCAGCTCTTCAACGAGCCGAACCTGCTGAAGACCCTGGCCCCGAACGTCATCGGCAGCGCCTTCACCCCGAACATGTACGCCTACTCGCTGTCCTTCAGCGGCCAGCAGTTCAACTACTCCGCCACGGTCGCCATCGTCATGGGCGTCATCACCGCCGTGATCGCCTACGTCGTCCAGGTCCGCGGAACCCGCCAGGAGAACCGATGAGCACCCTGCAGCACCCCGCCGGCCCGGCGACCGTCACCGAGGCGACCACGACGCAGCGCGACCCGCGCGCCGTGACGAGCCGCGCCTCCCGGAAGCCCCGCAAGCCCGTCGACGGACGCAAGGTGAAGCGCTCCGGCCTGCTGACCGCGGTCATGGTGGTCTTCGTCGTCTACTCGTTCGCGCCGCTGTTCTACCTGCTCGTGAACAGCACGAAGACGCAGTCGTCGCTCCTGTCGACCTTCGGCCTGTGGTTCGGCGGCGACTTCACCCTCTGGCAGAACATCGTCGACACGCTGACCTACGACGACGGCATCTTCGTCCAGTGGCTCGGCAACACGCTGCTGTACGTCGTCGTCGGCGCCGGCGGTGCGACCCTGCTCGCGACGGTCGCCGGCTACGGCATGGCAAAGTTCCAGTTCCCCGGCCGCCGCGCGGTGTTCGCGGTCGTCCTCGGCGCGATCGCGGTGCCCGGTACCGCCCTCGCCGTCCCGACCTTCCTGCTGTTCTCGCAGTTCGGCCTGACGAACACCCCGTGGGCGATCATCCTGCCGTCGCTGATCAGCCCGTTCGGCATGTACCTGATCTGGACCTACGCGATCGACGCGATCCCGACCGAGCTCATCGAGGCCGCCCGCATGGACGGCGCCGGCGAGTTCCGGATCTTCTTCACCATCGCGCTGAAGCTCCTCGCCCCGGGCGTCGTGACGGTCCTGCTGTTCGCGGTCGTCGCGACCTGGAACAACTACTTCCTGCCGCTCATCATGCTGAGCGACCCGAAGTGGTACCCGCTGACGGTCGGCCTCAACCAGTGGAACGCGCAGGCCACCGGCTCCGGCGCGCAGCCGATCTACAACCTCGTCGTCACCGGATCGCTCCTCACGATCATCCCGATCGTGGTCGCGTTCCTCTTCCTGCAGCGCTTCTGGCAGTCCGGCCTCGCGGCCGGGTCCGTCAAGGCCTGATCCCGCCACCCGGCTGCCGGTCCACGTCGGACCGTCGGCCGGGAGGCACGGTGCCGGTCCGCCACGGACCGCACCGCAGCACCACCGCACGACCCGGTGCCGACCGGCGTCCGCACCGCCCACGGTGCGGACGGTCCGGCACCGGCGCACCACCTGCACCACGGAACATCCCCGATCACGAAGAAGTGGAAGGCACCATGCACAAGCGCATCCGGCGCGGGTTCAGCGCCCTCGCCATCGGCGTCACCGCCGCCATCGCCCTCGCGGCCTGCGCCTCCGGTGGCTCGTCCGCCGGCGGCTCGTCCGGCGACATCGACAAGGCACTCAAGGACGGCGGCACGCTGACGTACTGGTCCTGGACCCCCTCGGCCAAGGACCAGGTCGCCGCGTTCGAGAAGCAGTACCCCAAGGTGAAGGTCAAGATCGTCAACGCCGGCACCGGTGCCGACCAGTACACGAAGCTGCAGAACACGATCAAGGCCGGCTCGGGCGCCCCGGACGTCGCGCAGGTCGAGTACTACGCCCTGCCGCAGTTCGCGCTGTCGGACTCGCTCGTCGACCTCAAGTCGTACGGCTTCGACAAGCTCGAGAGCAAGTTCTCGAAGGGCACCTGGAGCAACGTCGCGATGGACGGCAAGGTCTACGGCCTGCCGCAGGACTCCGGCCCCATGGCGCTGTTCTACAACGAGAAGGTCTTCGACCAGTACGGCATCGCCGTGCCGAAGACGTGGGACGAGTACGTCGCCGCGGCCAAGAAGCTGCACGAGGCCGACCCGTCGAAGTACATCGCGGCGGACTCCGGCGACGCCGGCTTCACCACGAGCATGATCGCCCAGGCCGGCGGCACCCCCTTCACCACGAAGGGCGACCAGGTCACGATCAACCTCGAGGACGCGGGCACGAAGAAGTGGACCAAGACCTGGGACCAGCTCGTCGAGCAGGGGCTCCTGTCGAAGACCACCGGCTGGACCGACGACTGGTACAAGCAGCTCGGCAACGGCCAGATCGCCACGATGATCACCGGTGCCTGGATGCCCGGCAACCTGATGGCCAGCGTCCCCGAGTCGAAGGGTGACTGGCGCGTCGCCCCGATGCCGACGTACGACGGCGGCCAGGCACAGACCGCGAGCAACGGCGGCAGCGCCGAGGCGGTCATGAAGCAGTCGAAGAACCCGGCCCTCGCCGCGGGCTTCCTGAAGTGGCTCAACTCGTCCAAGGAGTCGACGAAGGTCTTCATGGAGTCCGGCGGCTTCCCGTCGACCACCGCCGACCTCGACTCCAGCGCGTTCCTGCAGGAGAAGCCGGAGTACTTCGGCGGCCAGGAGATCAACAAGGTGCTCGTCGACGCGTCGAAGACCTCGGCCACCGACTTCACCTACCTGCCCTACCAGGTGTACGCGAACAGCGTCTACGCGGACACCGTCGGCCAGTCGTACGAGAACGGCACCTCGCTCGAGAGCGGGCTCGAGGCCTGGCAGAAGGCCCTCGTGAAGTACGGCAACGACCAGGGCTTCAAAGTCACCACCAAGTAAGACGTCCCACCACCACCTCGGGGCCGTGCGGATCTTCCGCACGGCCCCGATCCCTGAGAGGGTCACACCATGCGCTTCGCCATCGGCGACACCGACTTCCTGCTCGACGGCGAGCCGCACCGGGTGCTCTCCGGCGCGATCCACTACTTCCGCGTCCACCCCGACCTGTGGCAGGACCGGATCCGCAAGGCCCGGCTGATGGGCCTCAACACCATCGAGACCTACGTCGCGTGGAACGCCCACGCGCCGCGTCCCGGCGAGTTCGACCTGACCGGTGGCCTCGACCTCGGGCGGTTCCTCGACCTCGTCGCCGCCGAGGGCATGCACGCCATCGTCCGCCCCGGCCCGTACATCTGCGCCGAGTGGTCGAACGGCGGCCTGCCGTACTGGCTCTTCGCGGACGGCACCGTGGGTGTGCGCCGCGACGAGCCCGGCTTCCTGGCCGCCGTGCGGCAGTACCTGGAGCAGCTCGCCCCCGTGCTCGTCCCACGGCAGGTCGACCAGGGCGGGCCGATCGTGCTCGTGCAGGTCGAGAACGAGTACGGCGCGTACGGCTCCGACCCCGTGTACCTGACGAAGCTCGAGCAGATGCACCGCGACGTCGGGCTGACCGTGCCGTTCACGAGCGTCGACCAGCCGATGGGCACCATGCTCGAGGACGGGTCGCTGCCGTCGCTGCACAAGACCGGGTCCTTCGGCTCGAGGTCCACCGAGCGGCTCGCCCGCCTGCGCCAGGCCCAGCCCACCGGTCCGCTCATGTGCTCGGAGTTCTGGGACGGCTGGTTCGACAGCTGGGGCGAGCACCACCACACCACGCCCGCGTCCGCGAGCGCCGAGGACCTCGACGTCCTGCTGGCCGCCGGCGGCTCCGTGAACATCTACATGTTCCACGGGGGCACGAACTTCGGCTTCACGAACGGCGCGAACGACAAGGGCGTCTACCGGCCGATCGCGACGTCGTACGACTACGACGCACCGCTCGACGAAGCCGGTCGCCCCACCGACAAGTTCCACGCGTTCCGCGCGGTGATCGAGCGCTACGCGCCCGTCCCGCCGCTGCCCGCCTCGATGCAGCCGGGCGGGTCCGGTCACCTGGACGAGGACGCGCCGGCCGCGCTGGCATCCGGAGCAGCTGGCTCCGCGCCGGGTGCGTCGGCACCGGTCGCGTCGGCACCGGGTGCGTCGGCACCGGGTGCGTCCGGCACCGGCCGGGAGGCGCGCCCCGCGCCCGCCGCGGACGTCGCCGTCCGCCTCGACCGGGTCGCGTCGCTGCGGTCCCTGCTGCCCGCGCTCACCGACTGGTCGACGCACGACGAGCCGCCGACGTTCGACGCGCTCGGGGCGGCCAGCGGCTTCGTGCTGTACCGCGCCGAGGTCGACCTGCCGGACGGCGGCGTCCTCACCGTCGGCACCGAGGTCCGCGACCGTGCGGTCGTCTCCGTCGACGGCGTCGTGGTCGGCGTGCTCGAACGCGAGCACCACGACCGGGCCGTCGCGCTCCCGCCGGTCACCGGCACGCTCGAGCTCCTCGTCGAGGACCAGGGTCGGGTCGACTACGGCCCCCGCATCGGCGAGCCGAAGGGCCTGCTCGGCGGGGTCGCCGTCGACGGGGTCCCGGTCGCCCGGTGGACGGCGTCGCCGCTCGCCCTCGACCCGGTCGCCCCCGCCGCGCTGTCCCTGCTCGCCGAGGCGGTCCCGACCGACGGCGACGTGCTCGCCGGGCCAGTGTTCGCCGCGGGGGCGTTCGAGCTCGCCGAGGCGGGGGACCGGTACCTGTCGCTCGACGGCTTCCGGAAGGGCGTCGCCTGGGTCAACGGGTTCTGCCTCGGCCGGCACTGGTCGCGCGGGCCGCAGCGGACCCTCGCCGTGCCGGGTCCGGTGCTGCGGGCCGGCCGCAACGAGGTCGTCGTGTTCGAGGTGCACGCGTCGGCCGCACGCCGGGTCTGCCTGCTCACCGAGCCCGACCTCGGCCACACCGAGGCGTAGCGCGAGCGTAGGCCGACGCCCGGGGGCAACCAAGCGCTGTACTCCGGGTGTAGCTGCCTGCGCGGTTCGCGTGATCGGCACAGCCCGAAGGGTTCAGCCGGACCTGCTCTCCCATCGAGGCCAATCTCACAACACCTTCGCCGGCGTCCAACGTCCTCTCCTCTCGGACCGAGACGGGGCTTGCCGGCAGAACCACGGGGAACGACTCGACGTGTACGAGCGTCTCGGAGGACCTGTTAGACCACTGTTCTGGCGGTGTGCACCAGGCAGCTTTTGACGGTCGTCCAGGCTCGACACATCCTCCGATTCCGCGTCGATCCCGACCGCGGCGCGAGTCGCTCGACGTCAACCGAAGGGAACCCTGAGTTCTGCGTCTCGAATCGACTCCATGGCGCCGTTCGACTCGACCGAGCCGGGCGGAAGCACTCAGACCGGCCAGGTCGTGGAGAACGAAGGATGACGTCCGCCGATGGACGCCACACGGCTGCCGCCACCTCCCCTCGACAAACGCGCTGTCCGTGGGCAGCCACGACCACGAACCGAGATGTGGCATGTGACGTACTACGATAGTAGGGTGAGACTGCCGCTACAGCGTGGCGCGAGTGGAGAAGGGGGGTGAATCGCCGTGGAAACGAAGAACGCTCTTGAAGCGCTGATCGAGGAGATCGAGTCGATCGACATCGCACAGCTTCCCGAGGACAACTTGATGAGCTGGTGAATTCACGGCTCGCTCCCCTCCACGACACGGGGAGCGAGCCGCCCTACCACTGGGGAGAACAGTGACCGTGTACATGGCCGCCGGAGGGCCGGGCGATCTCATCGTCGCTGCCGCCCTTTCTGAGGTGAGTCCGATCGACAGTTTTGTCACGTTCGCTTGGCGTCGTGACGCTCTGTCTGCCGGCTACAGCCCATGGTCGGCACTGCATGGGGTAGACCGAGCGGCTCATGGCCGGGTCGACCCTGAGACGTTCACCATCGACGGCAGGTGGGATCAGGTGCGCACTCTGGCCCAGAACCTACCCGGGAGCTTGCACCTGCTCGATGTCGACGACTTGTCCTGGTCCGCCGGCGTGTTGAACGCGTTGGTCTCGAAGGACGTCCACGAGCGCGTGGTTCTGGTCGATGCGGGGGGAGACATACTGGGCGAGGCTTCTCATGAGGGCTTGACGAGTCCCTTGCTCGAAGCACTTGCAATTCGTCTCGTGATCGACGCCGACCAGATCCGGGCCGCTGATGTGATCGTGGCCGGCCCGGGGGTCGACAACGAGCTGACTCAGGTAGAGATCACCGTCCGCCTGTCCGAGATGCCGCACGAAGACTGCCGTATCGATGCGGGGGCACCGAAGCTCCTGGACGTGTTCGACGCCGTCGACTCCGAAGCGAGCAGGCTTTGGCTCAGCGCCCTTTCGGGTCGCCGCGGCCGAGTGTGGTGCGATGGGCGAGGGCGGCCAGTGCACCTCAACTGTTTCGCCGCCCGAGCTGTTCGTCTACCGCTGACAGCGTTGACCCGAAATCCTGGGCTCGCCGTGCGCCCCGCCGCCAGGGGGATTCGGGATGCCAATGTCGATCTCGTCGACAGCGGGTACGTCGATGAGATGCGTGCAAACGCATCTCGCCTTTCCGTCCTACCGATCCAGGCCCGGCGAGAAGCGGTCGACGATTGCCGTGTAGGTGATTTCGTCACCAACCGGTTCCAGCAACGTTACGGGAGGCAGTTGTTGACGGTGCGAAGTGTTGGCGACGGTCTTCTGTCGAGGATCGAGGCGATCGGCAGTGATCGTGCAGTCTGAGGCGGTGGAAGTGCGGCTGACCTTCGATGAGCTGGAGGGTGTTGCATCTCGAGCAAGACGCGACTCCAAGCCCCCGTACGTCCGAGTCCGGCTTCCAGGCGGCGCTCTCGCCGTTGCAACGGCGCCCCCGCCGAACTGGCAGTCGCGCTTCGAACTGCGAGGGCGTGCTTCTCGGGCCGAGCGAGGGTACTTGCTTGCCGGCCACGGCGACGGCTTGCATCTCCTGCTCGGCGATTCGTGTCTGTGTGGCGCGCGCGTCTCGGTGGGCACGGACAGCGCGGCTGACGGCTGCAGAGCAGGCGGGGCGTGCCGAAAATCGCGAGCGGTGCGCTGCGTGAAGTTTGCGGCGAACATGCGAGGCGACGTGTGTTTCCTCCTTTCTTGCAACAGCGCAAACCTCGCAGCCCAGCTCGGCTCGCCGGGCCTGAGTCTCGCGTGGACGCTCCTTGAAGCTGGGTTCTCGAAGGTGGTTGCTTCGACGAGGCAGGTGATCGTCAACCGAAGGCAGATCGCTGTCATCGAGGACAGCTGGATGGCCGGTGACTCGGTCGAGAACATCGTCCAGAACTTGAACGATCTACCGGAGGTGGATGGCGCGTACGTCCTCCTGGTGCCCGCTGGGGGGGACGAGGCCGAAGAACACCCGGACGCCTCGTCGAACCTGCCACGGTCCTTCCCGACGAGAGCGCCGTCTCAGGTGAAGCGATTACGGGCCATCGAAGAGGTCATCCTGGCCGCCGTTGCGCACGTGGGCGCCAACAGCGCGCTTGGCCGACGACTTGCTGAGCAGGGGAGGTTGATATCCGGGCTCGCGACACTGGAGACGAGAGCATACTTCTCCGCAGCGACGCCGCAGGCCGACCTGCGCGATCGCATTCATCGCGCGATCAGGACTGGCTGGGAGCACTGCGTCGAAGAGGGCCTACTCGGGTCAGGATCGGGTCACGGAGACGTTCTCCAGAAAGCGATGATCGGTAGAGCGCGGCTCGCACCGAGCAGCTCGACACATTCCGGACGATTCTGCGCCATGTGTTCGGGGACGGTCTGGCAAACGACGAGCGGTGTGGCGCAGCGCTGGTTGATCTCTTGGTGCAGCGGTTGCGGCGTCAAGCGGGCTTCCGCCCAGGGCGATGGTCCCGCGACCTTCTTGGATGTGCACAGACCTGTACTGGCTGGTGAACGTCACTTGGTGCGCCTACCGATGTCCGACGAGACGACATCGGGGACTGTCTTCGTACAAGTTCGGGACAAGTCGAGGAGAGTTCCGGTCGTCGAACAGAGCGAACGTTTCGAAGAGCGGCCGAGTGATGTGTTGTTCGCAGTGCCCGGCGACGCAGGGCCTGACATCGGCTCGGTGCGAGTGGTCATCTTCGGTACCGATCGCCTGGCGTACTTGCGCGAGGTGTTCGAGATAGAAAGAAGTGTGGATGAGTGAAGCGAGATCGTTCCTTGATCTGCCACGCGTCGAGCGAAGAGAGGCTCTACGATTCGGGGTGCCGAACCAGGGCAGGTTGCGTGCGGAAGTGCGGGAGGCTCTCGACTGGAAGGGATGGGGCTCCGACAGTAGGAGTCTCACTTTCCGTGCAGACGGAATCCTGGTCGTCCTCGCCAGATCCACGGACCTTCCGAGGTTAGTAGCGAGCGGCGCCCTGGATGCGTGCGTCTCCGCGCACGACTACGTCGTCGAGTCGGGGACAGCGTCGCAGTTGCGCATGGTGAAGGACCTCGGCATCCAGCGCACGAAGTTGTGCGTTGTGCGGCGTGACGACGATGAAGAGCTCGAGGATGTCACCCGATCTCTCACCGTCGTCAGCCAGTACCCGAACATCGCCAGCGACTGGATCCGACGTCACCCCCTGCGCCGTCGTATGACGCTCGTTCCGATCGACGGAGCGGCCGAGGTGTTCGTCAGTCTGGGTATGGCCGACCTAGCAATCGATGCAGTCATGACCGGCCTGAGCCTCGAGGCGAACGGTATGCGGATCGCTGAGTGCTTGTTCGAGAGTTCGGGACGGATCTACCGGTCCCGGCGGATTGCGAAAGATGCCCGGGCACTGCAGTTGCTCACCGGTGTGACGGCGCGTATGGATTCGGCGCTCCGGTGAGGGCCATCATCCTGGCGGGCGGTCTCGGCACCCGGGTCTCGTCGCCCGGTCCGAAGGCGCTCGTCCAGGTCGCAGGAAGAGCGTTGCTCGAGTGGGTGCTTGAGGAGACTGAAGGATTGGAAACCACGATCCTGGTCCGTGACGATGCGCTGACTGCCTTCGAGCACGAGCCTTGGCTCCGCGGAGTGCGTATCTCCGTAGCGAAGGCAGATACGCCCGCTCGATCGATCGCGCGTGAAGTTTCGGTCGGCGAGATCGTCGTGGTGCTGCATACAGACGAATTGTGTCTGGGCTCGGCAGGAGCGAGATGCTACTCAGCGATCGCGGAACGGTTCAACTTGCCGGTGGTCGGCTCCTCGGCGGCTCGCCTCACAGAGACAATTCGACTGGGGTTGAGTCGGTCGGCTGAAGTCGTCCTGGAAGACGACGAGCGCTTCCCGCCGGGGGAGTTCGACCCCCTCATGATGGACATCGGGGCTGGGGAAGCGAAGTGGGCGCGGAGGAGCGACGCGCCCCAGGGAGTGCAGGCGCGGTACATCGGGCGCTACGCCTTCAGGACATCGGAGGCGCTCCTCGCCAACCTCAGCGTCGGACGGAGTGTTCTCGGGGCGATCTTGGCTTCCTCCGCCCGCTTCGTCGCTGCTGACCTGCCGAAGACCTATCAGGACTGCGGCACCGACGCCCTGTTGCGGCTCGCCGACGAGCAGATCGGGGTTGCCAGCACGTGAATCAGTTCGCACTGCTGCGCCGCAACAGGGCGTTCTCGCGGTTCTGGTTGAGTCAGGTGACGGGGCTGATGGGTGCGTCGCTCATGACCGTGGTCGCGAGTCTCGCGGTGCTGGAGCACGGCGGCGACGCCTCGAGCGTCGCGGAGATACTCGCTGCTCGCGCGATCGGTCTCTTCCTTGGTTATCTCGTGCTCGGGGGATTGAGTGTGCATCTCGAGCCACGGAACCTCATGATCTGGGCCGACTTACTGCGGGTTCTGACCACTCTTCTCGTGGCTGTTGGGATATCGACGGGCTGCTTCCCGGTCGCGGTCGCGGCCGTTCTGGTCACTGGCTTGGCCGAGGCAGTGTTCTCCCCGTCTGCACGGGCGCTCCTGATTGCGATCGTCGCGAGCGACGATCTCGCTTCAGCGAACAGCCTGTCCTCTCTTGCACGGAGCTCCACCATGATCGCGGGACCCGCACTCGCAGCTCTCCTCCTGCTCATCGTGGCACCCGTGTGGGGGATTCTCCTGAACTGCGCGGCTTTCGGGATGAGCGCACTATTCCTCGGCCGGCTGCTGTACGTCGGCGGGACGGACAAGCGGCCAGCCTTGACTCCACGAACCTATGCGCGAAGCCTTCGCGAGGGTGCGGCTGCTCTGTTGTGCACCAGCTGGCTGTGGCGGTACGCGACGGCCGGGGCTCTGCAGACGGTTCTGGCGGTCGGGGCATGGACGGTGCTCGGGCCAGTACTCGTGCGAGACGCGTGGGGAGCGAGTGCGTTCGGGGCGGTGCTCGGTGCCTTCGCGATCGGCGGCCTGATCGGTGCCTTGTCCGCACCGGTTCTGGCGCGGGGACGGGCAGCGGTCCGCGCAAGCCTGTTCGTAGCCCTCTTCGGGGTCGCTTTGTTGGGTGTAGCTCAAGAGCGCCTCGCGATCTGTCTCCTGGGGTGCTGCATCGGCGGGGCGAGTCTCGAGCTGGGAAAAGTGCTCTTCGACACGGTGCTGCAGACAAACATTCCTGCAGAGTTGCTCGGTCGGACCAGCGCTCTGCTGATGCTCCCCTCGACATTCCTCCTCCCGCTTTCGTACCTCGTCGTAGGTGGGCTGTCCGAGCGCATCGGTCCGGCACCGGTGATCAGAGCAGCGGCTGTGTCCGCAGCGATGTGCATGGTTGTCTTCGCGATGCAAAGAACCACGAGATTGATGGAGGTCAAGGATGAAAGCGCAAGTGCTCCCAGCTGAGGAGATCGACGCCGGTGACGGGATCTCCCTCACGCCTCTCCGTGCCGAGGACGCCGATGATTGTTTCCTGGCCTGTCAGGACGAGACGGTGAATCGCTGGATTCCGTTGCCTTCGCCGTACACGCGGGCTATCGCTCGTAGCTGGTGCGAAGGGGGTGCTGAGGCCTATCGGCTCAGCGGTTCCGGGGTTCAGTTCGCGATTCGCTTGTACGGGTCCTTCGTCGGTTGTATGTCGCTGAAGAACCCGAATTGGAGGGAAGGCATCGTAGAGGTCAGCTACTGGTTGGCTGAGAACGAGCGGGGGAAGGGCATCGCCGGCCGTGCGGTCGCGGCCTTGTCGAACTACGCGTTCTCGGTCGGCTTCGATCGGGTCGAGCTGCGTGTGGCGCAGGGTAACTCGGCGTCAGCCCGTGTAGCTCAGAAAGCAGGTTTCCGAGAAGAGGGTCTGCTGCGCTCTGCGGGAGTCCTTCGTTCTGGCCGCACGGACATGCGGCTCTTCTCATTGCTCATGACCGATGTGTTCAAGTGAGGAGAGGCGGATGTTCGACATCGAGATCGAGTTGACATCGGATCTCTCCTCTGTCCGGACACGCGTGTTCCACGGAGGGCGCTTGGTCAGGAGCTACGAGCGAGGCGCCCCACGGTCTCTGCTGACAGACGCTGTTCGCTACGTCTCGTCCGGACTTGCGTTGAGACTGGAGGTCATCTTCGAGGAGACGCGGATCGTCTGGGCTCCCGGTGCGTATCAAATCACGCTCGACGCCTTCCGGCTGGTGCGAGCGGCGCGCGCACGCCTCGCTGGAGGGTCGACGCGGACTCTGATCGACGTCGGTTGCGGCTCGGGCGTGGTCGGACTGAACCTCATCGCCGCGCTCGATGGGCTGGAGGCCATCACGCTGCTCGACCTCAGCGAGAGCGCACTTCGGCTTGCTGAGCAAAATTTCGACGGGATCGATCAAGTGGTTCATGGTGCGTTCGTGCTTTCCGACTACAGAAGCCTCGAGCGGGGGCAGGAATTCGACGTGGCAGTGAGCAACCCTCCTTACTTCCCCAGCGGTTCTGTGATCCCAAGGGTCGGGCAAGTCACCATGAGCGATGAATTCGGACTCTACGGATCGCTTGTCGATGCGGTCGGTGTGCACGCAGAAAAAGTGATCATGACTCGCTCCGAGGCTTTCGCTTCGGAGATCGACGCGATCATCGAAACACGATCCGATCTGGTCGTCTCCCGTCTTGCCAGTTGGAGAGCACCGTTACCAGCTCACCTCATCGCGCCGCAGTTCCTGGGGCGGTTCTACGATCTTCCGAGTTCGGCTCACGAGGTTGAACACGAGGTCTCCGTGCTCGAGCTGTGCCTCAAGTCGTGAGAGCGGAACCGTGCTTGCAGGATGTGCCAGATCCGCGACTGACCTGACGAAGTCACCTCCGCAGGGCCGCTGCGGTGATGGACCTGAGCGTCGAGACCCCGCTCCAGTTGAAGCGGGCGGATCGCCGCAGTCACGATCGGTGCGAGTCGGGAACGTCGAGAGTGTCGAGCGCGTCGAGCTCCTCGAGCGCCCGCCGGGCGTCGGCGACCCGGTCGGCCTCGGGGCGCGTCCACCACTCCGGACCGCGTTCGCCGAGCCCGTGCTTCGCCAGGCCGTTCCGGTGCCGGGCCGCAGCGAGCGCGGCGTCGTCGCCCGCGCGCTTCGCCTGCCGGACCCCGCCCCGCCCGCGGCCGAGGTGGGACCGGAGCGCCGCGGCGAGGTCCTCGGGGAGCGCGGGGTCGGTCCGGCGCCACCGGCGGCCGTCGACGACGAAGAAGTGGTCGTCGGGTTCGCTCGCGGGCACGACCCGAGTCTGCCAGGCGGTGTCGGCGGTGCCCGGTAGACAGGAGCCGATGACGGAACCACGCGTGCGCCCGATGCTCGACGTCCGACGCATCTACGCCGAGGACGCGGCGCTCGCACTGCCCCGGGGGCAGGAGGTGGTCGGGCGGTGGCCGGACGCCGAGATCGTCCCGGTCGCCTCGCACTGGCAGATCCCCGAGGTGCACGGCGACGAGCGCAACGTGCAGCGGTGGGTCCGGATCAAGACCGAGGCGCTCGTGCTCGGCGTGAAGAAGTCCCTCGTCACCCGGCCGAACGGCCGCTCGGCGGACTTCATCGCCCCGTCCACGGCGAACGGCTGCGCGATGGCGTGCGCCTACTGCTACGTGCCCCGGCGCAAGGGGTACTCGAACCCCGTGACGGTGTTCGCGAACATCGAGCAGATCACGGCGCACCTCGCGCGGAACATCGCGAAGCAGGGGCCGAAGACCGAGCCGAACCAGTGCGACCCCGAGGCGTGGGTGTACGACATCGGCGAGAACAGCGACTGCTCGGTCGACGCGGTGATCAGCGACAACGTCCGCGACCTGTGCGACCTGTTCCGGATGAGCCCGACCGCCAAGGCCTCCTTCGCCACGAAGTACGTCAACCGCGACCTGCTCGACTGGGACCCCCTCGGCCGCACGCGCATCCGGTTCTCGCTCATGCCGCACGAGACGGCCAAGGTCACCGACATCCGCACCTCGCCGATCGCCGAACGGATCGCGGCGGTGAACGACTTCGTCGAGGCCGGGTACGAGGTGCACCTCAACTTCTCGCCCGTCGTCCTCACCCCCACGTGGGAGGCCGACTGGACCGAGCTGCTCCGGCAGGTCGACGACGTCCTGTCCCCGGCGGCCAAGGCGCAGCTCGCGGCCGAGGTGATCTTCCTCACCCACAACGAGCCGCTGCACGAGGTCAACCTCGGCTGGCACCCGAAGGCCGAGGACCTGCTGTGGCGCCCGGACCTGCAGGAGCGCAAGGTGTCCCAGAACGGCGCCGTGAACGTCCGGTACCGGTCGGGCATGAAGGGACAGCTCGTCGAGCGGTTCCGCGAGCTGGTCGCCGAGCACCTGCCGAGTTGCCGCATCCGCTACGCGTTCTGAGACGACGAACGCCCGCACCGACGAACGGTGCGGGCGTCAGGGTCGAGCGAGGGTCACTTGCCCTCGAACGCGTCCTTGGCCTTCTCCTTGTCGAGGCGAGCCTCGCCCATGACCTGGTCCTTCTGGCCCTGGTGGGTCAGTTCGGCGTCGTCGGTGTGCTTGCCGACGGTCTCCTCGACCTTGCCGACGACCTTCTGCGTGACGTCCTTGGCCTTGTCTGCGAGCGACATGGTGCTTCCTTCCTGCGGGGATCCGCCGAGGGACCCCGGCGCCTGTGCACCTGACACAACCACGGGCCTCCCACCCGCTCGCGGCCCAGCCGGAGGTTCGTGTACCCCGTCCACGAGAACGGGGTACGACGACCGGCGGTGCAGGCGCGGGCCGACCGCTGGGTCGGCCGACCGCCAGGCAGTGGCCCGCGGGCTACGGGACCAGTCGGTCCGCGCGGTACCGGTCGAACAGTTCCGCGAACGCGCGGTCCGTGCGGCGGTACCCGGTGAACCCGGCCTCGCGGCTCTTGCCCATGTCGGTGACGACCTCCATCTCGCGCCCGAGGTCGGCGTCGGTGTGCCACCACGAGGCCAGGCGTGTGACGTCCGACTCCACCAGGCCGTGCCGCTCGGCGATCGCGGGCCACGCGGACACGTGCGGCGCCATCTGCTCCTCGAGCGGTCGCGACCGGTCCGCGAAGCCGACGACCCGCGCCGGGTCCACCCCGAGGTGCGCGGCCAGCCGGGGCCACATCCACCGCCAGCGGAAGACGTCGCCGTCGACGACGTTGAACGCCTCGTCCGCGCCCTCGGGGCTCGTCGCCGCCCAGACCATGTGCTCGGCGAGGAGTCCGGCGTCGGTCATGTCGGTGAGCCCGTTCCACTGGGCCGCGCTGCCGGGGAACACGAAGTCGAGGTCGAGCTCCTTGACGAGCGTCGCCTGCACCGCGAGCGTGAGGCCCATGTTCATGGCGTTGCCGACCGCGTGGCCGATCACGGTGTGCGAACGGTGCACCGACCACGTGAAGCCCTGGCGCGCGGCGGCCGCGAACAGCTCGTCCTCCTGCGCGTAGTAGAAGTTCGGGGTGTCGAGCCGCGGTTCCTCCTCGTGGAAGGGCGTGTCCGGGACGACCCCGGCGGCGTACGCCTCGAACGGGCCGAGGTAGTGCTTCAGCCCGGTGACCAGGGCGACGTGGGCGAGGGGTGCGTGTGCGAGCGCCGCGAGGAGGTCACGGACCATGCCGCCGTTGACGCGGATGTTCTCGGCCTCGGTGTCCTGGCGCTGCCACGCGGTGAAGAACACGTGGGTCGGCCGCTCGTCGGCGAGTGCCGCGGCGAGCGAGTCCGGGTCGCGGAGGTCGGCCGCGACGGTCCGGACGCCGTCCCGGGCGAGCGGTCTGCGGGAGAGCGCCGTCACCCGCCAGCCGAGGTCGAGCAGGTGGTCGACGAGCGCCGAGCCGGTGATGCCGCTGGCCCCCACGACGAGCGCTTCGGGCCGGTCGGAGGTTTGGTCGGTGGTGGTGCGCGTGGTCGAGGTCATCCCCGACTGCAACGCCCGCGGGTGACGGGTGTTCCCTACCGGGGACGCCGGATCCGGATCGGTCCCTTCGCGGTCGACGGGTCGACGACGCTGCCGTGCTGCGTGATCTCGACCTCGCCGCGGGCGACCATGCGCCGGGCGGCCCGTCGTGCCG
Organism: Curtobacterium sp. MCBA15_012; assembly: GCF_001864935.2. Classification (NCBI taxonomy): domain Bacteria; kingdom Bacillati; phylum Actinomycetota; class Actinomycetes; order Micrococcales; family Microbacteriaceae; genus Curtobacterium; species Curtobacterium sp. MCBA15_012. The sequence goes on along the minus strand of NZ_CP126267.1, from coordinate 2,739,921 downwards.
GCTCCATCAGGGGCCGCCAGTCGTCGGGATCGAGGGACCGTGCGACCTCGGACGGGCAGATGCTCGCGGTCCGGGCGCGCGCCGCGAAGAGCTCGTCGATGCGCTGTTCGAGCGCCCGGTCGGTGGCGTCGACGCCGTGCTTCCGGCAGGCCGCCGAGCACCACTTCGTGTCCGGCCCCGCCGAGGACGGCATCCGTCGCCCGCACGCGGCGCAGGTGCGCTCGCCGTGCGCCTGCTCGACCGCCTCGGCGTCGGCGGCCGTCCTGATCGCTCGTCCCATGCGTCCATCCTCGTCCCGCTGTCCACCCGGGCGCACAGCCCAGGTACGGGTGGCAGCATCGTCCCGGTGACCGACGACACCGAGCGCACCGCCACCGACCGTCCCGACACCGACCGTCACGACGACGCCCCCGGCCGCCCCGCACCCCGGCAGGAGCCCGCCTGGGTCGAGCACGCGATGTGGTGGCACGTCTACCCGCTCGGCGCGGTCGACGCCGCGGTGCGCCCCGACTCCCCCGTCGACGAGCGGCCCGTCGAGCACCGCCTCGACCGGCTGACGGGCTGGTTGGACCACGTGGTCGACCTCGGGCTGAACGGCCTGCTGCTCGGGCCCGTCTCGGCGAGCAGCACCCACGGCTACGACACCGTCGACCACTTCCGCGTCGACTCCCGGCTCGGCGACGAGTCGGACCTCACCGCACTCGTCGCGGCGGCGCACGAGCGTGGGGTCCGGGTGCTGCTCGACGGCGTGTTCAACCACGTCGGGCGGGAGCACCCCGCGTTCCGCGCCCTCGAGGAGCAGGGGCCGGACGCCCCGACCGTCGACCTGTTCGCCGTCGACCGGTCGGGCTGGAGCGCGGGCGACCCCGTGCCCGTCGCCGACTTCGAGGGGCACGACATCCTCGTCGCCCTCGACCACGACAGCCGGGCGACCGAGGACCTCGTCGTCGAGGTGATGACGTACTGGCTCGACCGCGGGGTCGACGGGTGGCGGCTCGACGCGGCCTACGCGGTGCCGCCGGCGTTCTGGGCCCGGGTGCTGCCGCGCGTGCGCGAACGCTTCCCGGACGCCTGGTGCAGCGGCGAGGTCATCCACGGCGACGCCGCGGCGATCGTGACCGCGTCGACGATGGACTCGGTCACGCAGTACGAGCTGTGGCAGGGGATCTGGCACGGCATCGCCGACCGGAACTGCTTCGAGCTCGCGCACGCGGTGGAGCGGCACGACGCCCTGCTCGGCACGTTCGTCCCCACCACGTTCGTCGGCAACCACGACGTGACGCGCATCGCGAGCGCGGTGGGGGAGCGGTTCGCCGCGCACGCCGCCGCGGTGCTGTTCACGGTGGCCGGCACGCCCGTGGTCTACGCGGGCGACGAGTACGGCTGGACCGCCGTGAAGGAGGAGCGCGAGGGCGGGGACGACGCGGTGCGTCCGGCGCTGCCCGCGGTGCCGCCGGAGCCCAGCGACCTGACCCGCACGTACCAGGCGCTCGTCGCACTCCGGCGGCGGATGCCGTGGCTGCACCGGGCGCACACCGACGTCCTGCACCTGACGAACACCGCGGTCGTGCTCCGGACCGCGACCGCGGACGCCGCCGTGGTGACCGCCCTGAACCTGGCGGACGAGCCGGTCGAGGTGCCCGCGGCCGACGCGACGCGGGTCGAGGCGGGCGGTGGCGACCTGCGGGACGGGAGCCTACGCCTCCCGGCCGCGGGGTGGGCGGTCCTGACGTCCTGACGCCCCCGCAACGCAGCGATGGAGCAGGAGACGTCGGGTGCCTGACAGCGACCCGACGTCTCCTGCTCCATCCGGGGGAGGGGAGACCCCTACTTGCGCGCGGACGCGGCCCGACGCTTGTTGAACACGTCGAACGCGACGGCGGCGAGCAGCACCAGGCCCTTGATGAGCGACTGGTACTCGGTACCGACACCGAGGATCGACATGCCGTTGTTCAGGATGCCGATGATGAGACCACCGATGATCGCGCCCGGCACCGTGCCGATGCCGCCGGTGACGGCTGCGCCACCGATGAACACGGCCGCGATGGCGTCGAGCTCGAAGCCGTTGCCGGCACCCGGGGCGGCGAGGTTGAGCTGGCCGGTGAAGACCACGCCCGCCAGGGCCGCGATGACGCCCATGTTCACGAAGAGCAGGAACGTGACGCGCTTGGTCTTCACGCCGGACAGCTGCGCCGCGAGGGCGTTGCCACCGATCGCGTACACGTGGCGACCGAAGACCGCGCTGCGCATGACGACCGAGTAGACGACCACGAGCAGGCCGAGCACGACGAGCACGATCGGGGTGCCGTTGTAGCTGGCGAGCAGGAGCGACACGTAGACGACGAGCACGACGCCGAACGCGAGCTTGACGAGGAACCACACGAGCGGCTCGCTCTCGAGCTGGTACTTGCGGCGGGTGGCGCGACCGCGCAGCGAGACGACGACCATGATCGCGGCGGCCGCGAAGCCGAGGATCATCGTCAGCGGCTCGTAGCCCGAGGTGCCGAACGACGGCAGGAAGCCGGAGCCGAGCGAGCGGAAGCCGTCCGGGAAGGGTGAGATCTGCTGGTTCTGCAGGACGATCTGCGCCGCACCGCGGAAGGCGAGCATGCCCGCCAGCGTCACGATGAACGCCGGGATGCCGAAGTAGGCGATCCAGAAGCCCTGCCAGGCGCCCACGAGGCCACCGAGCACGAGGCACAGGACGACCGCGATCGGCCACGGGATGCCCCACTGCGTGATCATCACGCCGGCCATGGCGCCCGTGAAGGCGACGACCGAGCCGACCGACAGGTCGATGTGGCCCGCGATGATGACCATCACCATGCCGATGGCGAGGATGAGGATGTAGCTGTTCTGGACGATCAGGTTCGAGACGTTGATCGGCGCGAGGGTGATCCCGCCGGTCGTCGCCTGGAAGAAGATCACGATGACGATCAGCGCGATGAACAGGCCGATCTGTCGGAGCTGCCCGGTGAGGTAGCCGGCGGCGGACTTGAGCGCGTTCATTTGACGGTGGTCTCCCGTTCCTGGGTCATGTACTGCATGAGGACCTCGGGCGTGGCCTCGGAGCGGGGCACGTCAGCGGTGATCGTGCCCTCGGAGAGCGTGTAGATGCGGTCGCAGATGCCGAGGAGTTCCGGCAGCTCCGAGGAGATGACGATGATGCCCTTCCCCTGGTCCGCGAGCTGGTTGATGATCGTGTAGATCTCGTACTTCGCGCCGACGTCGATGCCGCGCGTCGGCTCGTCGAGGATGAGCACGTCGGGGTCGGCGTACATCCACTTCGACAGGACGACCTTCTGCTGGTTGCCGCCGGAGAGCTTCCCGGTCACCGCGTTCACCGACGGCGCCTTGATGTTCATGCTCTTCAGGAACTGGCCGGCGACGGTCGTCTCCTTCGAGCCGTTCACGAAGCCCCACTGCGCGAGCTTCCCGAGCGCCGAGCCGGAGACGTTCCGCTTGATGTCGTCGATGAGGTTCAGGCCGTAGCGCTTGCGGTCCTCGGTCGCGTAGGCGATGCCGTTGTCGATCGCCCGGGTCACGGTGTTCGTCTTGATCGGCACGCCGCGCTTGTAGACGGTGCCCGAGATGCCGGCGCCGTACGAGTGGCCGAAGACGCTCATCGCGAGCTCGGTGCGGCCGGCGCCCATGAGCCCGGCGATGCCGACGATCTCGCCCGCGCGGACCGTGAGGTTGGCCTGGTGGATGATCTCGCGCGAGGCGTCGAGCGGGTGGTGGACGGTCCAGTCCTCGATGCGCAGGAGTTCCTCGCCGATCTTCGGCTCGTGCTCCGGGTACCGGTTGGACAGGTCGCGACCGACCATGCCGCGGATGATGCGGTCCTCGGAGACCTCGCCGGCGTGCATGTCGAGGGTCTCGATGGTCTGGCCGTCGCGGATGATCGTGACCTTGTCGGCGATCGCCTTGATCTCGTTGAGCTTGTGGCTGATGATGATCGCCGTCATGCCCTCGGCCTGCAGCGTGCGGATCAGCTCGAGCAGGTGCTCGGAGTCGTCGTCGTTCAGCGCGGCGGTGGGCTCGTCGAGGATGAGGAGCTTCACCTCCTTGGACAGCGCCTTCGCGATCTCGACGAGCTGCTGCTTGCCGACGCCGATGTCCACGATCTTCGTGACCGGGTTGTCCTTGAGCCCGACGCGCTTGAGCAGCGCCGCGGCCTCGAGGTTCGTCTTGTTCCAGTCGATGAGCCCGCCGGTGGCGCGCTCGTTGCCGAGGAAGATGTTCTCGGCGATCGAGAGGAAGGGACTGAGGGCGAGCTCCTGGTGGATGATCACCACGCCCGCGGCCTCGGAGTCGTTGATGGAGCCGAACTTCACCGGCTGACCGTCGAGCAGGATCTCACCGTCGAAGGAGCCGTGCGGGTAGACGCCCGACAGGACCTTCATCAGCGTGGACTTGCCCGCGCCGTTCTCGCCGCAGATCGCGTGGACCTGACCGCGCTCGACCTCGATGCTGACGCCCTGCAGGGCCTTGACCCCGGGGAAGGTCTTGGTGATGTCCCGCATCTCGAGGATGGTGTCCGCCATGTGGACGCCTTTCCGTCGTGCGCGCGTGCGCGCGCTGGTGGAGACGGACAGGAGGCGCGGTGCGCGCTGGCACCGCGCCTCCTGTCCGTCAGATGGGGCAGGACCTACTTGAGGTCGGCCTCGGTGTAGTACCCCGAGTCGACGAGGACTTCCTTGTAGTTGTCCTTCGTGACGACCGTGGGCTGGAACAGGTAGGTCGGGACGACCTTGACCTTGTTGTCGTAGCTCTTGGTGTCGTTGACCTCGGGCTTCTTGCCGGCGAGCAGGTCCTCGGCCATCGTCGCGGACTGCTTCGCGAGCTTGCGCGTGTCCTTGTAGATGGTGGAGTACTGCTGGCCCGCGATGATCGACTTGACCGAGGCGGCCTCGGCGTCCTGACCGGTGATCACCGGGAGGGGACGGTCACCCGAGCCGTAGCCGGCGCCCTGCAGGGCCGAGATGATGCCGATCGACATGCCGTCGTAGGGCGACAGGACACCGTCGAGCTTGGTGCCGCCGGAGTACGACTTCGCGACGAGGTTCTGCATGCGGGCCTTGGCGGTCGCCGGGTCCCACTGCTGCGTGGCGGCCTGCGTGAAGCCGTCCTGGCCGGAGCCGATCTTCAGCGTGCCGTCCTCGAGGTACGGCTTGAGGGTCTTCATCGCGCCGTTGAAGAAGAACGTGGCGTTGTTGTCGTCGGGCGAGCCGGCGAACACCTCGATGTTGAACGGACCCTTCTCGTCCGTCTTCTTGCCGTCCTTGTCGAGCAGCCCGAGGCCGGTCAGCAGCGAGTTGGCCTGGTCGACGCCGACCTTCTCGTTGTCGAACGACACGTAGTAGTCGACGTTCTTGTTGCCGGTGAGCAGGCGGTCGTACGAGATCACCTTGATGCCGGCCTTGGCGGCGGCGTCGAGCTGGTCGGACAGGGCGCCACCGTCGATCGACGCGATGATCAGGACCTTCGCGCCCTTGGTGATCATGTTGCTGACCTGCTGGGCCTGCTGCTGGACCTTGTTGTCGCCGTACTCGAGGTCGACCTTGTAGCCGGCCTTCTCGAGGTCGCTCTTGACGGCGTCGCCGTCCTTGATCCACCGCTCGGAGACCTTGGTGGGCATGGCCACGCCGACGAGCGCGCCCTTGTTGTCGCCGCTGCCGGCGCCGCTGTCGGTCGCACCACGGCCACCGGCCGAGCATGCTGCCAGGGAGAACGCGATGCCGAGGGCCGCGACCCCCGCGATGATCCTGCGCTTCATCATCGAAGTACCTCTGTTCCTCTCGCGTCGACGTCGACGCGCTCAGGTGCTGGGGCTGCTGTGCCCCGCTGGGATGTGCTCGTGTGAGCGCTCACATGATGGGGTGTTCCGTGCCGGGGTGTCAACTCCCCCGTCGCGGTGACGGGATGTTCCGGCGGGGCGTGCGGCTTCCCGCAGCGGGGAGCGGGGCCCGCTCGCCACCGGTCGGAGGGGTTGCGGAGCCGGACGACCCGGGCGGTACGCTCTGCCACGTGACGACCACGACCGCGCTCGGGAGCGCCGGCGGCAGACGCCGCAAGGCCCCCACGATCTTCGACGTCGCCGAGCGCGCGGGCGTCTCCCACCAGACGGTGTCCCGGGTGATCAACGGCGACCCGACGGTCCGCGAGCAGTTCCGCTCGCAGGTCACCGACGCCGTGACGGCGCTCGGCTACCGGCCCCGCGCCGCCGCCCGGGCCCTCGCCGGCGGACGGAGTCGGGCGCTCGGCATCATCACCGCGGGCGACGCGCTGTACGGGCCGTCGAGCACCTCGATCGGGTTCGAACGCGCCGCACGGTCCGCCGGCTACCACGTGCTGCTGTCCACGCTGCCCGACGCCCCTCGGCCCGCCGACCTGTCCGGCGCGCTCACCACGCTGCTCGCCCAGGACGTCGCCGCGATCGTGCTCGTCGCGGCCGACAACCGCGTGCTCGCGGCCCTCGAGTCGCTGACGATCCCGGTGACCGTCCCGGTCGTGGTCGCGAACGCCGTGCAGCGCGACGCGGTCCGCACCCCGGTGGCGCCGAGCGTCGCCGCGGTCGCGATCGACCAGGCCGCCGGCACGACCCTCGTCATGGAGCACCTGTTCGGCCGCGGGCACCGGCACGTCGTCCACGTCGCCGGTCCCGCCGTGTCGCAGGAGTCCGAGGTCCGCCGCGACACCTACGTGCGGATCATGCGCGAGGCCGGGCTGACCCCCGTCGTGCTCGACGGCGACTGGACCCCCGCGAGCGGGTTCGCGGCCGCACGCCAGATCGACACCGCGGTCGTCGACGCGGTGTTCGCCGGGAACGACCAGATGGCGCTCGGGGTCCTGCACGCCTTCGCCGACGACGGCCTCCGGGTGCCCGACGACGTGGCGGTGGTCGGGTTCGACGACGTCCCCGAGGCCGCGCACTTCACCCCGCCGCTCACCACCGTGCGGCAGGACTTCATGGCGATGGGGCAGCGGGTGCTCGAGTCCGTGCGCGCCCTGGTCGAGGGCGAGCCGCGCGACGAGACGCTGCTGCTGCCCGAGCTGGTGGTGCGGCGCAGCGCCTAGCCGCGCTGGTCGTCGCCGAGGGCCCCACGCGACACCCGCCGCCCGCACGGCGAGTCGCACGTTGCGCGAGTGAGCGCTCACGTGCCAGGATGTGAGCGCTCACGGAGGACGACGAGGTCTCAGGAGGACACATGAGCGACGACCGCCGACGACAGGTCGAGGACGGGCGGACGACGCTCGGCATCGAGCTCGGGTCGACCCGCATCAAGGCGTGCCTGGTGGACGAGGACCTCGTCCCGATCGCCGCCGGGTCCCACGAGTGGGAGAACGAGTACGTCGACGGACGGTGGACCTACTCGCTCCTCGCCGTCGAGACCGGGCTCCGTGCGGCCTACGCCGACCTGGTCGCCGACGTCGAACGGCAGTACGGCGTCCGACCGACGAGCTTCCGCGCCGCGGGCGTCTCCGCGATGATGCACGGCTACCTGCCGTTCGACCAGGACGGCGAGCTGCTCGTGCCGTTCCGCACGTGGCGGAACACCTCGACCGGCCCCGCGGCCGAACGGCTGAGCGCCGCGCTCGACTTCAACGTGCCGCAGCGCTGGTCGATCGCGCACCTCGTGCAGGCCGTCCTCGACGACGAGCCGCACGTGGCGCAGGTCGCCGGCATCACGACCCTCGCGGGCTACGTGCACCGACGTCTGACCGGGCAGGACGTCCTCGGCGTCGGCGACGCGAGCGGCGTCTTCCCGATCGACAGCGCGCCCGTCGACAGCGGCCCGGGGGAGCCTGGTCGCCGTGACTGGGACCACGACATGCTGGCGACCACGCAGGAGCTGCTCGGCGAGGCGGTCCCGGACCTCCGCGCCCTGCTGCCCGAGGTGCTCGTCGCGGGCGAGGACGCCGGCGCGCTCACCCCCGAGGGCGCCGCGTGGCTCGACCCGACCGGGACCCTGCAGCCCGGCGTGGCCTTCTGCCCGCCGGAGGGCGACGCCGGCACGGGCATGGTCGCGACGAACGCCGTCGCACCCCGCACCGGCAACGTCAGCGTCGGCACGAGCATCTTCGCGATGGTCGTCCTCGAACGTCCCCTCGGCACGCCGCACGAGGAACTCGACGTGGTCACCACCCCGTCCGGCGACGCCGTCGCGATGGTGCACTGCAACAACGGCGCGAGCGAGATCGCCGCGTGGGCACGGGTGTTCGGCCGCTTCGCCCAGGCGACGAGCGAGCGCACGGGTGGCGCCGCCGTCGCGATCGACGACGTCTACGCGACGCTGCTCGCCGAGGCGGCCGACGCCGAGCCGGACGCGGGCGGGCTGCTCTCCTTCAACTACCTGGCCGGCGAACCCGTCACGGGTGTCGAGGACGGGCGCCCCCTGCTCCTCCGCACCCCCGGCGCCCGGTTCACGCTCGGCAACCTCGTCCGCTCCGAGGTGCACGGCGCGTTCGCCACCCTCGCGATCGGCATGGAGGTCCTGCACGGCGAGGACGTCGCGGTCGACCGGATGACCGCGCACGGCGGGCTCTTCCGGACCCCGGGCGCACCGCAGCGCCTGCTCGCGGCGGCCCTGCGCGTCCCCGTCGCCCTCGAGGAGACCGCGGGCGAGGGCGGTGCGTGGGGGATCGCCGTGCTCGCGGCGTACCTCGAGCACACCGACCGCACGCTCGCCGACTTCCTGGCCGACACCGTGTTCGGCGGCGACGCCGTGCACGTGGCCGAACCCGACCCGACCGACGTCGCGGGCTTCCGGACCTACCTCGACCGCTACCGCGCGGCCCTGCCCGTGCAGGCCGTGGCGGCCGCGACCACCCGCACCGACGCACCGGCCGACCAGGCCGAGCCGACCGACGAGGCCGAGCCGCGCCTCCAGACCGAGCAGGAGCCAGCCGCATGACGGACGCGACCCCGACCGCCCCGACCGCCCCGAGCGCGCCGACCGAGGAGACGAAGGCGGCCGTCGCCCGCGCGCGCGAGCGCGTGGCCCGCCTGCACGGCGAGCTCGTCCGCTACGGCCTGGTCATCTGGACCGGCGGCAACGTGTCCGAGCGCGTGCCCGGCACCGACCTGTTCGTGATCAAGCCGAGCGGGGTGTCGAGCGACGACCTCACCCCGGAGAACCAGGTCGTCTGCACCCTCGACGGCGTGCCGGCCGAGGGGTGGGGCAACGCGCACGGCCCGTCCTCCGACACCGCCGCGCACGCCTTCGTCTACCGGAACATGCCCGAGGTGGGCGGGGTCGTGCACACGCACTCGACCTACGCGACCGCGTGGGCGGCCCGCGCCGAGGAGATCCCCTGCGTGATCACCGCGATGGCGGACGAGTTCGGCGGCCCGATCCCGGTCGGCCCGTTCGCGATCATCGGCGACGACTCGATCGGCCGCGGCATCGTGGACACCCTCGCCGGCCACCGCTCCCGCGCGGTGCTCATGCAGAACCACGGCGTGTTCACGATCGGCAAGGACGCGAAGGACGCCGTCAAGGCCGCGGTGATGTGCGAGGACGTCGCCCGCACCGTGCACATCGCGAAGCAGGGCGGCGAGCTCGTCCCGATCGCGCCGGAGAACGTCGATCGACTCTTCGATCGCTACCAGAACGTCTACGGACAGAACCCCGAAGGAGCCATGCGATGACGCAGGTGAACCCCCAGGCCACCCTGGACAGCTACGAGGTCTGGTTCCTCACCGGGTCGCAGGGCCTGTACGGCGAGGAGACCCTCCGCCAGGTCGAGGAGCAGAGCCGGGCCGTGCACGCCGAGCTCGCCGGAGCGCTGCCGGTGAAGCTCGTGTGGAAGCCCGTCCTCAAGGACGCCGACGGCATCCGCCGCGCCCTCGTCGAGGCCAGCAGCGACGACAAGGTCATCGGTGTCACCACGTGGATGCACACGTTCAGCCCGGCGAAGATGTGGATCGGCGGCCTGCAGGCCCTCACGAAGCCGCTCCTGCACCTGCACACGCAGGCGAACGTCGCGCTCCCGTGGGGCGACATCGACTTCGACTTCATGAACCTCAACCAGGCCGCGCACGGCGACCGCGAGTTCGGGTACGCCCTGGCGCGCCTCGGCGTCCGCCACGCGACCGCGGTCGGCCACGTGTCCGACCCGCGCGTGCAGCAGCGCGTGTCCGACTGGACCCGTGCCGCGGCCGGTGCCGCCGCCGTCCGGTCGCTCAAGCTCACGCGCTTCGGCGACAACATGCGGTACGTCGCCGTCACCGAGGGCGACAAGACCGAGGCCGAGATCGAGCTCGGCGTGCAGGTGAACACCTGGGCCGTGAACGAGCTCGCTGCGGCCGTCGCGGACGCGGAGGCGGACACCGCGGCGGTGGACGCCCTCGTCGCGGCGTACGAGCGCGACTACGACGTGGTGCCGGCGCTGCGGAACGGCGGCGACCGCCACGACGCGCTGCGCGACGGCGCCGCGATCGAACTCGGCCTCCGCGCCCTGCTCGAGCAGAACGACAGCGCCGCGTTCACCACGAACTTCGAGGACCTCGGCACGCTCAAGCAGCTGCCCGGCCTCGCGGTGCAGCGGCTGATGGCGGACGGCTACGGCTTCGGCGCCGAGGGCGACTGGAAGACCGCCGTCCTGGTCCGCGCGATGAACGTCGCCGGCGCCGGGCTCCCCGGTGGCGCGTCGCTCATGGAGGACTACACGTACGACCTCACCCCGGGTGCGGAGAAGATCCTCGGCGCCCACATGCTGGAGGTCTCGCCGACGCTCACCACCGCGACGCCGACGCTCGAGGTCCACCCGCTCGGCATCGGCGGCAAGGACGACCCGGTCCGCCTGGTCTTCACCGCCGACGCGGGCGAGGCCGTGGTCGTCGCGCTGTCCGACACCCGCGACGGCTTCCGCCTCACCGCGAACGTCGTCGACGTGGTGCCCCCGACCGAGGCGCTGCCGAAGCTCCCGGTCGGCCGTGCCGTGTGGGAGCCGCGCCCGTCCTTCCCGGTCGCCGCGGAGGCCTGGCTCACCGCCGGGGCCGCGCACCACACCGTGATGACGACGGCCGTGGGCCTGCAGGTGGTCGAGGACCTCGCGACGATGGTCGGCACCGAGTTCCTGGTCATCGACGAGCACACCACCGCCCGCGCGTTCACGGACGAGCTCCGCCTGCAGCAGGCGTGGCACCGGCTCGACCGCGGGTTCTAGGACCGTGACCGTGGCCGCGACGACGCGCACCAACTGGGCCGGGAACGTCACGTACCGTGCCTCCGCGCTGGCCCGCCCCACCTCGGTGGCGGACCTGCAGCAGCTCGTCGCGGCCACACCGCGCCTGACGGCGCTCGGCTCGACGCACTCGTTCAACGAGATCGCCGACACCGACGCCGTCCAGGTCACGCTCGCCGGGCTGCCGCCCGTGCTCGACGTCGACGCCGAGCGTCGGGTGGTGCGGGTCGCCGCCGGCATGACGCACGCGCAGGTGGCCGCCGGCCTGGAGGCCCGTGGCTGGGCCCTCGCGAACCTCGCGTCCCTGCCGCACATCTCGGTGGCCGGTGCGGTCGCGACCGGGACGCACGGCTCGGGCGTCCGCAACCCCTCGCTCGCGCAGGCGGTGGTCGGACTCGAGGTCGTCCGCGCGGACGGCTCGCTCGCGGTCGTCGACGCGTCCTCGCCGGACGGTGCGCTCGACGCGCACCGGGTGGCGCTCGGCGCGCTCGGCGTCGTGTCCGCGGTCGAGCTCGCGATCGAGCCGACGTTCCGGGTCGCGACGACCGTGCACCTCGACCTGCCGTGGGACGCGGTGCTCGGACACTTCGAGGCGGTGGTGTCCGACGCCTACTCGGTCTCGCTGTTCACGGCGTTCGACGACCGCGGCGCCCGCCAGGTCTGGACGAAGCACCGCGTCGACGAGCCCGCGCCGTCGGTCGACCTCGTCGCGCTCGGTGCCCGACGCGCGACCGGGCCCGTGCACCCCGGAGAGAACGACACCGCCGGCGTCACCGAGCAGGGCGGCGTCCCCGGGCCGTGGTCCGAACGGCTGCCGCACTTCCGGTCGACCTTCACGCCGTCCACCGGCGCGGAGATCCAGGCGGAGTACCTCGTCCCGGCGGCGTCCGCCGTCGCCGCGCTCGAGACGCTCCGCCCGCTGCACGACGTGTTCGCGCCGATCCTCATCGCCGCCGAGGTCCGGACGATCGCCGCGGACACCGCGTGGCTCGCGCCCTCGACCGGTCGGCAGTCGGTGGGCCTGCACTTCACCTTCCGTCGGGACCCCGCGGCCGTCGCGGCGGCGGTCGAGCGGATCGAGGAGGTCCTCGCGCCGTTCGACCCGCGGCCGCACTGGGGCAAGGTCTCCGCAGCGGGTGTCGAGCGCCTGCACGAGGCGTACCCGCGGCTCGACGACTTCGCAGCCCTCGCGCGGGACCTCGACCCGACCGGGCGGTTCCGCAACGCGTTCCTGGCGCGGCTGCTGGCCTGACGGCGGGGGTGCCCCTCGCCGCCGGCTGCGACGAGGGGCACCCGCTTCCCTAGCCCTTGCGGAGCAGGTCGACCAGGAGCCGGACGGAGTTCACGAGCAAGCTCGCGACCCCCAGCCACAACGCCTGACGCCTGGTCCGGTCGTCGTCGTCTCGCGACATCGATGACCTCCCGGTGTCGTCGCCGGCGGACACGAGGAGCTTCCGGTCAGGGATGCGGTGCCGAGCGGGCTCGGCTACCATCGATCCGAGCGACGAGCTCGGGGATGGTGATGCATCCCTGGCTTTCCACTCGGAAGGCGAACTGAGGCCCGGATCTGTTCCAGCAGGTCCGGGCCTCGCTCGTCCGCCTGGCTGCGGTCCGGCGGTCCCGCAGCCGCGGAGAGACTACCGGAGTGTCCGGTGATGTACCACGTGCGGGTGTCCACGGGAACTGTCGGCTGCCGACGCCTGCCTCAGGAGATGCGCAGGCGTTCGACGGCTGGGGCACGGCTGCGATGCTGAGTGCTCACATGTGTGATCACAAAGGTTGGGTCATGGCGAACCTCAACCGGATCCTCGGCATGGCCTCGAAGGTCATCGACAAGCAGATGCAGAAGCAGCGCGGGCAAAGGAGCCCGGACTCCGCGACCCCGCAGTCGTCGGGTGGGACCGATTGGCGCAACATCGTCCGGACCGCGGCGGACAAACTGACCGGGGACGACCGGCAGCGGGAGCAGGCGCCCCAGCAGCAGTCGTACGGACAGTCGCAGCAGCACGGCCAGCAGTCGTACGGACAGTCGCAGCAGCACGGTCAGCGACCGCAGCAGCGCGGGCACGTCGACCCGGACGCGGTCGCCCTCGCGAAGTACGACTACCTGCTCCGCACGGCGCCCCCGGAGCGTCTCGAGCAGGTCCACCACGACGCCTTCGCCCGGCTCACGCCCGCGCAGCGCCAGCAGGTCCGTGACCGCCTCAACTCCGAGCTGCCGCCACACGAGCACCTGCGCGACGACTCCGCCGGCGGCATGGCCCGTGCGGCGACCCGCGCCGAGGTCGCGCGGCCCGGACTCCTCCGGCGTGCCCTCGGCGGCCGGGGTGGCTCCTTCGCGGGCGGCGCGGCGGTCGGTGCCGGTGCGATGGCGGTCGGCGGCCTCGCGGTCGCCGTCGCCGGGGGAGCGGTCCTCAGTGCCGCTGCCGGGCCGGTCCTCGCGGGTGCCGCGGACCTCGGCGTCGACTTCGAGGGCGTCGCCGCCGGTGGCGGGGAGTTCCTCGGCGGACTCGGTGAGCAGGCCGGCGGGCTGGGTGAGCAGGTCGCGGGCTTCGGCGAGCAGGCCGGTGGGCTGGGCGAGCAGGCGTCGAACCTCGGCAGTGACTTCCTCGGTGGGTTGTTCGACCGCTAGGGGTGTGCGCGCGCGGCGGGAGCCACCGTGGTGGTGCCCCGCGGTCCGAGCAGCAGCGGTCCGGCGATGCCGGTCAGGACGAGCCCGAGGCCGATCAGCTGACGCGTCCCGAGGGCTTCGCCACCGACCATCACGCCGAGCATCACGCCGGCGACCGGGTTGAGCAACCCGACCAGTCCGATCACGTCCCCGCGGAGGTGGTCGAGTGCCGTGAACCACGTCAGGTACGCGACGGCGGTCGCGGCGAGCGTGAGCCACACGGTGGCCGCGAGCGCCGCCGACCCGAGGTGGGGCGGCGGACCGTCGACGAGGAACGCGGCCGGCAGCAGGACGATGCCCCCGACGACGAGCTGCCACGCGGTGGACGGGAGGACACCGACCTCCGGGTTCCACTTCTTGCCGAGGACGAAGCCGAGCGAGGACGCCCCCATCGCCGCGACCGACGTCACGACACCGGTGCCGTCGACGTGCCCGGCCCCGCCGAGGAGGAGCAGCGCGACGCCGCCGATGCCCACGGTGGCCCCGGCCAGGCGCCACCCGGACGGACGCTCGCCGAGGACGGCCCAGGCCAGGAGCGCGAGGGTGATCGGTGCGGTCGCCATGACGGTCGACGCGATGCTCGAGGGCAGCAGCTGCGCCGCCTGGTACACGAGCACGAAGAACCCGCCGACGTTCAGCACGCCGAGCACCACGGCCTTCCACCACCACGAGCCGTGCGGCACCCGCCGGACGATCGCGAGCAGGAGGAGTCCCGCCGGGAGCGCGCGGAGGGTCCCGCCCCAGAGGGCACCGGGTGGGAGGAACGTCCTCGTGACGAAGTAGGTGCTGCCCCACAGGACGGGTGCCAGCGCCGCGACGAGGATCCACCGCTTGTTGTCTTCCATGGAAGACAACATAGCTTCCCGGGAAGGTACAGTGGTGCTCGTGGACGGAGACGACGAACGCCAGGACCGGGTCGCGCGCATCCAGGAGGAGTGGCGCCGCGAGCGTCCCGACGTCGACGTCGCGCCGCAGGGGGTCGTCGGACGCCTGCACCGGTTGGCGGCGCGGCTCACCGAGGAGATCACTGCCGTGTACGCCGAGCACGGCCTCAGCGAAGGGGAGTTCGACGTCCTGGCGGCGCTGCGTCGGGCCGGGGCACCCTACGAGCGGAGCGCCGGCGACCTCGCCGCCTCCACGATGGTGACGAGCGGTGGGATGACGAAACGGCTCGACCGGCTCGAACGTTCCGGGCTCGTGGTGCGGCGTGTGAGCGACGCCGACGGTCGGGGCCGGGCGGTGCGCCTCACAGCGGCCGGGCTGCAGCTGATCGACGCGGCCTTCACGGCGCACATGGCGAACGAGCGGCGACTGCTCGACCTGGTCCCCGCGCGTGAGCAGCGGCTGCTCCAGGACGTGCTGCGCTCGTGGCTGGGGCGGCTCGACCCCGAGGACTGAGGGGCGGCGGTCACTCCCGCCGGAGGAGTGCGTCGCCGACCGTGCTGCGGTAGTACAGGACCGCCCGGCCGTACCGCGTGCGGTTGAGCAGCCCGCCGCGCTCCATCACGCGCAGGTGCTGGTTCACTGCCGACGTCGACACCCCGAAGCGCATCGCCAGGTCGGTCGAGGACGACGGCTCGCCCAGGGCCTCGAGCAGCGCCGCCCGGGTCCGGCCGAGCAGGTCCCGCACGGCTCCGGCGTCGGGGTGGGACGCGGTCGACCACATGGCGCCCTGCCCGCGGGCCGGGTACATCACCGTCGGGGGCAGGTCGTCGTCGATCGGCGTCGACGCCCGGACGACGAACACGGACGGCACGAGCGTGAGCCCCTCGCCCTGCACGGGCCGGTCCCGGGCGATCGGACTGCTCAGGCGGACGTCCACGTGCCGGCCGTCGAACCGCACGCTCTCGGACAGCCCGGCGAGCACCGCGCCGACCCCCTCGTGCGCAGCGACCCGGCCGCGGTGGGTGACGTCCGCCTGCAGCACGCGGCGCATCCGCGGCCAGTACGGCGCGAAGCACAGCTCCCACGTCGTCGCGAGGGCCTGCTGGAGCCGTTCGACCACGCGGTCGTGGCGTCCGGTGAACACCGCGGGGACCGTGCCGTGCACGCGCTCGAGGTCCCCGCGGAGTCGCTCCGGCCGGATCCGACCGAGGGCACGGAGCTCGTCGTCGAACGACGTCAGCGGTGAGTCGGGCCGCGGGTTCACGAAGTCCGCCACCCACCGGCGGTCGTCGACGAGCCCGGACAGGACCTCGCGGTCGAGCAACGGCAGGACCCCCGCGACGCGGTCGGTCCACGGGCGCTGCAACGGGTACCGCTCCGGCTCCCGGAACGCGCGGAGTCCGAGCCCGAGTTCGGACAGCGGCGAGATCCCGAACCGGACGGCCGACACGTCCGACGGTTCGAGGCGGTAGCGGATCATGAAGCCCGAACCTACATCCGTTCGCCCGGCACCCCGTCCCTGCCAGAACTGTGGGATGAGCACCGCCGAGCAGCAGGTCCCGATCCGCGAACTCGTCCGCCGGGACACCACGCTCCGACGCCTGCTCACCGTCACGCTCGTCGACACCCTGGGCCGCGGCGCCTTCTTCACGCTGACGTCGCTCTACCTCATCACGATCGTCGGCATCCCCCCGGTCGCGGTCGGCCTCGGGCTCACGGTGGCCGGTGCGGTCGGCGTCGCGTCCTCGCTGGTCTTCGGGCACCTGGCCGACCGGTACAGCGCCCGTCGCATGCTCGTCTGGCTGCACGTCGTCCAGGGCACGGCGCTGGTCGCCTACGTGCTCGTGCACGACCTCCCGACGCTGATCCTCACGGCCTCGGTCGTCACGCTCGCGCAGCAGGGCGGCGGCTCGGTCCGCAGTGCCGCGGTCGGCCGGGCCTTCCCGGGACCGGACCGCGTCCGGGTGCGCGCGACCATGCGCACCGTGACGAACGTCGGCATCGGCGTCGGTACGGCGCTCGCGGCGATCCCCCTCGCGATCGGGACGGGCGAGGCGTACCGCGTGACGATGGTCGTGTCGGGGCTGCTCTTCGTCTCGTCGGCGTTCCTCGTCGCCGGACTCCGGGCGGCACGCGTCGACCCCGCCCCCGCCGAGCGCACCGACACCGGCACGATCCTCCGCCGGGAGCCCGCGGGCCGCAGCCCCTACCGTGACGTGCGGTTCCTCGCGGTGTCGGCCCTGACGGGC
This sequence comes from Curtobacterium sp. MCBA15_012, assembly GCF_001864935.2. NCBI lineage: Bacteria > Bacillati > Actinomycetota > Actinomycetes > Micrococcales > Microbacteriaceae > Curtobacterium > Curtobacterium sp. MCBA15_012. The sequence continues at coordinate 2,722,923 of NZ_CP126267.1, read as the reverse complement.
GTGTTCGGCATGCAGTTCGGACTGTTCGAGGTCGCGGTGCCGCTCTGGGTCGTCCAGCACACGGTCGCACCGGACGTGCTCGTGTCGCCGCTCCTGCTCGTGAACACCGTGGCCGTGGTCCTGCTCCAGGTGCGGATGAGCCGCGGTACCGACACCGTGGCGGGCGCGGCGCGGGTGATGCGGCACGCCGGCTGGGTGATGGCGGTCGCGTGCGGGCTGTGGGCGGCGGCCGGGTGGGTGCGCGGGGACGACTGGGTGCCGGTCGCGGTCGCGGCGGCCGTGTTGGTCGTGGCGGCGGTCGCGCACTCGCTCGCCGAGATCACCTCGAGCGCAGCCGGGTGGGCGCTGAGCTTCGAGCTCGCACCGGCCGACCGGATCGGTGCCTACCAGGGCGTGTACGGCACCGGCTACGCCGTGGCGGCGATGCTCGCGCCGACCGTCGTCACGGTCACGGCGATCGACATGGGGACGGTCGGGTGGGCGATCCTGGCGGTGGTGTTCCTCGGCGCGGCGCTCGCCGTGGCCGCCGTCGCCACACGGGCCGCCCGCGCGCTCCCGACCACCTGAGCCGCGGCGCGCCCCCGCGCCCGACCGGACCACCCGCGCGCCGCGACCGGCCCAGCGGCGCCGCACCGCGCCTCCCGGACCCACCGGGGAATACCCGGCACGCACCCGCGTTGCACCTCGGGTCCGACACTGTTGCGTCCTGCAATGTTGCGCCCCGTGTCGTCCGGACCCCGCGGGGTTCGGACGCCCGCGCGGCACGGTGTCAGGATGGACGCCGCCCGGCCACCCGAACCGACGGCGCCAGCCGCCCAGCCGCGGCAGCCACCCCCACGACCCCCCCACGAGGAGCAGCACGCCATGCACCGCCCCAAGCGCTTGACGATCACCGCGGCCGTCGCCGCAGCCGCAGCCCTGGTGCTGACGGGCTGCACGGGCGGCAGCGCCTCGGACGACGCGTCCGCCGGCACGAGCAAGGGCGGGACGCTCAACATCCTCACGCCCCAGACCGCGCTGCACTTCGACCCGGCGACGAGCCAGAGCCTCGGGATCACGTCGATGGGTCTCGTCGCACGGCGGCTCACCACGTGGGACGTCGAGCCCGGCAAGACCGCGAAGGTCGTGCCGGACCTCGCCACCACGACGGGCGAGTCGAGCGACGGTGGCAAGACCTGGACGTACACGCTCAAGGACGGCCTGAAGTTCCAGGACGGCACACCGATCACCACCAAGGACGTCAAGTGGGGGATCGAGCGCTCGTTCGCCCCGAACCTGACCGGTGGCCTGAGCTACCACAAGTCGCTGCTCGTCGGCGGTAGCGAGTACCAGGGGCCGTTCGAGGGGAAGACCCTCGACAGCATCGAGACCCCGGACGACAAGACCATCGTCTTCAAGCTGGACAGCGCGTACGGCGACTGGCCGTGGCTCGCCTCGATGCCGGCGTTCGCCCCCGTCCCCGAGGGCCAGGGCACGGACACCGGTGCGTACGACGCCAAGCCCGTGTCCTCCGGCCCGTACCAGGTCCAGTCGAACACGCAGGGCTCGCAGGTCACGCTCGTCCGCAACAAGGAGTGGAGCGCGAAGACCGACAGCATCCGCACCGCGGGCCCGTCGAAGATCGTGTTCAAGGAGTCGCAGGACGCCTCGACCACCACCCAGAGCCTGATCGCCGACAACGGTGACGCCAAGGACTCGTTCGGCGCGATCTACCTCGGCGCCGCCGAACTCAACCAGGTCCGCGCGAACCCCTCCGCGCAGGACCGCCTCGCGACGAGCAAGGCCGGCCCGATCACCTACATGGCGATCAACACGCAGCGCGGCCAGCTCCAGGACCTCAAGGTGCGCCGGGCGCTGCAGTACGCCGTGGACCGCAAGTCGTTCCGCATCGCCGCCGGTGGTGCACTGGCCGGCGAGTACGCCTCGACGCTCATCACGCCCGGCATCGCGGGCCGCAAGGACTACGACCTCTACAAGACGAGCCCCACCGGTGACGTCGACAAGGCGAAGGCGCTCCTCAAGGAGGCCGGTGCCACCGACCTGAACCTCACGCTCGTCACCCAGAACGACCCGACGTACCTCGCACAGGCGCAGGCGCTCCAGGCCGGCCTGAAGCGCGTCGGGATCCAGGTCACGCTGAAGCCGCTCGACTACGACTCCTTCACGCAGGCGACCACGAACGGCACCGACTTCGACCTGTCGCTGTCGAGCTGGCAGCCGGACTTCCCGAGCGCGAACGCCAACCTGCAGCCGCTGTACGACTCCTCGCAGATCGGCGGGGGCGGCTACAACGTCTCGAAGTACAGCAACCCCGAGGTCGACGCCCTCATCGCGAAGGCCACCGGCACGATCGACCAGTCCGACGCCCAGCAGCTCTGGGCCGAGGCCGACCGGAAGATCATGGCCGACGCACCCGTCGTCCCGCTGATCTACGCGAAGCAGTCCTTCCTGGCCGGCTCGAACGTCGAGAACTTCCGGATCGCGGACTTCCCGGCGTACCCGAACTACCTCAAGGTCTCGCTCGCGAAGTGAGTGCGCCGCTGCTCGAGGTCGAGGGGCTCCGCGTCGCGTTCGGCGACGCGGAGCCCGTCGTCCGTGACGTCTCCTTCGCCCTGACACCCGGCCGGGTGCTCGCGCTCGTCGGCGAGTCCGGGTCGGGCAAGTCCGTGAGCGCGATGAGCGTGCTCGGTCTGCTCCCACCCGAGGCTCGGGTCAGCGGCAGCGTCCGGTTCCGCGGCGACGAGCTCGTGGGCGCCTCGGCGGACCGGCTCCGGGCGGTCCGCGGCGCCGGCATCGGCGTGGTGTTCCAGGAGCCGATGAACTCGTTCACGCCGGTCCTGTCGATCGGCACGCAGATCGCCGAGGCCGTCCGCGCGCACCCGACCGACCTCGACCGCGCCGGGGTCTCGGCCCGCGTCGACGAGCTCCTGCGGTCCGCCGGACTCGACGACCCGCAGCGGATCCGGAAGGCCTACCCGCACGAGCTCTCCGGTGGCCAGCTGCAGCGCGCGATGATCGCGATGGCGCTCGCGGGCGACCCGGTGGCGCTCATCGCGGACGAGCCGACGACGGCGCTCGACGTCACCGTGCAGGCCGGGATCCTCGACCTGCTCCGTCGGCTCGGCGTCGAGCGCTCGCTCGCCGTCCTGCTCATCACGCACGACATGGGCGTGGTCGCGGACGTCGCCGACGAGGTGCTCGTGATGCGCCGGGGCGACCCCGTCGAGACCGGCTCGGTCGTCGACGTCTTCGCCCGGCCCGCCGCCGCGTACACGCGGCAGCTGCTCGACGCGGTGCCGGTCCTCGAGACGGGCAGCGGCCGGGAGGCGCGTGCCGCGTCCGCCACGTCGGTCACACGTCCCGGGACGGACGCCGGCGGGGAGGCCCGTGACGGGTCCGCCACTTCGGTCGCGCGACCCGGGACGGACGTGGGCGACGCGACGGAGGCGAGCCGCGCCTCCCGTCCGGTCGTCGCGCGCCTGCGCGACGTCGCCGTGCGCTACGCGCGCCGTGGTGCGCCGACCGTCAGCGGCATCGACCTCGACCTGCAGGCCGGGCGGACGCTCGGGCTCGTGGGGGAGTCCGGTTCCGGCAAGTCGACCATCGGGCGCGCGCTCGCCGGGCTCGTCCCCGTCGTGCACGGCAGCGTCGAGGTGGACGGCAGCGACCTCCGCACCGCCCGCGGCAGGCGGCTGCGCGAGCTCCGCAGCCGCGTCGGCATCGTCTTCCAGGACCCGGCGTCGTCGCTCAACCCGCGGCAGACGATCGGGTGGAGCATCGCCGAGCCGCTCCTGGTGCACACGGCGGCGTCACCCGCCGACCGGGCTGCGCGCGTGGCCGAGCTCCTCGCCGCGGTCCAGCTCGACCCGACGTGGGCCGAGCGGTTCCCGCACCAGCTCTCGGGCGGGCAGCGCCAGCGCGTGGCCGTGGCCCGGGCGCTCGCCCTCCGCCCCGCGCTCGTGATCGCCGACGAGCCCACGAGCGCCCTCGACGTCACCGTGCAGGCGGCCGTGCTCGACCTGCTCGCCGACCTGCAGGACGAGTTCGGCTTCGGCATGCTGCTCGTCAGCCACGACCTCGCCGTCGTCCGGCAGCTCGCGGACGAGGTCGTCGTGCTGCACGGCGGCCGGATCGTCGAGCGGGGCACCACCGAGCGGGTCCTCGACGACCCGCAGCAGGACTACACGCGCATGCTGCTCGCCGCGGCGCCGGTCGCCGACCCGGCACGGCAGGCCGAGCGCCGGGCCGCCTGGCGTGCGTGGGAAGGAGTGGCACCGTGACCGCGAACGTCGTCGACAGCCCGGTCCCCGTGGCCAGCGGACGGACGACCGGCTTCCGTGCCGTCGTGCGTCGCGTCGCCCGGGACCGGTGGGCGGTCGTGGCCGCCGTGGTGATCGCGCTGTTCGTGGTCGTCGCCCTCGCCGCGCCGCTCATCGCCGCGGTGAGCGGGCAGGACCCGTACCGGTACCACGTCGACGCGCTGAACGACTTCGGCGCCCCGCGCGGTCCCGCGGGCGGCGTGAGCGGCACGCACTGGTTCGGCGTCGAGCCGCTGACCGGCCGGGACCTGTTCGCGATCGTCACGTACGGCGCCAGGACCTCGCTCGGCATCGGGATCGCCGCGACCGCGATGTCGATCGTGATCGGCGTGCTCGTCGGCGTCACGACCGGGTTCCTGGGCGGCTGGTACGACCGGGTGCTGTCCCGGGTCGTCGACGTCATCTTCGGCTTCCCGTCGTTGGTGTTCATGATCGCGCTGACCGCGGTCGTGCCGACGTCGTTCCCGAAGCCGCTGCTCGTCGTCCTCGTGATCGGGTTCTTCGGCTGGCCGGCCGTCGCCCGGGTCGTGCGCGGGCAGACGCTGTCCCTCGTCACCCGGAACTACGTCGTCGCTTCGACCGCGATGGGTGCCGGCCGCTGGCACGTCATCCGGACGCAGCTGCTGCCGAACCTCTCCGCCACGATCACCGTCTACGCCACGATCTCGATCCCGTCGATGATCGGCGCCGAGGCCGCGCTGTCGTTCCTCGCCGTCGGGGTCACGCCGCCGACGCCCTCGTGGGGTCGGAGCATCGGCGACGCGATCGGCTGGGTGCAGACCGACCCGATGTACCTCGTCTTCCCCGGAGCCGCCCTGTTCCTCATCACCCTGGCCTTCAACGTGCTCGGTGACGCCCTGCGCGACGCCCTCGACCCGCGCGGAGGTGCCCGGTGAACGCCCTCCGCTTCCTGGCCGTCCGCGTGCTCGGCGCGGTCGTCGTGCTGCTCGTCGTCGCGGCCGTCACGTACGCGCTGTTCATGCTCCTGCCGACCAACCCGGCACAGGCCATCTGCGACAAGCCGTGCACGCCCGAGCGCCTGGCCGACGTGCAGTCGTTCCTCGGGACCGACAAGCCCTGGATCGCCCAGTTCGGCGCGTACCTGGCGGGCATCTTCGCCGGGCGCACGTTCGGCTCCGGTGCCTCGACGATCAGCTGCGCGGCGCCCTGCTTCGGGTACTCGTTCCAGCTGCACGACTCGGTCACGAACCTCATCACGTCGCGCCTGCCCGTCACCGCGTCGATCGCGGTCGGTGCCGCCGTGCTCTGGCTCGTGGTCGGGGTCGCCGGCGGGACCGTGTCGGCCCTGCGCCGCGGGTCGCTCGCCGACCGCGCCGTGATGACCGTCGCGGTCGCCGGGGTGTCCTCGCCCGCGTACCTGATCGGACTGCTCGCGATCCTGCTGTTCGGGTTCACCCTCGGGTGGCTGCCGACCAGCGGGTACGTGCCGTTCGCCGAGGACCCGGTCGGCTGGTTCGTGCACCTGGTGCTGCCGTGGTGCGTCCTCGCGTTCATCAGCGCCGCGATCTACGCCCGGCTCACCCGCGGCGAGATGCTCGAGTCGATGTCGCAGGACTTCGTGCGGACCGCCCGGGCCAAGGGCCTGCGCGAACGCCAGGTCGTCGTGCGGCACGGGCTCCGGACGGCGATCCTGCCCGTGGTCACGCTGTTCGGGCTCGACCTCGGTTCGCTGCTCGGCGGGGCGGTCATCACCGAGAAGGTGTTCTCGATGCAGGGCCTCGGCGCGCTGCTCATCGACGCGGTGCGGTCCCTGGACCTGCAGGTGGTCGTCGGGTTCACGGTGTTCTCGGCGCTGCTCATCGTCACGGCGAACCTGGTCGTCGACGTCGTCTACGCGTTCGTCGACCCCCGCGTGCGGCGCCGGGCGTAGGGGCGCGCGCCGCCGCGGGCCGCCTGCGCACGTCGCACTCGCGTGGTGCCGCGTGCTCGTGCACAACCGGAAGCACCTCGCGCCACGGGACTTCGTGGTGCGAGGTGCTTCCGGTTGTTCGCAGTGCAGGGGACTGCCCCCGCGCCGATCAGAAGTACGTGATGCCGTGCGGCGTGCGCACCGGGGTCAGCATCGCCGCGAAGCGCGTCACCGCCGCCGGGCCCGTGGCCCGCACGAGCCCGGCCGCCGCGAGCGTCCGCGGCGAGACCGAGCCGATGAGGACCGCGCCGAGCTCCGCGACGTCCATCTGCAGGTCGGCGTCGTCGCGCGGCTCGTCCGCCGTGCGGGTCACCGTGCCGCGGCCGTCCACGACGTCGAGCCGGTACGTGCCCGCCGCGAAGCCCATCGCGTCGGACACGGCGAGGGTCAGCGAGCCGTCGACCGCGAACGGCCGCGCGGACAGCACCGCCGCGACGTCGAGCACGCGGAGCCAGACGTGGTCCTCCTCGTGGTCGACGTCGTACGCGCGGTTGTCGCCGATGGCCGCGACGATCGGGTCGTCCAGGCGCGAGCGGCTGTACCGCACCACGTCGTTCAGGTCGATCGAGAGCAGGAACTCCCAGAGCGACAGGTACGCCTCGTCGGTCGCGTAGACCAGGTCGACGACCTCGAGCACGGTGTCCTGGTCGCGGCCCGAGCCCTCCTTGACGCGCCAGGTCACGTAGCCGTCGACCTCGTCCGAGTCGTCGGGGCGGTGCACGGCGCCGCGGACGTCCTTCGCGGGGGAGCCGTCGCCGTTCCGGAGCCCGAGGACGATCGGCCAGGTGCCGGCGTTCCGCACCATCGACCCCGGGGTGCGGGCGTCGAACCGGTCGAACACGGCGCGGGCGGTGCCCTCGTCCAGCCACTCCGGCGTGACGACCGACACCCGGCCGCTCGTCGGTGCGAGCAACGGGAGCGCCCGTGCGCGACGGACACGCACCGCGCGCTCGCGGATCGCGCAGCCGAAGCCGAAGCGCCGGTAGATGGTGCCCTCGGAGGCGGTCAGCGACGCGACCGCGTACCCCTCGGCGACGCCGCGCTCGAGGGCGTGCGTCATCATCCGGCGGAGGATCCCGCGCCGACGTTCGGTCGGTCGGACGGTCACGGCGGAGATCGCCTGGGTGTCGATGGTCGCGCCGTCGCCCCAGCTCAGGGCCTTGCGGAACCAGGTGAACGTGCCAGCGGGCCACGTCGCGTCCACCGAGCCGGGCAGGGGCTCGCGGACGTACACCCCGAGGAAGGTCTCGTCGTCGGCGACCATGTTCGCCACCATCCGCGCGGCGCCCTCAGCGTCCGGGTGCGGCTCGTGGAAGCCGAGCCCGACGGCGTGCATCCACGCGTCGGTCACGGCGTCCGGTGCCCCCTGCTCGTCCGTACCGGGCGCGAACTCGCGCAGCTCGTAGCGGTCGTCGAATGCATCGTTGCTCACGTTCCCGACCCTACCGGGGCGGCTCGCGCGGCCGCCTCCCTCCGCGGACGGAGCAGGAACCGTCGGGTGGACGGGCGCGAGCCGACGTCGTCTGCTCCGTCGACGGGGCGCGACCCGGCACCGGACGGGAGGCGCGGGGCGGGCCAGCCCCGCGCCTCCCGGCCGGTGCCGACCACCCTGGGACCGACGCCGTCAGGGCGTCCCGCGCCGCGCCTCCTGTGCGACCACCTCGTCCAGGTCGGCGAGCTTCCGCATCTGCTGCAGGGGCCGCATCATGCGGGGGTTGTCCCGCAGCGCCGGCTCGGTGCGCGCGAGGAACGCCCAGTAGCCGGCCGTGAAGGGGCAGGCGTCCTCGCCGACCCGCTTCGTCGGGTCGTACCGGCACCCGCCGCAGTGGTCGGACATCCGGTCGATGTAGCGCCCGCCGGACGCGTACGGCTTCGTCGCGACCATGCCGCCGTCGGCGTGCTGCGACATCCCGATGATGTTCGCGGGCATCACCCAGTCGGTGCCGTCGACGAACACGTCGGTGAACCACTCGGTCAGGTGCACGGGGTCGTAGCCGCGCTGCAGGGCGAAGTTGCCGAGCACCATGAGGCGCTGGATGTGGTGCAGCCACCCGTGGTCGTGCAGCCCCTCCATCGCCGTGCTCAGGCAGACCGCATCGACCTCGGAGGCGTCGAGCTCCCGCCACCACCGGGGCAGGCGCGCGGTGGCGTCGAGGGCGTTCTCGGTCGCACCGTAGTCGTCGCCGAACCACCAGTAGAGGTGCCACACGTAGTCGCGCCAACCGGCGACCTGGCGGACGAAGCCCTCGACGCTCGCGAGCGGGGCGTCGTGGTCGCGGTACGCGGCGAGTGCGGCCTCGACGACCTCGAACGGGTCGAGCACGCCGAGGTTCATCGGCACGCTGAGGAGCGAGTGCGCCATCGTCCAGTCGTTCGTGAGCGTGGCGTCCTCGAACGGACCGAAGTCGCCGAGCCGCACCTGCACGAAGTCGTCGAGGGCGGCGCGGGCCTCGTCGGCCGTGACCGCGAAGCGCCGGGTGTCGTCCTTGCCGACGAAGCGCACGAGTCCGTCGCGCTCCCACCGGTCGAGGTCGTGCCGCACCTCGTCGTCGACCTCGTCCTCGGTCGGCCACCACGGGTCGGGCAGGCCGAGGGTCGTCGCACCCTTCGGCGGCGGCTGGCGGTTCTGCTCGTCGAGGCTGAACTTCCCGCCGAGCGGCGCGTCCGACTGCATGAGCCAGCCCTCGCGGCGGCGGACCCGCTCGTAGTGGGTCTCCATCCGGAAGCGCCCGGTGCCCTGCGCCGCCCACTCGGCGAACTCGGCCTCGTCGGTGATGAAGCCCCGGCTCGGCAGGACCTCGGTGCCCCGGCCCCAGTGCCGGACCTGCGCGCGGAGCGTCCGGGACGGCGGATCGACCACGTCCAGGTCGTCCCGGCCGACCAGGGCCTCCTCGAGGGTCTCGACCTGCACGTGCTCGGCGCGGTCGCCGAGCTCGCGGACCCGGTGGCGCAGGGCGCTCAGCCACAGGTGGGCCTTCGCGCGGTGCATCGGTCGGGCGGCGAAGAACTCCCGGGCCTCGACCACGAGGGCGGGGCCGCCGTCGTCGAACAGCGGCCCGTACTGCCCGGGGAGGACCAGGCGGGTCCGTGGGGTGTCGGTCACCCTGCGGACGCTACCGACGGCGCGTCCCGGTGGGCTGACGGTGCGTGTGCCCCGACGGACACGCACGATCGAGCGCACGCGCGGGCGGGGCCGCCGCGGCTCCCACCCGCGTCGGCCCCGCCCCCGGTCGCCCCGGATCGGGTCAGTTGTAGGACGCCACCCGGTTCGGCGCGGTGTTGCCCGCCGGCGTCGGGACGGGCCCACCGACCCCGTTGATGACGCTCGAGATCGTGCCGACGTCACCGAGGGACACCGTGACCAGGCCGTGTGCCCGCACCCCGGCCGTCTGCGGGACCTCGAACGCCCGGTCGGCGTGCACCGCGGGGTTGGTGTTGAAGAAGCAGTAGACGCCACCGCCCCAGATCTCGTGCTTCGTGACGGTCGACGCGACCTTGTACGCCGCGTACCCGGCTCCGGTCGGGCTCTGCCACGAGGCGTTGTCCGGCACGTCGTACGGCATCTCGTTCTGGAAGAAGATCGTCCTCCCGTTGTTCCCGTTCCAGAGCACCTCGTACTGCTGGTAGTGCTCGACGAAGAGGCCGGTCGCGAGGACGTCGTTGCCGTTCACCTCGACGCCGGTCGCGCCGGTGTTGACCGTCCAGCCCGTGGCCGCTCCGCCGTGGTCGGCGCGCCAGGCCCAGATGTGGTCGACGAGGGTGTCGTCGGCGTTGACCTGCAGCGTCGTCGTCGCCTTGCCCTGGATGCTCGAGCCGACGCGGAAGAAGACGTCCTGGATGCTCTGCGGGTCGGCCGCGTGGTCGACGTGCGAACCGCTCGTGCCGAGTCGGACCAACTGCGCGCTGTTCTGCGGTCCCGCGTCCACCACGAGGTTCGACACGTTCACGCCGGCGACGTCGTTCGAGGTCAGGACCGCGTTGCCGGCCGTCGGCACGAGCGTGGGGAACCCGATGCCCGTCACGACGGTGTCCGCACGCGTGACGTTCAGCGCGGCGTCCAGTCGGTAGGTGCCCGGCGTGAAGAACAGGTTCAGGCCCTGGGCCAGCGCGCTGTTGATCGTGGCCGCGGAGTCGCCCGGGTGAGCGACGTAGAAGTTCCGCATCGGGAGGTCGGTGCCGCCGGTGTTCGGCCAGGTGACGCCGGACGAGTCCTGCCGCAGCGACGGGACGAACACGTGGTACTTGTTCGACGAGTCGACCCACAGGTACGGCTTCTCGCGGGTCGTCGGCGTGGTGGACAGGGTCGTGTAGCTCTTCGAGAAGTCGTTCGCCGGTGCGCCCTGCACGCCCGAGAACGTCATGTTCCAGTTGCCGCCCTGCCACGAGCCGAGCGTGGAGTTGCGCGTGTACCACTGCTGCTGCGACCCCGAGGTGACGGTGCCGTCGACCTTCGTGTCCGCGATGTAGCCGCCGGACGAGTAGCCCTGGCCGCCGTCCTGGTTCGACGGGCCCATCGTCAGGTTGCCCTTGACGTGCACGCGGCGCATCGGCGCGGCCTGGGACACGGCCCAGCGGTCGGTGCCGCCCTCGGGCACGATCGCCAGGTTCTCGACCGAGCGCCAGAAGTTCTGCGTGGCGTTCTTCTCGTCGCCGGCGTTCCAGCCCGAGTCGACGTTGACCGCGCCGCTGATCGTGACGTCGTCGGGGTTCTTCCCGAGACCCGCGACCGACGTGTAGAAGCCGAGGTTCGCCCAGACCCGGCCGTAGCTGCCCGGCTTGAACAGGAAGGCGTACCGCTGCGACCCGAACTGCGCGGTGGTGCTGCGGAGCTGCGAGCTGAACGCGGCGTCGACGTCGGCCTGGATGGTCGAGGTCGGTGTCGAGGGGCTGTAGACCTTGACGTTGCTCCCGAGGTCCGGGGTGTCGCTCGTCGTGACCGCGGCCTGTGCCTGCAGGGCCGGTGCGAGGGCACCGACCAGCCCGACCGCCGTGATGGTCGCGAGGAGCTTGCTCATCCGTCGTTGCATGATGCTCGATCCGTCGTGGACGGCCCCGTTGCCGCCCGGGACCGACGGTAGACCCGGGCGTCGTCGACGACAGTCGGTGCGTCGGCGGACAACCGCGTACCCCGGCGGGCAGGCGGTCGTCCGTCAGGCGGCCCCGGCGAGGGTCGCCGCCAGGGCCAGCACGGCGCGGTCGGACCCCGCGGCCCCGACCAGGCACACGCCGACCGGCGCCCCGTCGACCCGGAGCAGGGGCGCGCTCACGGCGGGCAGGCCGCCGATCCCGGCGACGGCCGTCATCCGCAGGGTCGCCCGGCGCGTGGCCAGGACGTCGGGTCCGGTCGCGGTCCACAGCGGGGCCGGCCCGGGCACGGTCGGGAGGCACAGCACACCCGGTCCCACCGCCTCGCGCACGCGGTCGCGCAACTCCGGCAACCGGGCGCGGGCCGCTGCTTCCTCCTCGGCGGTCACGGCGGCGGCCGCGGCGAAGCGTTCGGCGACGTCCGTGCCGAGCGCGCCGGGGTGCTCCGTGACCCACCGGCCGTGGTTCCGCCACGCCTCGGCGGCCTGCACGACCCGCAGGGTCTCGGCGAGGTCGTCGAGGTCCGGGAGCGCGACGGGACGCAGCGGCCGGCGGGTGCCGTCGGCCCAGGCGGCGAAGGCCCGTGCGGTCGCGGGGTCGGCGGCGTCGAGCAGGGCGTCCGACACGAGCAGCGACCCGTCGTCGACGGCGGTGTCCGACGCGGGCGCGGAGACGTCCAGGGCGTCGGCGAGGACCCCCGCGGACCGCGCCACCCAGCCGACCGTGTCGAACGACTGCGCGAGGGGCAGCAGGCCGTCGCGGGACACCGCGCCGTGCGTCGTCCGGATGCCCCAGAGCCCCTGGTACGACGACGGCACGCGCAGGCTGCCGGCCGTGTCGGTGCCGAGCCCGAGGTCGGCCTGCCCGAGGGCGACGGCCGACGCCGACCCCGAGGTCGAGCCGCCACCGATGCGGGCCGGGTCGGCGCCGTTCGGCGGTGACCCGAAGTGCGCGTTGCGCCCGGCGAGGGCGTACGCGAACTCGTCGGTCCTGGCGATGCCGGCGATGTCGGCCCCCGCGTCGAGCAGTGCCCGGACCGCCGGGGCGTGCTCGGCGCAGGTCGGGGCCGACCGCTCCCGGGTCGGGTTGCCGGCGCCGACCACGTGCCCCGCGACCGCGAACAGGTCCTTCACCGCGACGCGCACCCCGGTGAGCGGACGGGGTGCGGCGCCGCCACGGTCCCCGCTGCCGTCGGCCCGGTCGCGGTCGGCCCGGTCGCGGTCGGCCCGGTCGCGGTCGGCCGAGGCACCGCGGACGAGGGGGTCGCCGACGACCCGCCAGACCGACCGGTCGAGGGCCCTCGGTCGGCCGGTGACGTGCGCGGCGCTGATCCGCCAGCGGCCCGCCGTCCGCCGCCAGACCTGGGTCTGCAGTCCGTTCCCGCCGCCGTCGAACGCCGAGACGCCGACGACGAGCACGACGTCCTCGGCGAGGGGGCGCACCTCGACCGACGTGATCGTGCGGGGCGCGACACCGCCGCGGGCGGACCGGAAGGCGCTGATCGCGTCGTGCCCGCGGAGCAGTCCGGCGTCGTCGCCGCGCAGGGTGTCCGGGCCGGGCTCGAACAGGTCGTCGAGCACGGCGGTGTCGTCCCGGGCGAGGGCGGCCTCGTACGCCGTCCAGGCCCGTTCGAGTCCGTCCGGCCAGGTGGCCGCGACGGTGGTCACCGGTCGGCCCGGGTCGGTGGTCACCGGTCGGCCCTGGTCGGCGGCCACCGGTCGGCCCTGGTCGGTGGTCACCGGTCGGCCCTGGTCGGTGGTCACCGGTCGGCCCTGGTCGGTGGTCACCGGTCGAGCCCGGCGAAGTCGGCCTTGCGGATCATCGCGTGCGAGCCGCACACCAGGTCGACCACCTGCGAGATCCGGAAGTCGGTCGCGGCGCTGAGGTACGCGTACGCCAGGTGCTCGTCGACGCCCCAGCGCGCCCGGAGCAGCGCGATCGCGGCCCGGACGCAGCGCCGCACGGCCTCGTCGAGGTCGTGGTCGAGTCCCGTGGGCACGAGGTGCTCCGTCGTCTCGGCGAGGGGACCGACGAGCTCGCCGAACCGCCGCAGCGCCTCGGCCCGCGGGACCAGGTCGATCCGGAGCACCAGCCGGAGCGAGGCCTCCAGCGCCGTCAGCGCGACCTCGCCGTCGCCCTGCGCGAAGTGCGGGTCGCCGACGTACACCCCCGCGCCCGGCACGAGGACCGGCAGGTGCAGGGTCGCCCCGGCGGTGAGCAGGGCGATGTCGAGGTTGCCGCCGTGCGGCCCGGGCGGCACCGAGTGCGCCCGCTCGTCGCTGTCCGGGGTGACCCCGACGATGCCGGGGAAGGGCCGCAGCGGGAAGGTGACGACGCGCGGTCCGCCCTCGACGGCGGGGAGCCTGCCGACGTCCACACCGTCACGCTGCACGACGTCGGCGAACACCGACACGGTCTCCTCGGCGCGCGGCAGCTCGCCGGGCAGGGCGCCGTGCCCGTGCCGGTTCGACACGACGCCGTACGGCACGCGCGGGTCCGCCGCGAGCACCGTCACCGAGACGACGTCGCCCGGCTCGGCGCCGTCGACCGCGATCGGCCGCGACACCACGTGCGGGCCGTCGTCGGGGCCGCGTCGCAGCTCGCGCGCGACCGCCACGGCGTCGTCGAGCACGTCGGCGCGGGCCACCCCGTGCCGCCCGAAGAACGCCACGGGGTCGGAGCCCTGGTCCTCGAGGACGCCCTCGTGGCTCAGGGTGTCCACCGTGACGACGGCCCCGGGGCGCACGGTCAGCGCCGGGGTGTCGGTCCGGGCGGGCAGGCGGCCCCAGAGAACGTCGGACGGGGTCGATCCGAGGTGCAGGTCGGTCGTGGTCGGTGACGGGGTCACGGTGCTCCGATCGTGGTGCGGTGGTGCGGTGGTGCGGTGGTGCGGCGCGCTCGCGACGGCCGCGCTCAGGCCGGCGGCGCGGGGTCGAACCGGGCGATCTCGTGCAGCGACGCGACCGCCTCGGCCAGGGAGTGCTCCCACAGCGCGGCGCCGTACGAGGCGGAGGCGCGGCTCGCGTCCCCGACCACGCCGGCCGGTCCGAAGTCGTCCGACAGCCACCCGAACGACACCGGGCCACCGTTGAACGCGATCTTCTCGAAGTCGGCGAGGTGGTCGGGGACCCACCGCTCGGCGAGGGTGGTGTCGACCAGGTCCGGCCGCAGGTGCAGGATCATCGACGTCTCCGCAGCGCCGCCGTGGATGCCGAGGCCGCGCTCGTCGGCGTCCTCGCCGTCCGGCCCGGGCACCCGGGTGAGGGTCGGCATGAGGAAGGTCTTCAGGCCGTACCGCTTCCGGATCTCGCGCAGGGCGACCTGCAGGAGCGCCACGTTGCCGCCGTGGCCGTTCGCGAACACGAGCGTGCCGGCGCCGGTGAGGGCGACCGCGCGGCCGATCTGCACGACCGTCTCGAACATCGTCGACGCGTCGAGCCACACGGTGCCGGGCGCCCAGCTGTGCTCGTCGGACTTCGTGAACGCCAGGGTCGGCAGCTGCCAGACGTCGAGGCCCTCCGCCGCGGCCTGTTCGACCGCCGCACCGCCGATGTGGTCGGCGAGGAGGAAGTCGGTGAGCAGCGGCAGGTGCGGTCCGTGGTGCTCGACGGCGCCGGTGGGCTGCACGACGATCGTGTCCGCCGTGAACCCCGCGGCGACCGCGGGACCGGACAGCTCGGCGAGCCTGCGCGTGCCGCTCACTTGCCGAACCCCGGGACGACCGGCTGCGCGGAGGCGGTCGAGCCCCCGCTGACCACGAGCGACGGGTCGATCACGTGGCCCGGGTTGAGCAGCCCCTCGGGGTCGGTTCGCTGCTTGAGCGCCACGAGCTCCTCCACGCCGTGGTCGACGTAGTACTGGTGCGGGCTGTGCACCCGGACGCCCAGCTCGCGGAGCACCGGGTAGCCCGCGTAGACGTCCTCCGCCCCGGTGTACGGCGCCGTGAGCATGCCGATCGGACCGACGTGGGCCGCCTCGATGTGGAGCATGCCGCCCGGGTACACCGCCTCGACCTCGGCGATCCGGTCGATCAGCGCCTCACCGCCGACCTCGACGTGGAAGTACTCGGTGTCGGGGGTGTTCCGCTTGAGCCACCAGATCGGGTGGTTGTACGACAGCATCGACACCTTGGTGGTCTGCTGCAGGCCTTCGCGGACGTCCTCGACGGTCCCGCCGGCGAGCTCGATGAGCTCTCTGGCCTGGTCGAGCACGGCGTCGTCGATGATCGCGCGCAGGCTCGCACGGTCGTCCGGGATCGCGGCGTCCGACGGCAGGGCCGCCGCGACCTCGGGCCGGTCGGCGCTGACGAGCCGCGGCACCGGGTCGAGTCCGCGGAGCGTCCGCACGGCGACGAGCGCGTGCTCGAACGTCGGGAACGCCGCGTACACGGCACGCCACTCCTGCAGCGGCTCGAGCCGGACGGTCGCCCGTGCGATGACCCCGGCCGTGCCGTACGTGTGCACGAAGGGCTGCGCCTCGTCGCCCTCGACGTGCAGCAGCTCGTCCGAGCCCGGGAGCGCGACGTCGAGCGCGGTGACGAAGCCCTGCCAGTTCGAGCCGTGCGCGATCGACCCCGTACCGCCGGAGCCGCCGGACAGGAACCCGCCGATCGTGGACTGCGCGGTCGAGGGGTACATCCAGAGCTGCTGCCCGGTGGCCGCCGCGGCCTGCTCGAGCGCGACCATGGACGCGCCGGCCTCGGCCGTGACCCAGCCGTCGCCGACCTCGACGACGGCGCGGGCCCGCGAGGTGTCGAGCACGAGCCCGCCGTGCAGCGGGATGCCCTGTCCGTAGTTGCCGGTGCCCTTGCCGCGGGTGGTGACGGGGACGCCGTGCCGGACGGCCGCCCGCAGGGTGGCGGCGACGTCGTCGGCCGACGCCGGGTACGCGACCAGGTCGGCCAGGCCGAGGGGCAGCTGGGCGCTGAGGATCGGGCTCATGGTCGCCTCGTCGACGGAGGCGCGGGTGCGGGTGCGTTCGTCGGCGCTCACGCCGCGCTCGCCGAGGAGCGCGACGAGGTCGGCGTGGAGCGCCGCCAGGGCGGCGGGGGAGACGGTGGTGGAGGCGGGGGTGACGGTGGTCATGCTCACTCCTGTGGGGTGGGTGGTGCGGGAACGGCGGACGGGAGGCGCGGGGCGGGCGTGCTCCGCGCCTCCCGTCCGGCAGTCGGTCGGCTCCGTGCGGTCGGCTCGGCCGACCCGCGTCAGTCGCCGAGCCCGATCGTCTTGTCGAGGAACTCGTTCGTGTACAGGTCGGACGGCTTCAGGTCGCTCTTCACGTCACCGGTACCGGCGAAGACGGGGGTCGCCTTCGCGATGAAGTCCTGCATGCGCTGCTCGTCCATCGAGCCGATGTAGCCGTCGGTGTCCTTCGCGAGCCCGAGCTTCACCATCTGGCTCGCCGCGAACGCGCCGACCTTCGCGTCGTACGTCCAGCCGTTGTTGTACTGCTGCACGAGCTTCGTGATGAGGTCGTTCGTGGCCTGCGGGGCCTTCAGGTAGTCGACGTCCGCCTGCTGCATGACGGGCACGAGCGCCTTGAGGCACGGCGTCAGCTTCGCCAGGTCGCCGGTCCGGACGCTCATCGCCTCGGGGTAGGGGTTCCAGCCGGTGCTCGAGACGAGCGCGTAGTCGACCTTCTTGCCCCAGGCCGCGACCTGGTTCTGGTAGATGTACGGCTCGGCGGTCGCGAAGCCCTGCTGGGCGTCCTTGCCGCCCGCGGAGACGAACTTCGCCGGGGTGCCGTCGTAGCTGCCGTCGAGGACGCTCTTCGGCAGGACGCCGGACTGCTCGAGGTAGGTCATGTACGCGGCACCGTTGAAGTAGCGGACGACGCCGCCGTCCTTCTCGAGCGCCTTGCCGAGGCTCGCGATGCTGTCGACCTTCGGGTACGTCGCCGGGTCCCACATGATCGACATCGGGGACTGGTCGTTCTCGGCGAAGACGGCCGTGGTGGGCAGGTTGCCGGAGAACTGCACCTGCTCGTCCGTCGACATGTAGCCGAGGGTGATCGACTTGTCCTGGTACATCTGCGAGGCGACCTTGGTGTAGCCGATCGCCGGGCCGCCGGCGCGGATCTCGAGCTGCACGCCCGTCGACTTCCCGTTGGCGTACAGGTCGCCCGTCACGGTCTTGCCGGAGGCGTCGATCGTCGGGTTCGGCCCGAGCATCTCGTACAGGTGCCCGTGCTCGCCCTCGGGGTTCCAGTCGGTCTGCACGACGATCTTCGCGGGGCAGGCGGAGGACAGGTCGACGGCGGGGCCGGTGGCGGCCTTCGCGCTGGCGGTGCTCGTGCTGCTGCCGGACGAGCCGGCGGCGCACCCGGTGAGGGCGATGGCGGTCGCGGCGAGGGCGGCGGTCGCGACGCCGAGTCGGGTGGTGGTGCGCATGGAGGCTCCGTTCGTGGTGCGGGTCTCGTGGTGCTGGGGGTCGGGTGGGGCAGGGGTGGGGCAGGTGCTCCGCGGGCGGAGCGGGGGACCGTGGGTCGGTCAGCTGAAGTCGTGCCACCGACCGACCGCGAGGCGGCCGACCAGCCCGAACACGAGGAAGACGGCGACGCCGTAGAGCGAGGCGATGATGATGGTCGCGTAGAGCTCCGGGCCCATCAGCCGCGAGGCGGTGACCTGGATGAGGACGCCGAGACCGGGGTTGCCGCGTTGGAAGAACTGGTCGCCGACGATCGCGCCGATGACGCTCAGACCCGCGGAGGTGCGCAGGCCGACGAAGATCGACGGCAGGGCGGCCGGGACCTGCAGCTTCACGAGCTGGGCGAACCGGCCGGCCTGCTGCAGGCGGAACAGCTCCCGCTGCGCCCGGTCGGCGGACTGCAGGCCGAACAGCGTGTTCGACACCATCGGGAACAGCGCGATCATCACGGTGACGATGACCCGGCTGGCGAACTCGTAGCCGAACAGGGCGCCGATGAGCGGGACGAGCGCCAGGATCGGCACGCACTGCAGCACCACGGCGTACGGGTAGAGCGAGCGCTCGAGCCACTTCGCCTGCGCCATCGCCATCGCCCAGGCGACGCCGATCACGATCGCGACGCCGAGCCCGACGAGCGACACCACGGTGGTGCGGCCGAGGGCGGACCACAGGTCGGAGCCGAACGTCGACGGCGACCCGTCCGGCATCGTCGGCGCGACGATCGCCTTCGCCACGAGGTGCGGGTACGGCACCAGGAACGCCAGTCCCCGGACGTGGTCGTAGTAGGCCGCAGCCGCGTACCAGATGCCGACGAGCACGGCGAGGACGACGAGCGGCGGCCACCACGTGGCGGTGCGACGCGGGCGAGCGGCGCCGCGCCGGGCTGCCGCGCGGACGGCGCGGGCCTCGGAGACCTCCTGCAGGGTGACCATCAGCGGTGTCCTTCCCGGAGCGCGTGCGAGACCTCGCCGACCAGTTCGGCGAACTCGGGGGTGAAGCGGATGTCGGGGTCGCGGGGCATCGGGAACGGGACGTCGAACCGGCCGACGATGCTGCCGGGACGACCGGACATCACGATGACCTCGGTGGACAGGTAGACCGCCTCGGAGACCGAGTGGGTGATGAACAGGCCGGCGAACCGCTGCTCCACGAACAGCCGGAGGAGTTCGTCGTTGAGGCGCTCGCGGGTGATCTCGTCGAGGGCGCCGAACGGTTCGTCGAACAGGAACAGCTCCGGGTCGAGCGTGAGCGACCGGGCGAGCGAGACGCGCATCCGCATGCCGCCCGACAGCTGCTTCGGCAGGTTCGACTCGAAGCCGTTCAGTCCGACGAGGTCGATGGCCCGGGCGGCCTTCGCGGCCCGCTCGGCCCTCGGCACGTGTCCGAGCTCGGCGAGCAGCTCGACGTTGCCCTGCACCGAGCGCCACGGCAGGAGCGTGGCGTCCTGGAACACGTACCCGATCCGGTCGGTCGCCACGCCGGCCGTGCCGTGGGACGCCGACTCGAGGCCGGAGGCGATGCGGAGCAGGGTCGACTTGCCGCAGCCGGAGGGACCGACGACGGACACGAACTGGCCGCGGTCGACGGTCAGGTCGACGCCCTGCAGCGCGACCGTGCCGTTCGGGAAGGTCATCTCGACGTCGCGGAAGTCGAGCAGGGTGTCCGTCGCGGTGACGGGCGGTGGGGCGGTGGTGGTCACGGTCACCTCGGGTTCTCGGTGGGGCGCGGGGGCGGGGTCGGGTCGGGTGGGTGCGCGGCGCGGTGCCGTGCGCGGTCAGGCCGGCACGGCTGCCGGTGTCGGTGCGGCCGCGGACGCGGGTGCGGCCGCGGACGCGGGAGCGGCGATCGTGGTGTGCACCTCGGTGCGGGCGACGAGTCGCCCACGGGACAGGACGATGCGGTCCGCCGGCGCGTTCGCGACGGCGTCGGTGACGCTGGTCGCGGCGACCGCCAGCAGGTCGGCTCGCCGTCCGGGGACGGGACCGGCGGCCGGGAGGCCCATCACGCTCCGGGCGGTGTCGCTCACCATCGCGTACGCCTGGTCCGGCGTCACGTGGCCCGCGGTCACGAGGAGGGACGCCGTCTCGAGCGCGTCGCTGCGGCCCACCGGGTTGAACGGGTCGCGGACGTTGTCGGCGCCGGCGGCCACGCGGACCCCGGCCGCAGTGAGGGCCTGGATCGCGGTCAGTCCGCGGGGCGTGGACACCGGGTGCTGCCAGCCCTGCAGGTAGAGGTTCGTGATCGGCAGCGTCACGATCCCGAGGTCGGCGGCGGCGACGTCGGTGACGACCTCGGCCAGACGCTCGGGGCCCAGGGTGCCGAGCCGCACGCAGTGGCCGGCGGTCCAGGTCCTGCCGTCGCGCTCGCCCGTGCCGGCGTGGGCACCCCGGCGTGCGCTGACCGCGCGGGCGAAGTGGTCGAGCGTGAGCGGGCCGTCGAGGTTCTCGTCGGTGTGCAGGTCGACCCCGACGCCGTGCCGGTCGGCCAGCGCGAGCAGCCGGTCCACGTCGGCGAGCGGGTCCGCCGCCAGGTGCGGCGCGCCGCCGACCAGGTCGACGCCGCAGGCCAGGACGGCCTCGACGTGGTGGTCGGGCGCGAGCGGTCCGGCCAGGGCGACGAGCTCGATGTCCACGAGCCCGGCGAGCTCGTCGCGGACCCGGACGAGCGCCCGTGCACCGCGCACGGCGGACTCGGTGGACGCGGGGGCGTCGTCGGCCGTGCGGCGACCGCTCAGGACGTCGACGTGGCTGCGGACGGCGGTGGTCCCGGCGGCGAGCAGGGCCAGGGCGGCGGTGCGCGCCCGGTCGGCGATCTCGTCCACGGTCATGGTCGTGGCGTGCGCCGACCACGAGGCGATCGCGGCACCGAGGTCCCCGAGCGGCGGCCGGATCACGTCGGCACTGAGGGCCTTGTCGAGGTGCGCGTGCGGCTCGGCGGGAGCGGTGAGGAGCAGCCGTCCGCCGAGGTCGAGCGTGTCCTCGGCGAGGGCGTGGAGGCTGCCCGCCGGGGCGACGGCCACGACCGTGTCGCCTGCGATCGCGACGTCGACGCGGTGTCCGTCGGCCAGCAGGGCGTCCCGCAGCAGGGCGACCGGTCGTGGTGCTGTCGAGCCCATGGCGCCTCCCGGGGAAGTGTGAGAATGTTGATCGCATCAACATCTCCGATGCTAGGGCGGCTCTGTTTCCCTCACGTTTCGCGGCGGTTGCCGTGTGTGACAGCCGTCCCGGACCGGAACGAACCGGAACGACAGGAGCACGCGTGAGCCCGGGGACCCGCACCAGCATGACCGCCGACGGGGCGAGCACCGACACCACCGCCGACGGGGCGGGCACCGACTCCCGTCCCGACGCCGACCGGGTCGTCGACGCGCAGACCCGTCGGATCGGCGAGCAGATCCGCGCCCGGCGCCGGGCCGCGGGCCTGACCCTCGTGCAGGTCGCCGCCGCCACCGGCTTGTCGCACCCCTTCCTCAGCCAGGTCGAACGCGGGCACTCCCGGGCGAGCATGGTCTCGCTCGAGAAGATCGCGGCGGCGCTCGGCACGACCCAGGTCGCACTGCTCGCCGCCGGTGCCCCGGAGCACGGCGGCCACGACGGCGGTGCGCCCGAGGTGCTGCGGGCCGGGGAGGGTGCTCGCGGACCCTCCTCCGACGGCGAGGCGCGGCTCCTCGTGCACGCCGGACCGCACGCCTTCGAGCCGCTCGAGTGGACCGGCGAGCACACCGACCTCGGCGAGTACTTCGAGCACGGCGAGGACGAGTTCCTCACCGTGCTCTCCGGCCACGTGCTGCTCGACCTGCGCGGCCAGGAGCCGATCCGCCTCGGGCCAGGTGACTCCGTCTACCACCGGGGCGGCACCGCACACCGCTGGTGCAGCGCCGACGGCGGACGCTTCCACATGCTCGTGGTCAAGGAGACCCCGCGGGTCGGGGGTGTCGCGTGACCGCCGTCCCCGAGCGCCTGCGGCTGCGCGTCGCCGCACGCCGCGAGGTCGCGACCGACGTCGTCGCGCTCGACCTCGCGGCCACGGGGGACACCCCGCTGCCCGACTGGGAGCCCGGGGCGCACCTCGACCTCGAGGTCACGCCGGGCACCGAGCGGCAGTACTCGCTCGTCGGGGCCACCCGCGCGGGGCACTGGCGGATCGCGGTCCTCCGGGAACCCGACGGCCGCGGCGGATCGGCGGCCGTGCACGACGCGCTCGCGGTCGGGACCGAGGTGCTCGTCGGTGGGCCGCGCAACCACTTCGGGTTCGACCCCGGCCGCCCCGCCGTGTTCGTCGCCGGGGGCATCGGCATCACGCCGCTCGCCGCGATGATCGACGCCGCCGAGCGTTCCGGGACGCCGTGGGAGCTCCACTACGCGGGCCGCACCCGCGACCGGATGGCCTTCGTCGACGACCTCGTCGCCGCGCACCCCGACCGGGTCACCGTGGCCGCGGCGGACGAGGGCGTCCGGCTCGACGTCCCCGCGCTCCTCGCCGAGCCGCGGGACGCCGTCGTGTACTGCTGCGGCCCGCGGGCACTGATGGACGCCGTCGAGGCCGCGGCCGCGCACTGGCCGGCCGGCAGCGTCCGGGTCGAGCGCTTCGAACCGGCGGACGCCGTCGACGCCCCGGGCGAGCCGTTCGAGGTCGAGCTGACCGTGACCGGCGTCACCGTGACGGTCCCGGCCGACCGCACCCTGCTCGAGGTCGCCGAGGAGGCCGGCGCGTTCGTCCTGTCCTCGTGCCGCGAGGGCACGTGCGGCACCTGCGAGACCCCGGTGCTCGAGGGCGCGGTCGAGCACCGCGACACCGTGCTCAGCCCGGAGGAGCAGGCCGACGACCGCACCATGATGGTCTGCGTCTCCCGTGCCCGGCGCGGGTGCCCGCGCCTCGTCCTGGAGCTGTGACCGGCCGCTGAGCCGGGTCGGGACGAACGGGAGGCGCGGCGCACGACGGGTGCCGCGCCTCCCGTCCGTCCCGTGGTGCGACCGTCGGGCGGTCGCCGCCGCTACGGACGCTCGGTGTCGTCGAGCGGGCCGCCGGTGAGCGCCGACAGGCGCTCGAGCCCCGCCTCGGCGACCAGCTGCCGGGCGAGCGGTCGGGCACGCGCCACGGCCTCGCGCACGTCGACCTTCGTGACGTCGTGGTCGGCCAGGCTCAGCTCGCCGTCGACCCAGACGTCGCGGACCTCGCGGCTGCCGGCGACGAAGACGACCGCCTGGTAGGGGTCGTGCACGTTCGCCAGGGCCGGGGAGTCGCCGTCGAAGACGACGACGTCCGCGCGCTTGCCGGGCTCGAGCGACCCGATCTCGGTGTCCATGCGGAGCGCACGGGCGCCGCCGATGGTGCCCATCTCGAACGCCTCGCGGGCGCTCATCGCCGTCGCCTGCAGGTCCCGGACCCGAGCGAGCAGCGCGGCGGTCTTCATCGCCTGCAGGAAGTCCTGCGAGTCGTTCGAGGCCGGGCCGTCGACCCCGATGCCGACCGGGACGCCGAGGGCACGGAGCTCCGCGACCGGAGCGATGCCGCTCGCCAGGATGCCGTTCGCGACCGGGTTGTGGGCGACACCGACGCCGTTCGTGGCGTAGCGCTCCCGGTCCTCGCGGTCCACCCAGACGCTGTGCGCCGCGATCACGGGCACCTGGAACATGCCCGTCGCCTCGGCGTGCCCGATCGCCGTCCGGCCGGTGCGCTGCCGGGCCGCCGTGACCTCCTCGCGCACCTCGTGGAAGTGCACGTGCACGCCGTGGCCGCCCGCGACCGCGTAGTCGACGTGCTCCTGCCAGGTGTCGTCGGTGTAGCGGCCGATCGACGACACCCCGACCCGGAAGGTGCTGTAGCGGCTGGCGTCCGCCGCCTCGCGCAGCGCCTCGAACTCCTCGAGGATCGGGGTCGCGCCGAAGTCCCGGTCGACGTCCCCGGAACCGAACGACACGACGCCGCGCAGGCCGAGGTCCTCGAGCGCCTGCACGACACCGGGGGTCGCGGGCTCGTCGGGCACCGGGTCCGCGCAGAACATGTCGTTCGCCGTCGTGACACCGCTCCGGAGCAGCTGGATGCCCTGCAGCACCGTGCCGGCGTACGCCTTCTCGCGGGTCATCACCGGGTTGACGCGGCTGATCAGCGCCGTCAACCACTCCCACAGCGTGTACTGCGAGCCGATGCCCGTGACGAGGCCCTCGCTGAAGTGCCCGTGCGTGTTGACAAAGCCCGGGGTGACGACGTCGTACGCGCCCCCGCGGACCGGTGCGTCGGGGTGGGCGGCGGACAGCTCGGCGAAGGTGCCCACGGCGGCGATGCGGTCCCCGTCGAGCAGGACGGCGCCGTCGCGGATCGCAGCGGGGGTGGGGGAGTCGTCGGGCGCTGCGGTGAGCACCCAGCCGGCACGGATCAGGGTCGTCGTCATGCCTGGACCGTAGGGTCCGCGTGTTTCGCGGGCGTCACCACGGGGTTTCCCGGAGGGTGTCGGTGGGGTGGTCGGAACGGCGGAGCCGTCCCTGCGCCGGGCGGTGCCGGGCGGTGCCGGGCGCCGGCGTCTCCGCTCGCGCGCCCGGCGGTGCCGTGCGCCGGCGTCTCCGCTCGCGCGCCCGGCGGTGCCGTGCGCCGGCGTCCCTGCCCGCGCGCCCGGCGGTGCCGGTCAGGGGGTCGGGCTCCCCGTGGCCAGGTCGCCGTAGTCGCCGTCGGCGCACTGCGACTCGCCGTCGATGCTGTAGCCGCCCGCGGAGGACGCGAGGAAGTCGATGCTGCTGACCGGACCGCCGCGCCCGGTCAGCCCGAGGTCAGGGTCGTCGCCACCGCTGCGGTACCGCTTCGTCGTGATCCCCATGCTCTGCCAGAGGGACTCGACCTTGCGGAGGTCCTCCTTCGGGTCGTCGGACCCCGGCCGTTGCTTCACGTACACCCACGTGACGCCGCCCGGGTCGTCGGCGTCGCCGGAGCCGTCCGATCCCGGGCAGAGCCCGAGCCTCGGCCCGCTGAGGACCTCCCAGTCGCCGTCGACGAGGCTCGCGGTCCGGTCGACGACGTCGACGACGGATCGCTTCGCCTCGTCCGGCGAGACGGTGGGCTGCTGGGTCTGGTCGGGCTCCATGGGTTCTCCTCCTGCGCATCCGGTCAACAGGGCCATCGTCAGGACCGTGACCACCGCCCTGGCGAGGTGGTGCGGTCGGACACTCAGTCGGGCGGCATTCCGCACGGGGACCGGTCGGATCATGATCGACTCACCAGGCTTCCTCTTCTTCCGTGGGTCGGCTCACACGGTCTCCCTGTCCGGTGGAGGTCCGTGCGACGTTCTTGAGCGACTCGGTGCCCTTGTCCAGGTACCCCCGGTCGTCCTTCGTGTGGACGCCGTGGTCGAGCACCGGGTTGCCCGATCCGCCGTCGTCGACCTCGAACACGGTGGCGCCGAAGTCCGCGTCGGTCGGGTCCTTCCGGCGGCTGCCTTCCCGACCGAGCCAGGCCCACTGGTCGCCCCGCGGGCCGTCGTCGTCCCACGGGTACGCCTTGCGCGCCTGGCCGGCGTACACGTGGTCGGCGCTCAGGTCGGCGGCGTCACGCACGCTCCCCGGGATGCCGGCGGAGCCGATCGTCGTCAGGGTGTCCACGTGCACGTCCTCGCGGTCGAGGGCGATCGCGGCGGTCGTCGACCCGTACGAGTGGGCGACGACGTTGGTGTGCGGCACGTCCCCCGCCCGGACCGCGTCGAGACCGTGGATGCTGTCGACGAGGTGCGGTGCGCCCTCGGTGGCCGAGCGGTTGCCGAGCACCCCGAGGTCACGGTTCTCGGCGTCCGGGACCGGC
Organism: Curtobacterium sp. MCBA15_012; assembly: GCF_001864935.2. Classification (NCBI taxonomy): domain Bacteria; kingdom Bacillati; phylum Actinomycetota; class Actinomycetes; order Micrococcales; family Microbacteriaceae; genus Curtobacterium; species Curtobacterium sp. MCBA15_012. Next base: position 2,697,379 of record NZ_CP126267.1, on the reverse strand, counting down.
GGTGGTGCGTACCCGATCCACGCGAGCACGGCGTTGTCGGTCCGACCCGTGGTCCGGGCCTGCTGCTCGGCGAGGTTCTGGGAGGCGTTCGCCCAACCGACCGTGTCCGCCGAGGTCGTCCCCATCCCGGGTACCGTCCACGTGACGTTCGCAGCGGTGTCGAGGTCACCGATCGAGACCGCCGCGAGCGGGGGCACGTCGGCGGACAGCGTCGTGAGTGACCGCGGCCAGTCGTCCACCGCCCCGCGGAGTGCCTTGTCGATGTTCTGCAGTGCGGCCAGTTCGACCGGATCGTCGCCGGTGCGGGCCGCCGCCAGGCGCTCGCGCAGCACGACGCGGTTGGCGGTGTCCCGGGCCCAGTACGGCACGCCCTCGAGGTTCCCGAGTGCGGCGAGGGCGGTGACCGGCACCGACTCCAGGTCGGAGCGGCGCTCCGGGGAGAAGCCGAAGGCGTTCCAGAGTGCGTTCACCTCGGTCGGGGTCAGCCCGTCGGCCGTGAGGCGCTGCACGGCAGCCGGGACGTCGTCCGACACGGCGACGTCGAGCGTGGCGTTCGACAGCGAGCCGGCGCTCCCTGCGCGCTCGAAGGCCGCGGCCACGCGCTCCGTCCACGCGGCGTCCCCGTCGTTCTCGCGCAGGTACGCCTCCGCACCGGACAGGAGTGTCGTGCTGCCGATCCGGGCCCAGCCGCACGACCCGACGAAGGCGTGCCACGCTCGACGGACGTCGCCGACGGCGGTCGACGCCGCTCGGTCGGAGGCCCTGGTGGTCTGTGCGAACCGTCGGAGGTTCTCCGGGACGGCCGAGCTGCGTCCGCCGCTCGTCCCCGTCCCGGTGCGCTCGCGCTGACGCGCCGTGAAGGAGACCGAGACCTCCGGCGGCACCACCGGTGTCGTCGACGGGCGCGGGTCCGGGAACGTGCTCGGCGGGATGCCGAGCGCGCGGAGCGGATCGGCGGCCGCAGCGTCCTGACGGTGCTGCTCACGCTGGTTCCACGACGCGAGGTCCGCCAGACGTTCGCGCTCGCGGAAGGCCGCGGCCGCGACGGCGCTGACCTGGTCGGACAACGACGCGAGCTGTCGTGCGAGGCGGGCGCGGTCCGCCGCCTCGACCTGCACGGCTTCGAGGAAGCGCTGGGAGTAGGCGCCCTCGAAGTTCCAGAGCGCGTCCTCCGCCGCGGCTGCCCTCGTCCCGCCCTGACCGCGGAGGCGATCGTCGCCGGCGTCGGCCGCTGCGATCAACCGCTTCGCGGCGCCGTCGTCGAACTCGATGTCGCTCATGTCCCCCCCCGGATCGTTCCCCAGGCCGAGCGTACACACGGGCGAGCCGATCGGCCGGTATTCCACATCCAGGACCACCGATGGAGCGCGGAGTGCGATCCGCCGGGTGCTCCCGCACCCGAGACCGGCACGGCCGGTTCCTCCGGCACGGCCGGTTCCTCCGGCACGGCCGGTTCCTCCGTCACGCCGCGGAAACAGTCGGCTGCTAGAACCGACGCATGCTGACCGTCACCGGTGCCCGCCGCGTCCTCGTCGACCCCCGCACCGAACGGGAGGGCGACGTGGTCCTCGACGACGGCAGCGACCTCGCGACGACCCTCGACGCCTCGGGCTGCGTCGTCACCGCCGGCCTCGTGAACGCCCACCACCACCTGCTGCAGACCGCCTTCCGCACCCTGCCCGGGACGCGTGCCGTGCCGATGGCGGAGTGGCTCCCGACGATGGCCGGCGCGTACGGCCGGGTGGGGCACGATCCCGAGCTGTACGGACTGGCCGCGTCCGCCGGGGCCGCGGAGGGCCTCCTGTCCGGCGTCACGACGATCGCCGACCACCACCTGAACTGGCCCGCGGACGCGACCACCGACGACACCGTGGCGCTCGCCGCGGCGACGGTCGACGCCGTCCGCGGACTCGGCGGGCGTCTCGTGTTCGTGCGGGGCTCGGCGCGCGACGACCCGGAGCGTCCTGCTGCGTCGGCGGACGCGATCGCCGCGCGGTTGCTGCACGAGCAGGCGGTCGGCGGGGTCGACCCGGACGGGGGCCTGCAGGTGGCCGTGGGCCCGGCCGGTGTGCACTCCGACGGTGAGGCGACCTTCCGGGCGCTCGGCGAGGTCGCCGCCCGGCACGGACTCCGACGGCGGACCCAGGCGAACGAGCAGGTCGACACCGCGATCGCGCTCGAGCGGTACGGGCGGCGGCCGATCGACCTGCTCGAGGAGTGGGGGTGGCTCGCCCCCGACGTCACGATCGCGCACCTGTGCGACGTGACCGCCGACGAGGTCGCACGGCTGGCCGCGGCCGGGGTGTCCGCGACGCACGCACCGGGGTGCGACGTGCCCATGGGGTGGGGGATCGCCCCGGTCGCGGCGCTCGCGGCGGCCGGGGTCCCGGTCGGCCTCGGGACGAGCGGCGGCGGCAGCAACGACGCGGGGCACCTGCTCGCGGACGCACGGCTGGCGATGCAGGTGTCGGCGCTCGTCGGGCCGCAGCTCCCCGCGCGGCAGGTGCTCGGCATGACCACCGAGGGGTCCGCGGCGGGGCTCGGGCGGCCGGAGCTCGGGCACCTCGGCGACGGGACGGCGGGGGACCTGTGCGTGTGGGACGTCTCCGGGGTGGCGGACGCGGGGGTCGCCGACCCGGTCGCGGGGCTGCTCTGGGCGTCCCCGGGGCGGCGCCCGCGGCACGTCGTCGTCGGTGGGCGGGTGGTCGTCCGCGACCACCGGCTCGTGACCGGTGACGAGCGCGAGATCGCGGCGCGGCTGTCGGAACGGCTGGCCCGCACGCCCGTGTGAGGGCGCTCCCCGCGGAGTGGGTCGGTCGCGGGTTCCTCCCCGGGACGGGCGCTGTGGGAGGTGGGAACGGGCGTCCCTGGTCGGACGGGACGACCGGGGACGCCCGGGACGACCGGGTGCGCCCGGCTCCGCCCCGTCAGCCCGCGACGACCGCGTGCCGGTGGATCGGCCCCGCCCCGCCCGCGAGCGCACCGCCCGGGGCACCCCGGCGCACGGCGACCACCTCCGCCATGACCGCGAGCGCCGTCTCGGCCGGGGTCTCCGCCCCGATGTCGAGCCCGATCGGCGACCGCAGCCGCTCGAGGTCCGGCGTCCCGAGCGCGACCAGCTCCGCGAGCCGCCGCTCGTGCGTCGCCCGCGAGCCCATCGCCCCGACGTAGCCGGCGCCGCGGCGGAGCGCCAGGTCGACCACCGCGGCGTCGAACCGGTCGTCGTGCGAGAGCACCACGACGGCGGTCGTGCCGTCAATCGGCAGTCCCGCGAGCACGCGCGTCGGCCACCCCACGATCCGCTCGTCCGCCGCCGGGAAGCGCTCGTCGGTCAGGAACACCGACCGTGGGTCGACGACGGTCACCGCGTAGCCGAGCACCGCCGCCGCGTTCGTCACGGCGACGGCGGTCTCGACCGCGCCGACCACGACGCACCGGGGACGCGCGTCGGCCCGCTCGACGAAGACCCGGCCCCGGCACCCGTCCGGCGCGGTGACGACCGCACCCAGCGAGTCGGGTTCGAGGGAGAGCGCGAGCGACGTCGGCTCGCCCGAGGCCGCCCGCCGCAGGGCGTCGACCACGGGGTCGCCGGGGTCCACGCGGCGGACCAGGACCTCGACCCGGCCGCCGCAGCGGAGCGCCGGCGCCCAGACCGCGTCGGGCCCGGCGGCGTCCGGGGCCTCCGCGTCCGGGTCGGCGTCGAAGCCGAACCGCTCGAGCACCGGCACGCCGTCGTCGAGCACCTGCCCGGCCGTGACGAACAGGGACCCCTCGACGCACCCGCCGGAGATCGTCCCGACGACCCCGCCGCCCGGCAGGACCGCCATCGACGTCCCGACCCCGCTGGGCGCGCTGCCGGACATCGCGACGGCCGTCGCGACGACGACGGGGTCGCCGTGGTCGAGGACGGCCAGGAGGCGCGGTGCCAGTTCGAACATCACGCACCTCCGACGTCGGTCGCGTCCGGCGACGCCTGCTGCACGAGACGCCAGACCCGGTCCCGCGTCATCGGCAGGCGGTACGGCCGGACGCCGAGGGCGTCACGGACGGCGTTCGCGACCGCCGGGGCGACCGGGTTGTAGGGGGCCTCGCTCATCGACTTCGCGCCGAGCGGCCCGAGCGGGTCGTGCGTCGCCGCGAAGAGCACCTCGGTGCGGGGCACGTCGGAGATCTTCGGGACGCGGTACGACCGGAACGCGTCGGTCGTGACCCGGCCCTCGTCGTCGAGCACGACCTCCTCGTACAGGGTCGAGCCGATCGCCTGCGCCGCGCCGCCCTCGACCTGCCCGCGGAGCTGTTCCGGGTTGAGGACCGTCCCGGCGTCGACCGCCTGCGCACTGTGCAGGACGCGGACCTCGCCGGTGGGGCGGTGCACCGCGACCCGGGCGCCGTGCACCGTGAAGGCCAGGGACCGCGGGGTGCCGTCGTGGCTGCCGTGCGCGACGAGGGGCCCCTCGGCCAGGAGCTCGGCGTGCCCGACCACCTGGTCGCCCACCCGCACGCCGTCCGGGAGCACGGCGACCGCCGGGCCGAGCGGGCCGACCGCGGCGCGGGACGTCCGGGCTGCCACGATCGTCAGCGCGCGTGCCGTCATCTGCTCGTGCAGGTCCAGCGCGGCCGCGTACAGCGCCTTGCCCGCGACGACGACGCCGGCCGACCCGAACGCACCGGTGTCGTACCGGGCGGCGTCGGTGTCGGACTGGTGCACGTCGACCCGGTCCGGGGTGGTGCCGAGGGCGGTGGCGACGAGCTGCGTGTGCACGGTCGTCGTGCCGTTGCCGAACTCGGCCGTGCCGACACCGATCCGGTAGCGGCCGTCCGCGGTCGCCTCGACCGAGGCGTGTGCGTGGTGGCCCCGCGGCGGCATCGTGGCGATCGCGGCGAGGGCGACCCCGGTGCCGAACGCCCAGTCGCCGGTGCCGGCCGGTGCCGTGCCGTCCGCTGCCGCGCGGTCGAGCGGCGGCCCGTCCATCGCGGGGACCTCGGGCAGGGGTGCGCGGAGGGCGTCCTCGACCAGGTCGAGGCACTGGTCGAGGCCGTAGCTGCCCTCCCACCGCAGGTCGTCCTCCTCGTCCGGGTCGGTGACGACGAGCGGGTCGCCGGGCACGACCACGTTGCGCCGCCGGAGCTCGAACGGGTCGAGGTCGAGCTCGCGGGCCAGCTCGTCCATCGCCGACTCGATCGCGAACACCACCTGGCCGAGGCCGTACCCGCGGAACGCCCCCGACGGCAGGTTGTTCGTGTAGACCGACTCCGCGTCGACCCGCTTCACCGGGCAGCGGTACACGGCGACGGACTCGCTCACCGAGTGGAACATGACGCCGACGCCGTGGTTGCCGTACGCGCCGGTGTCCATCACCTGGTCCACGTGCATCGCGGTCAGGCGGCCGGAGCGGTCCGCGCCGAGCCGGACGCGCACGCGCATCGGGTGCCGGGTCGGTGCGATCGTGAACTCGTCCCGGCGGCTGAACTCGTACTGCACGGTGCGGCCGGTGCGGAGCACCGCGAGCGTGACGAGGTCCTCGGTGAGCATCTCCTGCTTGCCGCCGAACCCGCCGCCCACCCGCTTCGCGACCACGCGCACCCGTGCCGGGTCGAGACCGAAGACGTGCGCGATCTCGTCCCGCACCAGGAACGGGACCTGCGTGGCGGTCCGCAGCACGAGCCTCCCGTCCCGGTCCAGCGACCCGCGGGTCGCGTGTGTCTCGAGCGCGGCGTGCGAGACGCGACCCGTCGACCACGTGCCGTCGACCGTCGCCGCGGACGCGGCGAGGGCGGCCTCGAGGTCCCCGGTCCCGCCGTGCAGGGCGGCCACGACGTTCCGGTCCGGCTCGGCGATGCGGTGCTCGGCGGTGGTCTTGTCGGCGTGCAGCAGCGGTGCCCCGGGGCGCCGGGCGGCATCGACGTCGTGCACGCTCGGCAGGACCTCGTACGCGACGCGCAGCAGGGCGCACGCCTGCTCGGCGGTCCGGACGCTCTCGGCGACGACGGCCGCGACCCGCTGCCCGCGGAACCGCAGCACCGTGTCGAACACCCGGGTGTCGTCGGGGTCGTCGAGCCGGGACTCGTGCCGCCCGGTGGAGAACAGCACGCCCGGGTCGTCCCGGTGGGTGAGCACGGCGTGCACGCCGGGCAGGGCCTCGGCGGCGCTCGTGTCGATCGCGGTGATGCGGGCGTGCGGGTGCGGGCTGCCGAGGACCGCGAGGTGCAGGAGCGCCTCGGTGCGTCGGACGTCGAGCGTGTACTCCTCGGCACCCGTCACGATGCGCCACGCCGCGGGGGCCGCGACCGACGTCCCGACGGCGTCCCCGGCGCTGGCGCACGCGGTGTTCCGGACCCCGTCGAGGGCGTCCTCGATCGCGCGGTACCCCGTGCAGCGGCAGATGTTGCCCTTGAGCGCCCGGTGCCGGTCGGCGAGCTGGTCGTCGTCGAGCGCCGCGGCCGTGACGACGTACCCGGCCGTGCAGAAGCCGCACTGGAACCCGGGGGCCTCGGCGAAGGCGCGCTGCACGGGGTGCGGGTGCTCCGCCGTGCCGAGGCCCGCCGCCGTCGTCACCGTGGCGTCCGCGAGCCGGTGCGCGGGGGTGATGCAGGCGTGCACGGGGACGCCGTCGAGGAGCACCGTGCAGGCGCCGCAGTCACCCGCGTCGCAGCCCTTCTTCACCGCGGTGACACCGTGTTCGCGCAGGAGCGTGCGGAGGACCTGCCCGGGCTGCGGGGCCACGTCGAGCGTGTGCCCGTCGACCGTCAGCTGCACGACGCCACCCCCTCGGTGCCGCCGGGAGCGGAGGCCCGGGTGTCCGCCGCCGCCTCGTCCCGGAGCTCCTGTGCGGCACGGGTGGCGACGGCGCGGCGCCAGTCCGGCGAACCGTGCGGGTCGTCGTACCAGTCGTCGTGGCCACCGACCGCGGCGTCGACCGCGGCGCTGCTCGGCACGTGGTCCCAGCGGAGCACGAGCGGCCGTGGGGTCGCCGCGGTCACGACGAGGACGAACCCGTCCGCCGTCCACCGCGCCGTGACGAGCGCCCCGGAGCGCCCGTGCGGGCTGAGCGCCACCCGTCGGTACCCGGTGCGGGCGGCGAGGGCCGCGACCGGCACCTCGAACGCGCGGATCACCTCCTGCGGGGCGAGCGCGACGGTGCGCACCCCCGTGACCAGGTCGGCCACGGGGGTGCGTCGCTCCCCGCCGTCGTCCGTCCACACCACGGCGACGGCGTCCAGGGTGGCGAGCAGCGCCGTGATCGCACCGGCGGGCAGGGCGACCGCAACGTTGCCCCCGACGGTCGCGGCGTTCCAGACCTTGAACGACGCGAGCAGGGCGTTCGCGCACCGGTCGACGAGCGGCCACGCGGTCCAGGCCGGGTCCGGCTCGGCGCGGAGCAGGGACGCGATCGTGCAGGTCGCGGCGATCGTCAGGGTGTGCCCGGACCGTTCGAGGTCGGGCCACCCGAGGGCGGTGAGGTCCACCAGGCCGGTCAGCCCGGGTTGCTCCTCGGAGAAGAGCCAGGTGCCACCGGCGAGCGGGCGGTCGCCGGCGGTCAGTCGGAGGTCGGAGCGGTGCGTGGGGGTCCGCACGGCGCGGACGGAGACGAGGTCCAAGGGGTGGTCCGATCGCGAGGGGTCGACGAGGGGCGGGAGCGGGGTCCCGGCCGTCGTCCGTGCGCGATCATCCCGCGGGACCAGGCGGTCGTGGGCACGGCGGTGGTGGTGTTCGCTCGCACGGTCGCCTCCTCGGTGCCGGTCGTGTCGTGGGGTGGGTCCGCCGCGCGGTGTGTCCGCCACGCGGTGTGTCGTCACCGTACGGAACGGGTGTTTCAGCGGTGTGACGGGCCCGCGACGAACGGCGACCGGGCCGGGCGACGAGTGGTGACCTGCCGGAGACCTCCCCGAAACACGGCGGTGCGACGCTTCGGGACATGGAGATCACCGAGTTCGACGCCCTCGACGACGCGGCCGCACGTGCGGTCGTCGCGGCGTGGGCGCCGGTCCCGCGCTGGGTCGGTGCCGTCGTCGCCGGCCGACCGTACGGCGCCGTGTCGGCGCTCGCCGACGCCGCCGACGCCGCCGCCCGCACCTGGACCGACGACGAGGTCGCCGCGGCCCTGGCCGACCACCCCCGCATCGGCGAGCGCCCGACCGGGACGGACGCCGCCGCCGAGGCCGCCCGCACCGAGCAGGCTGCCTCGGCGGACCGGGACGACGCCACGACCGCGGCGCTCCGGACCGGCAACGCGGCGTACGAGGAACGCTTCGGCCGGGTGTTCCTCGTCCGTGCCGCCGGCCGGACGGCGCCCGAGGTCCTCGCCGAGCTCGACCGGCGGCTCGGGAACGACGACGTCACCGAACGCGCGGAGGTCGCCGACGCCCTCCGGGACATCGCCATGCTCCGACTCGGGAGGACCGTCGCGTGAGCCACCTCAGCACCCACGTGCTCGACACCACGCACGGCCGTCCCGCCGCGGGCATCGCCGTGACCCTCCGCGACGCCGGGCACGTCGTCGTCGCGGCGGGCACCACCGACGCCGACGGCCGGGTCGCCGACCTCGGGCCGGACCGCCTGGCGCCGGGGGAGTGGACGCTGTCGTTCGCCACCGGCGCCTACTGGTCGGCCCTCGGCACGGCGGCGTTCCACCCGCGCGTCGACGTCGTCGTCACCGTCCGCGAGGACCCGGCGGACGGGCACCTGCACGTCCCGCTGCTCCTCAGCCCGTTCGCCTACTCCACCTACCGAGGGAGCTGACCCCCATGACCGACACCACCACCAGCACCGTGCCGACCGCCACCGCCCCGGCGGACCCCGACGCGGTGCCGGCCGGCCCCGACGCCGCGTCCGCCGCCGCCACCACGGCGACGACGGTGCACCTCGGCGCCAACCAGTACGGCAAGGCCGAGGTCCGGCTCGTCCGGGTCACCCGCGACACCCCGCGGCACACCATCGAGGACCTGACGGTCACGACCCAGCTCCGCGGCGAGGCCCTCGCCGACTCGTACACCGACGGCGACAACGCGAAGGTCGTCGCCACGGACACCCAGAAGAACACCGTGTACGCCTTCGCCCGCGAGCACGGCGTGCACAGCCCGGAGGAGTTCCTGCTCCGCCTCGGCCGCCACTTCACCACGGCGTTCGACTGGTACGACGGCGCGACGCTCTCCGCCGAGCAGCACGCCTGGGAACGCATCGTCGTGGACGGTGCCGAGCACGACCACGCGTTCGTCCGCGCCGGTCGGGGGACCCGGACGGCCGTCGTCCAGGTCGATGGCGAGGACGTTCACGTCCTGGCCGGTGTGACGGACCTGACGGTGCTCAAGTCGACCGGCAGCGAGTTCCACGGGTTCCCGCGCGACGGCTACACGACCCTGGCGGAGACCGACGACCGGATCCTCGCGACCTCGGTGACCGCGCGGTGGCGGTACACGCCCGAGGCCGTCGCCGCCGGGATCGACTACGACGCCCGGTACGCGGGCGTGCTCGACGAGATGCTCGCGGTGTTCGCCGACCTGCACTCCCTCGCCCTGCAGCAGACGCTGTTCGCGATGGGCCGCGCCGCGATCGAGGCCTTCCCGGAAATCGCCGAGGTGCGGTTCGCGATGCCGAACAAGCACCACTTCCTCGTCGACCTGGCCCCGTTCGGGCTCGAGAACCCGGGTGAGGTGTTCTTCGCGGCAGACCGCCCCTACGGCCTCATCGCCGGGACGGTCGTCCGCGACGGCGTGGCCGAGGCACCGGCCGCCTGGGCGACGGTCCCCGGCTTCGTGTGAGCCCGGACGCGGACGGCTGACCCCGTGACCGGCGGGCACGTGGCGGGGCTCCTCCTCGCCGCGGGTGCCGGGTCCCGGATGGGGACCCCGAAGGCGCTCGTCCGCTCGGCGGACGGCAGGCCCTGGGTCGAGCGCGCGGTGACGACGCTCGTCGACGGCGGGTGCGACGAGGTGGTCGTCGTGCTCGGCTGCGCCGCCCACGAGGCACGGGTCCTGGTCCCGCGGTGGGCCGTCGTCCGCACCGTGGTCGCGCCGGACTGGGCGACGGGGGTGAGCGCGTCGCTCGCGACCGGCCTCGACGTGCTCTCCGCCGCCCCGGCGTCGCGCGGTGCGGCGACGGCCCTGGTCTCCCTCGTCGACCTCCCGGACCTGCCCCCAGCCGCGGTGGACCGCGTGGTCGGCGACGCCGGAGGTCGTCCCGACGCCGTGCGCCGCGCGGCCTTCGGTGGCCGACCCGGTCACCCGGTGCTCCTCGGTCGCGCGCACTGGTCCGGTCTGCTCGCGGCGCTCCGCGCGTCCGCGGGGTCGGCCGCCGTGGCGGACCGCGGGGCCGGGCCGTACCTGGCCGCCGTCGGAGCCGAGCCGGTCGACTGCGGTGACCTCTGGGACGGACGCGACCACGACCTCCCGTCCTGACCGTCCCGACCCAGCCGGGAGGCGCGGTGCCGGTCCGTCGGACCGCTCGCCGTCCCGTCGGCCGGGGCCGGGAGGCGCCGTGCCGGTCCGTCTGATCGGTCGCCGTGCCGTCGGCGCGGCCCGGGAGGCGCGGTGCCGGCCGGTCAGGCCGGCAGCCGCCGCGACGTGTCGCCGTCGGTCGCGCGTCGCCGGCCGCGCCGCCGTCCGGGCCGACGTCGCCGGACCTCCGCCACCACTCCCGAGACGACCTGCACCAGGCCGTACGCGATCAGGACCACGGCCGCCGTGGGCAGGAGCCAGCCGCGCTCGCGGTTCACGGCCTGGCTCGCCCACCCCACGCCGGGCACGCTCTACCAGACGACGCCCCGCACCTGCGCGCCGAGGACGGGCGGGTCCGCCTCGGCGTTGGCGTCGCCGCGGACCGTGAACGTCCGGCTGCCGTCCGTCGCCGTCGTGACCGCCACCACCCGGTGACTGGTCACGGCGGGGTCGCCCGACACGGGCTGGTAGGTGACGACGTCACCCACCCGGACGTCCGCGAGCGGGGTCGGCCGCACCACGAGCAGCGTCCCCGGCGGCAGGGTCGGCTCCATCGACCGGGTCAGGACCGTGAGCGGGACGGACCCGGTCACCCTCGGCACGACGACCACCGCGACGGCGAGCGCCGCGGTGACCAGGAGGATGCCGACGGACAGTCCGGTCCCGACGGCACGGAGCACCGCCCGCCATCCGGTCCGACGCGGGGACCGACCTCCGGTCGCGCGGCGGATCGGTGGTCGACCGTCCGCCGTCCGGATCCGGAGCGACGTCACGACCCGCACCGGATCCGCGGCCCGTCGTCCCGCTGGAACAACGTGACCGTCCCGCTCGCCACGACGGTGTCGGTCGGCTGTCGGGCGGAGTCGAGGACCCGGACCACCACCGTCTGCGTGCCGCTCGTCGCGACCGGACGCACCTGCTCCGGCGCGATCGTGGTGAAGCCGGAGTAGCCCTGCGCGACGGCGCCCACCATGGTGCCCTGGACGAACGCGCCGTACCAGGTGTCCATCGGGCGGTCGGCAGTGGGCCACGTGACCGTCACGTAGTTGTCGTTGTCGCTCGTGCACCCCATCGCCGGGACCGCCGCCGCCGTCGTCAGGGTGAAGGTGCCCCGGGCCGGTGCGGACCGCCAGGACCCCGTGGTCGTGGTGAGCGTGAGGACGACGTCCGCCCGGCTCGACGCGGGGGCGTCCGGTCGTGGGGTGCTCCGGGTGCACCACACGGCGCTCGACCGGGCGCCGAGCGACGACGACATGCTCGGCAGCGCCGCCCAGGTCCCCGACACCGACCCGGCACCGACGGCGGCGGCGTCCGTGCAGGCCGCCGCCGAGGACACCGGCCACGCGACGACGTCGACGGCCGCGGCGAGGGCGGCCGTCGTCCCGGACGCGGTCGACACCGTGGTGGCCGTGGTGCCCGCGAGGGTGCCGGCGTTCGTCAGCGTCACCGGCCGGGTGGTCGGGGTGGAGCCGGACGACGCGACGCTCATCGCGTCGGTGCCGCTGATGCCGGCGACGAGCGTGCCGACCGTGGTCCGCGAGCTCGTCGCGCCGCTCGCGGTCCAGAGCGCCCAGGCGGCGGACGGACCCACGACGACGAGGACCACGCCGAGGACCACCGCGACGACGGTGCGGAGCCGGGCGGTCACGGGGCGACCTGCGTGCCGGTGACGGTCAGCGTGAAGTCGGTGACGGCCCCGGTCACGCTCTGCGGGGCGTCACCCGCCAGGGCGACCTCGACGCAGGCCGTGCTGCTCGCGCCCGGGGACACCGTGAGGAGACCGCTCCCGGTGTCGAACGTGCCGAGGGCACCGCTCGTGCCGCGGAGCCCCGCCCGACACGCACGGGACGACGTGACCGGTGCCAGGGTCACCCGTTGCGCACCGAGCACGACGGCGGCGGTGGTGCCGGCCGACGAGACCCGCGACGCGGTCGTCGCGACCCGGATCGCGAGCGGGACGGTGCCGGTGTTGCGGACCGCGAAGGACCCGACGGTGCTCGATCCCGGGCCGAGCACCGTCGCACCCGTCGCCGACAGCTGCGAGACGGTGAGGGTCGCGGTGCCGGACCGCACGGTCGCACCCGCCGTGCCAGCCGAGTCGGTGAGCAGGGCGTACGTCCCGCCGGTCCCGGCCAGCGCCGCGGCGACCCCGGCCACGAGGACCAGGGTCGCGCCCACCGGTCTCCCGTGCCGGGGGCGTGCGCGGTGTCGACCGGTCACGGTCAGACGGTGACGGGTCGCTGCTTCAGGGTGAAGGCGAGCCCGCCGACGTCGAGCGTGCCGCCCTGGCCCGTCGTCGCCGACTCGGGCAGCGCGATCGTGAAGACCACCTGCACGGTCGCCGTGCCGCTCGTCGGCCGGACCTCGAACGTGCCCGGGGATGTCTCCGTGATCGACGTGCTCGACGACGTCACCGACAGGGTCTTCGTCGTCGCGGCGAGCAGGTCGGCGTCCCCGGTGATGCTCTGCGGCGCGTACGTCAGGTCGGCGACGAGGTCGTTCCCGGTCGCGTCGATCGCGAGCGTCTGCGTGAACCGGTAGGTGTTGCCCGGGACCATGAGGACCTGCGCGGGGTCGATCGACGCCGACCGCCCCTTCGTGACGTCGGTCCAGGCGCCGGCGTCGGCGGTGCGCAACGAGAGGGTCCCGGAACTGATCCGCCCGGCCGCCGTCGAGGCGTCCGCGTTCCAGAGGGCGAAGGTGCCGGCACCGCCCAGGAGGAGGGCGACGCCGACCGCGCCGGCGATGGTGCCGGTGACGAGCTTGTGCATGTTCGATCCGTTTCCGCGCAGCGTGCAGCGCTCCAGCCCGCGCACGGGTGTCGGGTCGGGTGCGCGGGGACTCGTGCCTTCCGTCGCGCTGTGGGAGGCGGGACGCGGCTGGCCGGTGCCAGGCCGTCCGACGGGGCTCCGGAGCGCAGGGACGCTCGGGCGTGTCGGGACGTGCCAGGGCCGAACGTACCGGTCTGTCCCCGGTTCGTCCGGAAGAACATGCACATGCATCCACCCCAGAACGGGGCACAGTCGTTGTCGGTGACATGGCCGACAGCGGTGTACCCCGGCAGCAGGGCGGTGTGGGACGCCGTCGCCGGAGCGCATCGCGGCGTGGTGCACCGCCCGCCTGGTCGAGTCGGCACTCTGGTCGGTGTCCCGGTGTCCCGGTGTCCCGGTGTCCCGGTGTCCCGGGGTGCGCACGACGACGGCGCGGACGCGGTGTCCCGTGCAGCGCTGACGGTGCGGCTCGTCGACCCAGCGGGCGACCCTCAGTCGTTGCCCGCGGTGTCCACCAGGGTCTTGCGGTACCAGCGGTCGGAGTACGGGTCGTCGCTGAACGCAGCCACCTGCTCGTAGCCCGCACGCTCGTACATCGCGCACGCCTCGACGAGCTCGGCCCGGGTGTCCAGTCGGATCGTCGTGGTCCCACGGTCCCGGCAGACCCGTTCGACGGCGGCCACGAGCGCGCGACCCGTGCCGTGCCCGCGGTGTCCCGGCAGGGTGAAGACCTTCGTCAGCTCGGCGACGTCGCCGAGGAACCGCGCTCCGGCGCAGCCCACGGCCCGGTCGTCGTCGACCGCCACGAGCAGCACACCGGAGTCGCCGTGGAGGTCGGCCGCTGGTTCCTCGACGAGTGCACGGTCGACCTCGTCCACCGTGGCCGGGCGCCCGTACCACCGCGACGCGACGTCCTCGAGGTAGGTGCGCACGATCGCCACCGCGAGCGGCGACGCCGGGTCGACCGCGCGGATCCGGGGTCCGTCGTGCACGGTCACCGCCGGGGGAGCCCCGCCACGAACGCGGCGACGACCGCCCGGGCGTCCACGGGGGCGACGTCGGCGACCCGGTAGAGCAGCAGTGCGTCGACGAGTCCCACGAGGTCGACGGCTCGTCGGTCGACGTCCGCCGCGCCGACGGCCACCAGGAGGGTGCGCGCGACCGCGACCAGTGCCTCCCGGGCGGGGTCGTCGCCGGTCAGCGTGGTGCGGAGGTCGTCGTCCCGCAGGTCCACGAGCAGGGCGAGCCGTGCTGCCTGGGCGTCGGCGCGAGCCGCCAGGCGGTCGAGGAACCCGAGGGCGATCGCCACGACCGCGTCGTCGTCGGGGACCGGCGGGAGCACCAGGTCGGAGAGGTCGACGGCGAGCTGGTCGGTGATCCGGTCGACGACCAGCGCGGTGAGGTCGCGACGGGTGGAGGCGTAGTACGAGGTCGACCCCGGTGGCACCGCGGCCTCCTGGTCGACGGCACGGTGGGTCAGTGCGCGACTGCCGCCGCGGGCGGCGAGCCGGATGCCGGCGTCCGCGAGCTCCTCACGGCGTCCCATGCGCGTCCCTCCTCGTCGGTCTCATCGTAGGGTCCTCTACACGTGTAGTGTCCTCTACGGATGTAGTGGACATCCGACCGGAGTGCGACGAGGGGAACGCGATGCGCGCAGTGGTGATCGGCGGGGGCGGGTCCGGACGAGCGATCGAGCGGGCGATCGCCGCCCGGGGTTGGGAGGTCGTGCGGCGCTCCCGGTCGACCGGGTTCGACGTGCTGCGGGACGACGTCGCCGCGCTCCTCGAGGGTGCGGACGCGGTGGTCGAGGCGGCCGGGCGTGCCACCACGAGCAGGCGGGTCGCGACGGACTTCTCCACCCGCTCGACCCGCGCGGTCGGTACTGCCGCGGCCCGGACCGGTGCGCACCACGTGCTCCTCTCGATCCACGGGTGCGAGCGACCGGCCGTCCAGGGGTACGGGTACTTCGCGGGGAAGGCGGCGCAGGAGGCGGCTGCCGCCCGCACCGGCTCCCGCCTGACGGTCGTGCGGTCGACGCAGTGGTTCGAGTTCGCCGCACAGAACGCCGGGCGGCTGCGCGTCGGGCCGGTCGCGCTCGTGCCGGGCATGACGATCGCACCGGTCGCCCTCGACGCGGTGGCGGGCGTGCTGGCCGACGTCGTCACGGGTGTCCTCGCGGATCCCCGGGTCGACGTCGCCGGGCCGGACGTCACCACGCTCTGGGCCCTGACGCGCGCGGTGCGACCGGCTGGGGTGCTGCCGGTGCCGTTCCGGATCCCCGGGTCGCTCGGCGCGGCGTTCCGCGGCGGAGCGCTCCTCCCGGACGAGACCGCCGAGGTGGTCGGGCCGTCCGTCGCCGAGTGGATCGCCGTGCCCGGCCGGGTCGGGAACCGTGCCTGACACCGAGCCGACCCCGCGCTGGGCGACGGGTGGAGGAGGCGGCTCAGTCGGTCGCGCCCCGCGGCGGCTCGACGAGCAGCCCGACGCGGTCCCGCAGGTAGGCGTCGAGCGGCACCGTCCCGGCCGCCGGGGACCACCGCACGACGGGCTCGTCGTCGACGACCGCGAGCACGCCGTCACCGTCGACGAGGGACCGGTCGAGGGGGATCGGCACCGCCCCGTGGTTGACCGTGTCGCCCTCGGGGAAGTGCCCCTTCGCGGCGGCGGCCCGGTAGGCGCGGCGCACCTCCGCCGAGACCGACACGAACTGCGACCGCCCCGGGTCGGTGACGCGGGTGATGCGCCCCGTGGCCCAGACCCGGCCGGCGGTCTCGTCGGTCGAGCCGAGCAGCAGCGCGCCGACGCGCCACACCCGACCGAGCGACCGGATCGTCGGCTCGCGGCGGATGCCGAGCACGGCGCGCGGCTCGACGTACTCGCCCAGGGCCTCGTCCTGGACGGCCGCGGCGCGCAGGCGGACGGCCGCCTCGTCGAGCAGGTCCCGCGCCCGTTGCACCCCGTCCGTCACGTCGCCCGAGCCTAGACCGGGACGCCCACGCGGGGCCGGGCGACCGTGGACGGCGACGCCCGGCGCAGGTCCGGACCGGGGCGTCACACGGGGTCGCGGCAGCCCGGAATGCGCGGTGACCCCCTACCGTTGGCCTGTCCGGAGACGAGGAGGGCCCGTGGGCATCGTGCGGTGGCTGTTCGACGCGCAGCTCGTGATCGGCGACCAGACCGTGCTGTGGCGCGAGGTGATCGGCAACCTGTTCGGGCTGGCGAGCGCCCTCGGCGGCATGCGGCGCCGGGTCTGGGCGTGGCCGGTCGGCATCCTCGGCAACGCCCTGCTCTTCACGGTCTTCATGGGGGCGCTGTTCGACACCCCGAACCCGGTGAACCTGCTCGGCCAGGCCGGGCGCCAGGTGATGTTCATCGTCGTGAGCGTCTACGGCTGGTACCGGTGGACGCACCGCGCGGACGAGGCGACGACCGTCGTCGAGCCGAGGTGGGCCTCCTGGCAGACCCGCGGCCTGCTGGTCCTCGCGCTGGTGGGCGGCACCGCGGTCCTGACCCCCGTGTTCCGCGCCCTCGGCTCGTACGAGCCGGTGTGGAGCGACGCGTGGATCTTCGTCGGCTCGCTGCTCGCCACCTACGGGATGGCGAAGGGGTGGGTCGAGTTCTGGCTGGTCTGGGTGGCCGTCGACCTGGTCGGGGTGCCGCTGCTGTTCTCGGCGGGGTACTACGCGTCCGGGCTGATGTACGTCTTCTACGGCGCGTTCACCCTGACCGGCTTCTTCGTGTGGATGCGGCAGCGCGTCCGCCCGTCGGCCGCACCCGTGACGCTCGGCTGACGAGGCGGCGGGCGAGCCCGGCCGGCCGGCCCGGCCCGGCACACCGGCCTCGCCGGGCCGACCTGGCGACTGGCCCCCGCTCGGGGTCGCGACAGCCGGCGCCCGGATGCGGTGGACTGTCCCCATGGACGACCTGCAGGCGACGCCCGTCGACGACGGCGTCCTCGCCGACCGCGTCGTCCGGAGCGCGATCCGCGCCTACCGGCTGTACCCGTTCGACCAGGTCGACACCGCGGCGGTCGCCGACACGTGCGGGGTGACCGTCGAGGACGTCCGACGCGTCTTCCCGAGCTGGGACGCCCTGCTCCTGGTGACGTACGACCGTTGGGTGCAGCTGCGCGGCACCGGTCGGTCGCAGCCGGCCGCGTGCACCGTCGACCACGTGCGGCGCTCGCTCGCCGAGGACGTGGCCGACCCGGGGCTCGTGCGGCTGCTGGCCGGCGTCGTCAACCTGGCGTCGTCGGAGTGCGACTTCGGCGAGCTGTTCCGCGCCCGCTTCGACGAGTACGTCGGCGAGGTCGCGCACGGCCTCGAGTTCGACGTCGTCCGCGGGATCGAGCAGCTCGGCATCCCGGCGCACCAGGCGGCGACGCAGCTCATCGCGGTCTACCAGGGGCTCCAGGTGCAGATGCTCGTGCGGCCCTACCTCGACGTGCTCGTCGAGTTCGACCGGATGATCCGCACCGTCCGCGCCGGGTGGCGCGAGCAGGAGCCGGCACCCTGGGACCTCGACGCGGCCCCCGTCCTGGGCTGAACCCGTCCTGGGCTGATCGGCGACCGGGGTCGCCGCCTGGCACCCGGCGCCCGACTCCCGGCGCCCGAGCACCGGCACCCGACCACCGGGACGCTCCCCGGTGTGGGCCGGCCTACCGGCCTCGCCGCCCCGGCCGCATCGCGAGCACCTGCCGCAGCGTCACCTTCGACCCGTACTGCGCGACCGAGTGCCGGAACAGGTGCTCGGCGGCCCACAGCAGCACGGCCGCCACGACGAACACCTCGACGACGGCCCCGACCGACTCGGCGACCGACAGCGTCCCGACCGCGTTCCGCACCATCGCGGTGATCGGCGTGAACGTCGGGAACCACGTGAAGAACGCCGCCACCGGGGACGTCGGGGTGGTCGCCACGAAGAACGCGGCGTAGAGCGGCACGACGAGCGCGAAGATCGCCGCGGACTGCAGCGTCGAGGCGTCCTTGATCGAGGGGACCGCGGCACCGACGGCGACGAAGAGCCCGGACGCGAGCAGCACGCCACCGACGAGCAGCAGCGCGCCCACCACCATCCGCCACGGGTCGACCGTGAGCCCGCCGAGCCGCGGCGCGACGAGGGGGAGCGCGACGAGGGCGACGACGAGCCCGGGGACGACGACGACCCCGACCTGCACCAGGCCGACGAGGAGCATCGCCACGACCTTGCCGCGGATGAGCTGTCCGGCGGTCACGGTGGTCAGGACCATCTCGGAGATCCGGTTCTCCTTCTCCTCGACCACCACCGTCACCATGCGGGTGGCGAGCAGGACGACGAGTCCGAAGAACGCCACGACGTAGAGGAACGGCGGCACGATCGACAGCCACCCGGGGGCCTCCCGGCCGTCCGACCAGGTCGTGAGCTCGGTGTCCGGCGGCGAGCGGAGGAGCGAGACGGCCTCGGGGTCGTCGACCGATGCGGCCACGCTCCGTTCGAGCACCTTCTCGGCGAGGGTCGCGTACCCGCCGTTCTCGAACAGGCCGCGATCGGCGCCCTGCAGGCGGATCGGCGCCGACGAGGGCGTGCGGGGGTACTCGACGAACAGGTCCAGCGTCCCGGCGCGCACGGCGGCGCGGTCGGCGGCCGGGTCCTCGGAGGGGGAGCCGCCCCACTCCGCGGCCACCGACGCCGACACGAGCCCGGAGTGGTCGACGTAGTGGAACGGGGTCCGCGCGGCCGCTGCGCTCGACGACGCCGAGTCCGTCCCGGCCGCCTGGCCCACCCCGACGAGCAGCGACACGACCACGACGACGAGCGGCAGGGCCAGCGTGCCGATCCAGAACGCGGGCTTCCGCACGGCTCGCACGAACTCGAACCGGACCACCGTGCGGAGCACACCGGCGCGACCGCCGCCCCGGCCGCTTCCCGGCGACCCGCGCATCCCGTCCGCCGCGCGCGCGTCCACGGCCCGGCGTCCTGCCCGGCTCATGCCGACGCCTCCGCCTCGGTGCCGGCCCCGTGTCCGTACACCTGCACGAAGACCTCATCGAGGGGGACCCGCCGCATCGCGAAGCCCGTCACGTGCGCACCCGCGGCGACGAGCGCGGCGAGCACGTCGGAGCCGTCGGGTGCGGCTGCGGCGGTCGGTGCGAGGTGCGCGACGTGGCCCTCGTGCCGGACCAGCCGGTACAGCGGGGACGGCGGGACGGGCCCGTCGAGCGCGACCTCGGCGACCGCGCCGCCGAAGGCGTCCTGCACGTCCGGCACGGATCCGTACGCGGCGGCCCGTCCGTCCTTGAGGAGCAGGATCCGGTCGCACAGCCGCTCGACCTCGTCCATGTGGTGGGTCACCAGCACGACGGTCGCGCCGTCCGCCTTCCGCTCGTCGACCAGGTCGAGGAGGAGCCGGCGGTTCACCGGGTCGAGGCCCTTCGTCGGTTCGTCGAGCACGAGGAGCCGCGGGCGGTCCATGATCGTGATGCCGAGCTGCACCTTCTGCTGCTGACCGCCGGAGAGCCGGTCGACGCGGACCTTCGCCCGGTCGCCGAGGTCGACGCGCTCGAGGAACCCGGTGCTCCACGCGGTCGCCTCGGCCCGCCCGAGCCCGCGCAGGACGCCGAAGTACGTCATCACGTCGAGCACCGACTCCTTCCGGTACAGGCCGCGCTCCTCGGGCAGGTACCCGACGCCGCCGGTCGCCGGTCGGAAGGGCTGGCCGTCGATCGTCAGCGTCCCGCTCGTGGGCGTGGTGATGCCGAGCAACGCCCGGATCGTCGTGGTCTTGCCGGAGCCGTTGCTGCCGAGCAGCCCGAAGGTCTCGCCCGGCGCGACCGCGAAGGTCAGGCCGTCCACCACCGTCCGGTCCCCGAACCGCACGACCAGGTCCCGCACGTCGATGGCAGCGCCGCTCATGCCGCGAGCCTAGCCGGGCACCACCGACGCGCCACGGCATGGAAACCACTTGCCAAGATGGAAAGTACATGCCAGGGTGGAGACCGGAGAGGGGAACCACATGACCGAGATCCAGCCCGCCGAGGCCCGAGCGCTCCTGGCGCAGGCCGACCGCATCGCCCGCCGCGCGCACGACGGGGTCCGGTGGCCCTACGTCGCCTTCATCGTCGCGCTCGGCGCCGCGACCTCACTCGGGACCTTCGCGATGGGCCTCAGCGAGGGTCGCGCGTTCGCCGCCGCCTACGTCGGCACCATCGCGGTGGTGCTCGCGCTCGTCCTCTGGTTCACCGCCGCGATCCGCGGGCGCTCCGCCTTCGCCCGGGGGCGTCGCTGGACCGGGTACATCGCGGCGTGGACCGTCACCTACGGCGCGTCCATCGCGGTCGTCGCGTGGGTGCACGGCTCGGTGCTGTGGTCCGCGGTGACCTCGGGCGCGGTGCTCGTCGTCACGCTCGCCTGCGCTGCGCGGGAGTCCCGGTCGTGACCGTCACGTCGGGCACGCACCCGCGGCACCGGCTCGACGACCTGCTGCAGAACCCGGTCCGGTTCTCGGTCGTCGCGGCGCTCGACCGCGCCGGCACGCTCGGCTTCCGCGAGGTCCGCGACGCCGTGGAGGTCACCGACTCGGCGCTGAGCAAGCAGGTCAGCGCGCTCGAGGCCGCCGGGTACGTGACCGTCGGCAAGGCCTTCGTCGGCAAGACCCCGCGGACGTCGCTCACCCTGTCGCGGGCGGGCCGTGCCGCCTGGCGGTCGCACCTGGCGGCGCTCCGCGAGATCGCGGAGCCGTCGGCCTGAGCAGGCGGGTCCGTCCGGCCGGTCGAGGTGACCCAGGACGGGCGGGTCCGCCCGGTCCGTCGACGCGACCACTGGACGGACGGGAGGCGCGGTGCCTGCCCGCACCGCGCCTCCCGTCCGCCTCCCGGTCCCGTCAGGAACGCAACCAGGCGGTCCCCACCCCCGACAGTGCGCCGTCTGCCACCGGCGCGGAGGCGAGCAGCAGCTCGCCGGCGGGGAGTGCGTACGGCTCGTCGCCGAACACCGTCACGCTCGTCCACCCGTTCGGGCGGCGGAACGCGAGCACGTCGTCGCGGCCGGTCTCGATCCACTCGAGGTGCTCCTCGGTCTGGAGCTGGCCGCGCAGGCCCAGGGCCTTCCGGTACAGGTTCAGCGTCGAGTCCGGGTCGGCGTCCTCGGCCTCGACCGACGAGTCGGCGAACCACGCCGGCTGCGGCAGGTGCGCGCCGCCCGCGCCGAAGCCGAACGACGGCCCCGAGCGGGTCCACGGGATCGGGACGCGGCAGCCGTCACGCCCGACGTCGACGCCCGGGTTCCGGAAGAACGCCGGGTCCTGCCGCTCGGCGTCGGGGATGTCGCCGACCTCGTGCAGGCCGAGCTCCTCGCCCTGGTACAGGTAGGCGGAGCCGGGGAGCGCGAGTTCGAGCAGCGTCGCAGCCTGGGCCCGCCGGAGCCCGAGCGCACGGTCGAGTGCGTCCTGCGAGCCGCCGGCCAGCAGCCACGCGGCGCCCTGCTTCTGCTCGTCGCCGTCCCGGGCGGGGAGCGCGTAGCGGGTGGCGTGCCGGACGACGTCGTGGTTCGAGAACACCCACGTCGTCGACGAGCCGGACTGCTCGGCGAGGCCGAGGTTGAACTCGATGACGCTCCGGAACTGCCCGGCGTCGAAGTCTGCCTCGAGCAGGTCGAAGTTGAACGCCTGCCCGAGCCCCTCGGCGCTGGCGTACCGCGCACGGCGGTCGGCGGCGACCCAGGCCTCGGCGACCGCGGTGCGAGCGGGGGTGTACTCGTCGAAGACCTGGCGCCACTCGGCGTAGACCTCGTGCACGTCGTCACGGTCCCACAGGATGTGCGAGCCGTCCTTCGGCGCCGCGGTCACCTCGGCCCAGGTCGGCAGCGGACCGTCGGGCAGGTCCTTCGTCAGGCCGTGGGCGACGTCGATCCGGAAGCCGTCGACCCCGCGGTCCGACCAGAAGCGCAGGGTGTGCAGGAAGTCGTCGCGGACCTCCCGGTTCGCCCAGTTCAGGTCCGGCTGCTCCGAGGCGAAGTTGTGCAGGTACCACTGGCCGTCGCCGACCGCGGTCCACGCCGGGCCGCCGAAGATCGACACCCAGTCGGCGGGCGGTTGCTCGCCGGACGCGCCGGTGCCGTCGCGGAAGACGTACCGGTCGCGGGCCGGGCTGCCCTTCGGTGACGCGAGGGCCTCGCGGAACCAGGCGTGCCGGTCGCTCGTGTGGTTCGGGACGATGTCGACGATGACGCGGATGCCGGCGGCGTGCAGCGCCCCGACCATCTCGTCGAAGTCGTCGAGCGTGCCGAGCCGCGGGTCGACGTCACGGTAGTCGTCGACGTCGTAGCCGCCGTCGGCGAGGGCGGACGGGTAGAACGGGCTGAGCCAGACGGCCTCGACCCCGAGCGACGCCAGGTAGGGCACCCGGCTGGTCACGCCGCGCAGGTCGCCGATGCCGTCGCCGTCCGCGTCGGCGAAGGAGCGGGGGTAGACCTGGTAGACGCTCGCCTGGCGCCACCAGGTCTCGTCGGTGGTGGTCGCAGCGGGCTGGGCGAGGGTGTCGGTCACGACGGTCCTTCCGTGGTTCGTGGTCGTCGGTGCGGGGTTCGTGGTGGTGCTCGTCACTTGATGGCGCCCTGCGTCACGCCGGCCATCACCCAGCGCTGCGTCACGAGGTAGACGATGATCGCCGGCGCCATCGCCATCAGGTACGACGCGAACGAGACGTTGTAGTTGTTGCTGAACTGCGTCTGGAACATCTGCTGGAGCACCGGCAGGGTCTGCAGTGCCGGGTCCGAGGTGATCAGCGACGGCATCACGAAGTCGTTCCACGACGCCAGGAACGCGAAGATGCCGACCGTGGCGCTCATCGGCGCGAGCAGCGGGAACACGAGCCGCCAGAACACCTGCCCGGTGCTCGCCCCGTCGATGCGTGCACTCTCCTCCAGCTCCGCCGGGATCGAGCGCAGGAAGGCGGTGAAGAGCAGCACGCTGAAGGACAGCTGGAACATGACGTGCAGGATCGCGACGCCGATCGGGTTGTCGAGGCCGGCGAGCCCGGTCAGCTTCACCTGGGACAGCGCGAGCACCGGGAACGGCAGGAACATCGCCGCCAGCAGGTAGAAGAACGACCAGCGGAAGAGCCGGCGGTCCCAGTTCCGGGCGATCGCGTACGCCGTGAACGACGCGAGCAGGATCGTGCCCGCCACGGTGATCGCGGCGACGAGGACCGAGACACCGAACGCCCGCGGGAAGTCGGTGAGCTCCCACGCCTGCACGAAGCCGTCGACGCTGAACGGTGCCGGCAGCGAGAACGCGTTGCCGTCGACCGCCTGGGCGGTGGTCTTGAACGCCATCGCCACCGTGACGTACAGCGGCACGAGCACGGACAGCGTGCAGACGACGAGCAGGATCGTGACGGGCCAGTTGGACCGTCCGCCTCGACGACCGGCGGCGCGGCCGCCGGGGTTCCGGTCGGCGTCGACGGAGCGGATCGAACCGGTCGCGGTGGTCCCCGGTCGGAGGGGTGCCTGGAGGGACATCAGAGCGCTGCCTTCCCGCGGGTGGCCCGCAGCTGGATCACGGCGATGACGACGGCGATCACGAAGAAGACCGTCGCGTTCGCCATCTGGTAGGCGTAGTCCCCGCCGCTGAAGCCCTTGAAGATCGACATCGCGACGCTCGTGGTCGAGGTGCCGGGACCACCGTCGGTCAGGCCGACGATGATGTCGTACGAGTTGAGGAAGTTCTTGAAGCCGATGACGAGGTTGATGAGGATGTAGCCCGCGGTCAGCGGTGCCGTGATCGACACCAGCTGCCGCCACGCGCTCGCGCCGTCGAGCGCGGCGGCCTCGTACACCTCGCCGGGGATCGACAGGACGCCCGCGATGTAGATGAGGAGCGTCGACGGGATCGCCTGCCACGCGGTCACGACGACGACCGCGACCCACGCGAGGTCCGGGTTCGCGAGGATGCTCTGCTCGAGCGGTGCGAAGCCCAGCGTGGTCGCCAGTGCCGGCAGCGAGTTCGCGAACAGGAACGAGAACACGTACGCGATGACGATGCCCGAGATCACCATCGGCAGCACGAACACCGCCCGCAACGCGATCTTCCCGCGCACCCGCGAGGTCAGGGCGATGGCGAGCAGGAACGCGATCGCGTTCACGACGAGCACGGTGACGAGCGAGAACCCGATCGTGAACAGGTACGCCTGCAGGATCGCCGGGTCGGAGAACAGCGCGACGTAGTTCGTCAACCCGGTGAACCGGAACTCGCCGAACCCGACCGAGTCGGTGAAGCTCAGCACGATGCCCATCACCGCGGGGAGCGTGATGGCGAGCGTGAAGAGCACCAGGGTGGGGACGAGGAAGAGCAGGAAGAGCGGGTCGACCCGCTGCTTCCGGCCGGCGCCGGCCCGCCCGGACTGGAGGCGCGGTGCGTTCCCGCCCCGTCGGCGGCGGCCCGCCGTCGTGACGGCTTCGGTGGTCGTGGTTGCCAAGGTCGTCTCCTTACGCGGCCGTGCGGAGCGCGAGACGCGCCCAGTCGCCGTCGAGGGTGCGGAGTTGCGGAGCGGGGGCACCGCCGAAGGCGATGGACTGCAGGTAGTTCGCCACCGGGATCTCGGCGGGGATGAGCTGCGAGGCGCCGAGCGAGAACCGTGCGGCGTCGTAGGACGCCTGCATGCCCTGCAGGGCCGGGTTCGCCGCGGGCGGGGAGTCCTTGCGGACGCCGAACCCGTTGTTGTCGGCGTTGTACCGGTCGTTGACCGCGGGGCTCATCAGGAACGACAGGAACTCGCGCGCGGCCTCCTGCTTGCGCGACGCCTCCGGGATCCAGAGCCCCAGGTCGACGTTCACCCGCACCTTGTTGTCGGCGGGGTCGTCGGTCGCGGGGAACGGGAACGTGCCGAGGTCGATGTCCTTGTTCGACTTCGCGATCTCGCCGAGCGCCCACGGCCCCTGCAGGTACATCGCGGCCTTCCCCTGCGCGAACGCGAGGTTGCCGTCGCCGTACCCGCGGCTCGCGGCGCCCTCCTGGTGCCACTGCAGCAGGTCGACCATGCGGTCCACCGGTGCGGCGAAGTCCTTCTCGAACGACACACTCGAACCCCGGCCGACCGAGGTGCCCTCGCGGTCGAGTGCGGCGAAGGTCTCCTGCAGGTCGAGCATGCCGCCGACCGAGTAGTCGAACATGCCCTGCGCGATCGTCCAGTTGTCCTTGTACGTGCCGTACATCGGCGTGATGCCGGCCCGGACGAGCCGTTCGCACACGTCGCGGAACGCACTCCAGGTGGTCGGTACCTCGAGGCCCTGGTCGGCGAAGATCCGCTTGTTGTAGATCACCGACGCGGCGGTCACCGAGTAGGGCAGGACGCTCGTGCGGCCCGGGTACGTGGCGGTCTGCTGCATGAGCGGCCACAGGTCCGGGTTGATCGTGTCCTTCTCGGGCAGGTCGGACAGGTCCGTCAGGGCGCCGTGCTCGACGAACGAGACCATCGCGTAGTTGTAGTTCAGGCACCCGAGGTCCGGCGGTCGGTTCCGGACGAAGTTCGCCGACATGTTCGAGGTCGAGTCGCGCACGACCCGGATCCTCGACTGGCTGTCGTGGAACGTCGCGATGACGTCGTCGAAGTAGCCGATGACCTCGGGCTTCGACACGTAGAAGGTGATCGTCTCGGGGCGGCTGCTCGAGGACCCGAGCGGGGCGCACCCGGCGAGCGCGAGGCCCGCCCCGATGCCGCCGGCCCCGAGCAGGAACCCGCGGCGGCTGACCGCTGCGGCGCTCCTGGTGGTGGCGTCTGCTTGCACGTCGTCTCCGTCCGTCCGGATCGGCGTCACTGCCGTCCCGGGTGTCGCGTCCGGCGTCGGTGCCGGCTCACGGGAGTAAATCTACCCAGAAAATCTAATCGCGCAAGCAACTGTTCCGACGGTAGGGTCGGCGCATGCCACCACGTCGTGCGACCGTCCGCGCCACCAGCGCCGAGACGGTCCTGGCGTACGCGTTCGACGCCGAGGCGTTCACCGCGACCGAGGCGATCGACGCCACCGGCCTGACCCGCTCGACCGTGCTCGGGGCGTGCGCCGAGCTGGTCCGGCTCGGGTGGCTGCGCGACCTCGACGACGCCCGGGCCGCCGGCGAGTACCAGAAGGGGCGTCCGGCCCGTCGGTACGCGCTCGACCCCGACGCCGGTGTCGTCGTCGGCGTCGACGCCGGGCAGCACCGCGTCGCCGCCCTCGTCGCGGACCTGCGCGGCACCGTCCTCGCGCGGGCCGAGGGAGCGCTCGGCGACACGGGCCTCGACGTCCCGGTGCGGCTCGGCGTCACGGCCGACACGATCGCGACGGCGCTCGCCGGTGCCGGGGTCGACCCGGAGCGGGTGCTCGTCACGGTGGTCGGCGTCCCGGCGCCCGTCGACGCCACGGGTGCCTCACCGGCCGACGGCGGCTTCTGGGACGCGATGAACCCCGGGTTCCGCGGCGTGGTCGGGCACGGACGCGTCGTCGTCGAGAACGACGCGAACGCGGCCGCGCTCGCCGAGGGGCCGTCCTCCGGCGACGCCTCCTTCGCGGCGCTGCTGTCGGGGGAGCGGTTCGGCGCCGGGCTCGTGGTCGACGGGTCGTTGCTGCGCGGCGCACGCGGCGGTGCCGGCGAGCTCCGTGTGCTCGACCTGGTGGACGGCGTGGGGTCGTCGAACGGCATCGGCCGGACCGCCCGCGACCTCGTGCGCGCAGCACGCGACGCCGGACGGATCGGCCCCGGGTCCCTGCTCGACGCCGGGGTCTCCGCCGACGGCGAGGCCGGGCCGGGCGCCGCGGAGGTGTTCGCCGCCGCCGCGCTCGGTGACCCGGTCGCGCTCGAGGTCGTCGACCGGCTCGGGGACCGCCTGGCCCGCGTGTGCGTCCTGCTCGCCAGCCTGCTCGACATCGACCGCGTGGTCGTGGCCGGCGCGATCGCCGAGGCCGCCTCGGGCGTGATCGACCGTGCGCGGGCGCACCTGGCCGCGTGGGCGTACGACCCGACGCCGGAGGTCGTGGCCTCCCGGCTCGGCGGCGACGTCGTCGTGCTCGGGGCGCTCGCGTCGGCGCTCGACACCGTGCGCGCCGACCCGCTGGGGTTCCCGCTGCCGGCACGGACCGCCGCCGCGGTCTGAGCACGGCCACGCCGCGACGGACGGCTCGCTGCTGTCCGGCGACACCCTCGCTGTCGAACGACGGCGGGGGTGTCGTTCCGCGACCGCGACCGCGACCGCGCCCGCGACCGCGACCGCCGGGGCCGTGTCGCGACGGACGGGAGGCGCGGTGCCGGCCGGCACCGCGCCTCCCGTCCGTCAGGTGGTGCGGACGACGCGCGTCACTCGCTCGTGGCGACCCAGTCGACGAGCAGGTTGCCGGACGCGCCCCAGTTGCCGGTCTGGAACATGAAGCGGTGCGCGGTCGTGGGGACGTCGTGCGTGATCGTCTCGAGCACGCGGCCGTCGACGCTGTACGTGACGGACCGCCCCGGCTCCCACTGCACCGTGTAGGTGTGCCAGTCGCGCCACGAGACGCCGCTGTCGACCTGGGTGCGCTCGGCCTCGCGACCGGGCGTCATCGCGTGCTGGAACGCCTGCGGGCGCTCCTCGAAGTTGCCCTCCGGGAAGTCGATCTCGCCGTCGGACCAGACGTTCGAGCTCGGCCACAGCATGAAGGCCGCGCCGTTCCCGTCGCCGCCGGTCGCCTTCGCGCGCACCGAGAAGGTGCCGCCGACGTGGCCCCAGGCGCCCGCGAGGGAGCCGAACGTGCCCGCGGTGCCGGCACCACCGAGCGGGACGTCGAGGACGCCGTCGTGCACCGAGACGGTCCTGCTCGGCTCGTAGATGCCGGACGTGCCGTCCGGGTAGGGCTGCCACGCCTGCGGGTACGTCGACGCGACCCGGCCGACCGCTGCCTGCGTGTCGAAGTCCTCGACGAAGGACAGTGCGGGCGGGCGGGTGTCGTCCGAGGGGGCCGCGGTCACGGGGGTCGTGTCCGGGGCCGTCTCTGCCTGCTCCGTGGGGGTCTCGGTCGGCTCCGTGGTCGGCTGCTCGTCGCCCGACCGGTCGTCGGGAGCGGGCGTCGTGTCCTCCGGCTGCTCCGTCGGTGTCGGCGTCGAGGAGGCCGCCGGCGGGCGGTGGTGTTCGCGCCACCACCCGCACCAGGAGTTCGCGGAGGCGGCGGTGGGGACGGCGATCAGCACGCAGCTGAGCGCGGCGGCGGCGGCCGTGACGCGCCGGCGGTTCACCGGGCGCTCCGATCGGTGGTGGGCGGGACGGGCGTTGCGCACGTGAGGGTGCGCGGGCACGGGACGGGGATGGCGGGCTCCTCGGGACGGGGCTCGGGCACGGAGGTGGACCGCACCGGAGTCCCGGGGGAGTCGGTGACGGGTCCACGAGCATTGTGCCCCAGGTGTGCCCCGTTCGGGGGGTACCGACGGATTCCGGCCTGCGGGCCACGCGGGCAGCCGCTCGACCGCCGCGGCGTCGGCTCCGTGCTCGTCCCGTCAGCGGGGCAGGGCCGCGAGCACCTCGGCCGCACGTTCGACGTCGTCGGCGCTGACGTCCAGGTGCGTGACGAGCCGGACGCTGCGCGGCCCGAGCTGCATCACCCGGACGCCCCGCTCCGCCGCGGCCGTGACGAAGGCGGCCGGGTCGGCGACCTCGGCGAACACGATGTTCGTGTCCACCGTCGCCGGGTCGACGTCGAGCGCCGCGGCGAGGACCCGGGCGTTCCGGTGGTCCTCCGCGAGCCGGTCGACGTGGTGGCCGAGCGCGTACCGACCGGCGGCGGCGAGGAAGCCCGTCTGCCGCATGCCCCCGCCGAAGCGCTTCCGCCAGGTCCGTGCGGCGGCGACGTGCTCGCGCGTGCCGAGCAGCACCGAGCCGACCGGGGCACCGAGCCCCTTCGACAGGCAGACGGACACGGTGTCGAACCCGGCGGCGAGCTCGTGCAGCGGGGTGCCGGTCGCGACGTGGGCGTTCCAGAGCCGGGCGCCGTCGAGGTGCAGGGCGATCCCGTGCTCCCGGGCGAAGGCCTGCACCGCGCGGATCTCGTCCTGCGGCTGCACCGTGCCGCCGCCGAAGTTGTGGGTGTTCTCGACCGCGATCGCCGTGGTGGAGACCGAGTACGCGCCGGCGTTCGGTTCGGCCAGCTCGCGCACGGTCTCGGCGACGAGGCGCCCGCGGTCCGAGGGCCAGGTGCGCGTGGTGATGCCCGAGAACACCGCGGCCGCACCGAGCTCGGCACGGACGACGTGTGCGCGGACGTCGGCCAGCAGCTCCTCGCCCGGGGCGACGTGCAGGCGGAGCCCGAGCTGGTTCGCCATCGAGCCGGTCGGGGTGAACAGCCCGGCCTCGTACCCGAGCAGCGCGGCGACCTCGCGTTCGAGGGCGTTCGTCTCCGGGTCCTCGCCGAACACGTCGTCGCCGACCTCGGCCTCGGCCATCGCCCGGCGCATCGCGGGGGTCGGGCGGGTGACGGTGTCGGAGCGCAGGTCGATCGGGGCGTCGGTCACGCGGCAACGGTAGCGCGGTGGGCCGCCGCGCGCCCCGGCGTCCGCGTCCGCCGGCGCCACCCGCAGCGGGGCCGCCGCACGCACCCCCGCGTCCGCGTCCGTCGGCGCCACCCGCGGTCCACCCGCCGTGCAGCCCCCGGACCACCGACGTCGCTAGCGTGTCCGCATGCAGCCGCCCGCACCGGGGACCCTCCGTGTCCTCCACCTGTCCGACACCCACCTGACCGGCGACGGCGCCCTGCACCAGGGGACCGTCGACACCACCGCGGCCCTCGACGCGGTCCTCGCCCACGTCGACCCGGTCCCCGGCGTCGGGCTCGTCGTCGTGTCCGGCGACGTCTCCGAGGACGGCAGTCCGGAGTCGTACCGCACCGTGCGCGAGCGGGTCGGGTCCTGGGCCGAGCGGCACGGCGCCGCGTTCGTCGCCGTGCCGGGCAACCACGACCTGCGCGAGGGCTTCCGGCAGGTCCTCGCCGACGGGCACGTCCTGGGGGAGGGCGGGCGTCCGTTCGCGCACACGATGCAGTACACGCCGCCGAGCGTCCCCGTATCGGGGCAGTCCCTCGTCGCGGGCTTCCGGATCGTCACCGTCGACACGAGCGTCCCGGGCGCGGGCTACGGCGAGGTGAGCGACACCGCCCTCGAGCACCTGCGCGCGGCGCTGACCGGCGACCCGGTCGAGCACGGCAGCATCGTGGTCCTGCACCACCCGCCGGTGCCCGCGCCGACCGCGCTGCACGAGGCGCTCCGCCTGCAGAACCCCGAGGACCTCGCCGAGGTGCTCGACGGATCCGACGTGCGGCTCGTCCTCGGCGGGCACCTGCACCACCACTCCGCCGGGTCCCTCGCGGGCGTGCCCGTGCTGGTCGCACCGGGCGTCGCGAACGACTCCGACGTCGTCGGCCCGTACGACGAGGAGTCCGCCTGGGTCTCCTCCGGTGCGCTCGTCGTCGACGTCGCCGCCGACGGGTCCGTCTGGTCGACGCCCGTCCGCGTGCCCCGCCCCGAGGGCGACCGCCGCGCGTTCCGGTTGGACGCGGCGACCGCGGCGCGCGTCGCGGAGGCGGCCGGCAAGCGCTGACCGGTCGCGTCACCGACGCGGTGCGGGGCGGACGGGAGGCGCGGGGCGGGCCCGCACCGCGCCTCCCGTCCGCCCGTCCCGCGCCCGTGCGCGTCGGTCCGCCTGTCCCGTGCCCACGCGCATCGGTCCGCCGGACCGCCTGCCCGGCGACCGGACCGTCGGCCGGTCCGGCTGTGGCTCCCGCGCGTCGCGGGGGACCCGCGGAGTACCCCGTGCTCACGGACACCGTCCCGTCTGCGCGAGTACACCGGTGGCATGCAGACGGAAGGAGTCCCTCATGCGCATCGGTAGTGCAGTGCAGTACGACCGGTACGGCGGGTTCGACGTGGTCGAGCTCGTCCCGCAGGAACGTCCCGAACCCGGCCCCGGCGACGTCGTCGTCGAGGTGGTCGCCGCCGGACTCAACCACGTGGAGCGCTTCCTCCGCGAAGGGAAGCTCCGCGACCACGTCGACCTCGCGTTCCCCGCCCACCAGGGCGTCGACTTCGCCGGCATCGTCCGCGCACGCGGCTCCGAAGTCCGCGACCTCAAGGTCGGCGACGAGGTCATGGGCCACGCGCCCGACGGCGGCGCGCACGCGACCTGGGTGCGCGCACCCCGCGGCGCGGTCATCAAGAAGCCCGAACACGTCGGCTGGGAGGTCGCGGGTGGCCTGTACCTGGCCGGTTGCACCGCGGCGTCGATCGTCCGCGCCCTGCGCCTCGGACCGGACGACACCGTCGTCATCAGCGCCGCGGCGGGCGGGGTCGGGCACATCCAGTGCCAGCTCGCGCACGACGCCGGCGCGACCGTGATCGCGCTCGGCAGCCCCCGCAACCACGACTACCTGCGGCAGATCGGCACCCTCCCGGTGGCCTACGGAGACGGCGAGGAGGACCGCATCCGCGAGATCGCCGGTGGCCGCCCGATCACGGCGTTCATCGACAACCACGGCGACGACGCGGCGAAGGGCCTCGCGGCACGACTCGGCGTCGGCGAGGACCGCTTCGTGTCGTCCGAGGAACGGCGCGACGTCGAGATCCGGTTCCTCCGCGCGCCTGCTGAGGACGAAGAGGCGCGCGAGCTGCTCACCATGCTCGCGAAGGCCGTGCAGGACCGGCGGGTGCAGGTCCTCATCTCGGGCTTCTACCCGTTCGAGTACATCGTCGACGCGTACGAGGACCTCGCCGAGATGCGGTCCCGCGGCAAGGTCGTGATCGGCATGCAGACCGTCGAGACCGGGGCACGCCTCGACTGGTACCGCTCCGAGAAGGCCCGGGACCTGCGCGACCGGTACGCCGACCAGCGCGGGGCCGACACGGAGACGATGGCGGGCGGGACGGCCAGCCCCGCTTCCTGAGCCCCGGCGCTCGTGACACGGGCCCGACGTCCTGGTGGACGTCGGGCCCGTTCGTCGTCGGCGCGGGTCGCGCGCGTCGGGTCGGCGCGGATCGCGCCCGTCGGGTCGGCGTGGGTCGCGCGCGTCAGTTCGGCGCGGGTCGGCGCGGGTCGGCCGCGTCTCGCGTCAGCTCAGGACGTCCTTCGTCGCGAAGCGGCCGTACGCGAGCGCGCCGAAGACCGCGACGTACCCGAGCTGGAGCAGCGCGTTCGACCCGAACGAGTCGAACGCGATCGGGTCGCGCAGCAGGTCGCCGAACCCGAGCCACAGGTGCGAGAACAGGAACGGGTGCAGCCAGTCGAGCTGCGGCAGCTGGTCGAGCACCTGGGAGACCCCGGCGAGCACCACGGTGGTCGCCATCGCCCCGACCGGCACCGTCGTCAGCGTCGAGGCGAACAGGCCGATCGCCGCGAGCCCGAGCATCGACAGCGTCACGTAGAGCGCGAGGAGCACCGCCCGCCCGGCGTACGACCACCCGTCGACCTGGGTCCCGGACAGCAGGGTCACCGGGCCGATCGGGAACAGCAGCGCCCCGACGAGGGCTCCGACGAGCACCACGAGCAGGGTCGCGGCGAGGCAGAACGCCACCGCACCGACGTACTTGACGAGGATGAACCGCAGTCGCCCGGTCGGCGCGACGAGCAGGTACCGGATCGTGCCGTGCGACGCCTCGCCCGCGACCGTGTCGCCCGAGACGACCCCGACCGTGAGGGGCAGGAACAGCGGGATCGACACCGTCAGTGCCGTGAACGCCACGAAGAGTCCGTTGTTCGTGATGTCCCCGAGGAAGGCCGGGCCGCCGTCGTCGCCGTCGGTGGTCAGGCGGACCGCGATCGCGATGAGGACCGGGACGAGGGCGAGCGCCCCGAGCATCGCCCAGGTGCGGCGCCGACGGAAGACCAGGGCGAGCTCGGACCCGAGCAGGGCGAACGTGCGACCCCGGCCGGTGGGGGCGTGGGGCTGCGGCGCGGTGGCGTCCGCACGGTGGGCCGTGGCCGTGGCCGTGGCCGTGGCCGTGGCCGTGGCCCCGGCGCCCGCGTCGGGCTGCGGTGCGGTGGTCTCAGGCTGCGACATCGAACCCATCCCCGGTGAGCGCGACGAACAGGTCCTCGAGCGTGCCGCCGCCGACCGTGATCCCGCGGACCCGGACGTCGGCGTGCACGAGCGCCGCGGTCACGGCCTCGGGTTCCGTCTCGGCGGGCAGGTCCGCGACGAGCGTGTCGGCACCGGCGTCCCGTCGGGGCGTCAGGCCGAGGCCGATCAGGACCGTGCCCGCGTGCCCCACGTCG
Source organism: Curtobacterium sp. MCBA15_012 (assembly GCF_001864935.2). Taxonomy (NCBI): domain Bacteria; kingdom Bacillati; phylum Actinomycetota; class Actinomycetes; order Micrococcales; family Microbacteriaceae; genus Curtobacterium; species Curtobacterium sp. MCBA15_012. Next base: position 2,663,946 of record NZ_CP126267.1, on the reverse strand, counting down.
GGCGTCCGGACCGTGATCGTCCGGCCACCTTGCGCGCGGAGGTCGTCGAGCGCGCCCTGCGCGACCAGGCGCCCGGTGCGCATCACCGCGGCGTGGGTGCAGACCTGCTCGATCTCGGCGAGGAGGTGGCTCGACACGAACACGGTCGTCCCGTCGTCGGCGAGGGACCGGATGAGGTTCCGGACCTCGCGGGTGCCCTGCGGGTCGAGGCCGTTCGTCGGTTCGTCGAGCACGAGCAGGTCCCGGGGTGCGAGCAGCGCGTTCGCGAGCCCCAGGCGCTGCTTCATGCCGAGCGAGTACGCGTGCGCCTTCTTGTCGGCCGCGTGCGTCAGGCCGACCCGGTCGAGGGCGGCGTCGACCCGGGTCTTCCGGGACCGCGGGTCGGACGTGGGATCGGCGGCGTCGAAGCGGTGCAGGTTGGCCCGACCGCTCAGGTACGGGTAGGAGGCCGGCCCCTCGACGAGCGCCCCGACCCGGGGGAGCACGGTGTGGCGCGCGGCGGGCATCGGCTGGCCGAGCAGGTCGATGCGGCCGCTCGTCGCCGACGAGAGTCCGAGGAGCATCCGGATCGTGGTGGTCTTGCCGGAGCCGTTCGGACCGAGGAACCCGAAGACCGACCCGCGCGGCACGGCGAGGTCGATCCCGTCGACGGCGCGCTGGCGGCGGAAGACCTTGGCGAGCGCCTCCGTCCGGATCGCGAGGTCGGCGGTCGCGGTCACTTCGCCGCGGCGACCAGGGTCGACACCGGCACGGCACCCGCGAACACGCGGCCGTCGTCGGTCAGGTAGACGGAGACGAGCTTCGTCTGCACCGCGCGCCCGCCGTCGACCGGCTTCGTCAGCTGGTCGAGCAGGCCGGAGGCGTCGGCGTCGCCCTGCAGCGCCGAGCGGTCGACGGAGCCCGCGGGCAGCTCGACCACGGTGTCCCAGCCCGAACCCGTCACGGTGGGCGTGCCGCGGTCGGCTGCCGTGCCGTCGCCGTGTGCCGCGTGGCCACCGTGGTCGGCGTCGGACAGGTCCTTCGTCGTCACCTCCGCGCCGCTCGGCGGGGTGAAGTCGAACAGGCGGGCGGCCGGCGCGCCGTAGTCGAGGCTCGTGAACCCGACCTGGAACGCCGGGTCGGCACTGCCCGCGGCGAGGACCGTCGCGCGGAGCGGCAGGCCGGTCTGCTGGTCCACCGCGAGCCGCACGGAGCCCACCAGGGTGTCGTCCGACTTCGGCGTCAGCGTGACCTGCCACGCGTCGTGGCCCGCCACCCGGACGGCCGTCGGCTTCGACACGGTCGTGCTCGGCGTGATCGCGTCGATCGCGCGCCGGGCGACGTCGGCCGGGGTCGTGGTGCCGGCGGCGGGCGCGTCCCCGCGGGCGGGGAGCGTGACGTGCACGGCCGTGCGCTGCTTCGAGTCCCACGTCCAGACGTCGTCGCCGTTGCGGACGACGTCCTGCTCGGCGAGCTGCTGGGTGAGCTGCACGCGCTGCTTGTCGGGTCCGTCGACGTAGACGCGCGCGGTGTGCGGTGCGGTGAGGAGCCCGAGCACGTCGGACGCGTCGCCCTGCACGGAGGACCCGCCGGCACCCGAGGGGAGCTCGGGCAGCCCGAGGTCGCTCGTCTGCGAGAGCCGGCCCGAGTACTGTGCGTCGCGGGACTGCGCCACGCTCGCGATCACGTCCGCGGCGCTCGGGTCCTTCCCCGCGACGGGGTCGGCGGCGGCGTTCGCGATCACGGGGGCGGCGACGGCCCCCGCGACGACGAGCGGCGCGAGGACGGCGGGCAGCCAGGCTGACTTCTGCATCGGTGTTCCCCTCGGTGGAGCGTTGCGTCCCGGGTACCGTACGTCCGGCAACCGACAGCCGGCTGGGACCCACGGCCCGGTACCCGGGACGCGACGGGCTGCCTCAGTCCCGGGGGCCGCCGCCGGTCTCGAGGGCGTCCGCGCCGACCGGGGCGGAGCCGTCGTACCCGCAGATCGCGGCGACCTTGTCGGCACTCGCGCTGCCCGGGTCGAAGACGTAGCCGAGCCACTCCCGCACCATGCGTCGCGCGACCTCGAGCCCGACGACCCGCTGCCCGAGGCACAGCACCTGGGCGTCGTTGCTGAGCACCGACCGCTCCACGCTGAAGCTGTCGTGCGCGGTCACCGCACGGATGCCCGGGACCTTGTTCGCGCTGATCGCCACCCCGAGCCCGGTGCCGCACACCAGGACCGCCCGGTCGGCCTCGCCCGTGGCGACCATCCGTGCCGCGTCCACGGCGACGTGCGGGTACGCCGTGTGCCCCTCGGCGTCGACCCCGACGTCCACCACCGACGCCACCCGCGGGTCGGCCTCGAGGTCCCGCCTGATGACCTCCTTGTAGTCGAACCCGGCGTCGTCCGAGCCCACCACCAACCGGTACGTCACGCGACCACTCCTTCCTTCGGTGCGCGTGCGGCGAGGACCTCGCCGACGCGGGTGAGGACCATCCCCATCGAGGTGGCGCCCGCGTCGGGCGTCCCCTTGCTCTTCTCGGCGAGCGGTCGCGCCCGTCCGACCCGCGGCGTGAGGTCGGCGGTCGCCGCCGCCTGCTCCACCGCGGTCCGGGCGGCGACCTGCCACGCCTCGGGCAGCGCCGCGCCCTGCTCGACCGCTGCGCGCAGTTCGTCGACGAACGGCAGCAGCGCGTCGAGCAGCGTCTTGTCGCCGCGCGACGCGCGGCCGAGCTGCACGATCGAGTCGGCGAAGGCCTGGGCGGCGTCGACGACGTCGGCGGGCGCGACCGTCTCGCGGTCGTCACCGAGCGCCCGCCCGAAGGCCTCGAGCGCCGCACCCCACAGGACACCGGACGTGCCGCCCGCCGACGCGGCCCACGCGTCACCGGCACGTCCGAGGACGAAGGCGACCCCCGCCTCCCGGCCGGTCTGCTCGACCGCCCTGCGGGCCGCACCGATCCCCTTCACCATGCCGCGTCCGTGGTCGCCGTCCCCGGCGACCGCGTCGATCCGCCCGAGGGTCTCCTCCTGCTCACGCAGCAGCTCGTCCATCGCCGCGACGGCGGCGCGCGCCGCGTCGGCGGCCCGACGGGAGGCGTCGGTCGCCTCCGGCACGACCGTCGCCTCCGCCTCGGCCTCCTGCACCGCGGTGGCCGGCACGAGCGCGGCGACCGGCGCCCGCAGCTTGCGGTAGGCCGGGGTGTACGCGTCGGCACGCCAGAGCCGTTCGAGGTCGTCGTCGAGCCACTGCAGGGTCAGGGAGCAGCCGCCCATGTCGAGGCTCGTCACGAGTTCGCCGACCTCGGGCTCGACGACCTCGAGTCCGGCCGCGGTGAGCAGCGGCAGCACCCGGCCCCAGAGCAGGAACAGTTCCTCGTACTTCGTGTCGCCCAGGCCGTTCAGGACGGGCGCGACCCGCGTGCTGGCGCCGTCGGGGCGGGCGGCGAGGACCCGCTCGACGAGCAGCTGTGCGAGGTCGGTCGCGGGCAGGACGGGCACGTCGCGGATGCCGGGCTCGCCGTGGATGCCGAGGCCGAGGCCGAGGTGGCCGTCCGGGACGCTGAAGAGCGGGCCGGTCGCCCCGGGCATGGTGCAGCCCGAGAAGGCGACGCCGATCGTGCGGGTGGCCGCGTTCGCCGCGTTCCCCAGTCGCTCGACGGTGTCCAGGTCGGCGCCGTCCGCGGCCGCCGCGCCCATCGCCTTGAAGACCGAGAAGTCGCCGGCGATGCCGCGACGCTGCGCGACCTCGTCGGAGCTCGCGACGTCGTCCGTCACGACGACGATGCGGGTGTCCACGCCCTCGGCGCGCAGCCGCTCGGCGGCGAGCCCGAAGTTCATCGTGTCGCCGGCGTAGTTGCCGAACGACAGGACCACGCCGCGGCCCTGGTCGGCGGCCTTGGCGACCGAGTAGACCTGCGCCGCGGACGGCGAGGTGAAGACGTTGCCGACGACCGCGCCGGTGGCGAACCCGGGGCCGACGAGCCCGCAGAAGGCGGGGTAGTGGCCGGAGCCACCGCCGACCACGACCGCCACCTGCGGCGGGGCACCCTCGGTCGGCAGGGCGACGGCGCCCCCGTGCACGCCGCGGACGCGGTCACCGTGGAGTGCCAGCCAGCCGGCCAGCTGGTCCTCGGCGAACTCCTCCGGGTCGTCGTGGATCGTGGTCATCTCGTTCGTTCCTTCGTGTGTGTCGGCCGACCCGTGGTGGGTCGGGTGGTGCCGGGCGACGGCGGGACGGCCGCCGTCGCCCGGGGTCGGGGCGTCGGTGCTGCGGGGCGGTGCCGGCGGTACCGTTCGGCGCCGCCGGCGGCACCGGCCGGCGCTGTCGGCGGTGCCGCGGGGTCAGTGCTGCCGGTGCGGTGTCGCCCGGCGCTGCGGGACGTCGAGGAAGTGGATCATCACGAACGCGCAGGCGTAGAGCCCGACGAAGGTCCACGTCACGGCCTCGCCACCGCCGCCGAGGGCGAACACCGCCGCGACGACGCCCGTCCCGAGGAACGCGGCACCGCCCGCCGCGGTCGTGTACATCGCCATCGCCGCACCCTTGTGCTCGGGGGCGAGCGCCGGCATGATCGCGCCCATCGGCACGAACCCGGCGAGCAGGCAACCGAACACGCAGCCCGCGACGACCGAGAGCACGTAGCCCCAGTCCGAGCCGGCGGGCACGAGCTGCGGGACGTACCACCAGGCGACGAGGCCCGTGGCGGAGCCGACGATGCCGAACCACTTGACGGTGCGCTGCCAGCCGATCCGGTCCCCGACCCAGCCGAACAGGGCGTTGACGAGGATGTTCGTGGCGTAGACGCAGACGGTCATGAGCAGCCAGCGGCCCTGGCCCCACCCGCGCTGGTCTGCGATGACGGCGGGCAGGACGACGAACATGCCGAACTCCGGCGCCGTGTTGATCAGCCGGACCAGGAAGCCCATGAGCACCTTCGGCCGCGTCGCGGTGAGCCGGATGCCGCTCGTCAGCACGCGCCACGCGCTCTCGCCCGCCGGGGCGATCCGGGAGAACCCGTTCGGCAGGCGGACGCCGAACAGCATGATCAGGAAGCCCGCGACGACGAGCGCGATCGACGCGACCATGGCACCGGTCTCACCGGTCGTCCCGCCGCCGAACACCGGGATGGCGCCGATCGCGAAGAGCGACCCGAGCGTCGGCAGGCCGCCCGTGAACGCGACGTAGAACCAGCCGACCGCCGAGCCGTTGCGCTCGACCGGCGTCGTGATGTTCACCCACACGAGGAAGGCGAACGCGAACAGCGGGTAGCCGAAGCCACGGATCGCGTACGCCACGGCGGCGAACGGGACGCTGCCGAGACCGAGCGCGACGAGGAAGAGCACCTCGAACACGACCCAGACGGCGAACCCGAGGATCATCACGCGTCGCGGCCCGACGAGGTCGGACAGGGCGCCCGAGACGTAGCTGCCGATCAGTGCGGCGAGGCTGTAGAACGTGACGATGGTCGCGACCGTGGCCTCGGGGCTGCCGAGGACGGCGACCATGTGCGGCGTGATGAAGTTGGACTCGACGCCGTTGCCGGTCATGAAGACCAGCACGGCGACGAACCCGAGGGCGAGCGGACGGGGGATCCCCATCCGGTCGAGTCGGCCCTCGGCGCGGGCCGGGGCGGCGGTGGGCGCGGTGGTCGCGCGGGCGGTCGTCGTCGACATGCCTCGGACTCCTCGTGCGCTCAGGCCCGCGCGGCGGCGGCCGCGGGGACGGACTCGGCGGTGGACGACGCGGTCGACGACGCCGCCGACCCGGACGCCGCCGCGGTCGTGGGCGCGCTGAGGGACGGGACGATCGAGACCTTGACGCTCGCGCCGGCCGAGTCGCCGACCAGGTCGAGCGCCTGCTGGAAGTCCTCGAGCGGGAACTGGTGCGTGCAGATCTCGTCCATCGGCAGCGTCCCGGACTCGAGCAGCTTGATCGCCGCGGGCCAGGTGTGCGGTCCGAGGTGGGCACCGCGCACGTCGAGCTCCTTGTCGTCGGAGATGATCGACCAGTCGACCGAGACGGCGTCCTTGAAGACCGAGTACTCGACGAACGTGCCGAGCTTCCGCAGGAGGTCCAGGCCCTGGGGGACCGCGGACGGGTGCCCGGTGGCCTCGATGTACACGTCGGCGCCGTAGCCGTCGGTGAGCTCCTTCACGCGGGCCACCGCGTCCTCCCGGGCGATGTTGATCGTGACGTCGGCACCGACCTTGCGGGCCAGGTCGAGCTTCGCGTCGACGACGTCGAGGGCGACCACCCGCAGCGGGTTCTTCTGGCGGGCGCCCGCGATGGCGGAGAGACCGATCGGGCCCGCGCCGGCGATCACCACGGTGTCGCCGAACCGGATCTCGCCGCGCTCGACGGCGTGGAAGGCGCAGGAGAGCGGCTCGGCGAAGGCGGCGACCTGGCCGGGCAGCGCACGCGAGACGGGGTGGGTCAGGGCCCGCGTCGGGACGAGCACGTACTCGGCCATCGCGCCGTCGAAGCCCTTGAAGCCGAACATGTCGTGCACGGCGCACATCCAGTAGGAGCCCTCGAGGCAGTACCGGCACTCCCAGCACGGCACGATCTGCTCGCACGCGATCCGGTCGCCGATCGCCAGACCGCGCTTCGCGAGCGCCGCGTCGTCGGCGGCGACGACGGTCCCGACGAACTCGTGCCCGGGGACGCGGTCGGTCTCGGCCCACGCGGCGCGGTGCTCGTCGCCCCAGAACTTCGCGGCGCCGTGCCAGCACTTCAGGTCGCTCGCGCAGATGCCCACGGCGTCGGTGCGGAGGAGCAGTTCGCCCGGACCGGGCGTCGGCACCGGGCGCTCCTCGAGCCGGTAGTCGCCGGGTCCGTGCACCACCACGGCGCGCATCGTCGTCGGGATCGTGGCGGTGACGGTGTCCGCGGGGGCGGTCGTCGTGGTCGGTGTCGCTGGGGTACCGGTCGTCGTCGTCGACATGCGCTGTTCCTCCGTTGGTCAGCCGGGCTGGGCCCGTTCCGATGGTTCGGCGACGACTGTACACCCGACGGAACCGTTGTCCAGCACACAATTTCTGCTACGGTTCTGCCCACCACCGACGCAAGGGAGCGACCAGCATGACCACCGACCTCGACGCCGCACTCCGCCCCGGGCCCGACTCCGTCGACCTGACGAACGACCTCTCCGGACGCACCGCTGTCGTGACCGGTGGGGCCTCCGGGATCGGTCTCGCGATCGCCCGGGCCGCCGCCGCGCGGGGAGCCCGGGTCGCGATCGTCGACGTGCACGAGGACGGTGCACGCCGGGCCGCCGACGCACTGTCCGGTGCCGGGGAGAGCGCGCACCTCGGGGTCGGGTGCGACGTCACCGACGACGCCTCGGTGGCCGCCGCGGTCGACACGGTCGTCGCCGCCACGGGCCGGGTCGACGTGCTCGTGAACTGCGCCGGCATCGTCGCGCTCGACGCCGCCGAGGACCTCTCGGCCGCCGCGTGGAGCCGGACGCTCGACGTCAACCTGACCGGGACGTTCCGGGTCGCGCAGGCCGTCGGCCGGCACATGCTCGCCGCCGGGTACGGCCGCATCGTGAACATCGCGTCGCAGGCGGCGCACGTCGGTCTCGACCGGCATGCGGCCTACTGTGCGTCGAAGGCCGGCGTGCTCGGGCTGACGAAGGTGCTCGCGCTCGAGTGGGGCGGGCGCGGCGTCACGGTGAACACGGTGTCCCCGACCGTCGTGCTCACCGACCTGGGCCGCGCGGCCTGGGCGAACGAGGCCGGCCTGCGGCACCAGGACGAGATCCCGACCGGCCGCTTCGCCACCCCGGACGAGGTCGCCGCGGCCGTGCTGTTCCTGGCGAGCGAGGCGGCGGGCATGGTGAACGGCGCGGACCTCCGCGTCGACGGCGGGTTCACGATCCGCTGAGCGACGGCCGGACTAGCATCGCGGTGTCCGATCGATCGAAGGGTCCCGCAGCATGTCCTCCGAGAGCACGACCGGAGCGGAGGGCACCCGGCCCCGCTTCCCGCTCGACACCGTGTACCAGGCCGCGCGGATGTACTACCTCGAGGACGCCACCCAGGTCGAGATCGCCTCGCGCCTCGGGGTCTCCCGGCCCACGGTCAGCCGGCTCGTCGCCGAGGCCCGCCGCGCCGGACTCGTGCGCATCGAGGTCGTCGACCCGTTCCAGGACGAGACCGTCGCGCTCGCCGAACGCCTGACGGTCGTGCTCGGGCTGCGGGCCGTGCACCTCGCGGCCGTGACGCACGGGGCGACGCTCGGCGCCGACCTCGCGGCACCCATCGCCGCCGCGGTCGACGGCATGGGGCTCGTCCCGGGCGACGCGGTCCTGATGAGCTCGGGGCGGACCGTGTACGACGTCGCGCACGCCGGGATGCCGCCCCTCGCGGGTGTGCAGCTCGTCCCGACCGTGGGCGGCCAGGCCGACCCGATGCCCTGGTTCCAGACGAACGAGATCACCCGTACCGCTGCCGAGCACTCGGGCGCGATCCCGGCCTTCCTGTTCGCGCAGGCGCTCCCGAGCGAGGCGATGCGGGCCTCCCTCGACGAGGACCCGGCGTTCCAGCACGTCGTGGGCCTCTGGAGCCGGGCGAAGGGCGCGATCCTCGGCATCGGCGCGCCGACCCCGACGCGGGACGCCCTCGCCCGGGGCATCCCGGTCGAGGACGCCGTGTTCGACCAGGCCGCCGGCGACGTCTGCCTGAACTTCTACGCCGCCGACGGCTCGGCGATCGAGTTCCCGGGGAGCGAGCGCATGGTCCGTACCTCGCGGGAGATCCTGGCCGGTGTGCCGCACGCCGTCGGGGTCGCGGTGGGCACGGCCAAGGTGCCGAGCATCATCGGGGCGGTGCGTGCCGGTCTCGTCAACGAACTCGTCACCGACGCGGTCACCGCGCGCGCCCTGCTCGACACGCTCACCTGACGCGCGGGCCCGCCCGGACCGGCCGCGCGTCCTGGTCGACACGCGGACCCGGTCGGGACCGGCCACACGCCCTGCTCGACACGCGGGTCCGGCCGGGCATGCCGCGCGCTGCTCGACACGTGCAGCACGCGACCGGTCACTCCGGCTGCTGCGCGTCCACGGCCGGCCAGGCCGGGAACGGGTCCGCCCACGAGCGCCACAGCGCCGGGCCGGCGAGCAGTTCGGCCGGGGTCAGCAGCGCGGTGTCGAGCGCGCGCTCGATGCCGTGCACGTCGAGCCGTTCGCCGACGAACCAGATCGCCTGCCCGATCGGGGCGTCCGCGTCCCACGACGGGTTCGCGGTCGGGTCGAGGGCGAGCATCGCCCCGAAGCTCGACCACGACCCGACGTGGTCCGGTCGGGACGCCAGACGGAAGAACCCCCGCGACCGCAGCACCCGTCCGTTCACCCCGGCGGCGAGGTCCTCGGCGATGACCGTCGCGAGTCGTCCGGGGTGGAAGGGCAGCGGTTCCCGGTAGCGGAGCGTCACCAGGTCGTCGCACGGCGCACGCCCGCTGTCGGTCCGCCCGGCGTCGGTCGACAGCGCGCGCATCCACCCGGCGCCGGAGGCCAGCAGCCGCGCCGCTCCGCCGTTCGATGCGGGGAGGTCGGCGGCCGACCGGACGGTGTGCCGGGCGACGATCGCCGCGTGCGGTGCGAGGCGGTGCAGGAGTGCGACGAGTGCCCGTCGGCGCCGACCCGAGAGCGGCTCCATGCGGTCCAGCACGACGACCGTGGCGTACTCGACCACCGTGGTGACCCGGTCGGCGGCGACGAAGGCGTCGTCGACGTCGGACCACAGCAGGTGCGCGACCTCGTCGGCCCGCAGGACCGCGACGACGTGCCGCAGCACGCGGTCGTCACCGGTCTCGGAGCGGGCGGCGTTCGCCAGGAGCATGCCGACCGCGCGGACGTCGGTTCCTGGGCTCGTGCTGACGACGAGCCCGTGGTCGGCGTCGGGCCCGCACACCCGGTCGAGCTGGTCGGCGCGGGCGGCGATCGCGCGCGCCGCGGCGAACGCGGTGCCCGACACGTGCATGCGGTGTCCGAGGGCGATCCGGGACGCGACCTGGTCGGCGTCGACGTCGTGCAGCGCGGAGACGAGGGTGATGGCGGCGGGACGCATGTCCGGTACCCTACATGACAACCGTTCTCAACAAGAGGGCATCGACCAGGAGGAACCCGTGAAGGTCCGCAACTCGCTCAAGGCACTCAAGCAGGTCCCCGGCTCGCAGGTCGTCCGTCGCCGCGGACGCGTGTACGTCATCAACAAGCGTGATCCCCGGTGGAAGGCGCGGCAGGGCTGACGTCACCGGCGGTCCGTAGGGTGGCCGCATGCGACTCCTGCTCATCCGCCACGGCCAGACCCCCGCGAACGTGCACGGCATCCTCGACGCCGAGGTCCCCGGCCCCGGCCTGACCGAGCTCGGGCAGCGGCAGGCCGCCGCGCTGCCGGTGGCGCTGGCCGACCGGGGCATCGAGCGCCTGTTCGTCTCGTCGATGGTGCGGACGCAGCACACGGCCGCGCCGCTCGCCGCCGCGCTCGGGATCGAGCCGGTCGTGCTCGACGGCCTCCGCGAGATCGAGGCCGGCGACACGCAGGGCAAGTCGGACCGGGTGTCGGTCCAGATGTACATCTCGACCGTGCACGGCTGGTCGGCCGGCGACCGCGCGAGCCGCATGCCCGGTGCGGAGAGCGGCGAGGAGTTCTTCGCCCGCTACGACGACGCGATCGCCCGGGTCGAGGCGTCCGGGGCGGCCGTCGCGGCGGTGGTCAGCCACGGCGCGGCCATCCGGACCTGGGCGTGCGCGGTCGCGCAGAACACCCCCGACGACTTCGGCACGAAGCGGCACCTCGAGAACACCGGGATCGTGGAGCTCGAGGGGTCGACCGCCGACGGGTGGCGCCTGGTGGACTGGGAGGGCGAGCCGGACGGCGGCGAGGACCTCGTCGACCGGACCGCGCAGGACCCGACGGGCGAGCGCTTCTAGCGATCGCACGACCGCGCGGGCTGCGCGACCGCGCGGGCTGCGCGACCGCGTGGACGGCGCGCCCGCCTGGACGGCGCGACCGCGCCCGCCCGCCGGACGCAACCGGACGACGGACGGGAGGCGCGGTGCCAGCCGGCACCGCGCCTCCCGTCCGTCGTGTGGACGCGACCCGACTACGCGGGCTGCGCCGTCGTGTGCAGCGGCACGATCACGCCGTGCGACTCGCGCAGCACGTCGAGCGTGCGCTGGACCTCGTCCGCGCGCTCCTCGGTCGTCCAACCGAGCGACCCGGCGAGCACGTCCGCCAGCTCGTCGAGCAGGTCGATCGTGACCCCGCCGACGAACGCGAGGTTCGTGCGACGCAGCACGACGTCCACCAGGTGGACGGCCTGCTCGTGCTCGGCGAAGTACGCCACCTCGGCGCGGGTGAGCGACGGCTCGGACTCGAGCGGCTCGACCGGGCCGTCGACCAGGACGTCCACGACCTCGGCGGCACGGGTGCCGTAGCGCTCGAGCAGCCCCTCGACGAGCTGCGGGTCGAGCCCGTCGCGGTGCGAGGTGATCCACAGGTCGCGCTGCGCGTCCGTGGTCGGGAAGTCCTTCCCGCCACCGATCGGCATGCCGGTGGTGTCGACCGTGCGGGCGACGCCGAGCTTCGTGGTGGCCTCGGTCGACAGGTGCGCGGCGAGGGCGCGGAACGTGGTCCACTTGCCGCCGACGAGCGACAGCACGGTGCTGTCCGGCAGGCCGGCGATCGGGGTGTCGACGATCCGGTAGTCGCGGGACACGAAGCCGGGGGCGGTGTCCTCGTGGCGGGGGAGCGGCCGGATGCCCGAGTAGCTGTAGACGATGTGGTCGCGCGTGACCTCGATCTGCGGGAACACGTGCTTGACCAGGCCGAAGAAGTAGTCGATCTCCTCCTCGGTCGTGGTGACCGGCTTCGACGGGTCGGCGTCGATGTCGGTCGTGCCGATGAGCACCCGGCCCTTGAGCGGGTAGATGAGCACGATGCGTCCGTCGTCGTTCTCGAAGAACAGCTCGCGGCCCTTGGTGGCCTCGAGGAGCTCGTCGTTGTGCACGACGATGTGGGAGCCCTTGGTGCCGCCCATGAACTTCGTCTCGCCGCCGAACGCCTGGTTCGTGAGGTCGGTCCACGGCCCGGAGGCGTTGATGACGACGTCGGCGTGGAACGCGAACTCCTCGCCGGTCTCGCGGTCGCGCAGCAGGACGCCGCCGTCGCGGGTGCCCGCGGCCTCGACGTAGTTCGTCGCTCGCGCGGTGCTCGCCGAGCCGGTCCCGGTGCCGGCGGCGAGGCCGTCCTTGAGCACGTCGAGCGCCAGGCGCTCCGGCTCGTGGACGGACGCGTCGTAGTAGGTGCCCGTGTACTTCAGGTCCTTGTTGAGCGCCGGCATGTCCTCGAGCGCAGCCTTCTTGGTGCGGAAGACGTGCTTCGGGACCGAGCCGCCGTCGCGCGAGAAGGAGTCGTAGATCGTCATGCCGATCTTGATGAGCATCGCGCCGCGCTCCTTGGTGGAGCGCTGCTTGTGCGTGAGCATGCGCAGCGGGGCGTTCATGATGCCGGAGAACGTCGAGAAGATCGGCATCGTCGTCTGGAGCGGCTTGACGTAGTGCGGGGCGATGCGGATGAGGCCGTTGCGCTCCTGCACGCTCTCGCGCACCAGGCGGAACTCGCCGTTCTCGAGGTAGCGGATGCCGCCGTGGATCATGTGGCTCGACGCGGCCGAGGCGCCGCCGGCGTAGTCGCCGCGCTCGACGAGCACGACGTCGACGCCCTGCAGGGCGAGGTCGCGGAAGGTGGCGATGCCGTTGATGCCGCCACCGACGACGAGGACCTGTGCGGTCGGTCGCTCGGTGAGCGCCGTCACGGTGTTCCGGGGCTGCGTCTTCTTCGACATTGGTGCGTCGCTTCCTTGGGTCGGTTCCGTGGGTCGACTTCGATGGTGCGCCTGCTCGGGAGAGCGGGCAACACGCGTGCACGAACGTGCAGGACAGGTGTCGTCCGGCCCGGCAGGTGGCCGGGAGAGCGGTCTGGAGGCGCGACAGGGGTTGCAGAGGCCGTGCACGTCCGTGCATGCTCGGTTCCCATGAGCGACGCTGCGCAGCCGATGCGGACCCAGCAGGCGCTGCGCGCCGCACACCTCTACTACCTGCAGGACCTGACGATGGACGCCATCGCCGACGAGCTCGCGACCTCGCGATCGTCGGTGTCGCGTCTGCTGAAGTACGCCAGGGACACCGGGCTCGTCGACATCCAGATCCGGTCGCCCCTCGACCAGGCCGCGGCGCTGAGCCGGAACATCCGGGCGCGGTACGGGGTGCACGCGCACGTCGTCCCGGTGCCCGACCACACGAGCGACGTCGACCGGCTGGAGCGGGTGGCCCTGTCCGCCGCGCGGATCCTCACGCAGTACGTCGAGTCGAACATGGTCGTCGGCATCTCGTGGGGGTCGACCGTGAGCGCGGTGAGCCGGTACCTCGTGCCGAAGACCACGCACGGGTCGACCGTCGTGCAGATCAACGGCGCCGCGAACACCCGCACGACCGGCATCGTCTACGCCTCCGAGATCCTGCGGCGGTTCGGCGAGGCGTACGGCGCGTTCGTGCAGCAGTTCCCCGTCCCGGCGTTCTTCGACGACCCGGCCACCAAGGAGGCGCTGTTCCGCGAACGCTCGATCCGACGGGTCCTCGACCTGCACGAGCGGATGGACCTCGTCGTGTTCGGCGTCGGTGCCCCGCAGGCGCCGGTGCCGTCGCACGTGTACTCGGGCGGGTACCTCGACCCCGAGGACCGCGACGAGCTCGCCGAGGCCGGCGTGGTCGGGGACGTCTCGACGGTGTTCTACCGGGCCGACGGCTCCTGGAAGGACATCGGGGTGAACGCCCGCGCGGGCGCTCCCGACCTCGACACGATCAAGCGCGCCCCGCGCCGGGTCTGCGTCGTCGCGGGCCGGTCGAAGGCGGCCTCGTTGAAGGGGGCGCTGGCGGCCGGACTGGTGACCGACCTGATCCTGGACGAGAGCGTCGGGCAGGCGATCCTGCAGCCGTGACCGGCGTGTCCCGGCGGGTCCGGGCACCCCACCTGCGTCAGGGGCTGACCGACTTTGTCGGTGGCTCCTCCTAGGCTCCGGTGCATGGTGCCTTCCCGCGAGACCCGTCAGCCGGCGACGGCTGCTGCGCGCCCTGCGTCACCCGCCCCGGGCCCGGCGTCGGCCGGTGCCGCGGAGTCCGCGACCGCGGGCACGGACCCGTCCACCGACGGCTCACCCCGCTACTTCCGCCGACTCGTCGGCACCGACGTCGACGAGGCGCTCGCCTTCTTCACCGGCGACTACGACTTCACCGCACCGCGCGTCCGCCGCACCCGTCCGCAGCCCCAGTGGGACTTCGCGGGCGTCGGCGACGACCGCATGTCGCTCCGGTCGTCGCGGTTCCTGGTCGACCTGCGCACCGAGAGCCGCGTCGACGACGAGTTCGTCATCGCGTGGATGCGCAGCGGCTCGAGCACGATCACCTACCGCGGGCAGGCGTTCGAGCTCGAGCCCGGCGTGCCGGTGGTCCTGCCGTTCGCCGACACGTACGAGCTGCACCACCGCGACATCGGCCTCAACCTCGTGCAGCTCGACCGCGACTTCGTCCGGAGCGTCGTCGGGGACGAGGACTTCGCGTTCGACCCGATGCGACGGCCCACCAGCGAGGGCATCCGCGCGTGGCAGTCGGTCGTCCGGGCGCACTCGGCCACCTGGCTCGACCGGACGCACGACCTGACCCCGGCCGCCCAGCGCGCGATCGCCGAGTCCTTCGTGACCGCCGCGGTCGAGGCGTTCCCGCACCGGGACCGCTGGCGTTCGGCGGTGTCCGGGAACGGTCCGGAGCACGACCGCCTCCGTCGGGCGCTCGACTACGTGCACGCCCACGCGCGCGACCCGATCGGCACGCCCGAGATCGCCGCGGCGGCCGGCCTGAGTCCGCGTGGGCTCCAGCAGTCGCTGCGCCGACACCTCGACCAGACCCCGGGCGACCTGCTGCGCGGTGTCCGACTCGACGGTGCCCGGGGCGACCTGCTCCGCGGTGACCGGGACGGCACGAGCGTCGCGGACGTCGCGCGTGCGTGGGGCTTCGGGCACCTCGGCCGGTTCTCGGCGACGTACCGCGCACGGTTCGGCGAGCTGCCGAGCGAGTCGCTCCGGACGCGCTAGCCGGCTCCGGGCACCCGCTCGCCGAACTCCGTCGCACCGAACGGCCTCCGGGTGAGCAGATGTTCGGATCCGGCATTGCCGGGTCGAACGGCGTCGCATCGTGGGCTCACCTGCACCGCCCACGAAGGAGTCCGTGATGCTGATCGGCGTCCCCACCGAAGTCAAGAACAACGAGTACCGCGTCGCGGCGACCCCGGCGGGCGTCGGCGAGCTGTCCCTGCACGGCCACGAGGTCCTCGTGCAGGCCGGGGCGGGCGAGGGCTCGTCCTTCACCGACGACGAGTACCGCGCTGCCGGCGCGACCGTCGTCGACACCGCCGCCGAGGTCTGGGCGCGCGCCGAGCTGGTCCTCAAGGTGAAGGAACCGGTCGCCGCGGAGTACGCGTCGATCCGGCCCGGACAGGTGCTCTTCACGTACCTGCACCTCGCCGCCGACCGCCCGTTGACGACCGCGCTCGTCGAGTCCGGCGCCACCGCGATCGCGTACGAGACCGTGCAGCTGCCCGACCGCTCGCTGCCGCTGCTGTCGCCCATGTCCGAGATCGCCGGGCGCCTGTCCGTGCAGGTCGGCGCGTACCACCTGATGCGCACGAACGGCGGCCGCGGGCTGCTGCTCGGCGGGGTTCCCGGGACGCCGCGCGGCCGCGTCGTCGTGATCGGCGGCGGCGTCGCGGGGGAGCACGCGGTCACGATGGCGCTCGGCCTCGGCGCCGAGGTCACCGTCTTCGACATCAGCCTGCCGCGGCTCCGCGCGCTCGACGCCCGCTTCGACGGTCGGGTCACGACCCTGCGGTCGTCCTCGCACGCGATCGCCGAGGCGCTGCAGCACGCCGACCTCGTCGTCGGCTCGGTGCTCATCCCGGGGGCGTCCGCGCCGAAGCTCGTGACCGATGCGATGGTCGCCGACATGCGCCCGGGTTCGGTGCTCGTCGACATCGCGATCGACCAGGGCGGCTGCTTCGAGGGCTCGCGGCCGACCACGCACGACGACCCCACCTTCCGGGTGCACGACGCGGTGTACTACTGCGTCGCGAACATGCCGGGCTCGGTGCCGCGCACGAGCACGATCGCGCTGACGAACGCCACGCTGCCGTACGCGCTCGCGATCGCCGACCAGGGCTGGGAGCGCGCGACCGCGGCGGACCCGGCGCTCGCGAAGGGCGTGAACGTGCACGCGGGCGAGGTCGTCAACGAGGCGGTCGCCGCTGCCCACGGCCTGACGCCGGCCGCGCGCTGACCCGGGTCGGCCACCGCCGGCCGACCACCTCGCGGGAGCGACACTTCGCGCCCGCCCGCTTCCGCACCGACCACCCCGCGAAAGCGACACATCGCGGCCCCGGACGCTCGTCATGCACGCGAAAGCGACAGTTCCCCGCCGACCATCGGCGGGGAACTGTCGCTTTCGCGTGGTCGGCCGCGGCCCTCGCGTCACCGGCTGTCGCCCTCGCGAAGCCGACCGTCGGGCCCGTGACCAGCCGCGGCCCTCGCGTGACCAGCCGGCCGCCGGCCGCCGGCGGCAGCCGCCCGCCTACGCCACCCGTGCCCGGGGGCGGGCGGCCGAACGGCCGCCGACCCAGCCGACGCGCGTGCGCACCACGAGCGTCGTGACGACGACCGCGGCGACCGCGACCACCGCGGCCACCGCCGTCGGCACGGACACGAGCGGCCCGTCGAGCCGACCGACCGCGACCCACGCGAGCCCCCACGCGATCGACAGCGTCGGCGCGATCCGACCGCCGTCCCACACCGCGAGCAGCACGCCGACGAGCCCGGCGACGAGCGCGACCGCCACACCCCAGAGGTCCTCCCCGAGCCCGAAGCCCCGGAAGCCCGCGGCCGACAGCACCGCGGCGGTGTTCGCCGCGGTCGCGACGCACAGCCACCCGAGGTAGAGCCCGAAGGTCCCGTCGGTGAGCACCCGTTCGACGAGGCCCGACCCGGAGGCCGTCCCCGCGGCCGGGTTCCGCCGCAGCACCACGAACGTCCAGACGAGCACCACGAGCAGCGCGACGATGACCGGTTCGCTCAGCCACAGCGCGCCGAACTGCACGGACAGGATCCACGCGGCGTTGAGCAGCAGGGACAGCGTCGCCGGCAGGGCGATCGCACGGTGCCGGGCGTCGTCGGCGGTGCGGAAGCACTGCCGCACCGCGTAGGCGACCAACCCGAGGTAGATGACGCTCCAGATCGAGAACGCCGGTCCGTCGGGCGCGATGGCCGTCGACGACGCCGAGAGTGCCCCGCCGGACGCCTGCGCGATCGGCGTCCCGACCACCGCGCCGGATCCGAGGAAGCCGCCGACCACCGCGACGACCGCGCTCGCCGCGACCACGATCCTCCAGGCCTTGTCCATGTCCACTCCCATCGTCAGCATGCTGATGACCTGGACCGTAGGCCGTCCGCCCGACCGCGCGCGCAGCGCGCGCCCAGCCTGCGGGGGACGACCGGGGCCGGACCCGGTGTCGGCGTCCGGACGCGCCCCGGCAGGGACCGGGCTCCCCGGAAACGACGGGCGGGACGGGAGGCGCGACCCACCCCCGCGGGCGCGTCCCGTCCGCGCATGGTCGGCCGTGCGTACGGTGGCCAGCGTGACCGTCGAGCTCAACACCGTCTACGTCGACCGGATCGCGCCGATCGTCTGCCCCTCGCTGGAGACCACCTTCCGCATGGTGGGGGAGGAGGGCGCGACCGCGTGCATCGTGCTGCACCGACCCGACGCGCAGGAGCTCGGCGACGTCGCGGTCGCGCTCGGCCTGCACGAGCTCGCGGTCGAGGACTCGGCCGAGGGGCACCAGCGCCCGAAGCTCGAACGGTACGGCTCGACGCTGTTCGCGGTCCTCAAGCCCGCGGTGTACCACGACGACCGCGAGGAGGTCGAGTTCGGTGAGGTGCACGCGTTCGTCGGCAGCGACTTCTTCCTGGCGGTCGTGCCCGCCGACCCGCGCGGTCCGCAGGCGGTGCCCCGGGCCCTGCAGCGGATGAGCGGCAAGCCGGGCCTCGTGACGGTCGGCCCGCAGGCGCAGCTCTGGGCGCTCATGGACTCGATCGTGGACGGGTACGCCCCGGTGATCGACGGGCTCGAGGAGGACATCGACCAGATCGAGGACCAGCTCTTCGCGGGCGTCCCCGGCGTCTCGAAGCGCATCTACGAGCTGTTCGGCGAGGTCGTCGACTTCCAGCGGGCCGCACGACCCCTGATCGGCATGATCGAGAACCTGCACCGCGGCGCCGAGAAGTACCACCTGCCGGTCGAGATGCAGCGGCGCTTCCGCGACGTGCTCGACCACGCCATCCGCACGGTCGAGCGGCTCGACACGTTCCGGCAGCTCCTGCAGAATGCCCTGACGGTCGACGCGACCCTGGCGGCGCAGAAGCAGAACGACGACACGAAGCGGATCTCGGGCTGGGCGGCGATCCTGTTCGCGCCGACGCTCATCGCGGCGATCTACGGCATGAACTTCACGCACATGCCCGAGCTCAGCTGGACGTGGGGCTACCCGCTGTCGATCGTCGCGATGGTGCTCTTCGCGGTCGTCCTGTACGTCGTGTTCAAGGTGAAACGCTGGTTCTGACCCACCCGGCGGCGCGCCCGCCGTCCGGGCACCGCCATCCCTGACCGGGCGCCACGGTTCCCGTGCGGGCGCCGCGGTTCCCGTCGCGTTGGCGCGTCGGGTTGCGGGAGCGCTCCCAGACCGGCGAGGCTCGTCCTGTCACCGCCGCCGACAGGAGCAACGATGCCCACCGACACCACCCCCGCGCCGACCTCGGGGATCGTCCACCTGACCGCAGGGGGCGTGTCCCTCGTGCTCGACTGCCGCGACGCCGCCCTGCCCGCCGTCCTGCACTGGGGTGCGGCACTCGGTGACCTCGACGACACCGCGCTCGCAGCGATGGCCGCGGCCGACGTGATGCCGGTCGCCCCGAACGAGATGGACGTGCCGGTGCGCCTCGCCGTGCTGCCGGAGCCGCACCGCGGCTGGACCGGACGCCCCGGACTCTCCGGGCACCGGGACGGTCGGGACTGGTCGCCCGCGTTCACGGTCACGGCGCTCGAGGTCACGGACACCGCGGTCGTCGCCGACGCCGAGGACCGGACCGCCGGGCTCGCCGTGCGGGTCACGGTCGAGGTGCTCGTCTCCGGACTCGTCCGCGCGCGTGCAGCCGTGACGAACACGGGCGAGGGTGTCTACACGGTCGAGGACCTCACGGTCGCGCTGCCCGTCCCGCCCCGCGCCCGCGAGGTCCTCGACTTCGCCGGCCGCTGGGGCAAGGAGCGCACGCCGCAGCGCCGGGCCCTGGTCGTCGGGACGCACGAGCGCGACAACCGCAAGGGCCGCACGGGCTCCGACGCCGCGACCGTCCTGAGCGTCGGCGAGCCCGGCTTCGGCTTCGCCCGCGGCGAGGTCTGGGGCGTGCACACCGCGTGGAGCGGCAACCACCGCCACCTCGCGGAGCGCCTCGCGACCGGGCGCCAGGTCGTCGGCGGCGGCGAACTGCTCCTGCCCGGCGAGGTGCGGCTCGCACCGGGCGGGACCTACGAGGGCCCCTGGGTGTACGGCGCCTACGGCGACGGCCTCGACGACCAGGCGCGCCGGTTCCACCGCTGGCTCCGGAGCCGCCCGCAGCACCCGACCTCGCCGCGCCCGGTCACGATCAACGTCTGGGAGGCCGTGTACTTCGACCACGACCTGGCCCGGCTGACCGACCTCGCCGAGCGCGCCGCACGACTCGGGGTCGAGCGGTACGTGCTCGACGACGGCTGGTTCCGGCACCGCCGCGACGACCACGCCGGGCTCGGTGACTGGTACGTCGACGAGGACGTCTGGCCCGACGGCCTCGGGCCGATCGTCGACCGCGTCCGTGCGCTCGGCATGCAGTTCGGGCTGTGGTTCGAGCCGGAGATGGTGAACGAGGACAGCGACCTCGCCCGCGCGCACCCCGAGTGGATCATGCAGGCCGACGGTCGCCTGCCGGTGCGCTCCCGCGACCAGCAGGTGCTCAACCTCGCGATCCCCGAGGCCTTCGCGTACGTGCTCGAGCGGATGACGGCCGTGATCGGGGAGTACGGCGTCGACTACGTCAAGTGGGACCACAACCGCGACCTCGTCGAGGCCGGCCACCCCGGGGGCGGTGCCGCCGTGCACGAGCAGACCCTGGCGACGTACCGGTTGATGGCGACGCTCAAGGAGCGGTTCCCGGCGCTCGAGATCGAGTCGTGCTCGTCGGGCGGCTCGCGCGTCGACCTCGGCGTGCTCGAGCACACCGACCGGGTCTGGGTGTCCGACGACATCGACCCGGCCGAGCGTCAGGAGATGCACCGCTGGACGCAGCAGCTGCTCCCGCCCGAGCTCCTCGGCGCCCACGTCGCGAGCGGCCGGAACCACACGACCGGACGCGTCCACGACGTGTCGTTCCGCGCCGGGACCGCGCTCGTCGGGCACTTCGGCATCGAGTGGGACCTGACCCTCGCGACCCCGGACGAGGAAGCCGTGCTCGCCGAGTGGATCGCCCTGCACCAGCGGTGGCGCGCCCTGCTGCACGGCGGGGACCTCGTCCGTGTCGACGAGGTCGACCCGACCCGCCGCGTGTACGGCGTCGTCGCACCCGACCGGCGGGAGGCCGTGTTCTTCCTCGCGAGCGTCGGCCGGTCCGAGGTGTCGGGCACCGGCCCGATGCTGTTCCGCGACCTCGACCCGGACACGCGGTACCGCGTCGACCCGGTCGTCCTCGGCGACGCCCACCTGGTCACGCCGCCGGCGTGGTGGAGCGGCGACCGCACGGCCACCGGACGCGTGCTGCAGACCGTCGGACTGCAGGTGCCGCTGCTGCCGGCCGACTGCGTGGTGCCGTTCCACGTCACGGCCGTCTGACCGCGACGGGGCGGACGGGAGGCGCGTGCCGGGCCCACCCCGTCCCTCCCGTCGTCCCCGCGGGGCGGACGGGAGGCGCGTGCCGGGCCCGCCCCGTCCCTCCCGTCGTCCCCGTGGGGCGGACGGGAGGCGCGTGGCGGGCCCGCGCCGCGCCTCCCGTCCGTGACGCGGTCGCCCCCGGCGACCCCCGGCGGGCCGGTAGGCTTCCCGGCATGCCGCAGACCGGAACCGCGACACGCACGTCCACGCCGGTCTGGGCCGTCAAGCTCGCGGTGGTGACCGCCCTCGTCGGCCTGGCGGGCGGCGTCGCCGGCATCACGGTCTGGCTGGCGCTGCAGCTCATCCAGTTCGTCGCGTTCGGGTACCCGTTCGGCGGACACCTCGAGGCGGCCGATGCGCCGTCCGGGTGGAACCGGTTCCTCGCGCTCGCCGCCGCCGGTGTCCTCACAGGCGTGGCCTGGTGGGCGCTCCGGCGCTGGGGGCGACCGGTCGTCTCCGTGCCCGCCGCCGTGGGCGGGAAGCGGATGCCGGCGCTGGCGACCCTCGCGAACGCGGGCGTGCAGATCCTCGCGGTCGGGCTCGGCGCCTCGATCGGCAAGGAGGTCGCCCCGCGCGAGGTCGGGGCGTGGCTCGCCCAGGTCGTCACCGTCAAGGCCGGGCTGACCGACCGCGAGCGGAAGATCCTCGTCGCGTGCGGTGCCGCGGCCGGTCTCGCCGCCGTCTACGACGTCCCGCTCGGCGGCGCGCTCTTCGCGGTCGAGGTGCTGCTCGGCGAGCTCACCTTCGCCACCGCGCTGCCCGCCTTCGCCACGAGCGCGATCGCCGCGGTGACCGCCCGGCTCGTGATCCCCGACGAGGTGCTCTACCACGTGCCGGCCACGCACCTGTCGCCGTCGCTGCTCGTGTGGGCGGTGGTCGTCGGCCCGCTCCTGGGCTTCGCCGGGGTCGGGTTCGTGAAGCTCACGAACCGGTTGCAGGCGACCGCGCCGAAGGGGTGGCACCTGCTCGTCGTGCTGCCGGTCGTCTTCGCGATGGTCGGCCTCATCGCCGTGCCGTTCCCCGACATCCTCGGCAACGGACGCGCGCTCGGGCTCGTCGCGATGAACGCGACGACGAGTGCGCCCGACTTCGCCGGGGTCGGCCCGATCGTGTTCCTGCTCCTCCTCGCCGTGCTCCGCACCATCACGACCTCGGCGACCATCGGCGCCGGTGCCGTGGGCGGGACGCTCACCCCGTCGATCGCGATCGGCTCGGCGGTCGGTGCGGCCCTCGGCGGTGCGTGGGTGCTGCTCTGGCCCGCGGACGGCTCGACGCTCGTGTCCTTCGCGTTCGTCGGGGCGGCGGCGTTCCTCGCCACGACGATGCGGGCACCGTTCACCGCGCTCGTGCTCGTCGTGGAGTTCACCCAGGAGGGCACGGACGTCCTCGTGCCGTCCATGCTCGCGGTCGCCGGCTCGGTCGCGGTCGGGTACCTGCTCGCCCGGCGGCGCAGCGCGCAGATGACTTGACGCTCCGTGGTGCGGGACCGCCGGACGTCGCGGGGGCGGTCGGCCCGACGCGGGCGTCGTGGGTCGGTCGGCCCGACGCGGTCGTCGTGGGGCCGCTCTGTCCGACGCGGACGTCGCGGGGGCGGTCGGCCTAGCATCGGCGACAGCGCGGGGTGCACCGCTCCGCCGCACGACGAGGAGGGCACGATGGCCGGGTTCGACGACATCACCAAGAAGGCACAGCAGTTCCTGCAGGACGGCAAGGTGCAGGACGCCCTGAAGAGCGAGAAGGCCGAGGGCATCAGCGACAAGGTACTCGACGGGGTCGCCGACGCGGTCAAGAAGGCCACCGGGGGCAAGTACGACGACAAGATCGACGGCGCCCGCGACACCGCGGACGAGCACATCGGCAACCAGTAGGCCGTCCGCGCGGGGACCGGTCGCGCGGTCGGTGTCCGCTCTGGGCGATTGGACGCGGGGGGCCGTCGGGGACCACGATTGTGTGGTGACCGACGCCCCCGCTCCGCACGTGCCGACCCGGCCACTGACCGCCGCCGAGGTCGAGGCGATCCGCCGGGACTTCCCGATCCTGCACCAGGAGGTCAACGGCGCCCCGCTCGCGTACCTCGACTCCGGGGCCACCGCCGAGCGGCCCGTGCAGGTCCTCGACGCCGAGCGCCGGTTCCTCGAGCGCGACAACGCCGCCGTGCACCGCGGTGCCCACACGCTCGCGGCCCTGGCGACCGACGCCTACGAGGACGCCCGTGCCACCGTCGCCCGCTTCGTCGGGGCGTCGAGCCCGTCCGAGGTCGTCTGGACCGCCAACGCGACCGACGCGCTGAACCTCGTGGCGTACGGCATCGCCAACGCCAGCCACGGCCGCGGGGGAGCGGCCGCCGAGCGCTTCCGCATCGGACCCGGCGACGAGCTGCTCGTCACCGAGGCCGAGCACCACGCCAACCTCGTGCCGTGGCAGGAGCTCGCCGCCACCACCGGTGCGACCCTGCGCTGGGTGCCCGTCGCCGACGACGGCACCTGGACCGCCGACGACATGGTCGGGATGATCGGGGAGCGCACCCGGGTCGTCGCCTTCGCGCACGTGTCGAACGTGACCGGCATGGTCGCCCCGGTCGCCGAGGTCGTCGCCGCCGCGCACGAGCACGGCGCCCTCGTGGTCCTCGACGCCTGCCAGTCCGCACCGCACCGTCCGCTCGACGTCCGCGCGCTCGACCTCGACTTCGCCGCGTTCTCCGGGCACAAGATGCTCGGCCCGAACGGCATCGGCGTGCTGTGGGGCCGGCGCGAGCTCCTCGACGCCCTGCCGCCGTTCCGCACGGGCGGCTCGATGATCACGACCGTCACGATGGAGTCGTCGGACTACCTGCCCGCCCCCGAGCGCTTCGAGGCCGGCACGCAGCCCGTGTCGCAGGCGGTCGCGCTCGCCGAGGCGGTCCGCTACCTCGAGCGCATCGGCACCGACCGGGTCCGCGACCACGAGGAGGCCCTGGCGCAGCGCATGCTCGAGGGGCTCGCGACGGTCCCCGGTGTCCGCGTGGTCGGGCCGCCCGTCGGGGTGCCCCGGTCCGGGCTCGTCGCGTTCGACGTCGCGGGCGTGCACGCGCACGACGTCTCCCAGTACCTCGACGCGCAGGGCATCGCGGTGCGGTCGGGCCACCACTGCGCCCAGCCGCTGCACCGCCGACTCGGCCTGACCGCGACGAGCCGGGCGAGCACGTACGTGTACACGACCGACGAGGACGTCGACCGCTTCGTCCGGGCCGTGGCCGAGGTGCGGGGCTACTTCGGGGCGGACGACGCGGCACTCCCCGCGGCCGGCACCACCGGGGAGGACCGCGCATGAGCTCCCTCGACGCGCTCTACCAGCAGGTCATCCTCGACCACGCGAGGGCGCGGCACGGCCACGGGCCGCTCACCGACGCCGATGCCGAGCACTTCGAGCGGAACCCCACGTGCGGCGACGAGATCACCGTGCGGGTGCGGCTCGAACCGGGCACGGACCGGATCGCCGCGCTCGCGTGGGAGGGCGACGGGTGCTCGATCTCGATGGCGTCGGCCTCGGTGCTGACCGACATGGCCGTCGGCCGGACGGTTCCCGAGCTCCTCGCGCTCACCGAGGCGTTCCGCGAGATGATGCGGTCGCGCGGCGCGGGGGAGCCCGACGAGGACGTGCTCGAGGACCTCGTGGCGTTCCACGGCGTCTCGAAGTTCGTGATGCGCGTGAAGTGCGGGATGCTCGCGTGGGTCGCGGCCGAGACGGCGGCGCAGCAGGCGCTCGCCCGCTGACGCCGGCCCGCGGTCAGACGTCGATCGCGGCGAGCACGACGGGGTCCACGCAGCCCGCGGCGAACCCCCGGATCCGGCGGTCGATGTCCCGCTGCAGCACGACCGTGCCGATCCGTTCGGCGATCGGCGCGAGCCAGGCCGGGCGGCACGTGAAGTTGTAGCGCCAGACCGCGAGCGTGTGGTCCGGCCGGTCGGGGACGGGGGTGAAGCGCCAGCCGCCGCCCATCTTCTCGAAGAACCACGAGCCCTTCGTCATCTTCATCCCGACGTTCGACGGCGGGTTGTACGACACGTACTCGCTCTCCATCGCGAGCCCGAACCGCTGCACCGTGTACGTCCGGACGCCCTTCGCGGGCACGGTCGCGTCGATCAGGTGCTGGCGGCGGATGAACGGGTCCCAGCGCTTCCGGGTCGCGCCCTGGGTCTGCGACACCGCGAACGCGACCTCGACCGGGACGGGGACGGTGACGCGCGACTCGACGACGGGCATGTCGCCATCGTGCCAGGTCGGGTCCGCCGCCGGTCGTGTCACACGGCGTCGCGGTGCGTCACGGATCGTCACCGTCCGTGACCGGACCGTCCCGGGCGTCGTACGGTCGCGGCGTGACCCCGACGAACGAGCCCGCGCCCCGGCAGATCCGCTTCAACGCGTTCGACATGAACTGCGTCGCGCACCAGTCCTCCGGGCTGTGGCGCCACCCCCGCGACCGCTCCCGCAGCTACCGGGACCTGTCGTACTGGACGGACCTGGCCCGCACGCTCGAGGCCGGGGCCTTCGACGGGATCTTCATCGCCGACGTGCTCGGGACCTACGACGTGTACGGCGGCTCGAACGAGGCCGCGCTGCGGACCGGGTCCCAGGTGCCGGTGAACGACCCGATCCTGCTGGTGTCCGCGATGGCCTCGGTCACCGAGCACCTCGGCTTCGGCATCACCGCGGGCACCGCCTACGAGCACCCCTACCCGTTCGCGCGCCGTGTGTCGACGCTCGACCACCTGACGAAGGGCCGCGTCGGCTGGAACGTCGTCACGGGCTACCTGCCGAGCGCCGCACGGAACATGGGGCAGACGGACCAGCTCGGCCACGACGACCGCTACGACGTCGCGGACGAGTACCTCGAGGTCCTCTACAAGCTGTGGGAGGGGTCGTGGGAGGACGACGCCGTGGTCGAGGACCGCGCGTCCGGCGTCTTCACCGACCCGGCGAAGGTGCACCCGATCGAGCACCACGGCCGGCACTTCGACGTCCCGGGCATCCACCTGTCCGAGCCGTCGGTGCAGCGCACCCCGGTGATCTACCAGGCGGGCGCATCGCCGCGCGGCATCGCGTTCGCCGCCGACCACGCCGAGGCGATCTTCGTCGGGGCGCCGACGCTGCCGCAGCTCGCCGCGACCGTGCGCAGGATCCGGGACGCGCTCGAGGCCGCCGGGCGCGACCGGTACGCCGCGAAGATCTACACACTCCTGACCGTGATCACCGACGCGACCGACGAGGCCGCCCAGGCGAAGTACGAGGACTACCTGTCGTACGCCTCCGAGCTCGGCGCGCTCGTGCTGAACTCCGGCTGGATGGGCGTCGACCTGTCGCAGTGGGACCTCGACGAGCCGCTCGGCGACGTCGAGTCGAACGCGATCCAGTCCGCGGCGGCGAACATCTCCGCCGCCACGGGCGAGGACGGCACCGCGTGGACGATCCGCGACCTCGCCCGGCACACCGCGATCGGTGGGCTCGGTCCGGTGGCCGTCGGCGGGGGAGCGACCATCGCCGAGCAGTTGCTCGACATCCAGGCGCAGACCGACGTCGACGGGTTCAACCTGGCCTACGCGGTGACCCCGGGCACGTGGGAGGACGTCATCGAGTTCGTCGTCCCGGAGCTCCGCGCACGCGGCGCCTACCCCGAGGGCTACACGCCGGGGTCGCTCCGGCACAAGCTGCACGGCCGCGGGGACCGGCTGCCCGAGGAGCACCGGGGTGCCGGGTACCGCGTCGGCGCCCGCGCGACCACCTGACCCGGTCGGCGGGGTGGCCCGGCGTAGGGTGGAACGGTGATCGGGTCGTCCTTCGTCGTGCGGACCGCGGACGACCAGACGACCGCGGTGGCCTGCATCGAGCTCTGGGTCGCCGCCGTGGCAGCACGGGACGGGCAACCGCCGTCGGACGCGGTGCGGGAGCGTGCCCGCGACAAGTTCGCCGCGGACCGCGTCGCCCTGGTCGTCGCCGACGCGGGCCCGCGCCCCGACGGCACCCGTGACGGCACGGCGCCGGTCGCTGGCTTCGCCCTCGTGTCGGCCCCCGGTACCGGTGGCGGCCCGGCGAGCGACGCCGCGTACCTCAGCCTGCTCGCCGTCGCGCCGCACGCGCAGGGGCACGGCCTCGGCCGACGCCTGCTCGCCGCCGCCGTCGAGGCAGCCGCAGCGGCCGGCCACGACCGCTGCGAGCTGCACGCCCTCGACGACAACGCCCCCGCGGTCGCGCTCTACCGCAGCGCCGGGTTCGCGCCCGTCGGCCCGCCGTTCCCGCACCCCCTGAGCGGCCGTCCGACCCGGGTCTGGCGGACCGGACCCGAGCCGGTCAGGTAAGGCGAACCTCACCAGGAAACCCCCGGTCAGGGCAGCCTTCCCTTGCTGGCGCGATCCACCGGACGGTGGTTCGATGGCCGACATGTCGACCGCAACGGACCTCTCGCTCCCCGTCTCCGAGCACGACGACGCCGCGAGCGCCGCCCGCCTCAACTGGCTCCGCGCCGGGCTGCTCGGCGCCAACGACGGCATCGTCTCGGTCGCCGCCGTCCTCGTCGGGGTCGCGGGTGCCGGGGCGAGCACCGGTCCGGTCGTCGCCGCCGGCACCGCAGCGCTCGTGGGCGGTGCCGTGTCGATGGCGCTCGGCGAGTACGTCTCGGTCAGCGGAGCGCGCGACGCGCAGCGCACCGGCCAGGCGGCGCAGCAGGCCCAGCTCGAGGCCGACGCCGAGGACGCACCCACCCTGGCCGCGCACTACCGGTCGCTCGGCGTCGACGACTCGGTGGCCGACGCGGTGGCACGCGAACTGACGCGGCCCGAGGTCCGTCGACGTCGGGCCGCCGCCGCCCTGCGCGACGCCGAGGACGAGGTCGTCAGCCCGTGGCGTGCGGCCTGGGTCTCCGCGGCGACCTTCACGGTGGGCGCCCTGCTGCCGTTCGTCGCGCTGCTGCTCGCCCCCGAGGGCCTCCGCGTCCCCGTCACGGTCGTCGCCGTGCTCGTCGCACTCGCGGTGACCGGCACGACCGGCGCGACGCTCGGCGGCGCACGCCGCGGTCGTGCGGCCGCGCGGGTGCTCGTGGGCGGCGCGCTCGCGCTCGCCGCGACCTACGCGGCGGGCGCGCTGCTCGGGACGCACGCGTTCTGACGGGCGCACCCCGGAGGTCGGACGGGAGGCCCGGACCACCGCAGCGGACGGGCTGCGGTGATCCGGGCCTCCCGTCCGTCTGTCCGCCCCGCGAGTCGGCGCGCGTCTCGGGTGGACCGACCGCGTCCCGCCGGACGGAGCCCGTCGCCGTCGACGGCAGGGCAGGTGTCAGGGGGCCGGGCTGAGCAACCGGACCTGGTCGACGTCCGGCCACGGCGCCCACTTCGGGCGCGGTGCGTGCAGCAGGTACGGCTGCGGCGTCGGGTAGGTGACCAGTTCGAGCGTCGACCCCCACGGGGTGCGGGTGTACACGAAGCGGTTGCCCTCGCCGGCCTCCACGCCGCGCAGCGGTCGGGGGTCGGCGTTCCGGACGCCGCCCGCGGCCTCGACCCGTGCGAGCGCGGCGTCGAGGTCGTCGGCGTACAGGGCGAGGTGCTGCCAGCCGAGGTCGGACGGGGCCGCGGCGTCGCGCTGCTCGGGACCGGCGTACTCGAACAGCTCGAGGCCGGGACCCTCCGGGAACGCGAGCATCCGGATCGCCCCCTGCGCCATCGACGACGGGATGCCGAGGTAGCGGTGCGCCTCCGGGGTGCCGTTGACCGGTTCCCAGCGCGACCGGACGTCGTACAGGACGACGGCGTCGAAGGCCGCCACGAAGAACGCGGTCGCGGCGTCGACGTCGGGCACGGTGACGCCGACGTGGTCGATCCTGATGCCCCTGGTCATCCCCCGATGATCCCCACCGGGGAGCGGGACCGGACCGTCCCGGGACCCCGGCTGCGCCATCGGTGCGGCAAGCCGCAGAGGCTGTGGCCCCGCTCAGGCGCGGCGGACCGGGGACCGGTCGGAACGGGCGTTCCAGACCGGACGACGCGACACACGACCGTTACACGAGGGAAACGGGCGGTGTCGGGAGCCTCAATAGCTTCGTCCTCGAGCGGGGACCCACCCCCGCCGCCACTCCCACGGAGGACGCCTTGGTCACAGAGATCGCGACCCCGGTCGCCGCGCCCCACGCCCCCACCCCGACGCCGACCGCCCGTGCGGGCGCCGGCGTCGTCAAGCCCGGGTACGACCCGTCGCTCACCAACGAGGACCTCGCCCCGCTGCGCGAACAGCGCTGGACGAGCTACAACATCTTCGCGTTCTGGATGTCCGACGTGCACTCGGTCGGCGGGTACGTCACCGCCGGGTCGCTCTTCGCCCTCGGGATCGCGAGCTGGCAGGTCCTCGTCGCCCTCGTGGTCGGCATCCTGGTCGTGCAGGTGTTCGCGAACCTCGTCGCGAAGCCCTCCCAGCGCACCGGTGTGCCGTACCCGGTGATCAACCGCGCGGTGTTCGGGGTCCTCGGGGCGAACGTGCCGGCCGTCATCCGCGGGCTCATCGCGATGGCCTGGTACGGCGTGCAGACGTTCCTCGCGGCGCAGTCGCTGAACATCGTGTTCCTGAAGTTCGTGCCCGGGGCGGCAGGGCTGCTCGAGCCGTCGTTCCTCGGGCTCTCCGCGCTCGGCTGGATCTCGTACGCGATCCTCTGGGTCGCGCAGGCCGCGCTGTTCTCGATGGGCATGGAGGCGATCAAGCGCTTCATCGACTGGGCCGGCCCCGCCGTCTACGTCGTGATGATCGCGCTCGCCGTGTACCTGGTCGCCCGGGCCGGCATCGGCAACATCTCGCTCACGCTGCACACCGGCGCCCCGATGTCGTTCGGCGACTCGATCCCGGTGATGCTGTCGGCGGTCGCGATCGTCGTGAGCTACTTCTCCGGTCCGATGCTGAACTTCGGCGACTTCTCGCGGTACGGCCGTTCGTTCCGGGCCGTGAAGCGCGGCAACTTCTGGGGCCTCCCGGTCAACTTCCTGTTCTTCTCGGTGCTCACGGTGCTGTGCGCGAGCGCGACCGTCCCGGTGTTCGGCAAGCTCATCACCGACCCGATCCAGACCGTGCAGGCGATCGACGCGCCGTTCGCGATCCTGCTCGGCGGCCTGACGTTCGTCACCGCCACGGTCGGCATCAACATCGTCGCGAACTTCATCAGCCCCGCGTTCGACTTCTCGAACGTGTCCCCGCGCCGGATCAGCTGGCGGACGGGCGGCATGATCGCGGCCGTGGGGTCGGTGCTCCTGACGCCGTGGAACTGGTACGGCAACGACCAGGCCATCCTCTACACGCTCGGCATCCTCGGGGCCCTGATCGGCCCGCTGTTCGGCATCCTCATCGCCGGGTACTACGTGGTCGCGAAGCAGCGCGTCGCGGTCGACGACATGTACACGCGGTCGACCACCGGCCGGTACTGGTACCGCGGCGGGTGGAACCCGAACGCCGTCTGGACGCTCGTCGTCGCCGGGGCCCTGTCGGTCGCGTGCGCGGTGCTGCCGCCGGCGACGGGCGTGCTGCCCTGGCTGAGCAACTACAGCTGGTTCGTCGGCTGCGGGCTCGGGTTCGTCCTGTTCTGGGCACTCGAGCGCCGGTCGCCGCAGATGCCCGCGCTCGCCGAGGACGACCCGACCGTCGACCACGGGGCCGCCGCCGGGCGGGACTGACGCAGGGCGGGCGGCGCCCGGGACGGTCGTCGCCCGCCTCGTCGCCAGGGCGGTCGCGACGGTCGCGGCGGTCGCGATGGTTCCTCCACAGGCCGTGTGCCGCCAGTCACCGTCCACAGGACCCGCGATCGGTCCGGGAGGCGCGGGTCGCCTCCGCCACGCTGGTCGCGATCCCGTCCACCCGCTCCACTGCTCCTCCACCGCTCCACCGCTCCACCCCGGAAGGACCCCGATGCGCATCCGCGTCGTCAACCCCAACACCACCGCCGCCATGACCGCGGCCGTCGGCCGCGCAGCGGCGGCGGTCGCCGCCCCCGGCACCGTCGTCGAGGCCGTGCACCCCACGATGGGCCCGGCCTCGATCGAGAGCCACTACGAGGAGGCGCTCGCGGTCCCCGGGCTGCTCGAACAGGTCGCCCGCGGTGAGCAGGAGGGCGTCGACGCGTACGTCGTCGCGTGCTTCGGCGACCCCGGACTCGACGCCGCGCGGGAGCTCGCGTCCGGGCCGGTGGTCGGCATCGCCGAGGCCGGGTACCACGCGGCGGCGATGCTCGGCCGGCGCTTCGGCGTGGTCACGACCCTGGAGCGCACGACCGGGCGCGCGTGGGAGCTCGCCGGACGGTACGGCTTCGCGTCCCTCGTGACGGAGGTGCGCGCGTGCGAGGTCCCGGTCCTCGCGCTCGACGACCCGGCGTCCGGCGCCCGGGACCTCGTCATCGAGCACTGCCGGGCCGTGGTCGCCGGTGGTGCCGACGCCGTCGTCCTCGGCTGCGCGGGCATGGCGTCGTTCTGCGCCGAGGTGTCCCGTGCGATCGGTGCCCCGGTCGTCGACGGCGTCGCCGCGGCGACCGTGCTGGCCGAGTCCCTGGTGCGCCTCGGGCTGCGGACCGGCAAGCGGGGCGAGTACGCCGAGCCGCCGCGCAAGCCGATGGCCGGACTGCTCGCCGGGTTCGAGCGCGCGGGGACGACGGGCGCGACGGTCGGGGCGGCGGCGTGACGCGCCTCCCGGCCGACCTGGTGCTGCGCGCGCACCGGGCGTGGGTCGACGGAGCGTTCCGACCGGCTGCGGTCGTCGTCCGGGACGGACGCGTCGACGCGGTCCTGCCCGTCGACGCCGAGGTCGCGGCGGTCACCGACCGCACCGTGCCGGACGTCCAGGTGCTCCTGCCCGGGCTCGTCGACACGCACGTGCACGTCAACGAACCCGGCCGCACCGAGTGGGAGGGCTTCGCCTCGGCGACCCGCGCCGCCGCGCTCGGCGGGGTCACCACCATCGTCGACATGCCGCTGAACTCGATCCCCGCCACGGTCGACGTCGACGCCCTCACGGTCAAGCGCGCGAGCGCAGACGGCCGGGTGGCGGTCGACGTCGGGTTCTGGGGCGGCGCGGTGCCCGCGAACGCCGGAGCGCTCGCCGACCTGCACGACGCCGGGGTGTTCGGCTTCAAGTGCTTCACGGCGCCGTCGGGCGTCGACGAGTTCCCGCACCTCGACCCGGAGCAGCTGCGGGCCGCGATCGCCGAGGTCGCGTCGATCGACGCGCTGCTCATCGTGCACGCCGAGGACCCGGACCACCTCGTCCCGCACGACGCCCTCGGGGGCCGCTACGAGGACTTCCTGGCGACCCGCCCGCCGGCTGCCGAGCGGTCGGCGATCGGCCGGGTGGTCGACGGTGCCCGCGCGACCGGTGCGCGGGTGCACGTCCTGCACCTGTCCGACGCGGGCGCGCTGCCGATGATCCGGGCCGCCAGGGACGAGGGCGTCCGGATCACCGCCGAGACCTGTCCGCACTACCTGGCGTTCGCCGCCGACGCGATCCCGGACGGTGCGACCGAGTACAAGTGCTGTCCGCCGATCCGCGACGACGCGAACCGCGACGCGCTCTGGCAGGGGCTCCTCGACGGGACGATCTCGTGCGTCGTGACCGACCACTCGCCGTCCACGGCCGACCTGAAGACCGACGACTGGGGGCTCGCCTGGGGCGGGATCGCCGGCCTGCAGGTCGGGTTCCGCGCCGTGTGGACCGAGGCGTCGCGGCGGGGGATACCGCTCGAGACCGTCGTGCCGTGGTTCACGACCGGTCCCGCCGACCTCGTCGGCCTGTCCGACCGTGGGCGGATCGCGGAGGGTGCCGTCGCACACCTCGCGGTGTTCGACCCCGCCGCCACGGGCGTCGTCGACGTCACGGCGCTCGAGCACCGCAACCCGGTGTCGGCCTTCGCCGGGCACCGCACGCTCGGATCGGTGACCGAGACGTGGCTGCGCGGCGAACTCGTCGCGACCGCCGCCTCCGGTGTGACCGCCGTCCGCGGGGCGCTGCTCGACCGACCCGGCGCGGACACCACCCCGCAACACGTCCGTAACGAACGTTCCGGTAGCGTTGTTCTCGGAACGGAGGCACCATGACGCAGCCAGTGAACCCGCCTGCCCGACTCCTGATGGGCCCGGGACCGATCGACGCCGACCCGCGGGTGCTCCGCGCGATGGCGACGCCGCTCGTCGGGCAGTACGACCCGTGGATGACCGGCACGATGACCGCGACGCAGGCGCTGTACCGGCAGGTGTTCGGGACCGCGAACGAGGCGACGGTGCTCGTCGACGGCACGTCCCGCGCCGGCATCGAGGCGGCGCTCGTGTCCCTGCTGGCACCGGGGGACCGCGTGCTCGTCCCGGTGTTCGGCCGCTTCGGGCACCTCCTCGTCGAGATCGCCACGCGCGCCGGCGCCGAGGTGCACACCATCGAGACCGAGTGGGGTCAGGTGTTCCCGCCGTCCGTCGTCGAGGACGCCGTGCGCCGGGTGCGGCCGAAGGTGCTCGCGGTCGTGCAGGGCGACACGTCCACCACGATGAACCAGCCGCTCGACGAGCTCGGGGCGATCTGCGAGCGGTACGGCGCGCTGCTGTACACCGACGCCACCGCCTCGGTCGGCGGGAACCCGCTCGAGGTCGACGCGTGGGGGATCGACGCCGCGACCGCCGGCCTGCAGAAGTGCCTCGGCGGGCCGTCCGGCTCGGCGCCGCTCACGCTGTCGCCGCGGGCCGTCGACGTCGTCGAGGGCCGTCGCAGCGTCGAGGCCGGCATCCGCGAGGCCGACGACGTCGTGTCCGACGACCCGATCCGGTCGAACTACCTCGACCTCGCGATGATCCTCGACTACTGGGGGCCGCGGCGGCTGAACCACCACACCGAGGCCGCCTCGATGCTCTACGCGGCGAACGAGTGCGCCCGGATCCTGCTCGAGGAGGGCAAGGACGCCGCGGTGCTGCGGCACGCGACCGCCGGGCGGGCGATGACCTCCGGCGTCCAGGCGCTCGGCCTCACGGTGTTCGGCGACCAGGCGCACAAGATGCACAACGTCGTCGCCGTCGAGATCCCCGACGGCGTGGTGGGCGACGCCGTCCGCACCGCGATGCTCGAGGACCACGGGATCGAGATCGGCACCTCGTTCGGGCCCCTGCACGGGCGGGTGTGGCGGATCGGCACGATGGGCTTCAACGCGCGGAAGGACGCCGTCGTGACGACGCTCGCCGCGCTCGAGCACACGCTGCGCCGCGCCGGCCACGCCGTACCGCAGGGTGCCGGGGTGGACGCCGCGCTCGACGTCTACGCGGGTGTCGTCGCCGCCCCGGAGCCGACCGGTCCGGAGCCGACCGGTGCGGTCGCCCCGCCCGCCTCGGCGGCGCAGGCGGCGGTCGCCGCTCCGGCGGTGTCCGCGTGAGCCCCCGGACGGCCACCGTGCCGGTTGCGAGCCGCCGTGCGCTCGCCGACGCCGCGACGGTCGTGCGCTGGTGCGACACGCTCGCCGCCGTGTCCCAGGACCCGGACCGGATCACCCGCGTGTACCTGTCACCCGAGCACGCCCAGGTCGACGCGATCGTCGCCGGGTGGATGCGCGACGCCGGACTCGAGACGTGGCAGGACGCCGCCGGCAACCTGCACGGCCGGGTCGCGGGCGCCGCGCCGGACGCACCCGTGCTGCTGCTCGGCTCGCACCTCGACACCGTGGTCGACGCCGGGCGCTACGACGGTGTCGTCGGGGTCCTCATGGCGATCCGCACGGTCGCCCGGCTCGTCGAGGGCGGACCGCTGCCGTTCGCGCTCGAGGTGATCGCGTTCTCCGACGAGGAGGGCACCCGGTTCGGCAAGGCGCTCCTCGGGTCCTCGGCGGTCGCCGGGGTCTGGGACGACGGGTGGTGGGACCTCGTGGACGGCGACGGTGTCACGCTGCGCCAGGCGTTCACCGACTTCGGGCTCGACCCCGCCCGCGTCGGCGAGGCAGCCGTCCGGCCCGAGCAGCTCGTCGGGTACCTCGAGGCGCACATCGAGCAGGGCCCCTGGCTCGAGCAGGCCGGGCAGGCGCTCGGCGTCGTCACGAGCATCGCGAGCGCCCGACGGTTCTCGGTCGAGGTCGTCGGCGAGGCCCGGCACGCTGGCGGGACCCCGTACGAGCGCCGTCACGACGCGCTGCTCGCCGCTGCCGAGGCGGCGCTCGCCGTCGAACGGATCTGTCGTGCCGAACAGCACGTCGGCACCGTCGGCACGATGACCGTCGAACCGGGCGCCGTGAACGTCGTACCCGGCCTCGCCCGGTTCGCGGTCGACCTTCGCGGTGAGTTCGACGAGGGCCGGGACCGCGTGTGGGACGCGATCACCGACGCCTTCGACGAGATCGCCGCACGCCGTGGCGTCACCGTCACCCCGACCGAGGTGCACCGCGCGCCCGCCGTGTTCTGCGCCGAGCGGCTCACCGACGCCGTGCGGGCCGGGATCACCGCGACGGGGGAGTCCGCGCCCGCCGAGCTGTTCTCCAGCGCCGGCCACGACGCCATGTCGCTCGGGTTGGTCACCGACGTGGCGATGCTCTTCCTCCGCAACCCGGACGGCATCAGCCACCACCCGGACGAGTTCGTGTCGGAGGACGACGTCGCACTCGGGCTCGACGCGCTCGCGGTGGCGGTCGAGCGGATCGCGGACGACCGCGGTGCCGGTGCCGGTGCCGGTGCCGGTGCCCGCGCCGAGCGCGCCGCCGACCACGGGGCCACCTCGTGAGCCCCGCCGTGCAGGACGTCCGCGCCCGGGTCGACGCCGTCTGGGACCGCCTGTCGCCGGCCGAGCGCCGCGTCGCCGCCATGGTCCGCCACGACCCGGAGCTCCTGCTCGTCGGGACGTCGGCCGAGCTGGCGGCCGAGTCGGGCACCTCGAAGGCCACCGTCTCCCGGCTCGTCCGGTCCCTCGGCTTCCAGGACGCCGCCGAGGCGCGCCAGGAGCTCATGTCGGCACGCGGCAACGGGCTGCCGTGGGCGGCGGAGGACGCCGCGCACGTCGACCAGCGCGCCGTCGAGGCCCGCAACCTCGACGCCGCGTTCGCCTCGCTCGCCCGTGCCGACCGGGTCCGGTTGGCGCGACGGATCGTCCGGGCGCACCGGGTGCTCGTCTTCGGGGAGCGTGCGGCGCACCCCGTGGCGATGCAGCTCCGATCGCAGCTCGCGCAGGTCCGTCCCGACGTCCGGATCGGACCGGCACCCGGGCAGCGGCTCGGCGAGGAGGTCGCCGACCTCGACCGCCGCGACCTCGTCGTGCTGGTCACCGTCCGGCGGCACGCGGCCGGGGCGGCCGGGCTCGTGCGGCACTGCGTGTCGACCGGTGCCGACGTCGTGGTGCTCGGCGACCCGACGGCCGCCGTGATCGCCGCGCCCGCCGCCACCGCGGTGCTGTGCCCCGTCGACTCGCCGTCGGCGTTCGACTCGATGTCGGCGATGTTCGCCGTCGTCGCGGCCATCGCGAACGACGTCTACGAGGCAGCGGGTCCGGCGGGGCGTGCCCGTGTCGAGGCGGTCGCGGCGGCGTACGACACCCTCGGGGAGCTCGCCGCGTCGTGACGGTGCCGCCCGGACACCGACCGTCCGCGGAGCGCGGCGGTCCCGTGGACGCACGGACGTGGTCCGCCGCGGCGGGGCGGTGGGACCGACACCCGGCAGGCCGCGATACTCGTGACGTGACCCGTGCCCTCGTCCTCGTCGACATCCAGCGTGACTACTTCCCCGGAGGAGCGTTCCCCCTCGTCGACCCCGAGGCCGCGGCCACCGCAGCCAGGACGGTCCTCGACGCGTTCCGGGCGTCCGGTGAGCTCGTCGTGCACGTGTTCCACGTCAGTACGGACACCGAGGCGACGTTCTTCCGCCCCGCGACGGCGGGGGTGGCGTTCCACCCGACGGTCGCACCGGTCGAGGGAGAGGTCGTGCTCGAGAAGCACCGCCCGAACAGCTTCATCGACACCGGTCTCCGGGACGTCCTCGACGACGCCGACGTCACCGAACTGGTCATCGTGGGCATGATGAGCAGCATGTGCATCGACTCGACCACCCGAGCGGCGCACGAGCTCGGGTACCGCAACACCGTGGTCGCGGACGCCTGTGCGGCACCGGACCTGCGGCTCGGGGACACGACCGTCCCCGGCGCGGCCGTGCACGCCGCCTTCATGGCAGCCCTCGACGGCAGCTTCGGGACCGTGACCACGAGCAGCTCCCTGACCTGACCTGCACGGCAGGCCGCGCAGCCAGCTCCCTGACCTGACCGGCACGGCAGGCCGCGCAGCCAGCTCCCTGACCTGACCGGCACGGCAGGCCGCGCAGCCAGCTCCCTGACCTGACCGGCACGGCACGCCGCGCAGCCAGTTCCCTGACCTGACCGGCACGGCAGGCCGCGCAGCCGGAGATCCCCGCTCGCGCTCCTCGACGGCGGCCTCCCTCAGGCCGTCCCGATCAGCCACCCGTTGTCCGCGGCGACCCGCAGTGCCTCGGTCGCGTTCCGGGCCGCAGTCTTGCCGATCGCCGCGGACAGGTGGTTCCGCACCGTCCCCTCGGACAGGTGCAGCGCCGCCGCGACGCCCGCGACGGTCGATGCCGTGCGGAAGGCGACGAGCACGTCGGTCTCCCGCGGGGTGAGCGGGGACGGGCCGGCGGCCAGTGACTCCGCGGCGAGCACCGGGTCGACCACGCGGAAGCCCCCGGCGACCCGGCGGACGGCGTCGGCCAGCTGCTCGGCGGGGGTGTCCTTCACCACGAAGCCCGCGGCCCCGGCCTCGAGCGCCCGCCGCAGGTACCCGGGCCGGCCGAACGTCGTCACGATCAGGGACCGGCAGCCGGGGTGTTCGCGGGCCAGGGTCGCGGCGGCCGTCAGGCCGTCGGTGCCGGGCATCTCGACGTCGAGGAGTGCGACCGTGGCCCCCGACGCCCGGGCGGCGTCGAGCACCTCGTCGCCGCGGGCGACCTGCGCGACGACGTCGATGTCCCGTTCGAGCGACAGCAGCGACGCCAGGGCCCCGCGGACGAGCGCCTGGTCGTCCGCGAGCAGGACGCGGATCGGGTCGGTCACCGTGGTCTCCTCTCGACCCGCAGCAGGAAGCCGCCGAGGTCGCTCGTGCCGGTCGTCACGGTGGCGCCGACCGCGTCGGCCCGCTCGCGCAGTCCGCGCAGGCCGTTGCCACCGACGCCGAGGGGGTCGGCGGGAGCGGCGCCGTCGACCGTGCCGGTGCCGTCGCCCGTGCCGGTGCCGTCGTCCTCGACGGTCAGGGCCGTGCGGGTCAGGGTCACCCGCGCCCGACTGGCCGCTGCGTGCCGCACGACGTTCGTCACGCCCTCGCGGAGCACCCACGCGAACAGGCTCCGGACGTCGGCGGCCGCCGCGTCCCCGGTCGCGGGCAGCTCCGCTGCGACCCCGGCCGCGTCCAGGGCCGACCGTGCGGAGACGAGCTCGGCGTCCAGGTCGGCCTGGCGGTACCCGCTGACCGCCTGCCGGAGGCCTTGCAGCGCCTCGCGCGACAGCCGCTGGACGTCCTGCATCTCGGCCTTCGCGCGGGCCGGGTCGACGTCGACCAGCCGCGCGGCGAGCTCGGACTTCATCGTGACGACGGTCAGGGAGTGTCCGAGGACGTCGTGCAGGTCGCGGGAGAACCGCGCACGTTCCTCGACGACCGCGAGCCGGGTGAGTTCGTCCTGCGCGATCCCGAGCCGGTCCTCGGCCTCGCGCTGGCGACCGAAGAACACCATCGAGGCGCCGATCGACACCGCCACGATCGGGGCGAACAGGATGCCCGTGCCCGACGCGGTGTCCCACCCGACGACCGCGGCGACGACGAGTTCGGCGGCGACGACGACCCCGAGGACCGCGAGGGCGACCCAGAGCCGCACCGCCACGAACCCGGACAGGGCGACGACCAGCAGCCAGGACCACACCGCGGCCGGGCCGACCGGTACGAGCAGGAGCCCGGCGTACGCGGCGAGGACGGCGAGCACGACCACGCGCCGTCGGAGCCCGTGCCGCCACATCGCCTCGGGCGCGAACAGGTACCCGGCGTACAGCACCGCGAGCGCGAGCGTCGCGGAGACGTGCTCGTCGACGGAGCGGCCGTCGGTCCACACGGCGACGAGCAGGAGCGCCTGCCAGAGCAGGCCGAACGCGGCGCCGCCGTACCAGCGGCGGCGGGCGACGCGCACCTCGGCGTCGTCCGCGTCCGGCGGGGCGGCCCACGGGAAGGCGCGGGCGGACGGCCGGGAGGCGCGGTGCGCGTCGTCCGCGCCCCGCGCCTCGGTCGTGGTGGTGCCGGGCTCGGTGGTGGTCGGGTCCGTCACGTCGGGCACCTCCGCCACCTCCGCGCTGTCCGTCACGTCGGCCAGCGTACGACCGTCCGGGTCGGTCACCGGCGTGCCGCGTCGCGCTGGTAGCGCCAGACGATCACGGCGGCGAGGGCGACCGTCCAGCCGAGCAGCACCAGGGTCGGTTCCGTCATCCCGGCGGACCCGGTCGCACCGGCGCCCGTCTGACCGATCCGGTTGAGCCAGTAGGACGGCAGCAGGTGCGCGACCGAGCCCATCCAGGCGGGCATCACCGAGAGCGGGACCCACAGTCCGCCGAGGATCGACAGTCCCATGAAGACGACCATGAACATCGGTTGGGCGTACGCGGGCTTCGCGAACTGCCCGATCAGGATGGCGATGAGCGCGAACGGCACCACCCCGGCCCAGATGCCGAGCCCGGCCGCGAACCAGTGCCCGGCACCGAGCGACGCGTGCATGCCGAGGATCGCGACCGCGAACGTGAGCGTGATCGAGACCGCCGCGAACGCCATCGCCGAGACGAGCTTCGAGACGAGGAACGCCCACCCGGACAGCGGCGTCACGCGGAGCTGGCGGTTCCACCCGAGCGACCGCTCGTTGACCAGCGCGAAGGCCTGGCTGAGCGCCGCCATCATCGCGCCGTACGCCGTCATCTGCAGCGTCGTGACGACGAGGAACGGCAGGTGGGTCCCGGGGTCGGTCTGCCCGCCGTACGCGGCACCGAACACCAGGAGCATGACGATCGGGATCGCGAAGGTGAAGACCATCGCCTTGACGTTCCGGAGTTGCCGGCGCGTCTCGAGGAGCACGTAGCGCAGGGGGAGCCGACCGGCGGCGGAGCCGCGAGCGGTCGTGGCGGGTGCGGTGACGGGGGTGGCGGTCATGCGAGGACCCCTTCGGTCTCGGTGGTGCTCGTGGTGGTGGTGGTGGCCGGGTCGGCGGTGATGGCGAGGAAGGCGTCGTCCATGGTCGAGGCGACCACCTGCAGGTCGTGCGCCTCCGGGAACGCGGTGAGCAGGGCCCGGAGCGTGTCGTCACTGCGGTCGGTGCGCAGCGAGACGGCGTCGTGCCGCGCCTCCAGGCCGACGACGCCCGGTAGACCGCGCAACGCGTCGTGCCGATCCGCGGCGACGCCCGCGAAGCGGACGGTGCGCGTCGCGGCGGTCGCCTTGATCGCCGCGGGCGTGCCGTCGGCGACGACCCGACCGTCGCGGATGATGACGATGCGGTCGGCGAAGGTGTCCGCCTCGTCGAGGTAGTGCGTCGCGAAGACGACCGTGCGGCCTGCGTCCGTGAACTCGCGCATCGACGACCAGAAGACGTGGCGGGCCTCGACGTCCATGGCGGCCGTCGGCTCGTCGAGCACCAGCAGGTCCGGGTCGGACACGACGGCGACCGCGAAGCGTGCGCGCTGGAGCTGGCCGCCGGACAGCTTCGACACCCGACGGGTCGCGATGTCGGTGCAGCGCGCCCGGCGGAGGGCCTCGGCGACGGGCATGGGGTGGCGGTGCGCGGCGGCGACGAGGGCGACCGCCTCGCGGACCGTGACGTCGGGGAGCAGCGCCCCGCCCTGGAGCATAGCCCCGACGCGGCCGTCGACGACCGCGGTGCGCGGGTCCGTGCCGAACAGCCGGGCCTCGCCGTCGGTCGGGGTCGCCAGGCCGAGCAGCAGGTCGACCGTCGTTGTCTTGCCGGCGCCGTTCGGGCCGAGGAGGGCGACGACCTCGCCCGGGCGGATCGTCAGGTCGACGCCGTCGACCGCGGTGACGGCGCCGAAGCGCTTGCGGAGCCCGCTGAGCTGGATGACCGGTGTCTCGTTCATGGCTCCACGATCCCGCCGTGCAGCAGGTGGCTCCGGTGCCGGTCGTCACGACTCGGCCGTGACATCTGTCAGGGGAGCGGCGTCGCCCCGTCCGTCGGGTCCCCGTCCGTCCGGCCAGCGCTCCTCATGCGCTTCCACTGCTTCAGGTCGAGGAAGTTGAAGTGGGTGCCGTACTCGTTCGGCTGCTCCGTCGGGTCCACCCGGCGGACCGTGAACAGCACGCCGTGCAGCAGGAACACCCCGCTCGCCAGCTCCTCGAAGCCGCTCTCGTCGAAGGGGAACCCGTCACTGATCCCGTAGCTCAGGGACCCGTCCGGCCACGCGCGGTAGGTGTCGAAGTCCCAGAAGTCCACGTACCAGTCGCCGACCAGCCGAGGGCGGACGCGACGCCGGTTCCACCACGGCCCTTCCTCGTCGAAGACGTGGTCCGGGCGCACGGACAGGTAGCCGGCGAGGTCGCACGGGTGGTCCGGGAGGTGCAGCGTCCAGAGGCCCGGCTCCACGCCGACGGGGAGCGGGGGCACGGGCTCCTCGGCGGGCCGGAACAACACGCTCGGAGCGTACCTCGTCGTCGCGGTCCCCTCGCCGTTCGGCGGACCGAGACCATTGGAGCGGGGTGTCAGTCGCCGGTGCCTCCGCGCGGGGCGTCGCCCTCCTGGGCGGGATCGCCGTGGATGCCCACGAAGGACCGGTTGAACGCGCTGGTGTCGTAGCGCGCCAGGAACCGACTCGTGCCCGCCAGGAACGCGGGGAGCTCCGACAGCGGCAGCCACGTGCCGTCCTGCGGGTCGGGCGCGAACACGCCGTCGAGTCCGTCGTCGACGAGTCGGTCGACCACGCGGTGCGCAGGACGGAAGGACTTCGAGACGTGCACGTCCCGCCCGCCGAGGGCCCGGATCCGCTGCAGCGCTTCCCGCTTGTCCGCTGCCACGAGCACGACCCGCACGATGAACGGGTCGAAGATCGTGGCCTCGACGGCTGACCGCCCGTCCGGCAGGACACCGGAGTACTGCGCGAAGGGCTTGTGGCTGCGGGACACGGGTCGATCGTAGGGCCGGAGGGACGGGGCCGTCACGCCAGCGGAGCGGCACGGGCGGACGGCCGGTCGCCGCCGACCGCCACGGGCCTCACCCCGCGGGCCACCCCCGCGCCACCCCGCGGTCGTCCCACCGCAGCACCGCGGCCGTGAGCTCGTCGTGCCGCCGCCCCCGGTGCAGCGACCCGGAGCGTCGCCGTCCCTCGTAGGTCATCCCGAGGCGCTGCGCCACCGCGGCCGAGGCCGTGTTCGTCGCGAGCGCCCGCCACTGCACCCGGACCAGCCCGAGCCCGTCCGGCGCGTCCGCGAAGGCCCACCGGACCAGCCGGTCGGCCGCCTCGGTCACGTAGCCGTGGCCCCGGCCGTCGGGGTGCAT
This sequence comes from Curtobacterium sp. MCBA15_012, assembly GCF_001864935.2. Lineage (NCBI taxonomy): Bacteria > Bacillati > Actinomycetota > Actinomycetes > Micrococcales > Microbacteriaceae > Curtobacterium > Curtobacterium sp. MCBA15_012. Next base: position 2,621,388 of record NZ_CP126267.1, on the reverse strand, counting down.
CGCGTACCCGATCTCGGCCGCGCCGTCGGCGATGCCGAACAGCCCGACGGTGCCGAGCAGCCGGAGGTCCTCGGCGCGGCGGATGCCGAACTCGTAGCGGGTGTCGTCACGCCAGCCGGCGGCGACCACCTCGTCGACGAAGCGCTTCGCCTCGGCGTGCCCGTACGGCACGGGGACGGGGGTCGTCGCGATGACGTCGGGGTCGTTGGCGTAGGCGATGACGTCCTCGGTGTCCGCCGCGGTGGGGGCGGAGAGGACCAGCCGGTCGGTCCGGAGCGTCAGGGGTTGCACGCCGCGAGCCTACTGACCGACGGGTGCACGGTAGCGTCGGCGGCATGACCCTCGACGCGCTCGACTTCCCCGTCATCGACGGCCACAACGACCTGCCGTGGGAGCGCCGCGAGTCGCACGACTCCGGCGTCGAGGGGATCGACACCGAGCAGGACACCCTGCACACCGACCTGCCGAAGCTCCGCGCCGGCGGGGTCGTCGGGCAGTTCTGGTCGGTGTTCGTGCCCGCGGACGACCCGGACCCGGTCCGGACCACGCTGCAGCAGATCGACACCGCGCACCGGATCGTGGAGCGGTACCCGGACGACCTCACGTTCGTGCGCACCGCGGCCGAGGCCCGTGCGGCGGTCGACGCGGGCCGGATCGCGTCGTTCCTCGGCGCCGAGGGCGGGCATTCCATCGGCGACGACCTCGCCGTGCTGCGCTCGTTCGCGCGGCTCGGGGTCCGGTACATGACCCTGACGCACAACGACGACACCTCGTGGGCCGACTCGGCGACGGGCGTCCGCGCCCACGGCGGCCTGACCGACCGCGGACGCGAGGTCGTCGCCGAGATGGAGCGCATCGGCATGCTCGTCGACCTGTCGCACACCGCGCCCGCCACGATGCGGGACACCCTCGACGTCGCGACGCGTCCGGTCCTGTTCAGCCACTCGTCGACGGTCGCGGTCGACGACCACCCGCGCAACGTCCCCGACGACGTCCTCGCCCGGCTCGCCGACAACGGCGGTGTCGTGATGATCACGTTCGTGCCCAAGTTCGTCTCGCGCGCGTGGGCCGACTGGGAGGAGGCCGGCTCCGAGGGCGAGCCGCCCCTGGTGACGGTCGCCGACGTCGCGGACCACGTCGACCACGCCCGTCAGGTCGCCGGCGTCGAGCAGATCGGGATCGGCGGCGACTACGACGGCACCCCGGTGCTGCCGCCGGACCTCAGCGACGTGTCCCGGTACCCGGTCCTCGCCGAGGAACTGCGACGTCGGGGCTGGGGCGACGACGACCTCCGCGCGCTCGCGAGCGGCAACGTGCTCCGAGTGGTCGCGGCGACCGACGACCGGTTCGCCCGCACCGCGCTGCGCTGACGCGCCGCGGACCGGCCTGGAGGCACGGCGCGCGCCCGGCGGACCGGGTCGCGTCCGGCGGACCGGCGGACCGGCCCGGAGGCGCGGCGCGCGCCCGGCGCACCGGCCCGCGTCAGCGGACGTCACGCGACAGGGGAACGCCGGGTGCCGTCGCTAGGATCGCACCCGACCCGCGCCTCCAGGACGGCGGCGCGACACGACCCGAGGAGGACGGACCGGATGAGCGGCACGATCTACGACGACATCTCGCAGGCGTTCGGGAACACCCCGCTGGTGCGCCTGAACCGCATCCCGCAGCAGGGCGGCGCCGAGGTCCTCGCGAAGCTCGAGTTCTACAACCCCGGGTCGAGCGTGAAGGACCGCCTCGGCGTCGCGATCATCGACGCGGCCGAGGAGTCCGGCGCCCTCACGGCCGGCGGCACGATCGTCGAGGGCTCCTCGGGCAACACCGGCATCGCGCTCGCCCTCGTCGGCGCGGCCCGCGGCTACCGCGTCGTCATCACGATGCCCGAGACCATGAGCGTCGAGCGTCGGGCGCTCATCCGCGCGTTCGGCGCCGAGATCGTCCTGACCCCCGGCCCCGAGGGCATGAAGGGCGCGGTCGCCCGTGCCGAGCAGATCGTCGAGGAGACCCCAGGGGCGATCCTCGCGCACCAGTTCGAGACCCCTGCGAACGCGGCGATCCACCGGAGGACCACGGCCGAGGAGATCCTCCGCGACACCGAGGGGCACGTCGACGTGTTCGTCGCCGGCGTCGGCACCGGCGGCACCATCACGGGTGTCGGCCAGGTCCTCAAGGAGCGCGTGCCCGGCGTGCAGATCGTCGCCGTCGAGCCGAAGGACTCCCCGCTGCTGACCGAGGGCAAGGCCGGGCCGCACAAGATCCAGGGCATCGGCGCGAACTTCGTCCCCGAGGTCCTCGACCGCGACGTCATCGACGAGGTGTTCGACGTCGAGCTCGACGACGCCCTCCGCGTGGCCCGTGCGCTCGGCACCGAGGAGGGGATCCTCGCGGGGATCTCGTCGGGTGCGATCATCCACGCCGCCGTCACGGTGGCCGCGCGGCCCGAGAACGCCGGCAAGCGCGTCGTCGCGATCGTCTGCGACACCGGCGAGCGCTACCTGTCGACGCCGCTGTTCGAGGGGCTCACTGCGTGACGCGAGCCGTCCGTCGCGGCGTGCTGCGGACGGTCCGCGAGGACCTGGCCGCAGCGCGCCGCGGTGACCCCGCCGCCCGGGGCGACCTGGAGAACGCGGTGGTCTACTCCGGCCTGCACGCCGTGTGGACGTACCGGCTGACGCACCGGCTGTGGAACGCCCGCGGGCTGCCCGGCTCCCGGTTCGCCGCGCGCGTGCTCGGCCAGGTGGCACGGTCGGTGACCGGCATCGAGATCCACCCCGGCGCCCGGATCGGTCGCCGGTGCTTCATCGACCACGGCATGGGCGTGGTCATCGGCGAGACCGCGGTGGTCGGCGACGACGTCGTCGTGTTCCACGGGGTGACCCTGGGCGGCCGGGGCGGCGACCACGGTCCGGGCGCCCGTCGGCACCCGGTCGTCGGGGACCGCGTGGTGCTCGGCGCGGGGTCGTCCCTCATCGGCGCGATCACGATCGGGGCCGACTCCGTCGTCGGCGCGAACACCGTCGTCACGAAGGACGTCCCGCCGGGCTCGGTCGTCACCGGGGTCGCCGGCACCGCGCGCCCCCGTTCCGGGCACGAGGGCGTCCCGCCGCTCTGACGCCCGCTCCGCCGTGTCGGTGGTCCGCGCGAGCAGGACCCGCGGCCAGGGCGGGGCGGCTCGCGCGGGCAGGACCCGCGGCCAGGGCGGACACCGCGTCGGGTGCGGGCACCGCGTCGGAGGCGTGCGGCATGCTTGGGCGCATGGACGGCGAGGCACTGCACGAAGTGGCGATCCGGACCGCGACGGCACTGCCCGCGGTCGAGGAGACGCAGCCGTTCGGACCGGACGCCCTGGTGTACAAGGTCGTCGGCAAGATGTTCGCGATGGTCACCGAGGTGCGCGGCACCCCGTTCGTGAACCTCAAGTGCGCGCCCGCCCACGGAGCCGCACTGGTCCGTGACCACGCCGAGGTCACCCCCGGCTGGCACATGTCGAAGCGGCACTGGATCACGCTCGCCCCCGGCGACGGCATGCACGAGACGATGGTCGAGGACCTCGTCGCGAACTCGTGGGAGCTCGTCGTCGCCGGACTCCCGCGGGCCCGCCGACCCCTCGACCCGACCCGGCGCGGGGACGCCCCCGGGCCCGGGGACGACCGGGGACCCCGCTAGGCCTCGACGCGACCGCGCGCGAGCACCTTCGACACGTCCCGCACGACCTTCGGTGCCAGGCGGTCACCCTCCGCGAGCACGGCCCGGGCCTGGTCCGGGGTCAGCCCGGCGCCGATCTGCCCGATCGTCACGCCGTGCGCGGGGCGGTGCGTCACGACCACGGGGTCGCCGGCGCGCACGGACCCGGACCGGACCACCCGCAGGTACGCGCCGGGGCGGTTCTCCGCCGCGAACCGCTTCACCCACCCGTCCAGGCGCATCCGCCGCGCGAAGGTGCCGCACGGGGTGCGCGGGATGGTGACCTCGAGCTCGAGGGTCTCCCCGATCCGCCAGCGTTCGCCCGTGACCGCGCCGGTGACGTCGACGCCGCTCGTCCGCAGGTTCTCGCCGAACAGCCCGGGCGGGACCTCCCGGCCGAGCAGCTCGGCGAAGTACGCAGCGTCCTCGTCGGCGTAGGCGTACACGGCCTGGTCCTCGCCGCCGTGGTGCTTCCGGTCGGCCTGGACGTCGGCGTGCAGGCCGAGGGGTCGGATCCGCACGGCACCGTCGACCGGCCGTTTGTCGATCGCGGTGATCCCGATCGTGCCCGAGTCGCGGAGCAGCTGGTGGACGCGGCAGACGGCGGTGACGGAGGACACCCCTCGATCCTGGCGCACCGCCGGATCCCCGTCGAGACCGACAGCGCCCCGGACGACCACCGTCGAGCCCGACAGCGCACCGACGCGGCCGTTCCGCGCAGCCGCGTGACGACCGCCCGCCCCGGTCCGTCACACCCGTGACCGTCCGACGGACCTGCCCCCGGCCCGACGGACCGCCCGACCGACACCCCGGCGAGGAGGCCAGACCATGACCGACACCGTCCCGACCCGACAGCCGCACGAGCGCCCGCACGGCCCCCGGACCGGCACCGTGCACCACCTCGCCCAGGCCCGCGTCCGCTCCCTCGCGTCCCGGCCCGCGGGTCCGTTCCGGGTCGTCCCCACCCACCCAGTGTTCCCACACCAGTGACCAGTAGAAGGAATCCGTGCCCCACCAGTCCCTCGTCGACCTCGACGACGCCGTCCTCGCCGGTCGGTCGTCCGACGGCGACGTGCGGGCCTTCGAGGTACTCATCCGGCGGTACACCCCGCTGCTCCGCGCCTACGCCCGACGCACGCTCGGCTCCACCGACGAGCTCGACGACGTCGTGCAGGAGACCTTCATCACCGCGTGGGGGCGTCTCGACGCGCTCGAGGACGGCGCGAAGGTCAAGTCGTGGCTCATGCGCATCCTCAGCCGGAAGTGCATCGACCGCATCCGTGCCCGCCGGGACCACGACGACGTCACCGAGCTCGAGGTCGCCGCACCCCGCGACGACGCCCCGGACCGTGTCGCCGAGGCCCGCTCGCGCGAGGAGGCGCTGGAGACGGCGCTCGCCGAACTGCCCGAGCAGCAGCGGCGGTGCTGGCTGATGAAGGAAGTGCTCGAGTACCGCTACGAGGACATCGCCGAGGAGCTCGACCTGCCGGTGTCGACCGTCCGCGGTCTGCTCTCGCGGGCCCGGAAGAACATGATCCGTCTCATGGAGGCATGGCGATGACCCCGCACGACGACGAGCTCGGCGCCGACCTGCGCCCCGACGGCACGGGTGCCGCCGACGCGTCCGCCGCCGACCCGCGCCCCGGCACCACCAGCGCCGCGGACACGCACCCCGACGACCTCCGCCTCGACGCGCTCGAGCCCGAGGACCTCGACGGCCACTCCATCGACGAGCTCGCCGACTACCTCGACGCGGGTATGCAGCCGGCCGACCCGTCGATCGACGACTCCGCCGCGTGCCAGAACGCCCTCGCCGCGATCATCCGGCTCCGGCAGTCGTCGCTCGGCTCGCTCGAGGCCGCGGCCGCCCAGGAGCCCCCAGCCGACGAGTCGTGGATCGGCGGCGTGCTGGCGAACATCTCGCTCGAGGCCCGCGCCGGCCGCGACGTCCCGCTCCGCGCGGAGTCGCCGACCGAACGCCCCGTGATGACCGAGGGTGCGATCCGCTCCCTCGTGCGCTCCGCGGGCGACGTCGTCCCCGGGGTCGTCATCGCCCGGTGCTCCTTGGACGGCGACGTCGTCCGCCTCGGTGCCCCGGTCCGCGTGACCGTGGAGCTCGCGGTCCGGGCGGGTTCGCCCATCCACGACGCCGCAGACCGGGTCCGGTCGGCCGTCGCCGCGGTGCTGGCCGAGCAGACCGACCTGGTGGTGGAGGCCGTCGACGTCCGTGTCCGCGACCTCCTGCCGGCGCTGCCCGACGACGACCACGAGCCCACCCCCTACCACGAGCCCACCCACGACGAGGACGGAGCCTGAGCATGGACGACGAGACCGCCGCCGCGATCGAGGACGCCGTCCTCGCGGTCCCCGGCGTGGCCGACCTGTACCGCGCCCGTCCGACCGTCGGCAGTGCGCTCGCCTCGGCGCGCAACCTCGCCACGGGCACCGCGGTGTCCCGCGTCGTCCTCGACGACGACGTCCTGCGCGTCGTGATCGGCACCGACGGGTCCGCACCGGCGCCCGCCACCGCGCGCGCCGCGCACCGCGCGGCCCTCGACGTGGCGACCGCGCGCGGCGTCACGCTCAGCCGCGTGGACGTCCGCATCGCCCGCGTCGGCTGACCGCTCGGCCCTACGACACGACGTGGCGGACGGGAGGCGCGTCACCGGCCCGCCCCGCGCCTCCGGTCGCCGACCACCCTGCGGGCGCGAGGAGTGCCGCCGGGCCCGCCCGCGCCTCCCGTCCGTCACCGCCCCCGCACACGACGACGGCCCCGGGCCGGAGCCCGGGGCCGTCGTCGTGTGCGTCCGATCAGTAGAAGTCGTTCGCCTGCGAGTGCGCCCACGCGGCACACGGCGTGCCGTACGCGGCGCTGATGTACTGCAGGCCCCACGTGATCTGCGTCGTGGCGTTCGTCTGCCAGTCGGCCGCGACGGTGGCCATCTTCGAGCCGGGGAGCGCCTGCGGGATCCCGGTCGCGCCACCGTTCGGGTTCACCGCGCGGTAGTTCCACCCGGACTCCTTGGTCCAGAGGTTGTCGAGGCAGCGGAACTGCGCGGAGCCCCAGCCGTACTTCGACGCGGCCAGCGACGTGGCGGTGGCCTTCGCACCGGCGACGGTGTTCGCGGCGGCCTGCTGACGGGCGGCTTCGGCCTCGGCTGCCGCCTGCTCGGCGGCTGCCTGTGCGGCCGCGGCTGCCGCTGCCTGCTGGTCGGCGTCGGCCTTGTCCTGGACGGCGCTCGCGTCGGCGACCTGGGTCGTGGCGTCGACCGTCGAGGCGATGCGCGACGTGATCGCGCCGCTCGACATCGACCGGTAGTCCGACAGCGCCGCGACCTGGCGTTGCAGCGCGGCGGTGTCGGTCTTCTCGTTCGCGTCGGCGAGCACGGTCTGGGCGGTCGAGATCGTCGCTGCGGCCTGTGCCTTGTCGAGCGCGACGCCGCGGAGGGCCGGCGCGCTGCTCGCCGAGGCGGACGGGCTCGGCAGCCCGATCGCGTCGCCGATGGCGGGCTGGGTGCCGAGGGTCGCGACGCCGCCGACGATCGCGAGCGTCGCGGCACCGCCCACGACGAGCGTGGAACGGCTGCGGATCGCGCGGCGGAGGCGCCGGCTCGGGGTGTCGAGTGCCTGGCGTCGCGTGGTCGCGGGGGTCGTGCTGCTGGCGGGGATCGTGCTCGGGTCGGTGGGGGTGGTGCGTCGTGTCATCGGATCCGGTGGTCGGCCGGCTGCTCGTGCGGACCCCCGGTGCGGCGCGCGGGGTGGGGGGAGCGCGCCGGTGCCGTCACGAGGACGGCGTCGTGGGGGAGCCGCGAGCCGGGGGAGGACCGGACGGTGGTGTGGGGCCCGTCCGTCCGCCACGCAGGCGGCCTGGGGGAGCCACCCGCTCGGGCGAAGCCAGAACGATGACGCGTCAGCCTGGGCAGGTCGTCCAGGGAGGCTGGCAGAACCGTCCGTCCACCCCTCGATAACGGTTCGGTAACGGTCCGATCAGCGGTCCGAGGTGGGAGCTTCCTGGACGCGCTCGCCCTGCGCCACGCGCTCGAGGGCATCGAGGGCGCCGGCGATCGCGGCGACGTCCTCCGGGGCGAGCTCGGCGATGAGGTCGGCGACGATCCCGGTCCGGGTCGAGCGGGCCTCCTCGACGGCTGCGGCGCCCGCTGCGGTGATGCTCACCATGAAGGCGCGGCCGTCGCTCGGGTCGGCCTCGCGCTCGATGAACCCCCGCTGTTCGAGCTCGGTGAGGATCCGCGTCATGGTGGGCTTCGTGACGACCTCGATCCGCGACAGGTCGCCCGGGCGCAGGGGTCCGTGCCGCTGGATCGACGCGAGCGCGGACACCAGGCCGTAGCCGAGCGCAGCGGAGTCGGTGCGGGCACGACGGTTGATCCGGCCGACCGCGGCGGCCAGGCGCGCGGCGATCTCGGTGCGGTCCGGCTGGCGGTGGCTCATGCGGGGCTCCGGGTCGTTCGGGGTCGGGCGGTCGGACTGCTCGACCACGTCGCCGGTGATGCTACCGGTCGCCCGGAACGTGTGACCGAGCGCCCCGCTGGTGGCCCTCCGGACGGGACGCGCCCACCTCGACGGGTCGGGGCGGGCGCGTTCCTGTGCGGGTGTTCAGGGATGTTCAGCGTTTCTCGCCCGGGAGCAGGTGGATCGCCTCGGTCGCGAGCTCCGCGGCGATGTTGTCGCCCGCCTCGGTCGCGGCCCGGAGGCGGCGGAAGTCCTCGGTCATGGCGTCCCAGTCGACCAGTTCGTCGAGGTTCGGCAGGCGCAGCCGGAAGGCCAGGCCGTCCATCGTGTCGCGGCACACGCGCTGCAGGTTCTCGTTGCCGCAGGCGTCGACGTACAGCGTGAAGACGTCGAGGGCGTCGCGGTTGACCGCCACGACGTCGTGCGCCTCGAGCTCGGTGATCGTGCGGTCGAGCTTCGCCGTGATCCTGCGGCGCTGGGCGGCGGTCAGACGTGGCACGGCGAGCCGGACCACCCCGCCGAACAGCACGCCGAGGGTCTGCATCGCCTCGACGACCTCCTCCGGCTTGGGGGTCGTGACGCGGGTGTACCGGTTCGGCGCCATCTCGATGAGGCCGGCACGGGCGAGCTGGCTGAGCGCCTCGCGGATCGGGGTGCGGGAGACGCCGAGCCAGGCGATGAGCTCCTCGTCGTTGAGGCGCTCGCCCGGCTCGAGCGTGCCGTCCATGATCGCGGCGTGGATCTTCAGGCGGACGGTGTCGCGCAGGAGCTGGTGCTCGGTGGGGGTGCTGCTGGGGACCGGCATGCGGTGTCCTCGGTTCTCGGGAGCGGTCGGGCTGCACCCCGCGACCGCGCGCGGTGTGCAGGGACACCGTACCTGATGTACCACCGGCGGACGGCTGCCCGCAGGGGGTCAGTCGGAGGGGTCGAGCAGGCGGAGCGTGACCGGGTCCTCGGAGCCGCGGTACCAGCGGTCGAGCACGGCGCGGAACGGTGCCGGGTCGTCGGCGGCCCGGGCGAACAGGGTCATCGAGGACCGGGCCTTCATCGCGTCGACGCCGCCGAACAGGTCGTCGGCGCTGCGTGCGGGCGCAGCGGCGGCCACCGCGGCGGCCTCGCGCAGCCGCGGACCGAGCACCGGGTGGGCGAGGTACGCACGCGCCTCGCGCAGGTCCCGGACCGCGTAGTGCTGGGCGGTGGCGCTCCGTCCGAGGCCGGCGAGCTGCGGGAACACGAACCACATCCAGTGCGAGCGCTTCCGGCCAGCGCGCAGCTCCTGCAGGGCCTGGTCGTGCACGCCCTCCTGCGCGCGGACGAACCGGTCGAGCGATCGGTCGGTCGCGTGCTCGGACGTGCGGTCCGGCGTACCGTCGTCGGCGCTCACCGGACCACGTCCCCCCACGCGTACCGGACGGTGGTCGCGTCCACGACGAGCAGCGAGTCCGGGTCCCGGTCGAACAGGCCCGGCAGGCCGACGGCTGCGGGGAGGTCGCCCTCGAGCCGCTCCAGGACGGCCGAGCGGACGGTCAGGGGTGCGTGCTGCCGCTGCCAGAACAGCGTCCTCGACAGCAGCCGGGCGTGGATGCCGGCACGGTCGGTGAGCTCGACGGCCAGCGGGTCCTCGACGACCGCACCGGCCACGACGCGCACGGTGGCGTCGTGGCGGGGGCGGGGCGCGCCTCCCGACCGTCCGGTCGTGGCCCGCAGCCCGGACCAGGCGGGTCGGGCCCCGGAGCCGGCGTCTCCGGACGCACCCGGAGCGGCCAGCCGTGGTCCGAGCGTCCGGGCCGCCCACCGCAGCGGGTGCGCGGCGCGGGCCGGGTGGCGGACGGACCGGTGCTCGACGGTGTCCCCGCGACGTCGGGCGCGCGTGTGCGCGAACGTGTACGGCACGCCGAGCAGCGCGTGCGCGGCGACGATCGCCGGGACGTTCGACGTGTCGACGGTCCGGTGGACCACCCCGCGGCGGCCGCGGTCGTCCACCGTGAGCACCTCGATCGTGACCTCCGTCATCGACCCGAGTCGGCGCGAGGGCGGGAACGGCGGGACGCTCGTCTCCCGGAACACGTACGCCGACAGGCCGACCCAGGCGCTGCCGTCGACCACGTCGGGACGCGTCCCCGGCGGCAGCAGCCGGGCGAGCTGTGCGGGCTCGCGGCGCCAGTGCGCGAAGACGACGTCCTCCCAGGCGTGCACCGTCACCGGACGGTGGCGCAGCGGTGCGGACGCCCGGGTGTCGGTCACCGCTTCGAGGCGTGCCGGCCGACGCGGGCGGCCCACGCGACGAGCGGGGCCTGGAGCGGGAGGCGGAGCACCGACACGAGCCGCGATGCGCGCGTCGACCGCGGGCTGTCGAGCAGGTCGCGCGCCATCGTCACGTTCGCCGGGAAGACCGCGAGGAACAGGGCCGCGGCCGCCCAGCCCGAGGCGCGACGGGTCGCCGGGACCGCGAGGCCCACCGCCACGACGAGCTCGGCCAGGCCCGAGGCGAGCGTGGTCGTCCGGGGCGGGAGGCCGTCCGGGACGATCCGGTCGTAGGTGCGGGGGCGCAGGAAGTGGGTCACGCCGGCACCGCCGAGGAGGACCGCGAGGGCCGCCGCGGTGCGGTCCGCGCGTCGGGTTCGTTCACGTCGTCGCATGGGTCCATCGTGCCCGCACCGGCGCGGCGCGGTCCAGGTTCGCGGCACGTCGCGCGGTCGGTCGGGCTCGGCCGGTCAGGCCAGCGCGGTCGCCACCAGGTCCAGCACGGCCGCCGCGACCTCGGCCTTGCTGCCCGCGGTCTCCTGCACGACGGCGCCGCCGGGGACGAGCACCTCGATCGCGTTCTCCTCCCGCTCGAAGCCCGCCGACCAGCTGACGTGGTTCACGACGAGCAGGTCGGCCGGCTTCCGCGCGATCTTCGCCCGGCCGAGTTCGATCCGGGCGTCGCGGTCCGGCTCGGTCTCGGCGGCGAAGCCCACGATCACCTGGCCGGTCCGGCGGGCCGCGACGAGCTCGGCGAGCACGTCGGGGTTCCGGACGAGCTCGAGGGTCATGGTGTCGCCCTGCTCGTCCTTCTTGAGTTTCTCGGTGCGAACCTCGGTCGGCCGGTAGTCGGCGACCGCGGCGGTCATCACGACGACGTCGGCGTCGGCCGCCGCTGCGTGCACGGCCTCGGCGAGCTCGACGGCGGAGCCCACCGGCACGACGGTCGCGTCGAGTCCCGCGGTCAGCGACGCGTCGACGTTCGCGGCGACCACGGTCACGGTCGCGCCGCGTCGGGCGGCGTCAACCGCGATCGCCAGGCCCTGCCGGCCGCTCGAGCGGTTGCCCACGAAGCGCACGGGGTCGACGGGCTCGCGCGTGCCGCCCGCGCTCACGACGACCCGGACGCCCGCGAGGTCGCCCTGCTCGCCGCGGGCGGTGGTGCCGGTGGGTGGTGCGGTGGCCGCCCGGGTCGCGGTGCCCGCGGTGGTCCGCTGGTCGGCCGGGAGGCCCGTCCCGCCTCCGTCGGTCCCGCCCGCGGTGGTCCGCTGGTCGCCCGGGAGGCTCGTCCCGCGTCCGTCGGTCCCGCCCGCGTCCGCCGCGTGGCCGGTCGGGGCACGGTCGAGCACCGTGAGCGCCGCCGCGACGATGTCCTCGGGCTCGGACATGCGGCCGATCCCCGCGTCGTCCCCGGTGAGCGCGCCGACGACCGGGCCGACGACGTGCACGCCCCGCTCGCGGAGCGTCCGCAGGTTCGCCCGGGTGGCGGGGTGCTCCCACATCTGCGGGTGCATCGCCGGCGCCACGACGACCGGGGCCTCGGTCGCGAGCAGCGTCGTGCCGAGCAGGTCGCCCGCGAGGCCCGCCGCCATCCGGGCGAGGGCGTCGGCGGTCGCGGGGGCGACCACCACGAGGTCGGCACGGCGACCGAGCGCCACGTGCCGGACCTCGGCCACGTCGTCCCAGACGCTCGTCGTGACCGGGTTCCGGCTCAGGGCCTCGAGTGTCGGCAGCCCGACGAAGCGCAGTGCGCCCTCGGTCGGGACGACGTGCACGTCGTGCCCGCGCTTCACGAGGTCACGGACGACCCCGACGGCCTTGTAGGCGGCGATCCCGCCCGTGATCCCCACCACGACGGACAGACGGCGAGCAGCTGCGGCTTCCACGTCGGTCACGCTACCCGGCCGCCCGTGCGAGGATCGGACCCATGTGCACCGTCGTCGTCCGCGTCGACCCCGCGGCCGAGTGGCCCGTCACCGTGCTCGCCCTGCGCGACGAGTCACCCGAGCGTCCGTGGGACCCGCCGGCCGCGTGGTGGCCCGACCGCGACCCGTCCGTCCGCGGCGTGCGGGACCGCTCCGCCGGTGGGGCGTGGCTCGCCGCGTCGGACGAGGCAGGACTCGCGGTCGTGCTGAACCGCGCCGAGCCCGTGCCGAGCGCGGACGGGACCTGGACCACCCGCGGGGTCGTGCCGCTCGACGCCGTCGACGGGGTCCTCCCCGGTGCGGACGGCGTGCTGCCCACGACCCGCGCGTTCAACCTCGTGCGTGCCACGGCCGACGGCGTCCAGGTCGTCACCTGGGACGGCACGACCGTGACCACGACCGACCTCGGACCCGGCGTGCACATGGTCACGCACGGCGCCGCCGACGACCCCGCGGCTCCGCGCATCGGGCGTTGGCTCAGCGCCTTCCGCGAAGCAGCTGCCCCGGACGGCCCGCCGGTCCTCGGCCCGTTCGACGAGCTCCGCACCGCCGACGCCGGAGCCGACGCCGGTGACGGGTGGAGCGGCTGGTTCGGGCTGCTCGCCGAGTCCGCGGCGCTGCCCGCCGACGACCCGGACGCGATCCTCCGCGACGCCGTGGAGCCCGACGGGCACGTCGCGACCCTGTCGATCGTCGCCGCGGCGGTCGGACGGGACCGGACGGTGCTGCAGCACGCGCGGCTCGAGCGCCCCGGCCGGCTCGACGGATCGGTCGAACTGCACCACGCCTGACCCGGGGTGGTGTCCCGGGCCCGACCCGGACGCCGGTGCCTGTGCGGACCGGCAGCCGCCGAGCCGTCCCGGGGTGCCCGCCACGGCGTACCTTCACGCCTCGTGACCCCCACCACACCCCGCCGATCCGGCGACCCCGCCCCGCGTCCCCGGACGCGCCCCCGACGTCGGCTGCTCGCCGTCGGGGCCGTGGCCCTCGCGGTGACCGGGCTGCTCGTCGGCTGCGCCGAGGACCGCTCCGTCGCCGCCTCGTCCACCCACTCGTCCGCCGTGCTCCGGCCGTGGGACGAGGCCCGCGGCGAGCGCATCGTCGTGATCGGCGACTCGATCAGCGGCGGCCACGGGTTGAGCGCCGAGCAGGCCTGGCCGGCCACCCTCGCCCGCAAGGAGCACTGGCAGCTGACGAACTTCTCGTGCGACGGCGCCGGCGTGGTCACGGAGGGGGACGAGGACCAGTGCGCGAGCGCATACCAGACGCTCGTCCGCCGGGCCGCCGACCTGCGCCCCGAGGTCGTGTTCGTCCAGGCGAGCTCGAACGACCTCGGGGTCGACGACGCCGTGGTCACGAGCCGCACCGACCAGCTCGTCGCCGAGGTGCACCGTCTGCTGCCGGACGCCCGGGTCGTCGGGCTCAGCGCGATCTGGAACGAGCAGGAGCCGCCCGCGCAGCTCGCGGTCATCTCGCACGCGATGCACCGCGCGGTGCGCCGGGACGGTGGCACGTACGTCGACATCGGCGAGCCGCTCCGCGGGCACCCGGCGTGGATGCAGTCCGACGACGTGCACCCCACGGTGCGCGGCCAGCAGGCGATCCAGGAGTCCGTCGAGGCCGCGTTCAAGCGGGACCACCTGCGGTTCTGAGCCCGCGCGACCACACGCGTCCCCGAGCCGGCGGGGCGGGCCTGCACCGCGCCTCCCGGCCGCGCAGCGCGTCGTCAGGCCGGTGCGCGAGTGCCGGTGAGGTCCTCCGCGACCGCCCAGAGGGAGCGCGCGAGGTCGGCGCTGCGCGCGCTCCGCGGGATCGACGCGGTCGTCGTCGTGCCGGTGAGGCCCGCCGGTCCAGAGGGGCCGTAGTAGGCGCCGCCGACCGCTGCGGGGCCGACCGCCGCGTACAGCAGCGGCTCCGTGCCCTGCTCGACGGCCTGCGTGAAGGGGAGTGCGCGGTCGCTCGACCGGGCCGGCCGGGACCGGCCGAGGGAGCGCCCCGCGGTCTGCAGGTTCGTGCGGGTGAAGCCGGGGTGCGCGGCCGTGCTCGTCAGTGCCCAGCCGCGTTCGACCGTCAGTCGGTGCAGGTGGAGCGTGAGGAGCAGGTCGGCGAGCTTCGACTGGGCGTACGCACGCCACGGGTTGTAGCCGTGCTCCCACTGCAGGTCGGTGAAGCGGATGCGGCCACCCACGGCGGCGAGGCTCGACATCGTCACGACCCGGGGGAGTGCCGCGCCCGGGTGCGGCCGCGCGTTCCCCGCACTGTCGAGCAGCGCGGGCAGCAGCAGGTTGGTCAGGGCGAACGGGCCGAGGAAGTTCGTGCCGAACTGCAGCTCGAACCCGTCCGCGGTGGTGAAGCGCTCGGGCGGCGCCATCACCCCGGCGTTGTTGACGAGCACGTCCGGCCGGCGGTCGTCGGCGAGCAGCCCCTCGGCGAAGGCGTGCACGCTCGCGAGGTCGGCGAGGTCGAGTCGGCGGACCTCGAGGTCGGCGGACGGGTGCTCACGGCGGATCTCGGCGGCGGCGTCCTCGCCCTTGGACGGGGTGCGCACGCCCATCACGACGCTCGCGCCGGCGGCGGCGAGGCGCTTCGCGGCCTCCTTGCCGGTGCCGCTGTTCGCGCCGGTCACGACGATGCGGCGGCCGGTCTGGTCGGGGATCTTCGGCATGCGCGTGACCGTACCCGGGAGGGCTGGTCGCAGGCCGCGCGGCGGACCGGCTCGCAGGCGGTGCTGCGTGCGGGCGCGGGGCTGTCCGTGCGCCGCGCGGCGTGCGGGCGCGGGGCTGTCCGTGCGCCGAGCGGCGTGCTATGTTTATGCAAACGCATCGATCAGGAGGCGCGCCATGAGCAACGCATTCGGTTCCGACCGTCCCTCGGACGTCCCGCCACCCGCACCCGAGCGCATCGGCCCGGTGCAGCTCGGCCTCGACACCTTCGGGGACGTCACCGAGCGCGCCGACGGGTCACTCCGCAGCCAGGCGCAGGCGCTCCGCGAGCTCGTGGACGAGGCCGTCCTCGCCGACCAGGTCGGCATCGACTTCATCGGCGTCGGCGAGCACCACCGCGAGGACTACGCGGTGAGCGCCCCCGAGGTCGTCCTCGCCGCGATCGCCGCCCGCACCGAGCGGATCCGGATGGGCAGTGCCGTCACGGTGCTGTCGAGCGACGACCCCGTCCGCGTGTACGAGCGCTTCGCCACCGTCGACGCGATCTCCGACGGTCGCGCCGAGGTCATCCTCGGGCGCGGGTCCTTCACCGAGTCGTTCCCGCTGTTCGGCTACGAGCTGAGCGACTACGAGGTCCTGTTCGAGGAGAAGCTCCAGCTCTGGAACGCCCTCCGCGGCGGCGACAAGGTCACCTGGTCCGGCACGAAGCGGGCCTCGCTCACCGACCAGGACGTCTTCCCGAAGCTCGAGCACGGCCCGATCCCGACCTGGATCGGCGTCGGCGGCTCCCCGCAGTCGGTCATCCGTGCGGCGTCCTACGGGCTGCCGCTCTTCCTCGCGATCATCGGCGGTCAGCCCGCCCAGTTCGCCCCGTTCTCGCGCCTGTACCGCCAGGCACTCGCGCAGCTCGAGCTCCCGCAGCAGCCCATCGCGATGCACTCGCCCGGCTTCGTCGCCGAGACCGACGAGGAAGCGGCCGAGCGCTACTGGCCGTACCACAAGGCCGTCACCGACCGGCTCGGTCGTGAGCGCGGTTGGCCGCCCCTCGACCTCGCGCAGTACCAGGCGGGTCTGTCGGCCGGCGGGTCGCTCTACGTCGGATCGCCCGAGACCGTGGCGCGCAAGATCGCGCGGAACATGCGGATCCTCGGCGTCTCGCGCTTCGACATGCGCTACGCCACGGGCCGCCTGCCGCACGAGGACATGATGCGGTCGATCGAGCTCTACGGCACGCGGGTCGCCCCGCGGGTGCGCGAGCTGCTCGCGGAGCCGGTCCCGGTCCCGTAGGTCGGCGGTCCGGTCGCTCGCGCGGGCTGCGCCGGCCTGGAGGCCCGGGGCACGTCCGCCACGGCCGCTCACGGCTGCCGCGGGTACGGTCGGCGCCATGCTGCGACCAGACGGGACCACCGAACGACGCTTCCGCGGTCGGATCCTCGGCGTCGGGACGACGTCGGGGATCCGTTTCGTCGTCGGGATGTGGGACGACTCGCCCTTCGGGTCGTTCACCGACGTGTTCCTCGAACACCCCGACGGCACGAGCGTGCTCCTCGCCCCGGACGAGATCGTCGCCGCCTACGTCTCCGGCACCTACCGGTTCGACACCGTCTCCGTCGTCGACGTCCGGTCCCGTCGGACCGCCCGCGGCCTGGAGCTCGACGCCGGACCGCTGCAGGCGACGATCGACGTCGGCCGGATCTCGCCGCTGGGGCGGGTGCTCCGCATCGTGCCGAAGCCGATCGCCCGTGACCCCCGCTGGCTCGCGCTCATCGACCCCGTCGCGCGGATCGTCTCGCCCGGCTCCGCGACCGCCGGTACCGCGGGCGGAGGCCGCCGCGAGTACTACGGCGTGACCGGCGCCCACGAGGTCACCGCGGTGTCGGGCACCTGGGCGGGGGAGCCCCTCGGCTCGATCGCCCCGCTCGACCCGTCCGTGGCGTTCGGCTTCGCGTCGATGCCGCGCGCGCCCCAGGTCGTCGACGTCGAGACGACGATCCGCGAACCCGCCTCCTGAGGTCGGACGCGCGGTCTCGACTGCGCGCCGTCGTCGGCCGCTGCCGAGCGACACGTCCGCTGTCGTCCGACGTCGACGTTGTCGCACAACCGGTCGCACCCGGCGTCCCGCGTGGTGCGCGCCCCGTCCACCGCTGCCCTGCGACACGTCCGCTGTCGTCCGACGTCGACGTTGTCGCACACCGGACCACGCGTCTCCACCGGCCACCCACCCGGGTGAGTGGGAAGGCGGAGCCGAGCCGAGCCTCCAGGCCGTGGGCGACCACGGGCCGACGTGAGTCGCCGCGCGGACCGGCACGCGCAGGGCGACGCGCGCGCGACCGGGCGGCGCACCCGCCCGGTACCGAGCCGTGACGGACGCGTCCAGCACCGAGGGGCACACTGGTCGGAACGGAACGCGCCCGGGTACGCCCGGCCGGACGTCGAGCACAACGGGGCGCACGACGAACAGGAGCATCATGACCGACACGCAGGCAGACCACCGCGCAGCCATCTCGGACATCGTCCACGGCGCACGCACCGCCCTGCTCACCACCGTCAGCGACGACGGCCAGCTGCACGCCCGACCCCTCGCCGTGCAGGACAAGGCGTTCAACGGGACGCTGCGCTTCCTGGTGCAGGACGGCAGCGAGAAGGTGGACGACATCGCCCGCAACCCGCACGTGAACGTCGCGATCGAGTCGCAGGGCGGGTACCTCTCGATCGCCGGCACCGCGACCGTGACCCGCGACGAGTCCGTCATCGACGAGCTGTGGTCGCCGTTCGCCGAGGCCTGGTTCCCGGACGGGCGCCAGGACCCGACGATCCGCCTCCTCACCGTCGAGGGCGACTCCGTCGAGTACTGGACGCAGGACACCGGGCCGGTCGGCAGCCTCGTGCAGACGATCAAGGCCGCGCTGGGCAAGCAGAGCCAGCCCGACACGGGGCACCACGGGACGGTCGAGCTCTAGGGAGCGGGGCCGGCTGGTCCGGCCCAGCGGGCCAGCCCGACCCGGCCCGACCCGGCGTGCCAGCCCGACCCGGCCGGCCTGGCCTGGCCGGCCCGACCCGGCCTGGCCTGGCCTGGCCTGGCCGGCCGGCTGGCCCGGCCCGCAGGACGAGACACGGGCGGTTCCTCATCCGAGGAACCGCCCGTGTCGCGTCGGGGGAGTGCGCGGCGCATCCGCCCGCGCGCGTCAGGGCGGGCCGAGCAGCCAGAGCACCGCGACGAGCACCGGCTGCCCGAGGAGGGCACAGCTCACGAACGTCCAGCGCATCCAGGGCCGCGCGACCAGCTCGGGCGACCCGAACAGCGGCGCGAGCGGCATGAGCAACCGCGGCGTCGAGGCCATCGGCAGCGACACCGCGAAGATGTACAGCGCGTACGCCGCCGAGTACAGCACCGTGGTCTGCCCGAGCTGCCGGGTCGAGCGGCGCAGCAGCCAGACCGGGTACGCCACGAGCAGGAACACGACGATGAACACGCCGCCGACGCCGATCCAGCGCAGCGCGATGAGGAACCACGGCGACATCGGCACGAACTCGACCCGGCCGATGAAGTTCACCCACCAGGACATCTCGGTCTCGAGGTAGGCGTCCGGCCGCCCGGTGACGTGCGACGCGATGAGGGGCCACGCGACACCCGCGGCTGCCATGACGACGCCCGCGGCGACCACGCGCACCCGCTCGGCCACGGGGAAGGCGTCGAGCGAACGGACGCCCGTGCCGGCCTCGGCCCGCCGCGCCCGGACCCACCGCACCAGGGCGATCACACCGAGCAACAGCGGCAGGGCGAGTGCTCCCGGCCGGGTGAACGCGGCGACCACCCCGAGCAGGGTGAGCAGGCCGTACCGCCGACGCTCGAGCGCGAGCAGCGCGCCGAACGTCAGGGCGAGGAACGTGCTCTCGGCGTACCCCACCTGCAGCAGGAAGGACAGCGGGCCGCACGCGAAGAAGAAGACCGCCCACATGCCCGCGGCGTGCCCGGCGTGGTCGCTCACGAGGCGGTGCAGCAGGAACGTCGCGACGAGCCCGGCCAGGAGCGCGACGAGCGGCGCCCCCACCGCGAACGGCAGCCCGGTCGAGGCCGTGAGCGCGCGGATCGCGAACGGGAACGCGGGCAGGAACGCCCAGGCGTTCTGGGCGACGTGCCCGGCCTGGTCGAGCGGGAGGGTCGTCGGGTACCCGTGCACCGAGATCGTCTCGTAGTACTGCCCGTCCCACGCGGTGAGGAACGCCCCGAACCCGTGCCCGTTGCCCCAGATCGCGTTGTCGGGCATGGCCCGACCCATCAGGGGGAACGCCAGCGCGAGCCAGGAGGTCGACAGGGCTCGTCCGCCGACCCAGGTCAGCAGGACGGCGGCCCACACCGGCAGGCTCGTCGCGAGGTCCACCACGCGGCGCCGGCCGCTCGCCAGCGACCCGGCGACGGCGCCGTCGGTACGGCTCACCGGACGGGTCCTCGAGCTTCGGGTACAGGGGTGGGCACGCCCTGAGCGTAGTCAGCGCAGGCTGGGGCGGGGCGCACAGCGCGGGGCACAGCACGGGTGTCGGCCGGGAGGCGCGGCTCGCGGCCGCCACCCGGCTCGCCGCCGGCGGGTGGTCGGGTCGAGGGCGGGTGGCGCGCTCGGCCGGTCGGCCGGCGGTCCCGCCGCGGCGTGTGGCGCGCTCGGCCGGTCGGCCGGCGGTCCCGCCGCGGCGTGTGGCTGAACGGAGCCTCACGGACCCGCAGGAAACCGAGCGGGCATAGCATTCGGAGCGATGACGACGATGACGACGACACGACGCCGGGGGAGCACCGCGGTGGCCGTGCTCGTCGCGGGCACCTTCTTCATGGAGCTCCTCGACGGCACCATCCTGGCCACCGCCGCACCGGCGATGGGCCGCGACCTCGGGGTGGACTCCGCCGCGGTGGGCGTGGCGATCACCGCCTACCTCGTGACGCTCGCGGTGTTCATCCCGGTGAGCGGGTGGCTCACCGACCGGGTCGGGTCCCGCACGGTGTTCGCCGGTGCGATCGCGCTGTTCACCGTCGCCTCGGCACTGTGCGCGATGTCGACCGGGCTCGTCGACCTGACGCTGTGGCGCATCGTCCAGGGGCTCGGCGGTGCGCTCATGGTCCCGGTGGGGCGGCTCGTCGTGCTCCGGAGCGCCGGCCGCGAGCAGCTCGTCACCGCGATCGCCATCCTGACCTGGCCCGCCCTGGTCGCGCCGATCATCGCGCCGTTCGTGGGCGGCGTGCTCGTGGACACCCTCAGCTGGCACTGGATCTTCCTCGTGAACATCCCGCTCGGTGTCATCGCGTTCGTGGCCGCCCTCGTGCTCGTCCCGCAGGAGCGTGCGGCGGAGCGCGTGCCGTTCGACTGGTTCGGCTCGCTCCTGGCGTGCTTCGGTCTCGGCGCGCTCGTGGTGATGGCGTCCCTGCTCGCCCTCGACGAGATCCCCGTGCCGGCCGTCGTCGCCTCCGGGGTCGTCGGGGCGGTCTGCTGCTGGGCGGCGATCCGGCACTTCCGCCGTGCGCCGCACCCGATCATGGGGCTCGAGTCCTTCCGCCTCGAGTCGTTCCGGGTCTCGCACGCCGGTGGCAGCCTGTTCCGGCTCGCGGTCTCCGCCGTGCCGTTCGTGCTCCCGCTGCTGTTCCAGGACGCGTGGGGCTGGTCCGCCGTCCTCGCCGGGTCCGCGGTCCTGTGGGTGTTCGTCGGGAACCTCGGCATCAAGCCGATGACGACGCCGTTCCTGCGGTGGTTCGGGTACCGCGCGGTCATCGTCGTGTCGAGCGCGGTCGCGGCCCTCAGCGTCGTCGCGATGGTGTTCATGACCGAGGACACCCCGTTCTGGCTCCTCGCCGCGCTCCTCGTGGTCAGCGGCGCCGCGCGGTCGGTCGGCTTCACGGCGTACAACACGATCGCCTTCGCCGACGTCGAGCAGGCCGACATGACCCCGGCGAACACGCTGTCCTCGACGCTGCAGCAGGTCGCGGCGGGCTTCGGTGTCGCCGTCGCGGCGGTGGCGATCCGGGCGGCTGCGGGACTCGGCGGCACCGGCCCGTACGACGTGGCGTTCTGGGTGATCGCGGTACTGCTCGTCGTCGCCTGCGTGGAGGGCCTGCTGATGAGCCGCACGGCGGGGGAGACGGTGCGGCCGGCTCCGCGGGTGCGCGTCCGGACCTGACGTCGGCCGCCGCGGGGTGCCGACGGCCGCCGCAAGGGGCCGTCGGGCGGCTCGTCCGGTGCCGGCTGGGCGGACGAGACGCACCGCCGCCGCCCGTTCCCGCGCTCGTCACACGCCTGCAACCCGGGGTGCGCTACGGTCACAGCTACTGATCGCGACGGCCGGGTACGGTCGGCGCGGCAGGGTGACCGAGACACCCAGGACGGAAGGCAGCATGGCCGGGCCACAGGAGCAGGGGACGATCGAAGCCGACGCGGCTGTCCAGCCGACCGAGTTGCGCGTCGTGAGCTACAACCTCCGCGAGCACACCGCGAACGGCGAGCTCGCCGCCCTGGCCGAGGCCTCCGAGGCCGATGTCATCTGCGTCCAGGAGTGCGACAGCAACGACCTCGCGACCAGCGTCGCCGGGCTGTCCCTCGCGGCCTCGACCAAGACGAACCGCCTGGGGCTCGCGATCTACACGCGGGACGACCGCTTCACCGTGCAGGACTTCAGCATCCACTCGCTGCAGAAGTCCCTCCACGACCGGGTCCTCTCGCCCGCGCACGAGCGGCTCATCGCCATGCGCCTGCAGGACACCGAGGCCGACACCGAGGTCATCGTCGCCTCCTTCCACGCGTCGCCGTTGACCGCCACCAACTCGCTCCGCCGCAAGCAGATCGAGGCGGCGCACCAGTTCGTGCGCGACCTCTCCGCCGAGGCCCCGGCGATCATGGTCGGCGACTTCAACTACCCGTGGTTCCAGACCAACCTGCGCCGCAAGATCGAGGAGCACGGGTTCGCCCTCTCGCTCTCCGACCAGCCGACGTACCTGCGCTACCGCAAGTTCACCGGCCACTTCGACTTCGCGACGAGCGTGGGGCTGCACATCGCAGGCGTGGAGACCCTGCCCGCGGGCATCTCCGACCACCGCCCGATCCTGGTCCGTGCCCACTACGAGCACCCCGGAGAGACCGGCGCGGTCGCCCTCCCGGAGGCGCCCGCTTCCTGAGCGGTCCGGCGCGCGCGGCAGGTGGCGGGTCCGTCCCGTTCCGCCGAGCGGGCGGCAGATCGAGCGGGTGGAACATGCCGCGTGCGGTTCGTCGAGCGTGCGGGACGTGCCGCGTGCGGTTCGTCGAGCGTGCGGGACATGCCGCGTGCCGTTCGTCGAGCGTGCGGGACATGCCGCGTGCGGGTCGTCGAGCGTGCGGAACGTGCCGCGTGCGGGTCGTCGAGCGTGCGGCAGATCGAGCGGGCGGAACACGCCGCGTGCGGTTCGTCGAGCGGGCGGAATGCGTCGCTCCGGCGCGTCGAGCGTGCCGGATCAGGCCCGATGAGCGGAACGCCGCCCGAGAGGGCGGAACACGCCCGACGCCAGGCAGGGGTTCCTGCGGGATGCGTCCGACCGCGTGTCTTCGAGCGGGTGGGACATGCCGCGTGCGGTCCGCCGAGCGTGCTCGAAGCGTCGCGCGAGGACGTCGAGCGTGCCGGATACGGCCCGCTGGTGGGTGGGTGGGTGGCTGGCCGAGCGGGACACGCCCGGGCACCGGTCGCCGAGTGAGCGGGACACGCCGCGTGCGGTTCGCCGAGGGGGCGCGACACGGCGCACCGACGCGTCCAGGGGGCAGAATTCTGCGCCCTCGGCGGGCGGCGGGCGGCGGGCGGCGGGCGGCGCGGGACGGAGAGACGGACACGCGGGGACCGGCGCGCGGGCTGCCGCGGCACACGACGGGCGGGAGGCGCGGTGCCAGCCGGCACCGCGCCTCCCGTCCGTCGCCGGGTCGCGTCGCGTCAGCGGCGCAGCGTCGCCCTCGCCAACCGGTTGCCGAGGAACTGCCCCAGCTGCACGATCACGACGATCGCGGCGACCGACACGTAGACGATCCACCAGTTGTAGCGCTGCGAGCCGAACGTGATCGCGTACTCACCGATGCCGCCTCCGCCGATCAGGGCGCCCTGCGCGGTCATGTCGACGATGCCCACGAAGATGAACGTGTAGCCGAGGATCAGCGGTCCGAGGCCCTCCGGGATGAGCACCGTGAACAGGATCGCGAGCGGGTGCGCTCCCGCGGCACGCGCTGCCTCGACGACACCGGGGTCCACCGCGAGCAGGTTCTGCTCGACGATGCGCGAGACCGCGAACGAGGCCGCGAGCGAGATCGCGAACGTGACCGCGGGGACGCCGATCGTGGTCTGCACGGCGACGCGCGACAGCGGGGCGATCGCAGCGAGGAAGATCACGAACGGGATCGGCCGGACGATGTTCACCACGAGGTTGAGCACCGTGTACGCCGCGCGGCTGCCGAGCAGGTTGCCCGGTCGGGTCGCGTAGAGCGCCAGCCCGAGGGCGAGGCCGATCACGCCCGCGACGACGAGCGACACGAGCGTCATGACGAGTGTGTCGCGGACGGCGGCGAGGAAGACGTCGAACGTGTCCACGACGCTCTGGAAGCCGGTGTTCACGATGCGTCCTCCTCGTCGACGGTGGTGCCCTGGTCGCGCAGCGCGGTCAGCGCGCGGTCGACCGCTGCCGGGTCGGCGGCGGTGAGCTCGTAGGTGAGCGATCCGATACGACGCTCACGGATCTCGCCCACCCCGCCGTGGACGAGTTCGGCGGCCACCCCCGTGTCGCGCCAGACGGTGTCGATCCGGTTCTGCAGCCCGACCTCGTCGGTGATCTGCACCGTGACGATGCGGCCGCCGTGGTGCTCCCGCAGGCGTCGCAGCTGGTCGGCGGACGGCCGGTCGTGCAGTGCGGACCGGACGAACCGCTTCGCCGCACCGGTCTGCGGCCGCGCGAACACGTCGTAGACGTCCCCGACCTCGACCACGCGCCCCCGCTCCATCACGGCGACGCGGTCGGCGATCTGCCGGACGGCGTCCATCTCGTGCGTGATGACCACGATGGTGACGCCGAGCTCCCGGTTGACGCGACGGAGCAGCGCCAGGACCTCGGACGTGGTGTCCGGGTCGAGCGCGCTCGTGGCCTCGTCGGCCAGTAGCAGCTCGGGGTTCGAGGCGAGCGCCCGGGCGATGCCGACGCGCTGCTTCTGGCCGCCGGACAGCTGCTCGGGGTGGGCGTGCGCCCGCTCGAGCAGTCCGACGAAGTCGAGGAGCTCGGCGACACGGCGGTCCCGTTCCTCCTTCGCGACACCCGCGACCTTGAGCGGGTACGCGACGTTGCCGGCCACGGTCCGGGACCGGAACAGGTTGAACTGCTGGAAGATCATGCCGATCTTCCGACGTGCCAGGCGACGGTCCCGCTCGGGGATCGCGGTGAGGTCCTGACCGGCGACCGTCACGCTCCCGGACGTGGGCAGCTCGAGCGCGTTGACGAGGCGGACGAGGGTGGACTTGCCGGCACCGGAGTACCCGATGACGCCGAGGACCTCGCCCTGGTGCACGTCCAGGGAGACGTCCTCGACCGCCACCACGGTCTCGCCGGTGTCGGCGCGGCGGTAGTGCTTCGAGACACCGCGGAGTTCGACGAGGGCGGGCACTACTGCTTGGCCGCCTTCGCGTCCTGCTCGACCTTCGCGAGCTCGTCCTGCAGCTTCGTGGCGCTCTCGTCGCGGGACACCGCCTCGGGCAGGTCCTTCTTGAACGCCTTCTGCACGGCGTCGTCCTGGAACAGCTTCGCGAGGTCGAGGTAGGTCTTGTCGTCCTTGTCGGCCGCGCGGACGGCGAAGACGTTCACGTAGGGGGCGGCGCTCGCGCTGGCGGGGTCGTCCTGGTAGATGATGTCGCTCGTCGGCAGGTTCGCCGCGGTGGCGAAGTTGTTGTTCACGACGGCGGCGGCGACGGAGCCCTGCTGCAGCGCGTTCGCGGTCTGCGAGGCGTCGAGCGGCTGCACGTCGACCTTCGACGAGGTGATGTCGGTCGTGGTGGAGAACGCGGAGCCGCCGTCCTTGAGCTCCACCAGCTTCGCGGCCTGCAGGATGAGGAGCGCGCGGGCCTGGTTGATGGCGTCGTTCGGGATGGCGACCGCGGCGTTCGCAGGCAGCTCGGCGGGCTTCGAGTACTTCGTCGCGTAGAGCGGCAGCGGGTAGACGGCCGTCGAGCCGATCGGCTGCAGGTCGTCGTCCGACGAGACGTTGTAGTCGGCGAGGTACTGGATGTGCTGGAACTGGTTGATGTCCAGCTGCCCGTCCTTCAGCGCCGGGTTCGGCAGCGAGTAGTCGGAGAAGTTCGTGAGCTGCACGTCGACGCCGAGGCGCTCCTTCGCGAGCTTCGTGTAGGTGCTCCAGTACCCGAGCGACTTGTCGGAGACGCCGATCTTCACGGTCTTCTGCGCGCCACCGGACGCAGCACCCTCGGACCCGCCGGCACGCACGGCACCGACGACGACGGCGACGACGATCGCGACGACGACCACCACCGCGGCGATGATCCAGCCGATCGGACGCTTGCCCTTCGGCTTCGCGGGCAGGACGGGTGCTGCGGACATCAGGTGCTCCTCGTGGGCCGTGCTGTGGGGGTCGCGGTGGTCCCGCGGTGTGCGTTCGAGTGTGACGGGCACCGACGACGCACGCCCGTTGCGTTCCGCCGTGTTACATCCCGACGAGTTCTCCACAGGTCGGCGCCGGAGAGCCCGTGCAGTGCGGCGACCGGGTTGACTCGTCACGTGCGCAGCATCGAACTCATCCTCGACCCCGACTCCGACGCGGCGGTCCGCGCGGCGTGGGACGCCCTGACCGCGGCCGACCTGCCGAGCCTGGGCCGCTCCGGGTCGAACGACCCGCACGTGACGCTCGTGGCGGGCGATGACGTGCCGGTCCCGGACGGGTTCGCCCGGCCGGTCCCGACTTCGCTGCGGTTGGGCGGCGTGCTCCTGTTCCCGGCCGGTCCCGGTCGATCGGTGCTCGTGCGCGCGGTCGTGGTCGACCCGGAGCTCGCGGCCTTCCACCAGGCCGTGCACCGTGCCGCACCGGGGAGCGTGGACACGTCCCACCCGGAGGCGTGGTCGCCGCACGTGTCGTTCGCCCGGCGGGTGCGCGACGCTGACCTCCCGACGGCGCTCGCGGCGCTCCGGACGGCACCGCTGCCCGAGGTCCTGCAGGTCGGCGGGGTCCGGCACTGGGACGGCGCCACGAAGACCGTGACCCCGCTGGCCTGAGGCGAGTCGGCACCGAGCACCGGCTCGGTCCCGCCGCGCGGGTCCGGCCGGGCACCGTCACGGCCGGGAGGCGCGGGTCGGCCCCGTCTCGCCGGTCCGGTCCGACCTCAGGTCCGGAGCACCCGCGCCCCGAACGAGGACGCGAACACCCGGTCGGGGTCCGCAGCGGCGACCAGTCGTCGGACCTCGGGCAGCCGCGGCCAGAGCGCCTCGACCGCGTCGGCGTCGAGCGAGCTCGTCTTGCCCCAGTGCGGACGCCCGCCGAACGGCGCGAGCCGCGCCTCCAGGTCCGGCAGCAGCGCGGCCACGGCCTCCGGGTGCTTCTGCCACGTGAACGCGATGCAGAGCACGTCCTCGCCCTGGGTCGGGCTGAGCCAGAGCGGGTCGGCGGCCATCGTCCGGAGCTCGCACACGTGCAGGTGCGGCTGGATCCGGTCGGCGAGTCCACGCAACGCGTCGAGCGCCGCCGCGGCGTGCCGGAGCGGGACGAAGTGCTCGCTCTGCACCTCGGAGCCGTGGGACGGCACGGTGTCGATCGGGAAGTGCGGCAGGCGGTCCCACCACGGGCCGACCGATCCGTCGCGCGCGGTGTGGTGTCCGTCCGCGGCCAGGCCGGGCAGTCGGGGCCCACCGAAGAGGTCCTCGGGGACCGCGACGTCCTCGGCGCCGGCCGGCACGCGGGACTTCAGCAGGACCTCGCCGACCTCGTCGCCGAACAGCGTGAACGCGCACACCGAGTACGCGGCCGCGTGCACCGCGGCGACGTTCGCCGTGAACACGTCCCACGGCACCGGGCCGAAGCGGTCCTGGCGCATCCGGTAGGTCGGTTGGACGTCGACCTCGACCCGGGTGACGATGCCGAACAGCCCGAGGTGCAGGACCGATCCGTCGAAGTCCGGGTCGCCGCGACGGAGTGTCCTGGTCGACCCGTCGGGACCGATCAGCTCGAGGGAGCGGACGGCGGTGCTGAGCGAACCGAGGGCCGTGCCGGAGCCGTGCGTGCCGGTGGCGATCGCCCCGCCGAGCGAGATGTGCGGCAGCGAGCCGGTGTTGTGCAGCGCGAAGCCGGCCCGGTCGAGCGCCGGAGCGACGGCACCGTACCGCGTGCCCGCACCCATCGACGCGGTGCCGGCCTCCGGGTCGACGACGAGGTCGGTCGGGATGCCGGTCAGGTCGAGCAGGATCCCCGGGGCGTCGGCGACGTCGTTGAACGAGTGGCGCGTGCCGAGCCCGTGGACGCGGCCGGACCCGGCGACGAGCTCCGCGGCCTCGTCGATCGACCGCGGTCGCACCACCCGCTCGGCCGAGTACGTGACCGTGCCGGACCAGTTCCGCTCGCGCGCCGTCGACCGCATGCCGCCAACGATGCCATGCGCCCCGCCACGACGTCAGTGCATCGCGGGTGCCGGCGCCCCCTCGGGGGTCTCGGGCTTCCGGACGAGCGACGAGGTGACGATGCCGACCAGCGAGATGATCCCGCCGACCATGAAGGCCGTCGCCACACCGGAGGCGGTCGCGCTGGCGACGGCCCCGTCCGTGGCGCCCGCGCCGGCCGAGGCCGCACCGATCGTGAGCAACGTCACGAACAGTGCGGTGCCGGCGGCTCCGGCGAGCTGCTGGGCGGTGCCGAGGACGGCGCTGCCGTGCGAGTACAGCCGCGGCGGCAGACCCCCGAGCGCCGCCGTGAACAGCGGCGTGAAGGTGAGCGCCAGGCCGAGGCTCAGGACGACGTGGGCGCCGAGGACGAACCACACGCTGGTGTCCGCGGTCACGGTCGACAGCGCCCAGAGCACCGCGCTGATGATGATCGAGCCGGGGACGAGCAGGACGCGCGGGCCGCGGCGGTCGTAGATCCGGCCGACCACGGGGGAGAGCAGGCCCATGAGGAGCCCGCCGGGCAGGAGCAGCAGGCCGACGTGCAGCACGTCGAGGCCGAGCACGCGCTCGAGGTAGATCGGCAGCAGGATGAGCGTCCCGAACATCGCCATGAAGCTCAGCGCCATCGCGACGATCGGGATCGTGAAGCCGGGCGTCCGGAAGGTGCGCAGGTCGAGCAGTGCGCTGTCGGTGCGCTGCAGGCGGTTCTGCCGGAGGACGAACACCGCGAGGGCCACCACGCCGACGACGATCGCCGTCACGGGGACGAGAGGCCCGGTCGACCCGGACTCGCCGAAGCTGGACAGCCCGAACACCAGACCGCCGAACGCGACGGCGGACAGCACGACGGACAGGACGTCGAGCGGTGCCTCGCGCGGCGTCGAGACGTTGCGGACCTTCACGGCGCCGAGCACGAGCGCGGCGACCGCGATCGGCAGGACGAACCCGAACAGCCAGCGCCAGTCGAACGCGTTGAGGATGAGCCCCGAGATCGTCGGCCCGATGGCCGGGGCCACCGAGATGACGATCGAGATGTTCCCCATCACGCGGCCGCGGTGGGCGGGCTCGATGAGGCTCAGCACCGTCGTCATGAGCAGCGGCATCATGATCGCGGTCCCGCTCGCCTGCACGATGCGGCCGACGAGGAGCATCGGGAAGCCCGTCGCGGTGAGGGCGACCAGGGTGCCGACGGAGAACAGGGTCATCGCCGCGATGAAGACCGGGCGCGTGGCGAACCGCTGCAGCAGGAAGCCGGTGACCGGGATCACGACCGCCATGGTGAGCAGGAAGCCGGTCGTGAGCCACTGGCCCGTCGCAGCGCTGATGTCGAGGTCGTCCATCAGCCGGGGGAGCGCGACGCCCATGATGGTCTCGTTGAGGATCACGACGAACGCCGACACGAGCAGCAGCCCGATGACGAGTCGGGTCTCACCGGGGGAGGGCTGCGAGACGCTCCCGGTGCGGGGTGCGGAATCGACGGCCTGGGTCATGCGGGCTCCTGACGGGGTCACGGCGTGGTGGGACGGCGCACGGGGCGCAGACACGGCAACACCCTGAGTGGATGCGAGTATTCCGCTTCCGCGAGATCTGCTCGATTCGGCGCAGCCCCGCGACCCTCAGTGCAGGATCGCGAACCCCTCGGCGTCCCCGTGCGGCACGACCGTCCGGAGCGACACGTCGGTCACCGTGGCGGAGGGCGGTCCGCTGTGCAGGAAGGCCATCAGGGCATCGACCGCGGCCGAGGGCCCCTCCGCCTCGACCTCGACCGTCCCGTCGAACAGGTTCCGCGCGTACCCGGCGAGCTCGAGCCCGTCGGCCTTCCGCGCGGTCCAGTACCGGAACCCGACCCCCTGGACCGTCCCCGACACCACGGCGTGCATCCTCGTCACCGTCGTCATGGCCCGAACCTATGCCCGACGGCGACGCCGCTCGTTTCGGCGCTGTTCCGATCCGGTGAACACGGTGATAGTGTCAACTCCACCCCAACACTTACAGTCAAACAAACCCTAAGTCCCGTTCGCGCACGATCCCGGGACGGACACCCCAGGACGATGACCTCTGCCTCAGACCCCCTCATCCGCGTCGCGGTCTCGACCGTGATCGTGGCGCTGCGCCCGCACCCGGACACCGGTGCCCCGGCGCTGTGGATGCCGCTCGTGCGCCGCGTCGCCGAGCCGCACGAGGGATCGTGGGCGCTGCCCGGCGGTTGGGTCCGCCCCGACGAAGGGCTCGAGGACTCGGCGGCCGCCCGACTCCGCGAGACGACGAACGTGCAGCCGCGGTACCTCGAGCAGCTCTACGCGTTCGGCGACGTCGACCGCTCGCCGAGCCGGGTCGTGTCGATCGTCTACTGGGCCCTCGTGCACCCGGACGAGGCCAGCTCGGTGCCCGACGACTGGAACGTGCGCTGGTTCCTGGCCGACGAGCACCCGCCGCTCGCGTTCGACCACGACCGGATCGTCGCCTACGCCCTCTGGCGCCTCCGCAACAAGATGTCGTACTCGCGGATCGCGCAGGCGTTCCTCGGCGACCGCTTCACCCTGGCCGAGCTGCGCGGTGTGTACGAGGCGGTGCTCGGCCGCCGGCTCGACCCGGCGAACTTCCGGCGCCAGGTCGCGCAGTCGGACGCCGTCCTGCCCACCGACGAGACGACGAGCGGCGACCGGCACCGGCCGGCCCGTCTGTACCGCTCGAACCCCGACCTCGCCTACGCCGACAACGGCCCGCTGACCGACGCGCGAGCCGCCGCACACGCTGCAGTCCACCGAGACCCCGCCGCCCAGCCAGCCCCGACGGCAGCCGCCGCCGCCCACTCCACCCCCACCCGATAGGAACCGACGTGTCCATCGCGACGACCATCGACCTCATCTCCAACGGCAAGGCCGCCGGGAGCACCTGCACCCCCGACCTCGCGCTGCCGACCTGGGACTTCGACACGCGCCCGGGCTACGGTCCGGGCTCGTCGATGTCCGACGTCATCCCGACCACCGCCCCGCGCCAGGGCCAGCTGCCCGACGAGTACAAGACCGCGAGCGACGACGAGCTGCACGAGCGCATCGAGCGGGCGAAGGCCACCCTCGGCGACCGGGTCGTCGTGCTCGGGCACTTCTACCAGCGCGACGAGGTCGTCCGGCACGCGGACTTCCTCGGCGACTCGTTCCAGCTCGCGAACGCCGCGCTGACGAAGCCGGACGCCGAGGCGATCGTGTTCTGCGGCGTGCACTTCATGGCCGAGACGGCGGACATCCTGGCCCGCGACGAGCAGCGGGTGATCCTGCCGAACCTCGCCGCCGGCTGCTCGATGGCCGACATGGCCGACATCGACAGCGTCGAGGCGGCCTGGGCCGAGCTCGAGGCGCTCTACGGCACGGAACCCGACGCCGACGGCCGCGTGCCGGTGGTCCCCGTCACGTACATGAACTCCGCCGCCGACCTCAAGGCGTTCTGCGGACGGCACGGCGGCATCGTCTGCACGAGCTCGAACGCCGCGACCGTCCTCGAGTGGGCCTTCGAGCGGGGGCAGCGCGTGCTGTTCTTCCCCGACCAGCACCTCGGCCGCAACACCGCCAAGGCGATGGGGATCAGCACCGACCTGATGCCGATGTGGAACCCGCGCCTGGCCGGCGGCGGCAACGACGCGCAGACCCTGCTCGACGCCCGCGTCGTCCTGTGGCACGGCTTCTGCTCGGTGCACCGTCGGTTCACGGTCGACCAGATCGAGCAGGCCCGCCGCGAGGACCCGGACGTGACGGTCATCGTCCACCCGGAGTGCCCGATGGCCGTCGTCGACGCGGCGGACGTCGCGGGCAGCACCGACCTCATCCGCCGGACCGTCGCTGCGGCGACCGAGCCGTCCTCGTTCGCGATCGGCACCGAGATCAACATGGTGAACCGCCTCGCCGCCGAGTACCCGCAGCACCGGATCACCTGCCTCGACCCCGTGGTCTGCCCGTGCTCGACGATGTACCGCATCCACCCGGGCTACCTCGCGTGGGTCCTCGAGGCGCTCGTGCGCGGCGAGGTCCTCAACGAGGTCGCCGTCCCCGCAGCGGTGCAGGCCGATGCCCGGGTCGCGCTCGAGCGCATGCTCGCCGCGAAGCCGCGCGGCTGACGGACCACCGGCGGACACCGTGCACGTCGTCATCGTCGGCTCCGGCATCGCCGGGACCACCGCCGCGATCCGCGCCAGCGCCCGGCACGACGTCACCCTCGTGACGAAGGGGGCACTCACCGACGGTGCCACCGCGTACGCCCAGGGCGGGGTCGCCGTCGCCCTGGGCGCCGACGACCGCGTCGGCCTGCACGAGGAGGACACCCACACGGCGGCGGCCGGCAGCGCCGACGACCGGGCCGTCGCCGTGCTCTGCGCTGACGGGCCGGCCCGCGTCCGCGACCTCCTCGCGCTCGGCGTGCCGTTCGACCGGACCACCGACCCGGCGAGCCTCGACCGCCACGGCGACGACCTCGCCCGCGGGCGTGAGGCGGCGCACGGGCGGTGGCGGGTCCTGCACGCCGACGGCGACGCGACCGGAGCCGCGATCGAACGCACGCTCGTCGCGGCACTGCACCGCCGGCACGTGACGATCCTGGAGCGCACCTGCCTGACCGACCTGGTCGTCCGCGACGGCGCGGTCGTCGGCGTCGACGTGCTCGACCTGTTCGGCGAACCGCGGCGCATCGACGCCGACGCGGTCGTCCTGGCGTCGGGCGGCGCCGGGCACCTGTTCCAGGAGACCACGAACCCGCTCGTCGCGACCGGTGACGGCGTGGCGGCGGCCTGGCGTGCCGGTGCGGTCGTCGCCGACCTGGAGTTCGTGCAGTTCCACCCGACCCGGCTCGCCGTGCCCGACGGCGGGCTGGTCTCCGAGGCCGTCCGCGGCGAGGGCGCCGTGCTCCGCGACGCCGCCGGCCGCCGCTTCATGACCGCCGTCCACCCGGCCGCCGAGCTCGCACCGCGCGACGTCGTGGCACGGGGCATCGCGGCCGCGGTGCGCGAGCAGGGCGGGCAGCCCGTGCTCCTCGACGCGACCGGCCTCGACCCGGACCACCTCGTCCGCCGCTTCCCGGGACTGACCCGTGCGACCCGGGCGGCGGGGTTCGACTGGACCCGTGAGGGCGTCCCGGTCGCCCCGGCCGCGCACTACGCGATGGGCGGCGTCGCCACCGACGCGGAGGGCCGGACCAGCCTGCCCGGCCTGCTCGCCGTCGGCGAGGTCGCCTGCACGGGCGTGCACGGCGCGAACCGACTCGCGTCGAACTCCCTGCTCGAGGGGCTCGTCTTCGCCGTCCGCGCCGCGGACGCCGTGGACGCGCCGCGTCCGGCGCGGCTCCGGCTGCGCGGCGACGCGGACCTGCCGGTCACGCAGGTGCCGGACGCCGACGTGCAGGGAGTGCGCGCCGGCTCCGGTGGTGACGGCCCCGACGACGCGAGCCGCACGGCGGGCGTGCACCGTGCCTCCAGACCGGTCCGTCGCGAGCCGTCTGCGGGTCGCGACACCGCGAGCCGGTCGGGAGGCACGTCCCGCGTCGTCGACGCCGGCCCGGACCCCGCGACCCGGCCGGGAGGCGCGCCCAGCGCCGTCGACGCCGCATCCGTCCGCCGGGCGCTCCAGACCGAGATGACCGACCGGGTCGGCCTGCTCCGCGACGCCGACGGCCTCGCCGCCGCGCGGAGCGCACTCGCGGCGCTCGCCGTCCCGGCCCCCACCGGTGTCCGCGAGCACGAGGACCGCGCGCTGCTCGACCTCGCGCGCCTCACCGCGCTCGCCGCCGAGGCGCGCACCGAGTCCCGCGGCGCGCACGCCCGCACCGACCACCCCCGAACCGACCCGACCGCACCGGCCAGCACCGCGTGGGTCCGGGTGTCCGCCGCCGTCCCGCAGGGAGTCCCCGCATGACCAGCACCACCGAGCGCACCGCAGCCGCGCCCGCCGTCGTCGACCCGGGCACGATCCCGCCGCACGTGCTGCGACGCGTGATCGACACGGCGCTCGAGGAGGACGCGCCCTGGGGCGACGTCACCAGCGAGACGCTCATCCCCGCCGACGCGACCGCGACCGCGACCCTGGCCGCCCGTGAGCCGGGCGTGTTCGCCGGCGGCCTCGTCTTCGCGGCCGTCGTGCGTGCCGTCGACCCGACCGTCGAGACCGTCCTGCACGTGCCGGACGGCGCGCCCTTCGCCGCGGGGGACGTGCTCGCGACCGTCAGCGGGTCGGCGCGGGCGGTGCTGCGGGCGGAACGCGTCGGCCTGAACCTGGCGCAGCGCATGTCCGGGATCGCGACGGCGACGGCCGCGTACGTGCAGGCCGTGGCCGGGACGCGCGCCCGGGTCACCGACACCCGCAAGACGACGCCCGGGTTGCGGGCACTGGAGCGGTACGCGGTGCGGTGCGGCGGTGGGCACAACCACCGCTCCTCGCTGTCCGACGCCGTCCTCGCGAAGGACAACCACCTCGCCGTCCTCACCGCGCAGGGCACGAGCATCGGCGACGCGGTCGCGGGCGCGCGGCGCCGGCTCGGGCACACCGTGCACGTCGAGGTCGAGGTGGACCGGCTCGACCAGGTCGAACCCGTGGTCGCCGCCGGGGTCGACACGATCATGCTCGACAACTTCACCCCCGAGCAGCTCGTCGAGGGCGTCCGCATCGTCGCCGGGCGCGCGCTCGTCGAGGCCTCGGGCGGGGTCTCGCTCACCACGGTCGCCGCGATCGCCGCGACCGGGGTGGACGTCGTCTCGGTCGGTGCACTCACCCACTCGGCACGCGCGCTCGACCTCGGGCTCGACGTCGTCGTGACCGCCGGCCCGGGCGACGCCACGCCCGCCGGGGCCTGAGCCGGTCCCGCGTCCCGTCGTGTTCTACCTCGACCGCGCCGCGACCACGCCCGTCCGGCGGGAGGTGCTCGAGGCGATGTGGCCCTACCTCACCGGGGTCTTCGGCAACCCCTCGTCGACGCACGGGGTCGGGGACGCCGCTGCCCGGGCGCTCGCCGACGCCCGCGCGACCGTCGCTGCCGTGCTCGGCTGCCGTCCGGGCGAGGTCGTGTTCACCACCGGCGGCACCGAGGGCGCGAACACGGCGGTGAAGGGCATCGCCCTCGCCGCACCCCGCGGCCGGCACGTCGTGACGAGCGCGATCGAGCACGAGGCGGTGCTCGAGAGCTGCCGGTACCTGGAGCGCCACCACGGGTTCACCCTGACCGTGGTGCCGGTCGACCGAGACGGCGTCGTGCACCCCGATGCGCTCGCCGCGGTGCTCCGGCCGGACACCACCCTCGTGTCGATCGCGCACGCCGACAACGAGGTCGGGACGGTGCAGGACGTCCCCGCCCTGGCCGCCGTGGCGAGGACGGTCGGTGCCCGCTTCCACACCGACGCGGTGCAGAGCGCGCCCTGGCTGCCGATCGGCCTCGACCGGCTCGGCGTCGACGCGCTGTCGCTGTCCGGGCACAAGCTCGGCGCGCCGAAGGGCACCGGCGTCCTCGCCCTGCGCGGGGGTGTCCCGATCGAACCGCTCCTGCACGGCGGCGGGCAGGAGCGCGGGCGGCGCTCGGGTACCGAGGACGTCGCCGGGGCGGTCGCCGTCGCGACCGCGCTCGCCCTCGCGGCGGGGGAGCGGGCGGCCGCCGCGGCCCGGGCGACGACGACGCGCGACGCGGTCGTCGCCGGGGTCCTCGCCGGCGTCCCGGGCGCGGTCCTGACCGGCTCGCCGACGCACCGGCTGCCCGGTCACGCGTCGTTCTGCTTCCCGGCCGTCCCCGGCGTCGCCCCCGCGGTCACCGGCGAGACGGTCCTGCTCGAGCTCGAGCAACGGGACGTGGTGTCGTCCTCGGGGAGCGCGTGCGCGGCGGGCAGCACCGATGCCTCGCACGTGCTCACGGCCCTCGGGCTGCGCGAGGACGTGGCGCGGACGGCACTGCGGTTGACGTTCGACGCCGGGCTGCGGGACGAGGACGTCCCGGTCGTCGTGCGGTCCGTCGCCGAGGCCGTCGGGGCGGTGCGCGCGCTCGCGTGAGGCCCGCTCGTCCCGCGACCCGCGACCCGCGACCCGCGTCCCGCGACCCGCGACCCGAGTCCCGCGTCCCGCGTCCCGGTGCCTGCCCCTGCGCCGACCCGGTGCATGCCTCAGGGCCCGTTTCGGTGCGTACGTGTACTAGACGTTCTACTCCATGAGTGGGGTCGTGTCCCCCCTTCTGCGGACCGACGTCCTCGTGCAGCATGGTGGGCATGACGAACGCGATCACGACCCGGGTGCTCGGGGAGGACCACTTCCGGGTGGTCCAGCTCCTGCCGGCACCCGCGACGCTCGTGGCGCTCGTCCTCGCCGCCCAGCACGACCTCGGCTCCGCCCCGCTCGGGGTGATCGCCACGGTCGGTGCGCTCGCGACGGTCGGGAGCGCCCTGCTCCCGATGGTCCGGCCCGCGGCGACCCGTCGACCGATGCCTGCCCCGCGGGAGACGGACCGGTACCGAGAGGACACCGAACGACCTTGAGGACCAGCGCCGGGCGGCCGACACCCGTCGACCACCGGGCGCGCCCAGACCGGACGCGGCACCCCTGACCGTGTCCGGACGGAGTGCGACGTCCCCTGTCGTCGCGCTCCGCCGCACCGCCCCCGCCGTGGACGTGGCGCCGGACCCTGACCGGCGCCGCCCCCCCTGTCAGTCCGCGGCGGGTGGCGGTGTCGGTGTGTCCGGGGTCGTGGTCGCCGCCGGGGCGCCCTCGGTGACGGACCCGTCTCAGCCGGCCGGCGTGTCCGCGCTCGTGCCCGTCGGCGCCTGCGTGCCCGGCCACACGTAGTCGAGGTCCTCCGGCACGTCCGGGAACAGCGGCCGGTAGTGCTCGGGGGCCTTCTGCACGAGTTTCGACCGGTGCGACCGGTGCACCGCGGGGTCGTCGTTCCACGCCGGCACCGGGAAGTCCCCGCGCTCGTACGCGGCGAGGTCCTCCGGGATGCGTGCCAGGTCGAGCAGCGTCTTCTCGAGGCAGGTGTCGGCGTGCCCCCGCTCGAGCCAGACCCGGCACGTCGCGTCCTGGTAGGCCATCAGCGCCGGACGGAACCCGCGCCACATCGCCGTCACGGGGTGGTGCTGCCAGCCGTAGTCCGGCAGCGTGAGCGCCCGCATCACCTGCAGGGTCTCGACCCGCTGCTTGCCGAGCCGCTTGTCGTCGAGCACCTCCGCCGAGGCACGGAAGTCGGCGTAGGGCAGGAACGTCTGCATCCCCGGCACGGTACGCCGGGCGGCTGGCACCCGACACATGCCGTCACACCCGGCGGTCGTCGGGCGACACATGCCGTCACACCGCGGACGGGGCGCGCGGCCGCGTGTGAGCATCGGTGGCATGAGCGGAACCCTCGTCGTCGGCGTCAGCGGCAGCCCCTCCGACCCCTCGCGCACCTCCACCCTCGTGGCCGCGACGGTGGCGCGGTTCGCGGCCGAGCTCCCGGACGCACGCACCGAGACCGTCGAGGTCGCCCCGCTGCTGGCCGACCTCGCCGCGGCGCCGTCCCGCGAGGCGATGTCCGAGCGCACCCGACGCGCCCTCGCGACCGTCGAGGCCGCGGACGTCCTGGTCGTCGGCAGCCCGGCCTTCCGCGCCGCGTACTCGGGCGCGTTCAAGCTCTTCTTCGACTGGGTCGGGCAGTACGACCTCGTCGACACCCCGGTCCTGCTCACCGCGACCGGCGGGAGTGACCGGCACGCGCTGCTCGTCGAGCACCAGATGCGTCCGCTGTTCGGCTTCTTCCAGTCGACGACGCTGCCGCTCGGGGTGTTCGGCAACGAGCGTGACTTCACCAAGCGCGAGGGCGGGTACGACGTCGCGAGCGTCGACCTCGAGCTCCGGATCGACCAGGCGGTGCGCCGGGCGCTCCCGATCGTCCGTGGTGGGTTCGCGGCGGCCGGCGCGGCCGAGGTGCGGCGACCGGCCGACTTCTAGCCGCGAGGACCCCGGTGCCTCGGCAGAGGACACCGGGCGTGTCAACGCGGTGCGCGACGGACGGGAGGCGCGGTGCGGGCCCGCCCCGCGCCTCCCGTCCGGGTGGGGCTCAGTCGAGGAGCGACGCGACGTGTGCGACCGCGAGGCGGTAGCCGTCGGCGCCCGCGCCGGCGATGACCGCCGTCGCGGCGGTCGCGACGTGGTCCACGTGCCGGAACGGTTCGCGCTTCCACGTGTTCGACAGGTGCACCTCGACGACGGGGACCGTCAGGGCCTCGACGGCGTCGTGCAGCGCCACGGAGGTGTGCGCGTACGCGGCCGGGTTGACGACGACCCCGACGAAGTCGTCGAGCGCCTCGTGCAGCCACTCGACGAGCACGCCCTCGTGGTTCGTCTGCCGGAAGTCCGCCTCGAGGTCGTGCACCGCGGCCTCGGTGTGCACGATCGCCTCGATCTCGGCGAGGGTGACGGTGCCGTACTGGGCCGGGTCACGCCGCCCGAGCACGTCGAGGTTCGGTCCGTTGAGGACCAGGATCCGCCGGGGGCGCGTCGTGGTGTCGGTGACCGGATCGCTCATGGGCAGATCCTAGCGAGCGGGACGGGCACCGCGGCCGGTCGAGCTCGGTTGACCGGGTGCCCGTGCACGTCTAGCATTGACATGTCGGTCGGGTGCTGCTCGGCTGGAAGTGATCCCCGGATGTCCTGCAGCAAGCGCGGGCCCGGGGATTCGTCGTTGAGGGCCGATGTCCGCCGTGGACCGGCCGTACCGGGCCGGAACGGTTGCGCCGACGGGGGAGTCGGGCCAGGTTGATCCTGACGAAAGGACCACCCGTGGACCAGATGGTGTTCATCAACCTCCCCGTCGCCGACCTCGACCGCTCGAAGGCGTTCTACGAGGCGCTCGGCTACTCGATCAACCCGGACTTCACCGACGAGACCGCGGCCTGCGTCGTCGTCAGCGACACCGTGTACGTGATGATCCTCACGCACGCGAAGTTCCGGGAGTTCACCGACAAGACGATCGCCGACCGCGGATCGATCGAGGTGATCAACTCGCTCAGCGCGGCGTCGAAGGACGAGGTGCACCGCATCGTCGACGCCGCGGTGATGGCGGGCGGCGACGAGGACCGGCCCGAGACCGACCTCGGCTTCATGTACCAGCGCAGCTTCACCGACCCGGACGGCCACCGCTGGGAGTACGTCTGGATGGACCAGGACGTGATGCGGGTCGGACCGCCGACCGAGTAGCGACCGCTCCGGGCGGCGACGCCCGACCGCGCAACAGGCGGTGACGCCCGACCGAGCACCGGGCCGGGGCTCCCGACCGTGCACCGGGCGGCGACGCCTGACCGTGCGACGCGCGTCGGACGTACCCGCGAGGATGGGACCGTGAGCACCTCGGACGACAGCGCCCCCGCCAGCATCCCCTCGGGCCTCGTCGTCGGTGCGGACGGACTGGCTCGCCCGGTGTGGGCCGCGACGGACCCGCTGCTCCGGGACTACTACGACACCGAGTGGGGCGTGCCCGTGCGCGACGAGCGGGGCGTGTTCGAGCGCCTGTCCCTCGAGGCGTTCCAGTCCGGACTGTCCTGGCGCACGATCCTGGCGAAGCGTCCGGCGTTCCGGGCGGCCTTCGCGGACTTCGACCCGGACACCGTCGCCGCGTTCGGGGACGACGACGTCGAACGCCTGATGGGCGACGCCGGCATCGTGCGGAACCGGGCGAAGATCACGGCGACGATCACGAACGCGAACGCCACGGTGGCCCTCCGCGCCGACGGCGGTCTCGCGGACCTCGTCTGGTCCTTCCGCCCCGACACCACGCCGGCGCCGCGGACGATCGACGAGGTGCCGACGACGAGCGCGGAGTCGACGGCGCTGTCGAAGGCGCTGCGGAAGCGCGGGTTCGCCTTCGTCGGGCCGACCACGATGCACGCCCTCATGGAGGCGCTCGGCATCGTCGACACGCACCTGGTCGGTAGCCACCGACGCGGGACCTCCGGCGTCTGGTCCTGACACCCGACACCGCCGCGGACCCCGCAGCAGCGAGCGCCGCCGCGGCAGCACCCCGACGACGGACCGCCTCAGGCCAGCGGCAGCTGCATCTGCGTCGCGGTGACGCGGTAGCCGAGCTGCGCGTACAGGTCCTGCGCGCCCGTGTTGTAGCCGAAGACGTTCAGCCCGATGCTCGTCGCCCCGTGCTCCGCCGCGACGCGCTGCGCGGCCTCGAGCGCCCGGCGCGCGTGCCCGCGGCGTCGGTACGGCTCGTCGATCTCCACGTCGAAGACCCACCACTCGGACCCGCCGACCGTGAAGGGGCCGATCCACAGGAACCCGACGACCTCGTCCTGCTCGTCGACGACGTCCCACACGAAGTGCTCCGGCAGCGGTGTGCCGTCCGGGAACCACTGCTCGGTGGACCGCTGGGCGTTCGCCTCGGCCCGCTCGCGCGACTCCCCGGCGCGCATCCGCGACGCGACGTACTCGGTCATCGTCCGGTCGAGCCAGCCCGGCAGCCGGTCGGCCGGCATCGGGACGAGTCGCGTCTCGGTCACCGGTTGCCCTTGGATCCGCGTTTCGGCTTCCCGTTCCCGAGGCGCTGCGTGCCCGGACGGCCGCCGCCGCGGGGCTTCCGCGCACCCTTGCCGCCGGCCTTGCCGCCGCCGGTCTGCTTCGCGCTGGCCTTGCCGCCGCCGGAACCGCTGCTCGAACCGGCGCGCCCGCCGGAACCGGCGCGGCCACCGGGCGCCGAGCCGGCCCCGCCGTCGGACCGGCTGTCCGCCCCGGCCGCAGCGTCGTCGTCGACGCGGGACGCGCCTCCCGGCCGGTCCTGGTCGGAGCGCGAGCTGTTCGCGGTCCGCCCACGGACCACGCCGATGAACTCGTCCGTCGTCTCCGAGGCGTCCGCGTCCCGCCAGACGAGCGCGACGCGCGTCCCGGCGGCGCCGTCGAGGGGCCGCGAGACCAGGTCCTTGCGGCTGGCGGCGCGGAAGAGCGACTGGGGGAGCACGACGACCCCGACGTTCGCCTCGACCAGGTCGAGCGCCGCGGCGACGTCCGCGGGGACGGGGCCCGCGTCGACGACGTGCACGTCGGCGAGGTCGGCGTCGGTGACGACGTCGCCCTCGGCGAGCGGGGAGTCCTTCGGCATCGCGACGACGGCGGTCTCGGTCCAGAGCGGGATGGCGTTGAGGTGCGCGCCGACGGGCATCCGGGCGAAGGCCATGTCGGCGTCGCCGGTGAGTGCGTCGTCGACCTCGTCGTGCCCGATGGGGCGCAGGCCGAGGGCTGCGTCCGGGTGGCGTTCCCGCCAGACCCGGACCCACTTCGCGGGGGAGACCCCCGGGACGAAGGCGATGGTGAGTGCCGCGGTCATGCAACCGAGCTTAGGGGCCGTACCCTGGTCCTCATGGCGCAGGAACAGACGATGAAGCCCGAGACGGCTGCGAAGAAGCTCGGCATCCTGCTGACGGCGGCCCCGGAGTCGTTCCAGGCGGAGCCCGTCACGCGCACCGCCTTCGACGAGCTCCGCACCGCGCCGCCGGCGTGGCTCGAGGACCTCCGCCGCGACGGCCCGCACCCGCGCCCGGTCGTCGCGCAGAAGCTCGGCATCTCGATCTCGGGCCTCACGCGCGCCGGCGTCGACGAACCGCTGACCACCGCCGAGATCAAGGCGCTGCTGCAGGAGATGCCCGAGTGGCTCGTGCGCGAGCGCGCCACCCAGGCCGAGGTGCACGCCGAGAACGCCCGTGTGAAGCAGCAGCGCGCCGACAAGGCCGCGGCGCGCGCCGAGCAGGACTGACCGTCCGGCTCCAGCCGCACCGGACCCACCGCCCGACATGACCGCCGTGCACGAGACCGTCGCCGACGCGATGCTCGTCGTGCCGCAGTTCGCGTCGGTGTGCTGCATCGTCGGGGACCGCTACCGCCCGCGTCCGGGCGTGATCGTGCCCGCGACGGTGATGCTCGTCGCGATGGTGCTGCCGGTCGCGCACGCCGGTGCCGCGTGGACGATCCTCGCCGCGACCGTGCTCCTGCTCCTGGCCCCGCTGCCGGTGATACGCCGACGTCGACCGGACGGCCGCCGCGCCGAGCCGATGGACGTGCACCGCGCGCTCTCGGCGGTCGTCATGTCCGGGATGCTCCTGATGGGCCACGCGAGCGGTCTCGCCGACGGTCACGCCGGGCACGGGATCGCGTTGACGGCGGTCCTCGGCGCCGGCGTGGTCGGCTACTGCGCCTTCAGCGGCTGGCTGCTCCGCCACGAGTGGGCCCGTGAGGACCGTCGCGCGGTGCGCAGCGGCGAGGTCTTCGCGATGACCGTCGCGGTCGTCGGCATGACGCTCGCCATGTGACGGAGCGGGTCCGGCGCGGCCGGGTCCGCTACGCGGCGCACGTCGCGCGTCGCACGGGCAGCGGCCGGGAGGCGCGGCGCACCCCCGGCGGTCGGCCCGCGCTGGGCGGACGGCGCGGCCCGCGGTACCGTCGGTGCGTGTCCGACCGCCCAGCCCGCCGTGCCACCCCCGCTCCGCGACTCGACGAGGTCGACGAGCGCATCCTCTGGACCCTGGCCGCCGACGCCCGGATCCCGAACAACCGGTTGGCGGCCGAGGTCGGCGTCGCACCGTCGACCTGCCTCACCCGGGTCCGTGCGCTCGAGGACGCCGGGCTGATCCGGGGCTACCGCGCGGACGTCGACGTCGCCGGGCTCGGGTTCGCGATCGAGGCGATGGTCTCCGTGCGGGTGCACGCCGCCGCCCGGCACGAGCTCCGGGACTTCGCGAAGCGCCTGCTCCGGGTGCCCGTCGTGCAGGACGTGTCGTTCCTCGCGGGCGACAAGGACTTCCTCGTGCACATCGCCTGCACGTCGACCGAGCAGCTCCGGGACTTCGTGGCCGACGAGCTCAGCGGCGACCCGGCGGTGGCCACGACCCAGACGAACATCGTGTTCGAGCGACTCGTGGCCGACCGGGCCACGCAGGGCCGCTCGTTCGACGAGCTCCGGCGCTGGCGGGCCTGACCCCGGCACGGGTGCACCCGCGCCGAGGTGACGGGGGAGGCGGCTAGCGCGTGCGGGTCATCGGGACGTGCGGGATCGCGTCCTCGACGAAGTCGTCCCCGGAGCGCACGAAACCGAACCGGCCGTACCACCGCTCGAGGTGCGCCTGCGCGTGGATCGCGATCGAGCCCGACCGCGACTCGGCGATCGCGGCCTCCATGAGCCGGGCACCGA
Source organism: Curtobacterium sp. MCBA15_012 (assembly GCF_001864935.2). Lineage (NCBI taxonomy): Bacteria > Bacillati > Actinomycetota > Actinomycetes > Micrococcales > Microbacteriaceae > Curtobacterium > Curtobacterium sp. MCBA15_012. The sequence goes on along the minus strand of NZ_CP126267.1, from coordinate 2,578,603 downwards.
GGCCCTGCCCACGCGCGTGCCGGGCCGTGGCGACCCGGCCGATCCGCTCGGTGCCGTCCGGTTCGCGGAGCAGGCGGAGGGTGGCGTCGACCGACCCCTGACCGGCCCAGAACTGCAGCGTGCCGGGCTCGAGGTCGCGGCCGTCGATGTCGCCGTAGGCGCACTCCTGCTCGACGACGAAGACGTCCTGACGCAGACGGAGGACCTCGTGCAGCGTGACGACGTCGAGGTTGCGGGTCGGGGCGTTGAAGATCGAGACCACGTCCGGCCTTTCTTGAAGATTGCTCCGAAAAGGGGTGCATTCCGGAGTGGACCGGCGTACGGTACCGGTCAACCACTCTACGTGCGCAGCCGAGATCAGGAGGTGAGCGCATGGACCAGCCGTTGCGCGACCCCTGGCGCGCGATGCTCCGGTACGTCCTCGCGGGCGTCGGCGTCGCCGCGGCCCTCGTGCTGCTCTCGCTCGTGCTCGGTGCCCGTCCGGCCTCCGCCGAGGGCGTCCAGCAGCGCAGCCTGGTCGGCGGACTCGTGCAGGGCGTGACCGGCACGGTGGGCTCCACCGTGGACCAGGTCGTCGCGCCGGTCCGCTCGGTGGTGCCCGCGGCGGCACCGGCTCCCGCTGCTCCGGCACCCGCTCCCGCTGCTCCGGCCCCGGTGCGAGCCCCGGCTCCCGCGGCCCCGGCCCCGGTGCGAGCCCCTGCTCCCGCGGCTCCGGCCCCGGTCAGCGCCCCGGCGCCCGCTGCCCCGGCCCCCGCAGCCCACGCTCCGGCCGCTGCGACGCCGTCGTCGAGCACGCCCGCTGCGGCACCGGCGACGCCGGCCGCCCCGGTGGCCGGTGCTCCGGCCGCACCCGCGCGACCGGTGGCCGACCTGGTCGGCGGCCTGACGGGGTCGGTGGCGACCACCCCGACCACGGCGGCCGACGCGGACGGCGCAGGCACCGCCTCCCGGCCGCTCACCGACACCGTGGTCGGCGTCCTCACGCCCGTCACCGGGACCGTGCAGGCCATCACCGACGCGCGCCCCACCGCGGCGGTGGTCGAGGCGATCGACGGCCTGCTCGGCGTCCTGCCGGTCACCGGGGACCTGCTCGGTGACGACACGCTCGGCACGGTCACGCGCCCCGTCACGGGCGTCACCGACGACCTGCTGGGCGGCGTCGGGAGCACCGTCGGCACGCTGCCCGGCACGGTCGGCACGGTCGTGTCGCCCGTCGAGGGCGCGCTCCCGATCGGCCCCCTGCCCGTCCCGACCCTGCCCGTCCCGACCCTGCCGACAACGCCGGTGCTGCCGGGAGGCACGACCCCCGTCACCGGGACCGCGCCGGCCCCGGAGGGTGGCGGCACCACCCCGCTCGGCGCGCGTCCGTCGGACGGTGCGCCGCAGGACCTCGGTCCCGTCGGCGCCGCGTCGAACGCGGTCGCGACCCCGGCTGGGTCCGCCGCCGCCGTCTCGCCGGTCCGTGACCGGCAGGCCCGTGTCGCGGCCGCCGGGTCCTCCGGCACCGAGCAGCCGCTGTCCGCCACCCTCGGCGGCCACGCACTGCTCGTCCCCGCGGACGGCGACCGGGACGGCGCACTGCCGACCGGGACCGGCTCCACCGGTACGACCGGTGGCAGCACCTCCGGCTCCGCGGGCAGCGCCCCGGCCGGTGTGGACGGCACCACGGGCACCCAGTTCTCCCTCGCCGCGGGGTCTCGCGGCACGCTCACCGACGACGCGGTCCCCGCATCGGTCGTCGGTGACCACGACGTCGCTCCTGACTGAGGTCGGTGCGCCTGTCCGTCTCGGCAGGCATCGCACCCGTCGACCGTGACCGCGGTCGACGTCAGATCTCGATCAGGGAGTGAACGACCATGAACAAGCACGTCTGCAGAGGGCTCTGGTTCGCCCTCTTCGTCGGTGGCCTCACGATCGGAGGGGCAGCGGCAGCGAACGCCGCCACGACCTCCGGCGCCGACGGAATCGTCTCCGGCACCCAGGTCGCGCCGCACGTCGACGCACCGGTGTCCGTCACCGGGAACGCCCTCGGGGTGCTCGGCGACGCCGTCTCCGCGGCGGTACCCGCTGCTCCGGCTCCGGCCCCGGCAACCGCGCCGGCTCCGGCACCTGCACCTGCTCCGTCCACCTCGGGGGCCGGAGGCGTCGCGTCCGGCACCCAGGTGGTCCCGGAGGTGACGGCACCCGTCCAGGCAGCCGGCAACGCGGTGGCCGTCGGCGGCGACGCCGTCGCGACGACCGCACCGGCGGCGGCGGCGCCTGCTCCGGCTCCGGCAGCTCCGGCGTCTGCGGCGCCTGCTGCTCCGGCTCGGGCGACCACCTCCGGTCAGGACGGCGTCCTGTCCGGCACCCAGGTCGTCGGTGACGTCACCGCACCGGTGACGGCGACCGGCAACGCGGTCGGTGTCCTCGGCGACGCCGAGGCCACCTCGGCACCGGCTCCGTCGACGCCCGCGACCACGCCCGCGGCGACCGGCACCGCGCCGACCACCTCGGGCGCGGACGGCACTGCCTCCGGCACGCAGATCGCGCCGGTGCTGTCCGTCCCGGTCACGGTGACGGGCAACGGCATCGGGCTGCTCGGTGACGGCACCGCGACGGGGACGACCCCGACCGCGGGTGCCGGTACCGGGACCCCGGCTGCCGGTGGGTCGACCTCGGGTTCGGACGGCATCGCTTCGGGCACGCAGGTGTCCCCGGTGGTGAGCGTCCCGATCACGATCGGCGGCAACGGCATCGGGCTGCTCGGTGACGGCACCGCGACCGGCACCACTCCCGCGACGGGCACGACCCCTGCTACCGGCACGGGTGCCCCCGCTGCTGGTGGAACGACCTCAGGCTCGGACGGCATCGGTTCGGGCACGCAGGTCATCCCGGTGATCGACGTCCCCGTGACCGTCGGCGGGAACGGCATCGGCGTCATCGGTGACGGCACCGCGACCGGCGCCACCCCGACCACGGGTTCCGGCACCGGCACCCCGACGACCGGCGGGTCGACCTCGGGTTCGGGCGGCATCGGTTCGGGCACGCAGGTCATCCCGGTGATCGGCGTCCCCGTGACCGTCGGCGGGAACGGCATCGGCGTGATCGGTGACGGCACCGCGACCGGCACCACCCCGACCACGGGTTCCGGCACCGGGACCCCGGCGACCGGTGGCTCGACCTCGGGCTCGGGCGGCATCGGTTCGGGCACGCAGATCATCCCGGTGATCAGCATCCCCGTCACCATCGGCGGCAACGGCGTCGGCATCGTCGGCGACGGCACGAGCACCACGCCGGGCACGGGCACGAACCCGGGCACCGGCACGAACCCGGGCACCGGGACGAACCCCGGCACCGGCACGAACCCCGGCACCGGGACCGACCCGGGCACCGGCACGAACCCCGGCACCGGCACGAACCCCGGCACCGGGACCGACCCGGGCACCGGCACGAACCCCGGCACCGGGACCAACCCCGGCACGGGCACGAACCCGGGCACCACGCCCGTGGTGACCACGGTCCCGACGGCGACCACCGTCCCGACCGCAGCCGGCACCGCCGAGGTGACCACCGCCTCCCGGACGACCGCGTCCACCACGGTGGCCGCCGCGACCACGGCGACCACCCGCGGCGACCAGCCGCAGCTCGCGTACACCGGGGCCGCGTCGCAGACGCTGCCCGTCGGGATCGCCCTGCTGCTCCTGCTCGCGGGTGCGGCGGCGATGGTCCTGCGCAAGCGGCTCGCCTGACAGCACGGGTCGGAGGGGCGTCGCACGCGGCGCCCCTCCGACCCGTGCCCGGCGTCCGTCGTGTCTTGGTGGCGACAGAGCGTTCCCTGGGAGCGCTCGGTGTCGAACCTGTGCGCAGTGGAAGCGGTTCCCGGCCGTACAGGAAGTCGTGCGCGCCACGATGAACGGGTGCTCCACGAACTCCTGCGCATCCCGATCACGGGTCGGTCGCTCCTCGTCCCCGTCTACGTCGTCGCCGCCGTCCTCACGGCCTGGGTCCTCGTCGGCCCGGCGCGCGAGCGACACCGCGGACGCCGACTCGCGATCCGGGCCGGTGCCGGGGTCGTGGGTGCGGTCGTCGGCCTGGTCGCGGTCTGGTGGACCGGTGACGTGCAGGACCTGTTCGGTGTGGCCTTCACCCCGATCACGAGGATGTGGATCGCCTTCGCGTTCGCCGGGGTGGCGCTCCTGATCGCGGTGCTCGTGCAGGGCGGATGGCGACGTCGGGGCCTCGCACTGGTCGCCGGCGTCGCGGTCGTCCTGTCCGCGGCGCTCGGCGTGAACGTCGACTTCGGCTTCTACAAGAACGTCGAGCAGGCCGTCGCGACCAGCCCCTACCGGACGGTGAAGCTGCCGGTCGAGCACACGACGGCGTCGACCGACCTCGCCGACTGGCACGCACCGGCCGGCATGCCCCGCAGCGGTGAGACCCTGAGCGTCGCCATCCCCGGCACGGTCTCGCACTTCCGGGCCCGCAGGGCCGTGGTCTGGCTGCCGCCGGCCGCCCGCGTCGCGAACCCGCCGAAGCTGCCCGTGATCATCGCGTTCTCCGGGCAGCCCGGCCAGCCCGCCGACCTGTTCCAGACCGGCGACATGGGGCAGTTCCTCGACCACTACGCGGCACAGCACGACGGCCTCGGCCCGATCGTGGTCTCGCCCGACCAGCTCGGCGCACCGAACCGGAACCCGATGTGCCTCGACTCGCGCCGACTGGGCCGGAGCGCCACGTACGTCACGACCGACACGGTGAACTGGATCCAGGCGCACCTGCCCGTCGAGAGCGGCCCCGCGCACTGGGGTGTCGCCGGCTTCTCGGAGGGTGCGACCTGCGCGATGCAGTTCAGCGCGTCCCGCCCCGACCTGTTCGGCACCACCCTCGCGATCTCGAGCGAGCTCGGCCCGAAGAACGGCAGCCTGCAGCAGACCATCGCCCTCGGCTTCGGCGGGGACGCGGCCGCCTACCGCGCCGCGATGCCGGTCGCCGAGATGGCCGCGCACGCGCCGTACCGTGACCACCTGACGGTGTTCGGCTACGGTCAGGACGACGCCCCGTACACGGCGTCGACCGGACTGCTCCGAGCGGCAGCGGAACGTGCCGGGATGCAGACGAGCACCATCGTCTCGCCCGGCTCCGCCCACGACTGGAACACGGTGCGGTACGTGCTCGCGCACGGACTGCCGCCGGTGCTCGCGCACCTCGGTCTCCCCGCGACGGAGGGCGCACTGTGACCACGGACGAGACGACGACGACGTCGCCCCAGGCCTCGACCCCGACCCCGTCGGCCCCGCCGCCCCGCGAGCCGGGCCGCTTCGCGACCGCTGCGTCGACCGCCTGGACGGCGACGGTGCGGGCGCTGCGGCGTCGACCGGTGACCGCGGTGGTCGTGGTGCTCGTCCTGGTGACGTCGATCGTCGGCATCGCCCTGCGCGTCTCGCACGGCGTCGAGCCGACGCACTTCGGCCCGCTCCGGGTCTTCGCGGCGTCGACCGGTGTGCTCGCCCTCGTCGCGACCGTCGCCGGCGTCGTGGTGCTGCTCGGCGCCTCCGAACGGCTGATGGGGTCGTGGCGCACCGCGATCGCGTTCGTCGTGACGGCCGTGGTCGGGACCGGGCTCGGCGCACTCGTGGCGCTCCTCGACCCCGACGGTCGCCCCGTCGGTTCGCTGCTGCTCGGTCGGGCGACGAGCTTCGACCCGTGGACCGCCCTGGTCGGCACGATCGTCACCGCGAGCGCCTTCGCCGGTCCGCTCTGGCGACGACGCATCCGGGTCAACGCGTTCGCCGTGGTCGCCGCGCTGCTGCTCTACGCCGGGCACGTCTCCGACCTGTACGCCGCGTGCGCCGCCCTCGTGGGCTGGGGCCTCGGCACCCTGCTCCGCAGCGGCCCCGCACGCATCGGGTGGGTCCGCAGCTCGCACCGCGAGACCCGGGTCCTGCTCGGCACGGTCGTGCTCGTGTCCGCGGTCGGCCCGGTCATCGCCCTGGTGTCCCGCGCCCGCGTGGGCCTGCTCGCGCCGCTCGCGGCCGTCGTCGGCGCCGGGCCGGTCACCCCGGTGCGCGGCTGCCACGCCGACGGTGCGGTCGACACGTGCCTGCGCGGCCTGCTGAACTACCGCGCGACCGACCCGTGGACGCTCGTCCTCGCGGCCGCACCGCTGCTCGTCCTGGTGGTCGGCGGCCTCGGGCTCATGCGCGGGAGCCGGTTCGCGGTGTGGCTCGTCGTCGCGGTCGAGCTCGTCACGGGCATCGCCGCCGCGGTCACCTACAGCGCGGTGCCCGGCCGGGTGCAGCAGCTGCACGGCTCGGAGAACCAGGTCGTGGTCGACCTGTCGATCGCTGCCTCCATCGTCGTGCCGCTCGCGACCGCGCTCGTGCTCGTCGTGCTGCGCCGGTCCTTCACGGTGCTGCCGTCGCGTCGGCGGGTGGCGACGTTCGGCGTCGTCGTGCTCGCAGCCGCGGCGGTCATCATCGTGCTCGTCCTCGTCACCGCCGCGTCGTCGCCGCAGCGCGTGGCCGACCCGCTCCGCCTGGTCGTGGCGGTGCTCGGACCGCTGTCGCCCGTGACGTTCTGGGACCGTCTGCCGGCGATGGACCCGGCGCTCCGGTTCCTGCTCGGCGTGTCCGGCCCGGCGCTCTGGACGGTCATCGCCCTCGCCGCGATCCGTCCGACCGGGGCCGCTCCGCACGCCCTCGACACCGACGTCGTCGGCCGTGACCGCGCTCGCGCCCGGGCGCTGCTCGAGGCCGCGGGCGGGGACACGTTCGGCTGGATGACGACCTGGCAGGGGAACGCCTACTGGTTCGCCGAGGACGGTCGCGCGGGCGTCGCGTACCGCCGCACCGGCCGGGTCGCGGTCACCGTCGGGGGACCCTTCGGCTGGCCGGACGCCCGCGACCGCGCGATGACCGCGTTCGCGCGGTACTGCGACGACAACGGCTGGACGGCCGCCTACTACGGCATCGAGGCCGACGCGGCCGCGCACCTCGTCGAGCAGGGCTGGGCGACGCTCCCGGTCGCCGAGGACGCCGACCTCGACCCCCGCACGTGGACCACGACCGGCAAGAAGAAGCAGGACGTCCGCACCTCGGTGAACAAGGCGAAGCGCGAGGGCATCACGGCCCTGTGGTCGTCGTGGCAGGACCTGCCCGTCGCCACGACCCGGCAGATCGAGGCGATCTCCGAGGAGTGGGTGTCGGAGCGCGAACTGCCGGAGATGGGCTTCACGCTCGGCGGCGTCGACGAGATGCGCGACCCCGCCGTGCGCACGCTCGTCGCGCTCGACGCCGAGGGCACGGTCCTGGGCGTGACGAGCTGGCTCCCCACCTTCCGCGAGGGCCGCGTGGTCGGCTGGACGCTCGACGTGATGCGTCGCACGGCCGCCGCACCGAACGGTGTCATGGAGTTCCTCGTCGCGAGCGCCGCCGAGCAGATGCGCCAGGACGGCGTCGAGCGGCTCAGCCTGTCGGCGGCACCGCTCGCCTCGTCGTCGGACGCGCCGCCCGCGAGCGAGGGCGTGCAGAGCCTGCTCGACCTGGTCGGCGGGGTGCTCGAGCCGGTCTACGGGTTCCGGTCGCTGCTGCGGTTCAAGGCGAAGTTCGGCCCGGACCTGCACCCGCTCGTGCTGGCGTACCCGGACCCGGTCGCGCTGCCCGCGATCGGGATCGCGGTGGTCCGCGCATACCTCCCCGACCTGTCGGTGCGGCAGGCGGTCGCGTTGGTCCGCGGCCGCTGACGCGGTGACGGACGGGAGGCACGTGGCGGCGCCGCCACGGGCCTCCCGTCCGTCACGTGGGACCCGGCGCCGGTGGCGGACGGCGCCACCGGACCAGGCAGCCGACCAGGCAGCGGACCGGTCACCGGTCCCGCTGCCGCACACGCTGCCGGACACGTCTCCGGTCCGTGGCGCCGCGTGACGCGGTCCCGGCACCCGTGCCGGTGGGGTGGGGTATCGTCGGGTCCACGCAAGCGCTCCGGGGTCGGTGCAATTCCGAACCGGTGGTGACAGTCCACGAGCTGAGGACGGGTGCACACCCGACCGATGTTGACCCGGCGGAACTCCGGGACCGACGGTGAGAGTCCGGACGGGAGGAAGCGCTGGCGGCCAGGACGATCCGTCGTCCCGACCGCCGCTGCCGACGTCCGTCGCGCACACCCGGAGTCCCGTTGAGAGGACACCAGTGTTCACCGGCATCATCGAGGAACTCGGCACCGTCACCGCCGTCGAGCAGCACGGCGACTCCGTCGCGCTCACCGTCCGCGGCCCGATCGTGGTCGCCGACGCACGGCACGGCGACTCCATCGCCACGAGCGGCGTCTGCCTGACCGTGGTCGAGCAGACCGAGGACACCTTCACCGCCTTCGTCATGCGTCAGACGCTCGACATGAGCGCACACGGGTCGCTCGCCGTTGGGGACCGGCTGAACCTCGAGCGTGCCGCGTCGGTGGGGGACCGCCTCGGCGGCCACATCGTGCAGGGGCACGTCGACGGCACCGCGACCGTCCTGTCGACCAGCGACGGTGACGGCTGGCGCCGGGTCCGGTTCTCGCTCGCGCCCGACCTCAGCCCGCTCGTGGTCGACAAGGGCTCGGTCGCGATCGACGGCGTCTCGCTCACCGTCAGCGCCGTCTCCAGCGAGGACACCGACCCCGCCGACGCGTGGTTCGAGGTCAGCCTCATCCCCGAGACACTCACCGCCACGACCCTCGGTGCGCGCGTCCCCGGCGACCGGGTGAACATCGAGACCGACGTGCTCGCCCGGCACGTGCGCCGGATGCTGCGGCTCGACGCCGCCACGGTGCCCGTCCTGGAGGCACGGTGAGCGCCGTCGACGCCGCGCACGTCGAGCGCGTGGTGCCGTCGACCCCGGTGGCGGGTCCGGTGGGGTCGTCCGTCGGTGGCACGGTGTCGGGGCTGTCCTCGGTCGAGGACGCCGTCGCGGCGATCGCGGCCGGCCGCCCGGTGATCGTGGCCGACGACGAACACCGCGAGAACGAGGGCGACGTCGTCCTCGCCGCCGAGCTCGCGTCGCCCGAGTGGATCGCGTGGACCGTGGCGCACTCCTCCGGGTTCATCTGCGCCCCGGTCAGTGCGGCGATCGCCGACGCGCTCGACCTGCCGCCGATGGTCGCGCGCAACGAGGACGTCCGCGGCACCGCGTACACCGTGACCGTCGACGCGGCCGTCGGGGTCACCACCGGCATCAGCGCGCACGACCGAGCACGGACCCTGCGGGTGCTCGCCGACCCCGCGTCGGTCCGCGACGACCTGCACCGTCCGGGGCACGTCGTCCCGCTGCGGGCACGACCCGGCGGCGTCCGCGAGCGCGCCGGGCACACCGAAGCAGCGATCGAGCTCGTCACCGCGGCCGGGCTCCGGCCCGCAGCGGCGATCTGCGAGATCGTCGGCGAGGACGGCGACATGATGCGCCTGCCGGGCCTCGTCGCACTCGGGGCACGCGAGGGCGTGCCCGTCATCACCATCGCCGCACTCGTCGACTGGCTCGACGCGGCAGACCGGGCGGCGGCAGCGTCCGCGCCCCAGGAGGGAACCACACGATGAGCGGAGCCGGAGCAGCCGAGCGCGACCACGTCGACGGGACGGGGGTGCGCGTGGCGATCGTCGCCGGGCAGTGGCACGAGACCATCGCGGGCGGCCTGCTCGCGGGGGCGCAGCGCGAGGTGCAGCGCCTCGGGGCCACCGCGCAGGTCGTCCCCGTGCCGGGCAGCTTCGAGCTGCCGGTCGTCGCGAAGGCCGCGCTCGAGGCCGGGTTCGACGCGGTCGTCGCCCTCGGGGTGATCATCCGCGGCGGCACCCCGCACTTCGAGTACGTGTCCGACGCCGCCACGAGCGGACTCACCCGCGTCGCGATCGAGACCGGCAAGCCCGTCGGCTTCGGCGTGCTCACCCTCGACGACGAGCAGCAGGGCATCGACCGCGCCGGGCTGCCCGGGTCGAAGGAGGACAAGGGCGCCGAGGCGGCGCACGCCGCGATCGCGACGGCCCTGTCGCTGCGGAGCCTGCGCGAGATCGCGGGCTGACGCCGGCGCGGCGGTCGCCCCGGGCGCGCCGCGCGGTTCCACGCGGCCGCCGTTGCGGGAGCCGTGGCGCCGCGCACAACGAGAAGCACCTCGCACCACGGAATCCCGTGGTGCGAGGTGCTTCTCGTTGTGCAGCGCGCATCGAGCGCTCCGCCGCGGCGATCGGCGCCGGCACCCACCGGACGCAGAACGGCCCCGCACCACCGGTGCGGGGCCGTTCCGTCGAGCGCTGGGGTCAGCGCTTGCCGAACACGTGGATCGGCAGGAAGAACGAGAGCGACATCAGGATCAGTCCGCCCATGAAGACGAACGCCTGACCGGACTCCACCTGGAAGGCGAAACCGAACAGGTACATCGATGCCAGCAGCAGCAGGATCGAGAAGAAAGCGGCGATGACGCGGCCCACGGTGGTACCTCCGGTTCGAGCGGGTGGATCGTGCCCAGTCTATCCCCAGGTGGGGCGACGGCGGTCCACCCCGACGCCGGAGCGCCGGATCACGCGCCGGGACGGGTGGCGACGAGCCGGTCGACGACGGCGAGCAGCGCCTCCATGTCGACCGAGCCGCGGTTCGGTCGGACCTCGTCGACGGTGACGGCACCGAGCGAGGCCTGGTGGTAGAGCCCGTCGCCGAGCAGCTTCACGGCCTGTGCCGTCGGCACGTCGTGCAGGGCGTCGACGAGGGCTTCGAGCCACGCGTTCTCGGTGTCGTCCAGGGTGCGCCCGGCCTCCTCGTAGCCCGCCTGCTGCAACCGGCTGGCCGCGAGCAGGACGAGGTCGAGCTCGCTCCCGACGTACAGGCAGTTGCGGACGAAGTACCGCGCTGCGCCGTCCTCGGCCTCGCGCATGTGCTCGACGTCGATCGCGGAGAGGTCGGACAGCCGCTCGCACAGCCCCTCGACCAGGGCGGCCTTCGAACCGAAGTGGTAGAGCAGTCCGCCCTTGGACACCCCGGCCCGGGCGGCGACGGCGTCGAGGGTCGCCGGACGCTCGCCCTCCTCGCACACGATGGCGACGAAGCTGTCCAGGACACGGTCACGGGCGCTTGCCATGCGCTCGAGTCTAGGGACCCGTCCGGACCCCGGCGACCGATCGGTTCCGTGAACGTTCACGAACGCCTTGTCGGGGCACTCGGGCGCCGGTAGCGTCGCGGTGACCGGATGGTCCACCACAAGAACAGGAACCGCATGTCAGCGCAGACCGCGACCCCCTCGTCCACCCCGCCCACCGGGTCCGACCGCCCCGGGTGGGCGGTGCTCGGACCGGGCTCGATCGCCCGCCGGTTCCTGTCCCAGCTGCCGACGAGCACGGGTGTCCTGGTCGCCGCGGGGAGCTCCTCGGCCGAACGGGCGCAGCGCTTCGCCGACGAGGCCGCCGAGCACGGGTTCGCCGACGTCCGCGCCGGCAGCTACGAGGACGTCCTCGCCGACGAGCGCGTCGACGCCGTGTACGTCGCGACCGTCCACACCGGTCACGCCGACCTCGTCGTCCGCGCCCTCGAGGCGGGCAAGGCCGTGCTGTGCGAGAAGCCCCTCGCCCCGAACCACGGCACCGCGATGGCCCTCGTCGACGCCGCACGCCAGGCCGGTCTCCCGCTCGTCGAGGCCTTCATGTACCGCTTCCACCCGCAGACCGCGGCGCTGCTCGACCTCGTCCGCACGGGTGCGATCGGCGACGTCGTGCACGTCGACGCGTCCTTCGCGTTCCGCGCCGCGGAGCGCACCGGGCGGCTGTACGACCCCGCGACCGCGGGCGGCGGCATCCTCGACGTCGGCGGGTACCCGGTGACGATGGCCGCCGCGGTCGTGCAGGCCGCCACCGGTGTCCCCGTCGCGGAGCCCGTCGACCTCACCGCGACCGGCACCCTCGGCCCGACGGGCGTCGACGAGTGGACCGTGGCGCACCTGACCTACCGCACCGGCATCACCGCGAGCGTCCGCACCGGCGTGCGCCTGCAGGACGACAACACGGTGACCGTGCACGGCAGCCGCGGACGGATCGTCCTCACCGACCCGTGGACGCTCTCGGACGACCCCACCATCACGGTGCACACCGTCGACGAGGAGCCGCGCACGCTGTCGTCCACCGGCGAGCACCCCTACGCCCACGAGGCCGACGCCACCGTCGCCGCCCTCCGGTCCGGAGCGGTCGAGGCGCCGCAGATGACCCACGACGAGACCCTGGCGACCGCCCGCACGCTGGACCGCTGGCGTGCGGCGATCGGTCTGCGCTACCCGTTCGAGGCCGAGACCGCCGACATCCCCACGGTCGGCGGCCGCCCCCTGCGTGTCCGCGCCGACGCCCCCATGCAGTACGGCACGCTGCCCGGTATCGACAAGCGTGTCTCGCGGCTCGTGATGGGCGTCGACAACCAGCCGGACCTGGCGCACGCCAGCGCACTGTTCGACATGTTCGTCGAGCAGGGCGGGACCGTCTTCGACACCGGCTACATCTACGGCGGCGGCGTCCTCGAGGGCAGGCTCGGCACGTGGATCCAGAACCGCGGCATCCGCGACGACGTGGTGGTCATCACGAAGGGCGCGCACACCCCGTACTGCGACCCGGAGTCGCTGAGCCGCCAGCTCCTCGAGAGCCTCGAGCGGCAGGGCACCGACCACGCGGACGTCTACATGATGCACCGCGACAACGAGGACGTGCCGGTGGGGGAGTTCGTCGACGTCCTCGACGAGCACCGCCGCGCCGGCCGCATCCGGGTGTACGGCGGCTCGAACTGGAGCCTCGCCCGCTTCGACGAGGCGAACGCCTACGCAGCGGCGAACGGCAAGCACGGGTTCGAGGTCCTCAGCAACCACTTCGGCCTCGCCGAGGCGTACGACGTGCCGTGGGAGGGCTGCCGGCACGTCACCGACGCGGCGTCGAAGCAGTGGCTCGAGGAACGCCAGGTCCCGCTGCTGCCGTGGTCGTCGCAGGCCCGCGGGTTCTTCACCGGCCGCGCGACCCCGGAGGACACCAGCGATGCCGAGCTCGTCCGCTGCTACTACTCCGACGCGAACTTCGAGCGCCTGCGCCGTGCCCGGGAGCTCGGCGAGCAGCACGGCGTGCCCGCGACGGCGATCGCCCTGGCCTACGTGCTCCACCAGCCGTTCCCGACGTTCCCGCTGTTCGGACCGCGCACCATCGCCGAGGCACGGTCCTCGATGACGGGCATGTTGGTGGAGCTCAGCCCGGAGCAGGTCGCCTGGCTCGACCTGCGTGCCTGACGGCACGGCCGACCCGACGACGGTGACGCGCACCCCGCCGCCCGACGCGGGCGCGACCTCCCCGGCCGCGTCCGCGTCGCCGCGCGCCACGATCCACGACGTCGCGGCAGCCGCCGGGGTGTCCCGCCAGACGGTCACCCGCGCCGTCAACGGCATGTACGGCATCAGCGCCGCGACGAAGGAGCGGGTCCTCGCCGCGGCGGCCGCGCTCGACTACCGCCCGTCGCGGTTCGGCCGCGGCCTCGTCACCGGGGGTGACCGGCAGCTCGGGCTCGTGGTGAACGACCTCCGCAACCCCTACTCGCCGGAGCTCGCCGCCGCCGTCCTCGGCCTCGCCGCCGCCCGCGGGTGGAACGTCATGCTCGCCGACGTCGGGCTCTCCGGGGACGAGGACCGCGCGGTCCGGGCGCTCGGCGCGCAGACCGACGTCGTGATCGGGTACCTCGGCTCCCGAGCAGCGGAGTGGATCGGCCACCTCGGATCGGTCCCGGTCGTCGAGCTCGACCCCGCCGGCGAGGTCCTCCGCGCGGCCGTCCGCCTCGACGCGTCCGCCGCGGTCGAGGACCTCGCGGACCACCTCGTCGCGTCCGGCGTCCGGCACCCGGTCATCGTCGACGCGTCGCACGACGCACGCCCGAGCAGCCGCGGGCGGCTCATGCTCGACGCCCTGCGCCGACGGGGACGCCACCCCGAGATCGCGATCGCCGACGCCGCGACCGCGGAGCACGGCGCGGCGATGGCGGCCCGTGCGCTCGAACGCTTCCCCGGCGTCGACGCGGTGCTCGCCTTCAACGACGTGATGGCCCTCGGCGTGCTCGCCGCGTGCCGACGCGCGGGGGTCGACGTGCCGGGCACGGTCCGCGTCGTCGGGGTCGACGGACTCACGGCCGGCACCCTGGTCGCCCCGACGCTCACGACGCTCGCGGTCGACCTCGCAGCCGTCGCACGCGAGGCCGTCGACCTCGCCCTCGGCATGCTCGCCGGTGACCTGCCGCGCTCCGGCGCGGCGGTGCAACGCACCGTCCGGCACCGGCTGCTGGTGCGCGAGTCCGCCTGACCGGCCACGGCCCGGAAGGTGCCCACGAGGCGGCCGGGAGGCGCGGTGCACGGCCGGCACGCGCCTCCCGGCCGTCGATCGGTTGCATTTGCAACTAACACCGTCCAGACGGTACACTCACGGAGTCCTGACGGGGCGCGTGTCCACTTCCGCGTCCCGTCTCGTCTGCTCCGCCGTCGACCTGGTCCGGCTCGAAGTCCCAGGGAGTCCCCGTGTCCGCACTGCTCACCAGCCCCGTCGCCACCGCCGTCACCGGCAGCCGCGCCCGACGGTTCGCGGCCCTCGCCGTGCTGATGCTGCCCGTGCTGCTCATCTCGGTGGACAACACCGTGCTGAGCTTCGCACTGCCGACGATCGCCCGCGCACTCGACCCGAGCGCGACCACGCAGCTCTGGATCGTCGACGTCTTCCCGCTCGTGCTCGCCGGGCTGCTCGTCGTGATGGGCAGCATCGGTGACCGCATCGGCCGCCGTCGCATCCTCGTGGTCGGTGGCACCGGGTTCGCGCTGTTCTCGTTCGCCGCGGCCTTCGCCACCGAGGCCTGGATGCTCGTCGCCGCCCGCGCCGCGATGGGCGTCTTCGGCGCCATGCTCATGCCCGCGACCCTGTCGATCATCCGCAACGTCTTCACCGACGCGGGGGAGCGACGCATGGCGCTCGCCGTGTGGTCGACGATGTTCGCGGCCGGCAACGCCCTCGGCCCGCTCGTCGGCGGCGTCCTGCTCGCGCACTTCCACTGGGGGAGCGTCTTCGTCGTCGCCGTCCCGATCCTCGTGCTCATGCTCGTCGGGATCCCGTTCTTCGTCCCGGAGTCCCGCGACCCCGCGCCCGGCCCCGTCGACGTGACGAGCATGGCGCTGTCCCTCGGCGCGCTCGCCCCCACCGCCTGGGCGATCAAGTCGGTCGTGCACCCCGAGGAGCGCGGCTTCGCGATCGCCCTGCTCGCGGTCGGAGTCCTGTGCGGGATCGCGTTCGTCCGTCGGCAGCTCCGGTCCCGCACGCCGATGCTCGACCTCCGGCTGTTCCAGAGCACCGCGTTCACCGGCAGCGTGCTCATGAACATGGCGGCGATGTTCTCGCTGACCGGGTTCCTGTTCTTCGTCGCGCAGCACCTGCAGCTCGTCGCCGGCCTCGACCCGTTCGCGGCGGGGGTCGTGCTCATCCCGGGCTCGGTGCTCACCATCGTCGCGGGCCTCGTGGTCGTCCCGATCGTGGCCCGGGTCGCCCCGCGCTGGGTCGTCGCCGTCTCGCTGACGTTCTCGGCCGCCGCGTACGCGATGGTGTCGGTGCTCGGGCACGGCGCCTCGGTGGTCGCACTCGGCTTCGCGTTCGTGCTGCTCGGCATCGGCATCGGCGCGTCCGAGACCGTGACGAACGACCTCATCATCTCGACCGCGCCGGCGGACAAGGCCGGTGCCGCCTCGGCGGTGTCCGAGACCGCGTACGAGATCGGCGCGGTGCTCGGCACGGCCGTGCTCGGGACGGTCCTGGCGACCGCGTACCGGGCGCACGTCGTGGTGCCCGACGGCCTGAGCGGCTCGGCGCACACGGCGGCGCAGGAGACGCTCGGCGGCGCGGTGTCGGCGGCGTCGGACCTCGGCGGGACGGCCGGGCAGGCGCTGCTCGAGAGCGCCCGGGCCGCCTTCGACTCGGGCGTGACGATCACGGCCGGTGTCGCCGCGGTGCTCATGCTCGTCGCGGCGGCCGCCTCGGTCGTCATGCTCAAGCGCGACTGAGCTCGCCCCCGCCCGCCCCGCCCCGTCCCGCCCCGCCCACGCTCGACGCCCCGCGCCGCCCGCGGATGGAGCAGTCGATGTCGGGTCGAGCCCGTCCACCCGACATCGTCTGCTCCATCCGCGGGCGAACGGGCGAGCGGGCGGGTGGGCACCCGGCACCTCCCACGGGCGACGTCCCCCGGTCAGGCCCTCCGGCACGCCCGGGATCGGACGAACCTGGGAATCGTTGACCTGAACCACGGTTGAGGTCCTACGTTGGGACGTGGCCGCGCAGCCGCGGCCCACCCCACCCGGAGGAACCCCACGACTGCCATGCCCCCAGAAGCACCGGCCACCACCGCCGACGCGTACAAGGCCGCCTTCCGCGGTCACCCTGCCGGTGTCGCGGTCATCACCGCCGAGGGCCCCGACGGACCCACCGGCCTGACCGCCTCGAGCGTCGCGAGCGTGGCGGTCGACCCGCCCGTGCTCGTCTTCTCGCTGTCGACCAAGTCCGGCTCGGCCGGGGTCGTGCTCGGCGCCGACGTCTTCGTCGTGCACCTCGTCGACTCGCTCAGCGTCGGTCTCGCGAAGCGGTTCGCCGCGACCGGGAGCCCGGCCGCCGACGACCCGATGTGGGGCACCCTGCCGTCGGGCGAGCGCTACCTGCCGGGTGCCGCGACGGCCCTGCGCTGCCGCCCGCGGTCGACGACCGAGATCGGCTCGTCCACCGTCGTCGTCGCCGAGGTCCTCGACATCGTCGTCGGCCAGGCGCACGGCGAGCCGCTCGTCTACCACAACCGGGAGTTCCACTCCCTCTCCGAACGTTCCCGGCTCTCCTGAGCCGCGGAGCCCACACCGCCAACCCCAGATCGAAAGGACCTCGCAATGGCTGAGTACACCCTGCCCGAGCTGCCGTACGACTACGCCGCCCTCGAGCCGCACATCAGCGGCAAGATCATGCAGCTGCACCACGACAAGCACCACCAGGCCTACGTGACCGGTGCGAACACCGCGCTGCAGCAGCTCGGCGAGGCGCGCGAGTCCGGCAACTTCGGCGCGATCAACAAGCTCGAGAAGGACCTCGCCTTCCACCTCGGCGGCCACGTCAACCACTCGATCTTCTGGACCAACCTCGGCCCGGACACGAAGGTCCCGGAGGGCGAGCTCGCCGCCGCGATCGACGAGTTCTTCGGCTCCTTCGAGCAGTTCCAGGCCCAGTTCGCCGCCGTCGCGAACGGCATCCAGGGCTCCGGCTGGTCCGTCCTCGCCTGGGACCAGGTCGGCCAGAAGCTCGTCACGTTCCAGCTGTTCGACCAGCAGGCCAACGTGCCGCTCGGCGTCGTCCCGATCTTCATGCTCGACATGTGGGAGCACGCGTTCTACCTCGACTACCTCAACGTCAAGGCGGACTACGTCAAGGCCGTGTGGAACATCGTCGACTGGGAGAACGTCGCGGCGCGCTTCGCCAACGCGAAGTCGCAGTCGTTCGTCACGCTCTGACGTGACCCGGCGGGTCGCCTCGGGTGACCCACCACGGACGGGAGGCGCGGTGCCGGCTGGCACCGCGCCTCCCGTCCGTCGTCGTGGCGCGTGACGACCGCGACCCGGGTGCACTGACCGGGTCGCGTTCCGTCAGGCCGGCCGGGCCCTGCCTGTGAGCAGCTTCGCTCTGTGTCGTCCTTCTCGCTTCGCTCTGTGTCGTGATCGCGTCCCGGTAGCCGATCGGGTGCCGGACGGGGCGATATACTGTCAGCGACGAAACCTCCGCCGACCACGGCGGAGGTTTTCTTGTATGAGCACCCCAACGCCCCTGACCATCACCACCGCCGACGAACGACACCGCCATCAGCTCGAACAGCTCTGGACCATGTTCCGGCACGAGATGTCCGCGTTCACCGGCACGCTCCCCGATGAGCGCGGCCGCTTCCGCCAAGAACGACTCGACGCCGGCCTTGCGGAGCCGGGCTGGTCGGCACACGTATTCCACCTCGGACCGCACCCGGTCGGACTCGCGGTCCTCCGCGGACTCGACGAAGAGGAACACATCATCAGTAGCTTCTTCATCGCGCACGGAGCACGACGCTCTCGCATCGGACGTGCCGCCGTGACGGAACTGACCGCGGCGCACCCGGGGAGATGGGCGGTGGCCTACCAGGACCGCAACGAAGTAGCAGCGAAGTTCTGGCGCACGGTCGCGACCGAAATCGACCCGACGTGCACGTTCGAGCACCACGCCGTCCCAGGCCAGCCGGAGCTACCCGCCGACTCCTGGGCCCGATTCGGTGTCCGATAGCCGATCGGTTGTCGAGACTCTTGCGGGCCTGGCGTCTGTCGAGCACGCTGCCGGGATGACGACATGTACTCGACCCCTTGTTTACGTGGTGATCGCGGGGCCACAAGCGTCAGGGAAGAGCGCTCTCAGCTCCGCTCTCAGCGATGCGCTTCGCGCGCAGGGCGAGCAAGTTGCCGCGGTTGAGCTGGACCTGATCGCGTCGATGGCGCTACCTACGCTCGCGGATTGGGAAGTTGCCCATCGCATTACTGAGACAGTCGTGGGGCTGTGGCTCCGCGCGGGGATGAGCTGCGTCATCGTCGAAGGCGTCGGAACGAGCGAGAAGGTGCGGAAACTGCTCCGGCAAGCACCAGACGGAGTGCCATCGCTGACGATCGCGACGACCACACCGTTCGAAGTCGCCTTCAAGCGAGCATTGGCCGATCCGAGCCGCGGAGTTTCGCGTCAAGAGGATCACTTGCGCGCGGTCTACGACCGCTGGGGGGATGAGCTGCCTCGAATCGAAGCTGACCTGACGCTGCACACCGACCGAGACTCGCTGGAGCAGTGCGTCGAGGCCGTGCGCTCACGGATCGCTCTCACTCGGGGGCAGCAGCAGCGATAACCGGTCGAACACCGGGCGTCCTGACTGGGCTACTTCGTCGACCAGGTCGACATCACGGGAGGTCGTGAGGCCCTCTGAGCTGACCCCATCCGAATCGGCTCTCCGCGATGAAGTCCTGGAGATCACTCTGCACATTGCGAACGAGGGCGTCGAGACCGTCCTCGACCCACAAACCGCCGGACCAACCGCGTTCGCGCATGATGCGCCAGCGGACCACGGCACTGTTCTGCTCGACGAGATCGTCCCCGTCCAGCGCTGAGCCGGTGACGTCGTCGATCGGCACGATCTCCAGCGTGAGCGTCGCGAGTTCAGGGGTCGTGAGCATGACCTGGAACATCGGCCGCAGCAGGGCGATGACTTCTGACACCTTGAGGATCTCGTCCACCACTCGAAGCTAATGCCTGCGCCCAGCGGAGGCTCTGCGTGCTCCGGACGGACAGCTCATGCCCGTCGGTGATCCGCGCGACCCGCACGACGGCAACGAGGTGCTCATGCGATCTCGCGACCGCAGAGAAGAGGTCTCGTCCCTCAGGCCGGCCCGTCCGCTTGACGATCGGCTACCGGGCACGTCTGGCAGCGATACCGTGCAGGAGTGTCGAGTTCTGGCGTCATCAAGCCACGGTCGCGCGTGAGTGCTGCGCTTGTCATGGCTGCGCTGCTGGCCTGGCTTGCTCCAGCGTCAGTGATCGCTCTCCGCCTGGCATGGACAGACCCTCCTTCTCGCGTGCCCGTGCATTGGACGGGAGCAGGCCCTGACCAGTGGGCTTCGGCGGACGCTGCGTTCTGGTCCTGCATCGTGCCGGGCATCGTCGGAGCACTCGTCTGCAGTCTGCTGGTCGTCCCGTTGTCTTCGGACGCGTCGCGATGGGGCACTGCGATCACTTTCGGGGCGGTGAGCGCGGGAACGGGCATCATCGCGTTCTTCTGGGTCGCGATGATGCTCGCTGCCGAAGGAGCGGGGGCGCCGTTCCTGGTCATCCTTGCCCCGCTCGGGCTGGGAGTGCTTGTGTTCGGCCTCTCCCTGTTCGTCCAGACGAGGACCGCCCGGTAGCCGATCGGCTATCGACACAACGAAGGACTTCCGCGCTCGGCGTGACATCCAGCGCGCCAGAGTTCTCCGAGCGGGATTGGCAGCCCTGCAGCCTCGACTCGAGAAGCGGGGACATGCCGGCAGGGTATGCGGCGGAGCCGCACTACAGGTGCTTGTATGCCCAGACGTAGATGTGGTCGTCGTAGTCGCCGGAGTACACCTTCGTGAAGTCCCTCGTCCCACCGCGGACGGAAGTCATGCCAAGGTCCTTCAGAGGTGGTGCCTCTGAAGTGGTGGCAGTGGTGTGAACGTCATCGACGAGTGCCAGCCAGGAGCTGACGTCAGAGCCGGCAGGCGCTTCCAGCAACACTTGGATCTGTGGGGTGCCGCTCACGGCTGCTATGGGCTCTGCTTCCGCGGTGAGGACTGTCCAGTCGTCGGGCACGGTCTGCCCGAACCGGTTCTCGACGGTGCGTTGTGGCACCGCTCGGCAGGACCACGGGGAGTGTTCGTCGCACGCTCCGTACGCGCCGGCTTGCGCTGGCGTGGCTGCTTCCTTGAGCCCGTTGGTCAGCGCCGACACACCCCAGTACGCGCCACCGGCCGCGACACCTGCGAGGACGAGGATGACCGCAACGAATACTGCCAGCGCGCCGAGACGTTGCCCGACGGTTGACGTGTTCGACTGCGAGGCCATCGAACCATCTTGTCGGTCCGATGTCCTCGCGTCGTCATTCGGGGGACGGATTGTTCCACTCCTCGTCGACGAACGCGCACAACATCGCTCGTCTCGCCGTGCTCGTCACGCAAACGGATACTGCCGCGGAATGCGCAAACGACCGTCCGATAGTCGGTCGTTCACCGGTACAGGCTCGGAGGCCCCGGGCTGAGAGACGGAACCCAGCAACTCCCTGAGTGTGGGCAGCTTCGCTCCGTGTCGTCGGAATCGCTTCCTTCGGTGTCGGGACGTCGCGGGTGCGCGAGACGGCCCGCGTGACTTGGGGTTCGGGTGCATAATGGTGGTGTCTTCGGACCCGGTAGTGGGGCTTGCCGGACCCAACCTCGACAGTTGTCGACAACAGTCCCTATCTCAGCTGGTCGCGCTTCTGCGCGCCTGAGGTAGGGAGTGTCATGACAGCACCAATCGGTTCCGGACCGGTCGTCGTCGGCGTCCTGCCCGGCCTCGCTCCGGGGGTCATCGAGGTTGCGTCGTCTATCGCGCGGCGCTTCGGTACGACGCTGGTGTGCGTCAGCGTGGATGCATCGCTCTTCGATGCCGGTACGCGCTCGGACGGGTCGGTGATGGTGGAACCGATCGACCCTGACACCGCTGACACGACACCGCAGGGCTTGTCGGACAGTGACAAGGCGGCAGTACGTGCTGCCGCAACGACCTACGGCGTCGACGTCACGTTCGTCCCGGGTGTCGGGGATCCGAGCCGGGCACTGTCGCAAGTGGCCGAAGACCGCGACGCGGCGATGCTGGTCGTCGGGGCCAGGACGGGAGCGGGTCGAATCGCGGAGTTCTTCACGGGGTCGGTCGCGGTACGGCTGACCCATCAGCAGCACCGTTCAGTGCTCGTAGTGCCCGTTGATCCGGTCGGGTTCGATGCCCCACTGCCGTGGGACACCCCGTGACCGGCCAGCTTGTTCTGCTCCGCCACGGACAGAGCACTGCGAACGCTGCCGGTACCTTCACCGGCTTGCGAGACGTCGCGCTGACCGAACAGGGCAGCGCCGAAGCGAATCGGGCTGGGTTGCTACTTCTGCATGCCGGCATCCGACCGGACCTCGTGCTCACGTCGACGCTCGAGCGGGCGCTCCACACGGCGGAGCTCGTCACCGACGTCCTCGGACGTGATGCGCCGATCGAGTCGACGTGGCGGTTGAACGAGCGGAACTACGGCGCCCTCACCGGCATGTCCAAGCAGAATGCGCAAGCGGCGTTGGGGGCGGAGCAGTTCTTCGCTGTTCGTCGGACCCGCACGGGACGGCCACCACGCATGTCGATCCGCGCGTGGCTGGCGCTCCGGCGGACGCCGGCGCTTCGTGGACTGCCGTGGGCGGCACTTCGTCGAACCGAAACACTCTCCGACGTCATCCGCCGGGTCCAACCCGTCCTGTCGCACAGCATCACCCCGGCACTCCGCGACGGGCAGACAGTGCTCGTCGTCGCGCACGGCAACTCACTGCGGGCACTGTGTGCCTGCATGGACGGCCTAACTGACGGTGAGCTCGCGGACCTGAACCTCCCCACGGGCGAACCCCTGATCTACCGGTTCGACGGCGACGGTGGGTTCTGTCCGCGGGGTGGGGAGTACCTGCATCCGGCAGCACGAGCAGCAGCGGCAGCGGTCGCTGCGGAAGGTGGAACATGACCTCCCGAACGGACACGCACCTGCCCGATGGGCAGCTCCCGCCCGACCCAGACATCGACGCCAACGACCCGGAACGTATCGACCGGCCAGTGCATCTGCGGTGGCGGTACCTCGGTGTCGTCGCACTCGGCGGCGCCATCGGTACCGCCGCACGCGACGGACTCAGCACCGCGTTCCCCGCTCAGCAGGAGGTGTCCTGGGCGATCTTCTGGATCAACATCGCCGGCGCGCTCCTACTGGGTGTGCTGCTGGAACACCTCGCGCATCGCGGACCTGACGAGGGTCGCCGCCGGACACTGCGCCTGCTTCTGGGAACCGGTGTCCTCGGCGGGTTCACCACCTACAGCACCCTCGCGACCAGCACCGCGGTGTTGTTCCTCGCTGGCCGCGGGTTGGCCGGCACCGGGTACGCGCTCCTGACGGTCCTCGCCGGCGCGATCGCCACCGGTAGCGGCCTCGCGATCGCGGGTTTGGTCCGACCGAACGGGGCCACATCATGAGCGCCCTGGCCTTCCTCAGCGTCGCGGTCGCTGGCGGTGTCGGCGCGGCCGCACGGTTCTTCGTGGATGGTGCGATCAACCGGGGTCGGCAGTTCCGGCTCCCGGTCGGGACGCTGACGATCAACATCACCGGCTCGTTCCTGCTGGGCTTGATCACCGGCGCCGCCGGTCACCTCGGCGCCACCCCCGTCGCGGTGCTCGGAACAGGGCTCATGGGTGGCTACACCACGTTCAGCACCGCCAGCTTCGAGACCGTCCGCCTCGCACGCACTGGCCGCACCACCGCGGCTGCCGTGAACGGGCTCGGGATGCTCGTCGTCTCCGTCGCCGCAGCCGCCGGGGGCGTCACCCTCGGCACCCTCACTTGACCATCCGACTGGGAGACGAACAGCTCATGCACTTCGACATCACGATCGAGATCCCCCGCGGCAGCGGCAACAAGTACGAGGTCGACCACGCCACCGGACGGATCCGCCTGGACCGGGCGGTGTTCACCAGCATGGTGTTCCCGCAGGACTACGGCTCGATCGACGACACTCTCGGCGATGACGGCGACCCCCTCGACGCGCTCGTGCTGCTGCCCCGGCCCACGTTCCCCGGCGTCGTCATCGACGTCCGCCCGGTCGGGATGCTCCGCATGGTCGACGAGAACGGCGGCGATGACAAGATCCTCACCGTCCCCGCCGGAGACGTCCGCTTCGACCACGTCCAGGACATCTCCGACGTCGCCGAGCCGGTCCTGGCGGAGATCGAGCACTTCTTCGCCCACTACAAGGAGATCGAGCACGGCAAGCACGTCACCACCAACGGGTGGGCGAACCGTGTCGACGCCGAAGCCATCATCCGCGCCGCACAGGAACGGTTCACCCCGCACCCCTGACCGGCACCCGCGCACCCGACACCATCCAGTGCGCGCCCTGAACCGCCGTGGGGAGGCAACTGGCGC
Organism: Curtobacterium sp. MCBA15_012; assembly: GCF_001864935.2. Lineage (NCBI taxonomy): Bacteria > Bacillati > Actinomycetota > Actinomycetes > Micrococcales > Microbacteriaceae > Curtobacterium > Curtobacterium sp. MCBA15_012. The sequence goes on along the minus strand of NZ_CP126267.1, from coordinate 2,554,829 downwards.
CCAGTGATCGCCAGGAGGTCGTCCCTCCGCCTCCCCGCGGCCCACACCCGCACGACCAACCCGAAAGGCGACAACCGCCGTGAACGACTACATCAGCAACGTCCACCACACCACCCACCATCAGGGCGAGTACGTGACCCACACCAGCCGCCCCGTCACCATCAGCAGCCTGCACGGCTCCCGGATCCTCGACTCCCGCGGCTACCCGACGATCCAGGTGCGTCTCGAGCTCGAGGACGGCACCGTCGTCACCGGTGACGCCCCCGCAGGCGCATCCACTGGCGCGCATGAGGCTGTCGAGCTTCGCGACGGCGGCAGCAGCTACGGCGGCCGCGACGTGAGCCAGGCACTGCACCTCATCACGACGGACGTCGCACCGATGATCACCGGCCAGTCGTGGACCTCGATCGGGCAGGCCGACGCCGCCCTCGCTGCCCTCGACGGCACCCCGAACCACCGCCGGCTCGGCGCGAACAGTGTCGTCGCGACCTCGATCGCGATGGCACGCGCTCTCGCCGCCGCAGCGGAGCTGCCGCTCTGGCGTTGGATCGCAGACGTCACCGGCAGCACGCCCCGCCTGCCCGTCCCGCACTTCAACGTGCTCAACGGCGGAGCGCACGCAGCGAACGCGCTCGACTTCCAGGAGTTCATGATCGCCCCGGTGAACGCCGAGACCATGACCGACGCGGTTCGGATCGGATCGGACGTCTACCACGCGCTGGCGGCACTGGTCCGGGAACGGTTCGGCAGTCTCGGTCTCGGGGACGAAGGCGGCTTCGCCCCGTCGATCGCCGCGCCCGAGGAGGCCCTCGACCTCCTCGTCGCCGCGATCAGTGCCGCCGGTTACGAGCCCGGCGTGGACACCGTCGCGATCGCACTCGACCCGGCGGCGAACGAGTTCGCGCTCGGTGACGGTAGCTACCGGGTCGTGGACCGCCGGCTCGACCGCGCAGGCATGGTCGACTACTACCGCGACCTCATCAGCCGGTATCCGATCCGGAGCATCGAAGACGGCTTCTCCGAAGATGACCACGGCGGCTGGAAGGCGATGTCGTTCGCGCTCGGCGACATGCTCCAGATCGTCGGCGATGATCTCTACGTCACCGATCCGCAGCGCATCCGCGACGGTGGGAAGGACGGGCTCTCGAACGCGGCGCTCATCAAGCCGAACCAGATCGGCACCGTCTCCCAGACCCTCGACGCGATCGGCGTCGCACGCTCGCTCGGGATGCGGAGCATGGTGTCGCACCGGTCCGGCGAGACCACCGACACGTTCATCGCGGACCTCGTCGTCGGCACCGGAACCGGACAGATCAAGTCCGGCGCACCCGCCCGCGGAGAACGCGTCGCCAAGTACAACCGGCTCACCGAGATCGCGGAGAACAATCCGGAGCTGCCCTACGGGCTGCGCTGACCCCGACCGGTCACCTCGTGGGCGACGCGCAGGAAAGCAGAACCAGCTGGCTGAGGCTCTCCCGACCAGATCGCCCGCAACGGCCGGGCAAGTGGCGGCCCAGCGAGCGGGACCCGCACCAGCGACCCGTCGTTGATGTCGGCGGCGACCGTGCGAAGGCTCATCACCGCCGGTGCAATTCCAGCCTGCGCGTTCGCCCGGATGATGCTCGTGGTCTCCAGCACCGCGGCCGGAACCGACATGCTCAAACCGGCCTCCCTGAGCCATGCGGCGAGGGTCGCGCGAGTTCCGGAACCTTCTTCCCGCAGGAGCAGAGCCGTCGCCGCCAGGACCTCCGCAGTGATCCCGGTCGACCGAGCCCAGGGATGTTCCGGCGCAACGACGACCGCGAGCTCATCGTCCGCGATCACCTGCGCGGACACACCTGCCGCCGTCACCGGGGTCTCCGTGAACCCGAGGTTCGCGCCACCCGACTGCACGAGGTCCGTCACCGCGGCGGAGTTGCCCGCGATCAGGCGCACCCGCACGTCGGGTTCGCGGCGGCGGAATTCGAGCAGCCAGCCCGGCAGCAGCAGCTCCGCGATCGTCTGTGACGCTGCGACGACGAGCGAACCCGTGGGAGTCCGCAGCGCAGCCACTCCTGCTTCGAGGTGGCGAGACGCGTCGAGGACCGGTCCGGCCAGCCCGACGACGAGCCTGCCGGTCTCGGTCAGCACCGACCCCGTGGTCGAGCGGTGCACCAACAAGTGACCGACCATGCGCTCGGCGACCCGGATCCGAGCAGACACTGCCTGTTGCGTGACGCCGAGCGCTCCAGCGGCAGCGGAGAGGGAGCCGGTCTCGGCGACGCGTGCGAGCACGTCGAGTGTGTCGAGGTCGAGGGTTCGGTCCGTGAGTCGCCGTAGTGCCACAATCATTGATTGTGCCCTGCCAAGAGGTTCCGGGTACCGCCAGAGGCAGGATTCGCGCAGGCTTGGCCCATGACAACGCTCCGCACGGACCCTGCACCCGCGAACGGTAGCCAGCTGCCCCAACGGCCGCAGACGGCGTTGTTCCGTGACCTGGAGCGGCCAGGCCTGATCGTGTCGAATCTCACACCGAACTGGTTCGCGTCGATCATGGGCACGGGGATCGTCGCTGTCGCAGCTGCGTCACTGCCGCTGCAGTTCCCCGGGCTGCGCCTCGCGGCGACGGTCGTGTGGGCGATCGCCGCGGTGCTCCTCGTCGCCCTCACGACCGCGACGGTGCTGCACTGGATCCGCTACCGGAGCACTGCAGCCGGGCACCAGCTCAACCCGGTGATCTCGCACTTCTACGGCGCACCACCGATGGCGTTCCTCACCGTCGGCGCCGGGACACTCCTGCTCGGCAAGGACTGGGTCGGCCTGCCCGCCGCCGTCACCATCGACTGGGTCCTGTGGACCATCGGCACCATCGGAGGACTGCTCACGGCAGTGCTCGTGCCGTACCTGGCGTTCACCCGCCACGAGAACAAGCCCGACTCCGCGTTCGGCGGCTGGCTGATGCCGATCGTCCCGCCGATGGTGTCCGCCTCCACCGGTGCGCTCCTGCTGCCGTACGCCCCCGCCGGGCAGGCGCGGGAGACGCTGCTGTGGTCCTGCTACGGCTTCTTCGGCCTCAGCCTCATCACGTCGCTGGTCGTGATCACGCTGATCTGGAACCGTCTCGCGCAGCACAAGGTCGGGGCCGCCGGCATGGTCCCGACTCTGTGGATCGTCCTCGGGCCGGTCGGACAGTCGATCACCGCGGTGAACCTCCTCGCATCGAACGCCCCCACCGTTGTCGATGCGAGTACCGCGCATGCCCTGCTGGTCGTGGCGCTGGTGTACGGGTTCGCGATGCTCGGCTTCGCGCTGCTGTGGACCGTCATCGCCCTCGCGATCACCATCCGCACTGCCCGCGAACACTTGCCGTTCAGCCTGACTTGGTGGTCCTTCACGTTCCCCGTCGGGACCTGCGTCACCGGCCTGAACGGGCTCGCCCTGCACTCAGGCCTGACCGTCGTTGCCGTCCTCGCCGTCATCTACTACGCCGGCCTCGTCGCCGCATGGATCACCGTTGCCCTTCGCACCTTTCACGGATCCGTCATCCGTGGCACCCTGCTGGCACCGCCACAGCCGGCATGAGTACCCCCGAGGAACTCGCTGACGTTCGATCGCTGAACGGTCTCGCGGAGACGTGGCGGACCGCGCCCGACGGCAGCCAACGGTTCGTCCCGAGCTTCGACCCACGATCCGGCGGCAGATTCAGCCGTGTCCTGGTCCTGATGCAGTCGCCTGGCCCCCAGACCATCGCCGCAGCGCACGCAGCGATCTGCAGCGAGGACAACCCGGGCCCGACCGCGGCCGCGTTCCGAGCAGCCCGTATCGAGTCCGGACTCGCACGCGGCGAGTACGTCCGCTGGAACCTTGTCCCATGGGAACTGCCCGACCGCGTGCGACTCGAGGACATCGACGAGGGGCGGCATGCCCTCGCCACACTGCTCGCGGCCCTCCCCGCTCTCACTGCGATCGTCACGTACGGGGCCGTTGCCCTCGACGGCGTCATGCGACACTTCACCCTGGACGAGCACCCCCGACTCCTTCCGGTCATCGCAGCACCACATCCGTCTCCCGCCAACGGCCGCCACCGATCGGAACAACACCTCCGTTCCGTGCAAGCACTCCGGCTCGCCGCGCGAGCGCGGCAGACGTAACAAATACGAACGATTCCGCTACAACTATCCGTACCGGCGCTCAGTCCGGGTGCGAGGCGCCGTGTCTTGTAGCGGAACCCAGTCCCAGAATCTACGTGCCGCCACTACCCCTCCTGGTCGAGTTTCGCTACGTTCTCTTCATGGGTCACCTTCTCGGGTATGCGCGCGTGTCCACCACAGACCAGGACGCGTCGCTGCAGATCGACGCGCTCAACGCCGCTGGCTGCTACCGCGTGTTCGTCGACACCATGTCCGGGTCGCTCCAACACCGGCCCGAGCTCGACAAGCTCCTCGACCAGCTCCGCCCCGGCGACACTCTCGTCGTCTGGCGACTCGACCGGCTCGGCCGGTCCATCCGGCACCTCATCGATCAGCTGCACGCTCTCGCCGAGCGCGGCATCGGGTTCCGGTCCCTGCAGGAGACCATCGACACCACCTCGCCCGGCGGCCGGCTCGTGTTCCACGTCTTCGCCGCGTTGGCGGAGTTCGAACGGGACCTCATCAAGGAACGCACCAACGCCGGCCTCGCCGCCGCTCGAGCCCGCGGCCGCACCGGCGGCCGACCATCTCGGCTCTCCGCGGACCAGGTGCGCACCGCACGCCGGCTCTACGAACAGCAGGACATGACCGTCGCGCAGATCGGCGACGTGCTCGGCGTTAGCCGCACCACCATCTACCGTGCACTCGCGAAGCACGCCGAGCCCGTCGCGGCGCGACGAACCAAGCCTTCCCCAACGATGTAGCTGGCTATGGACGCGAGCGAGCGGTGGGGCATCCTTCGACTGCACGTCGAGGACGCCATCCCGCTCGCCACCCTGGCCCGCACCACGGGCGTCGCTGAGCGCACCCTGCAACGCTGGTTGGCCCGCTACCGAACCGGCGGATACCCGGCTCTCGCCGACGGCACCCGCACCGATCACGGCGCCCGACGGACGGCACCGGAACTGGTGCGCCTGATTGAGGGGCTCGCACTCACCAAGCCACGACCTTCGATCGCCACGATTCACCGCCAGGTCGACAATTACTGCACCAAACGAGGTCTCTCAGCGCCGTCGTACTCCGTTGTGCGGTCGATCGTGAACGGGCTTGATCCCGGGATGGTGACGCTCGCGCTTGAGGGGCCCGCGTCATATCGGGACAAGCACGAACTGCTGCTCCGACGTCGTGCGGATCGCCCCAACGCGATCTGGCAGGCGGACCACACGATGCTCGATCTGCTCATCGTCGGACCCGACGGCAAGCCCGAACGGCCGTGGTTGACGGTGATCCTCGACGACTACTCCCGCGCGGTCTGCGGGTACATGGTGTTCCTCGGCGCCCCATCCGCCGCGAACACCGCGCTCGCGCTCCGGCAAGCGATCTGGCACAAGCCGGAACCGGACTGGCCTGTCTGCGGGATCCCAGACGTGCTCTACACAGACCACGGGTCCGACTTCACCAGCCACCGAATCGGCGACACCGCCGCCGTGCTGCACCTCCGCATCATCCACTCGCAGGTCGCTCGCCCCCAGGGCCGCGGGAAGATCGAGCGGTTCTTCGGCACCATCAACACCGAGCTGCTCCCAACGCTCCCCGGCCACCTCGCACCCGGATCCTCGGCGCCGGCGCCGACGCCGGCGCTGGATCTCGCCGGTGTCGACAGTGCCATCAACACGTTCATCCGCCGCTACAACGCCCGCATCCACCGCGAGCTCCGGAAGAGCCCACTGGAAGCGTGGATCGCAGACGGGTGGCTGCCACGAATGCCGGACTCCCTCGAACAGCTCGACGGGTTCCTGCTCACCGTCCCGACCACGCGTGTCGTGCAACGAGACGGCATCCACTTCGAAGGGCTCCGCTACACCGCAACCACTCTCGCACCCTTCGTGGGCAGCACCGTCAGCGTCCGGTACGACCCCCGCGACGTCACCGAGATCCGTGTCTTTCACCGCGACGCGTTCCTGTGCACCGCGATCAGTACCGCGCATCAGACCGAGACCATCAGTCTCAAGCAGATCCAGGCCGCCCGGAACGCGCAACGAAGAGCCCTGCGCGGGCAGATCCGCGAACGCATCGCGATCATCCGCCCCACACCCGATGATCACACCCCACCAGCACCCGCACCGGCACCGGATCAACCGCGACTGATGACCTACGAGGAGGACCGGTCATGACGAGCCAGTTCATCATCACGAAGGAACACCGTCGGTTCGCGGAGTTCGCCGACGCCGTCCGGAAGCAGAACACCATCGGCGTCTGCTTCGGCCCCGCTGGCGTCGGCAAGACCCTCTCCGCACGCCGCTACGCCCACTGGGACAGCATCGGCCCGTTCATCGCCAGATGGGCCGCACGCAGCGAAGACGACACGAAGATCTACGCCGCCGCCCACCGAGCCCGCACCGTCTTCTACACGCCCGAGGTCTCCGCCACGATGCGCGCCCTGCAGGACGACCTCCGGCACGACATGCTCCGCACCGAACGCTGCATCGAGGAACACCTCCTGCTCCAGGGTCGCCACTTCGACCACGCACACGGCCCCAACCCGTCCCTGCTCGAGCTGATCATCATCGACGAGTCCGAACGCCTCACCGGCAACGCCATCGAGTGGCTCCGCGACCAGTACGACCGCACCGGCATAGCGATGATCCTCATCGGCATGCCCGGCATCGAGAAGCAGTTCAGCCACTACCCGCAGCTCTACAGCCGCCTCGGTTTCGCCCACCAGTACCGTCCGCTCGGCCACGACGAGCTGCTCTTCGTCCTCGAACGTCAATGGCGCAAGCTCGGCAAGACGCTCGACCCCGACGACTTCACCGACGCGCAAGCCATCGCCGCCGTCGAACGCATCACCCGCGGCAACTTCCGCCTCCTTGAGCGCCTCCTCCCTCAGATCCAACGCGTCCTGAAGATCAACGAACTCGACGTCATCACCAACGACGTCGTCGAGGCCGCCCGCAGCACCCTCGTCATCGGCACCACCTGACCCGACACCGATCGCAGCGAAAACGACGACACAGAGCGAGGCTGCTCACAGCCCTGCCCGCGCGGAGCGGCCGGGTCAGGCCGCCGTCAGGCGGGCGCCGGCCGTGACGTCGCGCGCGAGCGCGCGCAGTGCGGCGTCGACGTCGGTGTGCTCGGGGTCGACCAGCGCACCCCACTGGGCTCCGCGAGCCGCCTCGACCAGCGCGCGTGCGGTGCGTTCGGCCTCGTCCGGGCAGCGGCCGTGCGCCCGGCACCAGGCCGCGAGCTCGTCGACGCGACGGCGGTGGCAGCGCGACTCGTGGTCCCGGCCGTCCAGCGACTCGACACTGCCGAGCTCGAAGGTCAGGCGAGCGGCGAGGGCCCGCTCGCGGACGTCGAGGCCGCCGAACACGGCGACGAGGTGGTCGGCGAGGGCGTCGGCGTCGGCGCAGGGCTCGAGCGTGCGGGCCTCGACGTCGGCGGACAGGTGCTCGACGACGGCCTGGACGAGGGCCTCGCGCGACCCGAAGTGGTACACGATCGGGTACGCGCTCGTGCCGAGGACCCGCCCGAGGCTGCGGACCGAGACGTCCTCGAGCTTGGTGTCCAGGAGGTGTCGGGCGACCTTCTCGATGATCGCGGGCTTGAGCGTCGGGTCGGGCTTCCTGGGCATGGGGTCTCCGGAGGTCACGGCAGCGGATGCCCGACGGCGAGTGCGAGCATCTGAAATGTTACACGGCTCTGCCGGGGATCCGCTCCGCGCTCAGGACTCGGCGGGCTCGGCGGTGACCGTGAAGGTCTGCACGAGCCCGTCCGACGGGGGTGCCAGGGCGACGTCGACCCGCAGCCGTCCGGCGGTCCCGGGCAACCACCAGCGCAGGGACGACGGGGTCGCCGCGTGCTCGTGGACCGCGTCCGCGTGGAGGTCCGCGCCGACCCGGGCGACCGCCTCGGCCACGCGCCGACGGCGCTGCTCCCACGGCAGGTCCATCGGGACGTTCGGTGCGCACAGCTGCGCGGCGAGGACGTCGCCCCGTGCGGCCGCGTCGGCGTCGGCGGCCTGCCAGGTCCGGAGCACCTCGGTGACTCCGACCTGCGCCGCGCGGACGGCGGCGCGGGTGCGCTCGACGCCCGGCACGCGGCCGAGCGGTGCACCGGTGGGCGGCGCGGCGGTGTCGGACGCTGCGGCACGACGGCGGGCGTCGGCGAGCAGCAGGTCGAGGGCGCGCTCGGCCGGTGCGGACACCTTGGCGCGCGTGGCGTTCTCGAAGGCCACGACACCGAGTCCGGTCTCGGTGGACCACCGCACGTGCGCGGAGAACCCCGGGTAGCCGCCCGAGTGCGAGACGAGCTCCCCGGACTCCGCGTCCTGCTCCACGAACAGGCCGAAGCCGTACGCCGTCGCCCGGGTCGAGGACGGCACGACGCTCGGCGGCACGACCCGTGCGGCCTGCTGCGCGAGCCGTCGGTCGGCGGGGGAGAGCGGTCCCGGTTCGGGCTCGGTCGTCCACGCGGACGCGAGGTGCCGGGCCCAGCGCGCGAGGTCGCCGACGGTCGAGAACAGGCCGCCGATCGCCGAGAACGCACCCGGGCCGGTCATCGGCTGTGGGGTCCAGGAGCCGTCGTCGTCCCGGAACCCCGTGACGACGTACCCGCGCGCGTCCTCGGTGCGGAACACCGTGTCGTCGAGGCCGAGCGGGCCGAGCACCCGCTCGTGCGCCGCCCGCGTGAAGGACGTGCCCGCGACCGCGGCGACGGCACGTCCGAGCAGGGCGTAGCCGGTGTTCGAGTACGCGAACCGGGTGCCGGGCACGGAGTCGAAGAGCAGACCGCCGCGGAGCACCCGGTCGAGGTCGTCGTCGGTGATCGCCTCCTGCCGGTCTGCCCACGGGTCGTCGGTCGGCAGCCCGCCGGACATCGTCAGGAGCATCCGGAGCGTCGGCACCGGCGCGTCGTCGGACGGCAGCTCCACCGCTGCGAACGCGGGCACGAGGTCGGTGATCGGCGTGTCGAGGGTCACCCGGCCCTCCGCCACGAGGGTGAGCAGGGTCGCGGCGGTGATGCTCTTGGTGCAGGACGCGATCCGGTAGACCGTGTCGGCGTCGGGTGACCGGCCGTCACCCCGGTCGCCGTGGCCGCCCGAGGCGACGAGGCCGGTGCGGTCGAACACGCCCCACACGCTGCTCGGGGCGGTGCGTGCGGCGACCCGCTCGCGGAACAGGGCGTCGACCTGCCCGAGGACGTCGTCCGACGGGGTCATGCCCGGCGCATCTCGGCGTAGGCGTCGAGGGCGCGCTGCCGACTCGCCTTGAGGTCGACCATCGGCTCGGGGCGGTCCTCGTCGGCCGGGACCCAGCGCCGCACGTACTCGCGGTGCGGGTCGAAGCGTTCGAGCTGTCGGTCCGGGTTGAAGATGCGGAAGTACGGCGCCGCGTCGAAGCCCGAGCCCGCGACCCACTGCCAGTTCGCGGCGTTGTTCGCCGGGTCGGCGTCGACCAGGGTGTCCCAGAACCACTGCTCGCCGATGCGCCAGTCGACGAGCAGGTTCTTCACCAGGAAGCTCGCCGTGGCCAGTCGGACGCGGTTGTGCATGGCCCCGGAGTGCCAGAGCTCGCGCATGCCGGCGTCGACGAGGTCGATGCCGGTGCGGCCGTACCGCCACCGGTCGAGTTCGTCGTCGTCCACGTCGCGCCACGGGAAGGCGTCGAACTCGCGGCGGACGTTCACCGTCGCGATGTCGTCGCAGTGGAAGTACTCGTTCCAGTTGAACTCGCGCCACGCGAGCTGTCGCAGGAACGCGGGTGCCTGTCGACGCTGTTCGGGCTCGAGCTCGCCGTGCAGGCGGTGCCAGACCTGGTACGGGCTGACCTCGCCCCAGCGGAGGTGGGGGGACAGGTCGCTCGTCGCGGCCATCGCCGGTTCGTCGCGCTGGTCGTAGTCCTCGAGCGACTCGTGCACGAAGTGCTCGAGCCTGCGGTGCGCACCGGCCTCGCCCGGCTCCCACGCGTCGCGGAGACCGCCGGCCCAGTCGGGGGCGGTCGGCAGCAGCCCCCAGTCGTCCAGGTCGTCGCTCGCCACGTCGGCGGGCGCTGGCAGGTCGCGGGGCTTCGGCAGCGGGTGCCGCGGCTCGGGCATGGCCTGGGCGGCCCGCCAGAACGGCGTGAACACCTTGAACGCCTCGCCCTGCCCGGTGAGCACCGTCCACGGCTCCCAGAGCAGGTTCGCCGCGAAGCTGTGGGCCTCGGTGCCGGCGTCGGTCAGGGCGGTCTTGATGCCGGCGTCCAGGTCGCGCTCGACCCGGCCGTAGCGGCGGTTCCAGTAGACGGCGTCGGCGTCGGCGTCGGCGACCAGGCGGGGGACGACCTCGGCCGCACTGCCGCGCCGCAGCACGAGACGCGACCCGCGTGCCCGGAGGTCGGCGTCGAGGGCGCCGAGGGACTGGTGCAGCCACCACCGGCTGGCGGCGCCGATCGGGCGGATGCCGGGGGAGTCCTCGTCGAGGACGACCACCACGGTCACGGGGCCGCCGTGGTCGATCGCGGCGCGGAGCGCGGGGTTGTCGGCGAGGCGCAGGTCCTCGCGCAGCCAGACGAGCGCGCCGCTCATGCGACGACCGCGTCCGCCGTGGGACGGGTGCGACGGGCCGGTCGGTCACCGGCGGCGACACGGAGCTTCGTGCACAGCTCGGTGAGCGTCCGGAGCTCGTCGTCGTCGAGACCGGCGCCGACCTGGTCGGCGATGGTCTGCGCGTGCTGCACGGCCACCGAGCGGTAGACGTCGAACCCGTGCGCGGTCAGGGCGACGATGACCCCGCGGGCGTCGGACGGGTCCGGCTGCTTCTCGACGATGCCGCGAGCAGCCAGGCGTTCCACGAGGCGGCTGACGCTCGGCTGGGTGAGGAGCAGGTGCCCGGTGAGCTCGCGCATGCGGCAGCGGCGCTCGGGCTGGGTCGACAGGTTGAAGCACACGTCGTACTCGTTGAACGAGATCTCCCCGCCGGGGAAGTCGGCGTTGAGCGCACGCATCACCGTCACCTGCGCCCGGAACAGTGCTTCCCAGGCCGCGACGGCTGTCGCCTTGTCGCTGCGGCGTGACTCGTCCACGATCGCGTTCCCTCCGGTCCAACGGTCGCTCCACACTACCGAGGGGCGGGGACACGACACCCGGCTCGGTGCGGCGACGGGGGACAGGACCCGCGGGGACCGGAGCGGGACGCGAGCACGGGCACGACCGCGCGGCGGGGGCCGGGGCGTGACGGGACGACCGGCACGCGACGGGGCGGCCCGGGCCGTGACGGGGACCCCGGGACGTGACGAGGGCCGGTCGCCTTCTGAGCGACCGGCCCTCTCCCTTGCACCAAGAGTGTCCTGCAATCACATTCCACAGGCCGTGCCACAGCAAACACTGCCTGCGGAACCGACTGTATAACGCTGCGGTAACGGCGCGCCAGCCCTCGTGGCGGTCGCTCGCTGCGAGTTCACCGGGAGCGGCCCGTACGGACCATCAGCGCCCGGTCGCGTGCCGCCCACGGACCGTCGCCGAGCGCGGCGGCGCACCGCGGGCAGCGATCGAGCGCGTCGGAGGTCGGCGGCTCAGAACAGGTCGGGGGACGGGGTGGAGGCGTAGCGCACCGCGACGTCCGCGTGCCGGTCGAAGCGGTAGCCCACGCCGCGCACGGTGCGGACGATCTCCTCGAAGGCGCCGAGCTTGGACCGGAGGCGTCGCACGTGCACGTCGATCGTGCGCTCGTTCGGCGTCTCGTCCTCGTCGTCCGACCACAGGCCCTCGATGATCGCGCCCCGGTCGACGGTCTGGCCCTCGCGCAGGACGAGGAACTGCAGGAGCTCGAACTCCTTGTACGTCAGCGGAGCGGCCTCGCCGTCGAGCGTGACGCGCTTGCGGGAGATGTCGATGACGACGCCCGTCTCCTCGGGCTCCGGCTCGACGGCCTGCTTGCGCGCGGCCACCGCGGACCGGTCCTGGAGCGCGAGGCGTACCACGTCGACGTCGCGGCCGCCGCTGCCCTCGGCGGCCACGGCCACCGCGGCGTACGTCTGCGCGGACGGCACGAGCTGCGCGGTCAGGGCCTTGAGCTGCTCGACCACGGCGGCGAGCGTCGTGCCGGCTGCGGCGGCGGCTGCCTCGTCGATGCCGACGTACAGCGCGAAGCCACGTGCCTCGGTCCCCTCGGGCAGGGCCCGGTTCCGCTGCGGTGCGACGACGGGGCTGGCGGGCACGGCGCTCGGTGCGGGCGGCGCGGCCGGCGTGCGGCGTGCGCGGATCGGCGTCACGGTGCCGAGGTCGGTCGCGGCCGGGGCTGCGGTGCGGAGGACGGTGCGGGGCTGGGTGAGCGTGAGCGACATGGTGGTTCTTCCCTGCGGGAGCTGCGCGGCGGTGCTGCGCGGCGGTGCGGATGCGTCGGTCCGGGTGCGGCTGGTCGCCGCGGTGCCCTGCGGTCCGGACGGGACCGGGGCACACCGGGAGTACGGGGACGGACCGACGTCGAGGGTCGCTGTGGTCGGAGGACCGACGGCGTCGTCGAGGTGGTCGTCACCCGGGGATCACACGCTCGCGACCGGGGTGGCGTCGCGGGGGATCCGGCTGGAACGGGTACCGATCAGGCACACATTCGACAACGCATGACCACCGTCGTCGGCATCATCGTGCCGACGGTCCCCTGTGCCTCTGGGAGGACGCGGGTGGACGGGTTCGCAGTCATGGGATGAGTATCGGCGGTATACCAACACGCTGTCAACCGTCCGCACGGACGGTGGGTGGGAGTGGACAGGGCCCCGTCCCGCAGGGCGGGAGGCGCGGGTGCGGCCCGCAGGGCGGGTCCGGACGGCAGGCGCGCGGCCGGGAGGCGCGGGTGCGGCCCGCACGGCGGGTCCGGACGGTACGCGGACGGCCGGGAGGCGCGGGTGCGATCCGCAGGGTCGGTCCGGACGCGCGCGGACGACGCAGGGCGCGTGGCGGACCGGCACCGCGCCTCCCGTCCGCCGTCACCGGGACCGCCGCCGCCTGCGACACGGTGGGGGAGACGACGAACGCCCCGCGGCGTGCCGCGGGGCGTTCGTCCGGATCGGGCCGGGTGGTTACTCGGCGAGCCCGTAGAGGCGGTCACCGGCGTCACCGAGGCCCGGCACGATGTAGCCGTTCTCGTCGAGCTTCTCGTCGAGCGCCCCGAGGACGATCGACACGTTGCGGTCGCCGACGGCCTGCTCGACGGCCGCGAGGCCCTCGGGTGCTCCGAGGATGCACACGCAGGTGACCTCTTCCGCGCCGCGTGCGAACAGGAAGTCGATCGCCGCGGCGAGGGTGCCGCCGGTCGCGAGCATCGGGTCGAGGACGAAGCACTGCCGGCCGGACAGGTCGTCGGGCAGACGCTCGGCGTAGGTCTGGGGCTCGAGGGTGTCCTCGTTCCGGGCCATGCCGAGGAAGCCGACCTCGGCCGTCGGGACGAGCTTGACCATGCCCTCGAGCATGCCGAGCCCGGCGCGCAGGATCGGGACGACGAGCGGGCGGGGCTTCGCGATCGCGACGCCCATGGTGTGGGCGACCGGGGTGTCGATCGGGGTCGCGGTGACCCGGACGTTCCGCGTGGCCTCGTAGGCGAGGAGCGTGACGAGCTCCTCGGTGAGCGCGCGGAAGGTGGGGGAGGGTGTGGTCCGGTCGCGGAGCACCGAGAGCTTGTGGGTGATGAGCGGGTGGTCGGCGACGTGGACTCGCATGGTGTCGAGCGTACCGTGCCGATGGGGCAGGATCGACGCGTGGAAGACCCTGCCGCTCGTCCCTGGCTCGACGCGATGGACCGTGCACTCGACGAGGCGCGCGCGTGCCTGGCGACCGGCGACGTGCCCGTGGGCGCCGTCGTGCTCGACGCGGCTGGGCGGGTGGTCGCCACCGGCCGGAACGAACGCGAGGCGCGGCAGGACCCGACCGCGCACGCCGAGGTGCTCGCGCTCCGTGCAGCAGCGGCGGCGACGGGGGACTGGCACCTCGAGGAGCACACCCTCGTCGTGACGCTCGAGCCGTGCCCGATGTGCGCGGGAGCGGTCCTCGCCGCCCGGGTGCCGCGGGTCGTGTTCGGCGCCTGGGACCCGAAGGCGGGGGCGAGCGGGAGCGTCTACGACATCGCCCGCGACCGTCGGCTGCCGCACCGGTCCGAGGTGGTCGGCGGTGTCCGCGAACAGGCGTGCGCCGCGCTGCTCGACACGTTCTTCCGCGAGCGGCGCTGACCGCAGCGAGCGGCACTGACCGCCGCGGACCGCCCGGCGTCAGTCCGCCGCGCGGATGACGATCGCCTCGGTGGGCGGACGCGGTCCGGTGCGCTGCACGTCCGGCTCGACGTAGATCACCCGGGCCGCGGGGACGGCGGTGCGGATGCGCTGCTCGACCGCGTCGATGCCGGCGGCGACGTCACCGAGCCGTCGGTCGCCGTCGACGGCGACCTTCATGCCGACCATCAGCTCGTCCGGGCCCAGGTACAGGGTCTTCAGGTGCACGATCGCGTCGACCTCGGGGCCGTCGAGCACCGCGGCCCGGATCCGCTCGACGTCGCCGGGCGTCGCTCCCTCGCCGACGAGCAGGCTCTTCGTCTCGACGCCGAGCACGAGGGCGACCGCGATGAGCAGCAGCGCGATGAGGATCGTCGCGACCGCGTCGAACACCCCGTTGCCGGTCACGGCCGTCAGCCCGACGCCGAGCAGTGCGAACACCAGGCCGGTCAGGGCGGCGGTGTCCTCGAGGAGCACGACCGGGAGCTCGGGCGCCTTCGCCCGGCGCACGAACTGCACCCACGACTGCGTGCCCTTGTGCGGCCGGGACTCGCGGACGGCGGTGCGGAGCGAGAAGCCCTCGAGCCCGACCGCGACGACGAGCACCGCGACCGGCAGCCACCAGTTCTCGAGCGGGTGCGGGTCGCGGAGCTTGTCGATGCCCTCGAGGAGCGAGAACACACCGCCCACGCTGAACAGCACGATCGAGACGACGAAGGCCGACACGTAGCGCTCGCGGCCGTGGCCGAACGGGTGCTCCTGGTCGGCCGCCGCGCGCGCCCGGCGTCCGCCGAGGAGCAGCAGCAGCTGGTTGCCGGAGTCGGCGAGCGAGTGCACGCCCTCCGCCAGCATCGCCGCCGAGCCGCTGATCGCCGCGGCGACGAACTTGACGACCGCGATGCCGACGTTCGCACCGAGTGCGGCGAGGACCGCGCGGTTGCCTCCGGAAGCGCTCACAGTGACCCCTGTTCTCGTGACCTGGTGCCCGATCCTAGGCGTGGGCCGTCGGTAGGGTCGGGAGCATGACGATCGAACTGCCCCGCACCGCCATGCTCGGCGTCGGCTCCATGTCCGGCGCGGTCCTCGACGGCCTCCTCGCGGCGGGGCTCGACCCCACGACGGTCGTGCTGACCACCCGGTCCGAGGCGTCCGCCGCCGTGCACCGGGAGCGCGGGCTCGCCGCGACGGCCACCGAGACGGACGCCGACGCGAACCGGGCCGCCGTCCGCGGGGCCGGGCTCGTCGTGCTCGGCGTGAAGCCGTACGCGATCGCCGACCTGCTCGACGAGGTCGCGGCGTCGCTCAGCCCGGGCACGGTCGTGGTGAGCGTCGCGGTCGGCACCACCCTCGCCGCGATGGAGGCCCGCGTGCCCGCCGGGGTCCGGGTCGTCCGGGCGCTGCCGAACACGCCGATCGGGGTCGGCCACGGCGTCACCGGCATCAGCGCGGGCGCGTCCGGCGACGAGGACGCGATCGCGCTCGCCTCGGCCGTCTTCGCCGCCTCCGGACGGGTCATCCGCGTTCCCGAGGACCAGCTCGACGCGCTCTCCGCGGTCTCCGGCTCCGGGCCGGCGTACGTGTTCCTGCTCGTCGAGCAGTGGCAGCGTGCCGCCGAGGCGCTCGGCTTCGACCACGACCAGGCCGCGACGATGGTCCAGGGCACGCTCCGCGGTGCGGTCGAGCTGCTCGCCGCCTCCGGTCGCGAGCCGGCCGACCTGCGCCGCGCGGTCACCAGCCCGAAGGGCACCACCGAGCGCGCGGTCGCCGTGCTCGAGGAGGCCGACCTGGCCGGGACGCTCGAGCGGGCGTCGCGCGCCGCGATCGCGCGTGCCGACGAGATCGCCCGCTCCTGACGCGGCGCTGCCGCGCACCGTGCGGGCGTGCCCGCCGTCGTCGACGCGGGCGCCGGTCCGGGACGGGGCGCGGGACGGACGGGAGGCCCGTGGCGGGCCCGCCACGGGCCTCCCGTCCGTCCTGGGCTACTCCAGGGCGGCGAAGCGCTCCAGGTCGGTCTCGGTGCCGGAGACGATGATGACGTCGTCCTCGCCGATGACGCTGTCCGGGGTCGCCGGGACGAAGGCCTTGCCGGGCGTCTTGATGCCGAGGACGGTCAGACCGTGCCGCGTGCGGATCACCGTCGTCGCGAGGTCCTTGCCGCGGACCGCGCGCGGCGGGTGCATCTTGACCACCGCGAAGTCGTCGTCGAACTCGATGAAGTCGAGCATCCGACCGGACACCAGGTGGGCGGTGCGCTCGCCGGCCTCGCGCTCCGGGTAGACGACGTGGTTCGCGCCGATCCGGGACAGGATCGTGCCGTGCGACCGGCTGACCGCCTTCGCCCAGATCTGCGGGATGCCGAGGTCGACGAGGTTCGACGTGATGAGCACGCTCGACTCGAGGTGCGAGCCGACCGCGACGACGGCGATCGCGAAGTCCTGCGCGCCGATCTGGCGGAGGGCGTCGATGTCGGTGGCGTCGGCCTGGACCGCGTGCGTGACGCGGTCGGACCACTTCTGCACCAGTCCCGGATCGGTGTCCACGACGAGGACCTCGCGGTCCTGGCGCTCGAGCTGCCCCGCGGTCGCGGCGCCGAAGCGGCCGAGGCCGAGGACGAGGACCGGTGCGTCGTGGCTGACGGCACCGGTGGCGGGGTGCGGGGTACGGCGGTCGGCGCGTGCTGCGCGGCGGTCAGCCAACGATGGGCCTCTCCTCGGGACGACGGAACAGCTGTCGGCTCTGGCTGGCGGCCAGGGCGGCGGCGATCGTCACTGTACCGACCCGGCCCAGGAACATGGTGGCGGCGAGGACGTACTTGCCGGACTCGGGCAGTTCGCCGGAGATCCCGGAGGACAGCCCGCACGTGGCGAACGCCGAGATCACCTCGAACAGCACGCGGTCGAGCGAGTCCCCGGTGATCTGCAGCAGCACGACCGTGGCGACGGCGACGATCGTCGCACCCCAGAGCACGACGGCGACGGCGACGCGGAGCACGTCGGAGGGGATGCGTCGGCCGAACGCCTCCATGCTCCGGCGTCCGCGCGCCTCGGCCACGGCCGCGAGGAAGAGCACGGCCAGGGTCGTGACCTTGATGCCGCCCGCGGTCGACGCGGACCCGCCGCCGATGAACATGAGCATGTCGGTGACCAGGAGGCTCGCACCGTGCATCTGCTCGACGTCGATCGTGGCGAAGCCCCCGGACCGGGTCATGGTAGAGAAGAACAGCGCCTGGAACGCGGTGTGGCCGGCGCCCTCGCTGCCCAGCGTGCGCGGGTTCGACGCCTCGAGCGCGGTGTAGACGATCGCGCCGAGCAGGAGCAGGACCGCGCTCGTGGTCAGGGTGAGCTTGACGTGGATGGGCCAGCGGCGCGGGGTCCGCAGCTGCTTCGTGAGGGTGCGGATCACCGGGAAGCCGATCGACCCGAGGACCACGGCCAGCATCAGGAGCGACAGGAACCAGTAGTCGTGGGTGAACGGCGCGAGGCCGTCGGCGTTCGGCGCGAAGCCCGTGTTCGTGAACGCCATCGCGGAGTAGTAGAACGCGTCGCCGACCGCGGTCCAGAACGGGTAGCCGGCGACGAGCACCGACGGCAGCAGGAGCAGGCCGACCGCGACCTCGATGGTCAGGGTGCTCACCGCGACGGTGAGCAGCAGCGTGCCGACCTCGCCGAGCCGCACGGCCTGGCCCTCGGGCACCGCGCCGTGGTGCGTGCGCAGCGGGTTCGAGTCCCCGGCCGCGATGAGCTTGGCGCGCAGCCCGAGCCGGCGCGTGACGACCAGTCCGAGGATCGAGGCGAAGGTCAGGACGCCGACCGCGCCGATCTGGGTGCCGATCACCACGAGGGTCTTGCCGAACACCGACCAGTGCGTCGCCATGTCGACCGTCGACAGCCCCGTGACGCAGACCACCGACGCGGCCGTGAACAGGGCGTCCGAGAAGTGCGTCGTGGTGCCGTCCGCCGCCGCGACCGGGGTCATGAACAGGAACGTGAACAGGAACACCAGCGCGATGAACACCAGGATCGCCAGCCGCGAGGGCGACGACCGCAGGACGGCCGCGAACCGGTTCGCCTGGGCCCGTGACGCGCTCACGTGCGGCGTCAGCGGCTCGTGCCGGTCGAGCATGCGTGCGTCTCCCGGGGAACAGGGGCGAGGACAGCGGTCATGGTACATGCGCTCCGGCCCGGATAGCCTTGCCGCCATGGCCGACATCTTCACCGTCGTGGCGGACCCGACCCGCCGCGAGCTGCTCGGCGCGCTGCTGGCCGCGTACGGCGCGGACGCCACCGGCGGGGAGCTCAGCGTCGGGCAGCTCGTCGCGAAGCTCGGCGTGAGCCAGCCGACCGTGTCGAAGCACCTCCGCGTACTGCGCGACAACGGCCTGGTGTCCACCCGCGAGGAGGGCCAGCACCGCTTCTACCGACTCGACCCGGAGCCGCTCGTGCGCCTCGAGGAGTGGGTGTTGCCGTTCACCGGGGCCGTGGACGCCGACGGGACCCCGGCGACGACCGCGTGGACGCTCGACGGGCAGCCGGTCTCGGTCCGACGCAGTGCGGGTGCCGGCAAGGCCACCGTCGAGGTCGGCACCGAGCTCGGGCGCGTGATGGCCGAGGCGTCGTACCGGGCCACGGCCGCGTTCTCCGGCGCGCAGCAGGGCTGGGAGCGCGTCGTCGAGAGCAGTCGGAAGCGGTTCACGCGACGCGGCGAGGACGACTGACCCGACGGTCTGGACGCGACCTCTGTGGTTCCTGGACACGGCGACCCGCGGAGCCCTACAGTTGCGGTGACCACACAGGTCACACCAACCCCGTGCACCGCACGGGTCACCCGAAGGCGGACCATGACCGGCAGTTTCGACGACGTGCGCTTCCTCACCGTCGCTGAGGTCGCCGAGATGATGCGGGTCTCCAAGATGACCGTCTACCGCATGGTCCACGCCGGCGAGCTCCCGGCGATCCGCTTCGGCCGGTCGTTCCGCGTGCCCGAGGCGGCGGTCGCCGAGATGCTCCGCGGCGGGGGCGTCGCCGACGTCGGCTGACGCTCGTTCGACACGGCCGCCGCGCTCCGCTAGACTCGGCCGGGTTGATTTTCCGCGGTCTCTTCGGGCCCGGTGTCCACACATCAGCATCGTTCCGAGCGAGGTCCACTATGGGTTCAGTCATCAAGAAGCGTCGCAAGCGCATGGCGAAGAAGAAGCACCGCAAGCTCCTGCGCAAGACGCGCCACCAGCGTCGCAACAAGAAGTAAGTCCCGAACTTGCACTCGAAGCCCCGGTCCGCCGGGGCTTTCGTGTTCCCGGGGGCGCTCCCGTGCCGCCGACGGCCGCGGGCTAGGGTGGTGGACATGCCCGCCGTGACCCTGCTGACCAAGCCCGGCTGCCACCTCTGCGACGACGCCCGACCGATCGTCGAGCAGGTCGTCGCCGAGCACCCCGGCGTCACCCTCGAGGAACGGTCGATCCTCGACGACGACGCCCTGCGCGAGGAGTACGCCGAGGACATCCCGGTGGTCCTGGTCGACGGCCGCGTCCACAGCAACTGGCACGTCGACGCCGACCGGCTCCGCCGCGCCCTCGAGCAGGCGGGAGCCCGCGCATGATCCACCACGTCGTCTCCTGGACCCTGCGCGAGGACCTCGACCGCGCCGCGTCGATCGACCGCATCCGGACGCTGCTGACCGGCCTGGTCGGGACCGTCGGGTCGATCCGCTCCCTCGAGGTCGTCGAGAACGTGGCCTACCCGGGGAAGAACCACGACGTGGCCGTCGTGGCGACGTTCGACGACCTCGCCGGGCTCGACGCGTACCAGGTGCACCCCGAGCACCAGGCCGCGGCAGCCGAGATCCGCGGACTCGTGACGCAGCGGGCCGCCATCGACTGGCGGAGCTGAGCCGCGCCTCCCGGCCCGGACGCGACAGCGGCCACCCTCCTGCCGGAGGGTGGCCGCTGTGTCGTGGTCCTGGGGAGGACTACGGGGTCAGCCGCGTCGGGCCGCGGAACAGGTACGTGACCTCGCGGATCGACGGCTCGTGCAGGGCGAGCATGAGCACGCGCGCGAGGCCCATGCCGAAGCCACCGTGCGGCGGGACGCCGTAGCGGAAGAAGTCGAGGTACCAGCCGAGCTCCTCCGGGTCGAGACCCTTCTCGACGGCCTGCGCCTCGAGGGTGTCGACGCGGTGCTCGCGCTGCGCGCCGGTCGAGATCTCGGCACCGTTGAAGATGAGGTCGTAGCTCTTCGTGAGCGTCGGGTCGTCCTCGTGGCGCATGTGGTAGTACGGCCGGATCGAGGCGTCGTAGTCCGTCACGAAGACGAACTCGGAGCCGTGCGTCTCCTTGGCCCACGCGGCGACGCGACGCTCGCCCTCGGGGTCGAGGTCACCGTCCGCACGGACGACCTCGTAGCCGCTGTCGGCGACGATCCTCCGGGCGTCGGCCAGGGTGACGCGGGGGAACGGGGTGGTCGGGACGACGAACTCGAAGCCGAAGACCTCCTCGATGTCCTTGCCGTGCTTCTCCTTGACCGCGGTGAAGCCGGCGACCAGGAGCTCCTCCTGCATCGCCATGACGTCCTCGTGCGAGGAGATCCACGAGAACTCGGCGTCGACGCTCGTGAACTCGGTCGCGTGGCGGCTCGTGAACGACGGGTCGGCACGGAAGGCGTCGGCGATCTCGAACACGGCGCCGAAGCCGGCCGGCTGCGCCATCTGCTTGAAGTTCTGCGGCGACTGCGCGAGGTAGGCGGTCGTCTCGAAGTACTCGAGCTGGAAGAGCTCGGCACGCGACTCGGACGGCGACGCCATGAGCTTCGGGGTGTGCACCTCGATGTAGTCGCGCTCCACCCAGTAGGTGCGGAACGCGTGCTCCATCGTCGTCTGGATGCGGAAGATGAGGTTCTGCTTGCGGTTGCGCAGGTCGAGGAAGCGCCAGTCGAGGCGCTTGTCGAGCGAGGAGTCGTCGGCGATCGGCGTCTCCGGGATCGCCGCGCTGACGACCTCGAGCGAGCCGACCTTGACCTCGAGGCCGCCGAGCTTGACGCGCTCGTCGTGCTTGAGGGTGCCCTGCACGTGCACGAAGGTGCCGTGCGCCAGGCCGGAGATCGCGTTCGTCGTGGCGAGGGCGGCCTGGGCGGCGTCGTCGCCGTCCTCGGCCTCGCGCGTGGCGGGGTTCACCAGCTGCGCTGCGCCGGACTCGTCGCGGAGCACGACGAACTGGACCTTCTTCTGGTCGCGGACGGTCTCCACCCATCCGGCGACGGAGACGGGGCCCTCCGGGCGGGCGGCGAGGTCGGCGATGCGGGTGCGTTCGATCACGGTCGTCGAGTCTACGGCCTCCGTCCCGCCGTGGGCGCGGCCAGGGGTGGGCTGCGGCGGGTGCGCTCAGGGGAGGGCAGCGCGGAGCGTACCGAGGGTGCCGATGAACTCCTCGGCCATGCCGGCGCGCTCGACGAGCTTCGCGTGGCGTTCCCGGGCGTCGGCGAGGTACTCGTCGAGCCGGGCCGCGAGCGCGTGTTCCTCGGCCGGGCCCGCGGTGGCGAGGGCGTCGACGACGCGGAGCAGTTCGCGCATCTCGTCGAGCGTGAAGCCGAGCGGCTTCATCCGGCGGATGACGAGCAGGCGTTCGAGGTCCTGCGCGGTGTACACGCGGAAGCCGCCGGACGTGCGGGCGCTCGGCACCAGGAGACCCACCTCGTCGTAGTGCCGGATCGTCCGGAGGGACATCCCGGCGCGTTCGGCGAGCTCGCCGATGTGCATGGTGTCCGTGCCGTGCTCGTCCTTCACGTCCGCCATCGTGACAGACCTCCCTCCGTGCCCCGTCGACCGTGCCCGGTGTCGGGTGGTGGTCAACCCTACCCTCACGTGAGGGTAGGGTTGCGGGCGATGACCACGATCACGCACGCCCCCACCCCGCCGCGGGTCCTCGACGCCCTGCGCTCGCCGCGCCTGCTGACGCGGGAGGTCCTCGCCGGCGTCGTGACCGCGCTGGCCCTCATCCCCGAGGCGATCTCGTTCTCGGTCGTCGCCGGGGTCGACCCCGCGGTCGGCCTGTTCTCGAGCGTCGTCATCGCGGTCGTGATCTCGGTCGTCGGCGGTCGGCCCGCGATGATCTCGGCCGCGGCGGGCTCGGTCGCGCTCGTGATCGCGCCGCTCGTCCGCGACCACGGCATCGCCTACCTCGTGCCCGCGATCGTGCTCGGCGGCGTGTTCCAGCTCGTGCTCGGGTTCCTCGGGGTCGCCCGGCTGATGCGCTTCATCCCGAGGAGCGTCAACGTCGCGTTCGTGAACGCCCTGGCGATCCTCATCTTCACCGCGCAGCTGCCGAACCTGCTCGGGCACGACGTCCCGTTCGTCGTCTGGCCCCTGACCGCGCTCGGCGTCGGGATCATCGTCGCGTTCCCGTTCCTGACGAAGGCGGTGCCCGCACCGCTCATCGCGGTGGTCGTCGTCACCGCGATGACGATGGTGTTCGGCATCGCGGTCCCGACGGTCGGCGACGAGGGATCGCTGCCGACCGCCCTGCCCGGGTTCTCCGGGATCACGGTGCCGCTGGACCTGGCGACGCTGCAGGTCGTCGCGCCGTACGCGTTCGGCGTCGCGCTCGTCGGGCTCATCGAGACGCTCCTCACCGCGCAGCTCGTCGACGCGATCACCGAGACCCGGTCGAGCGCCTGGCGTGAGTCCTGGGGGCAGGGGATCGCGAACATCGCCTCGGCCTTCTTCGGCGGGACCGGCGGGTGCGCCATGATCGGCCAGACCGTCATCAACGTGAAGACCGCCGGGGCGCGCACCCGGGTGTCGACCTTCGTCGCCGGGGTGTCCGTCCTCGTGCTCACGATCGTGCTGCACGACGTCGTCGCGCAGATCCCGATGGCCGCGCTCACCGCCGTGATGCTCATGGTCTGCGTCGCCACCTTCGACTGGCACAGCATCCGGCCGCGGACCCTCGGGCGCATGCCGCTCGGCGAGACCGCGGTCATGCTCGTCACCGTCGTCGTGGTCGTGGCGACCGACAACCTCGCGACCGGCGTCCTGGTCGGCGTCGTCGTCGCCGCGCTCGTCTTCGCCCGTCGGGCCGCGCACGTGGTGTCGGTCGTCCGAGAACCCGTCGACGAGCACACCGTCCGCTACCGGGTGCGCGGCGCCCTGTTCTTCGCGTCGTCGAACGACCTCGTCACCCGGTTCTCGTACGCCGAGGACCCGGAGCACGTCGTCGTGGACATGTCCGACGCGCACGTCTTCGACGCCAGCACGGTCGCCGCCCTCGACGGCGTCGAGCAGCGGTACGCGAAGCACGGAAGCACGGTCGAGGTCGTGCACCTGAACACGGCCTCGACCGCGCTGCACGGTCGACTCACCGGGCGGCTGGGCTGAGCGGTCCCGCATCCGGTGAATCCCCTGGGCGGCCGGTGGGAAGCGCAGACCGACCTAGACTGGAACCCATGCCCGCGTCACGGATCCACCTCGTCCGGCACGGCGAGGTCCACAACCCGGGGCGAGTGCTCTACGGCCGGCTCCCCGGCTTCGGTCTGAGCGAACTCGGTGCCCGGATGGCCCTCGCCTCCGCCACCGCCTGGAAGGACGCCGGGGTCGACGTCCGTCGGATCGTCGCCTCGCCGCTCCAGCGCACCCAGGAGTCCGCCGCGCCGTGGGCCGCCGCGTACGGCCTCGAGGTCGCCCTCGACGAGCGGCTCATCGAGCCGACGAACCGCTACGAGGGACAGCGACCGGGCTTCACCAAGCGCTCGCTCGGCCGCCCCACGGAGTGGCCCTGGATCGCGAACCCGTTCCGCCCGAGCTGGGGCGAGGCCTACGAGTCGATCGCGAACCGCATGCTCGCGGCCGTCACGACCGCTTGGGAGAGCGTCGACGAGGGCGACGTCGTCCTCGTCAGCCACCAGCTGCCGATCTGGACCGTGCACCGCAAGCTCGCGGGGGAGCCGCTCTGGCACGACCCGCGCAAGCGCCGGTGCGACCTGTCGAGCATCACGACCGTCGAGCGTGCACCCGCCACCTCGCCCGGCCGCTTCACCGAGGTCGGGTACGCGGACCCGGCGTACGCGCTGCGTGCGTCCGCCGTCGACGAAGGAGCAGTCTGATGACCCCCCGCACGCGCATCGCCACCGTCGCTGCCACCGCACTGATCGCCGCGCTGGCGCTCGCCGGGTGCTCGTCGAACGACTCGCTGTCGAAGCAGTACGGCAGCGGGACCACGCAGAACTACATCTCCGGCGACGGCGCGGTGACCGAGGTCTCCGCCGGCGACCGGAAGGACCCGGTCGACTTCACCGCGAAGGACACCGACGGCGACACCATCTCGGCGAAGGACCTGCGCGGCAAGGTCGTCGTCCTGAACTTCTGGTACGCGGGCTGCCCGCCGTGCCGCGCCGAGGCGAAGTACCTCAACGAGGTGCACGACCAGTACCAGGGCCAGGACGTCGCGTTCGTCGGCGTGAACGTCCGCGACGAGGAGGGCTCCGCCGCCGCGTTCGAGCGCACCTTCGGGGTCGACTACCCGACCGTGCTCGACGCGAAGACCGGCACCGTGCAGCTCGCCCTGTCCGGCCAGATCGCGCCGAACGCGGTGCCCGCGACGATCGTGCTCGACAAGCAGGGCCGCGTCGCCGCCCGCGTGCTCGGCGCCGTCGACGGCCCGAGCATCCTGCAGACCCTGGTGGGCGACGAGCTCAGCGGCAAGGCCTCCTGACCCGTGTCCGGCAACCCCTTCGCCGACGCGATCCTCAGCGGGCAGATGCTCGTGGCGCTGCCCGTGGCCGCGCTCGCGGGCCTCGTCTCGTTCCTGTCCCCGTGCGTCCTGCCCCTCGTGCCCGGCTACCTCGGGTACGTCGGCGGCATCGCCGAGGGCGGGCAGCGTCGCGGTCGCGTCGTGCTCGGCGTCCTGCTGTTCGTGCTCGGCTTCACGGCCGTGTTCGTGGCCTACACGACCGTCTTCGGCGCGCTCGGCTTCTGGCTCGTCCGCTGGCGTGACCTCATCACGCAGGTGCTCGGCATCGTCGTGATCGCGATGGGCCTCGTCTTCGTCGGCCGGTTCACGTTCCTGCAGCGCACGATCAAGCCGTCGTGGACGCCCGCGACCGGGCTCGTCGGGGCGCCCCTGCTCGGCATCGTGTTCGGGCTCGGCTGGACGCCCTGCCTCGGCCCGACGCTCGCCGCGATCAACCTGCTCAGCGTGCAGACCGGCAGTGCCTGGCAGGGCATGTGGCTCGGGGTCGCGTACTGCATCGGCCTCGGTGTCCCGTTCGTCCTCGTCGCCGTCGGCGCCGGGTGGGCGACCGGGGCGATCCGGGTCGTCAAGCGCCACATGCGCACTGTCAACATCATCGGAGGAGCGATCCTGATCGTCATCGGTCTGCTCATGGTCACCGGGATCTGGTCGGCCGTCATGTCGAGCGTCGGGGCGGTGATCCAGAGCTTTGTCCCCGCAGTCTGACCGCGACACCGACACCGACGCCGGCCGCGACACCGACGCCGGCCGCGACGCCGACACCGGCCGCGACGCCGACACCGGCCGCGACACCGACACCGTGTCCGGCGGCGACCCGATGCGGCCGTCCGACCACGTCGACAGCGCGGCCCCGACGGGCGGCGACGACGCCGGCGACGCCGGGGTGACCCAGCCGAAGCTGGGCTTCACCGGCTACGTCCGGTTCTTCTGGCGCCAGCTGACGAGCATGCGCACGGCGCTCTTCCTGCTCATGCTGCTCGCCCTCGCGGCGATCCCGGGCTCCCTCGTCCCGCAGCGCACGGCCGACCCGAACGGCGTCGTGCAGTACAAGGCCGACCACCCGCAGCTGTTCCCGGTGCTCGACACCCTCCAGGTCTTCGACACGTACACCTCGGTGTGGTTCTCGGCGATCTACCTGCTGCTCTTCGTGTCGCTCATCGGCTGCATCGTGCCGCGCACCCGGCACCACTGGCAGGCGCTCCGCACGCGCCCGCCGCGGACCCCGGCCCGCCTCGGTCGGCTCGCCGGCCACCGGTCGGTGCCCGTCGACGCGACGACCGTCACCGGCGCGGCCAGCACCGCGACCGGCGCGAACGCGGCGACCGGCGCGAACGCGGCGACCAGCACCGCCACCGGCGCACCCGCGACCAGCACGACGGACGCGGGCGGCACGACGGACGCGGCCACGGGCCTCCCGTCCGTCGACCACGCGATCACGCGCGCCGCGGCGCTCCTCAAGCGGTCCGGGTACCGCGTCGAGCGCTTCGGCGACTCGGTCAGCGCGGAGCGTGGCTACCTGCGCGAGACCGGCAACCTCGTCTTCCACACCGCGCTCGTCGGCGTGCTCGTCGCGGTCGGCCTCGGCGGCGGGTTCAGCTACACCGGGCAGCGCCTGCTCGTCGAGGGGCAGACCTTCTCGAACGTGCTCGGCTCGTACGACTCGTTCAACCCAGGACGCTGGTTCACCCAGTCCGACCTGCAGGGCTACAACCTGACGCTCGACAAGTTCACGACGACGTACGAGGAGCGCAACCTCGACGCCCTCGGACAGCCGCTCGACTACACGGCCGAGGTGACCGCCCGCGAGAAGGGCGGCCAGGAGCGTACCGAGCGACTCGGCGTCAACGCGCCGCTGTCCGTCGGCGGGACGAACGTGTACCTGCTCGGCAACGGCTACGCGATGCAGGTCACCGTCCGCGACGGGGACGGCAACGTGGCGTTCAAGGACGTCGTGCCGTTCCTGCCCGAGGACTCGAACTACACCTCGACCGGCGTCATCAAGGTGCCGGACGCGAAGCCGTCGCAGCTCGGCATGGTCGGGTTCTTCTACCCGACGGCCTCGAAGCTCGGGTCGGGTGCGTTCGCGAGCGCCTACCCGGACGCGCAGAACCCGATGCTGACGCTGCAGGTGTACCGCGGCGACCTCGGGCTCGACAGCGGCGTGCCGCAGAGCGTCTACTCGCTCGACACGAGCGGGCTCGAGCAGATCGCCGGTCGGCAGTCGAAGACCGCGAGCATCGAGCTCAAGCCCGGTCAGACACAGCAGCTGCCGGACGGCACCGGGTCGATCACGTTCGACGGGGTCAAGCGGTACGTCTCCCTCGACGTGCACCACGACCCGTCGCAGGCCTGGGTCGCGGGCTTCGCGGCCCTGGCGGTGCTCGGCCTCCTCACCTCGCTGTTCGTCCCGCGCCGCCGCGTGTGGGTCAAGGCGGTGCCGCGCCGCGGTGCCGAGCACGGCGAGTACGACCTCGAGTACGCGGGCCTGGCCCGTGGCGAGGACCCCAACCTCGAGCGCGCGGTCGCGGACATCGCCCGGCGCCACCTGTCGGACCTCGGAGTTAGGATCCCTGCGTGAACGACTTGACGACGAACCTGGCGACGTACTCCGTCGTGCTGACGTACTCGGCCATGGCGGTCTACGTCATCGCCTTCATCTCGTTCGCGCTGGACATGGCGAAGCGTTCGGGTGAGGTCACCGCCGCGGCGGCCGGCCGTGCGCCCGCCGCCGAGCCCCGGACGGTCGCGACCGTCCAGGGCGGCACGGTCGTGCTGGAACGGGTCGACGAGACCACCGACGGCGGCCGGGGCGGACGCGGCACGAAGTTCGAGCGGGTCGGGATGGCGATGACCGTCCTGGCGCTCGTCCTGCACGTCGCGGCCGTCGTGCTCCGTGGCATCGCGGCCGACCGGGTGCCGTGGGGCAACATGTTCGAGTTCTCCCTGACGGGCACGGCGCTCATCACGCTGATCTTCCTGCTCGTGCAGTTCTGGCAGAACCTGAAGTTCCTCGGCGTCTTCATCAGCGGGCTCACGATCATCCTGCTCGGCATCGCGACGGTGAACTACTACGTCCCGGTCCGGCCGCTCGTGCCCGCGCTCGAGTCGTACTGGCTCGTCATCCACGTGTTCGTGGCGATCGCCGGCACCGGCTTCTTCGCCCTCGGCGCGGGGCTCGCGGTCGCACAGCTCGTGCAGACGTACCGCCAGGGGCGCCCGGTGTCGAAGCAGCTGCGGTTCATGGAGACCCTGCCCGACGCCGAGCGGCTCGAGGTCCTGACCTACCGCGTGCTGCTCGTCGGCTTCGTGCTGTGGACGTTCACGCTCATCGCCGGTGCGATCTGGGCCGAGCGCGCCTGGGGTCGGTACTGGGGGTGGGACACCAAGGAGGTCTGGACCTTCATCATCTGGGTCCTCTACGCCGGGTACATCCACGCGCGGGCGACCCGCGGGTGGCGTGGTGCGCGGTCGTCCTGGCTGGCGCTGATCGGCTTCGCCGCGGTGATGTTCAACTTCTCGGTCGTGAACGTGTTCTTCAAGGGGCTGCACAGCTACTCGGGTCTGTGACCCACGGCGGGCGCTGACGCGACCCACCCCCGGACGGGAGGCGCGGTGCCGGTCGGCACCGCGCCTCCCGTCCGTCGTGTGGGTCGCGGGGCGCGGCGCCGCGGGGCGCGCGGGCGGCCGCGTCGAGCGGGCAGCACATGTCTGTCGGTGGGCGCGAGCGCGCCTTCTCGGGCCCACTCGGCGTGAGCCCGCGGCGTGTCCTGCCCATGTGGCGCAGGCCCCGCGGCGCGTCGTGCCCGGTCGTGGCGGTCCTCGCCGGGGGTCAGCCGGCCGCGAGCACCGCGTGCGTGCGTCGGAGCCGGTCCATCCACCAGGTTCGGCGCTCCGGTGCCGCGGCGTGCCGCTCGAGCAGGTCGCGTGCCACCTCGACCCGACGAACGGGGACGGCGCCGTCGACCGGCAGGAGCGGCGCATCCGTCACGTCGCCCGTGAACATGGCGGCGGTGCCGAGACCGGCGGCGTACCCGGGGGTCATCGCCGCAGCCGCGAGGAACGCCCCCATGCCGAGTCCGACCGACGTGTCGAGCGCGCTCGAGACGACGCAGGGCAGTCCGGCCTCCGCGATGATGCGCCGTGCCGCGCTGATCCCGCCGAGGGGCTGGGCCTTGACGACCAGGACGTCGGCGGCCCCGGCGCGGGCGACCGCGAGCGGGTCGGCGGCCTTCCGGACGCTCTCGTCCGCCGCGATCGGCACGCCGAGCCCGGCCGTGCGCCGACGGACCTCGGCCAGCCCCTCGACCGTCGCGACGGGCTGCTCGGCGTACTGCAGGTCGTACGGGGCGAGCGCCTCGACGGCGGCCACGGCCTGCTCGACCGACCACAGGCCGTTCGCGTCGACCCGGACCGCGGCGTCGGGGCCCATCACCCGCCGGACGGCCGCGACCCGCGCGACGTCGTCCTCGAGGGTCGTCCCCGGCTCGGCGACCTTGACCTTCGCCGTGGTGCAGCCCGGGTAGCGCGCCACCAGGTCCGGCACCTGGTCGGGGGAGACCGCCGGCACGGTCGCGTTGACCGGGACGGTCCCGGCCGCGGGTTCGTGCTCGGTCCAGCCGAAGTCGACGGTGGCACGGAGCCATGCGGCGGCCTCGGCGTCGTCGTACTCGACGAACGGCGAGAACTCGGTCCAGCCGGCCGGACCGCGCAGCACGAGGGCCTCGCGCGTGGTGATGCCGCGGAACCGGACGCGCATCGGCAGCGCGACGACGTGGGCATCGGCGGTGAGGTCGGCGAGGTCGGGGAGCACACCCCATCCTCACGCACGCGGCGACCCCTCGTCCGCTCGTCCTGTGTCTCCGTGGTCAGGGTCTCCGAGGAACCGGCGGGCCGGCCGGTCAGGCGTTCAGCCGGCCCGCCGGTTCCTCGGAGCCGACCGCCAGGGCCGGCCACTAGCATGCGACGGTCGGTCTCCGGATCGACGGCCAAGCCGAACCAGGGCAGCACAGCACACCAGGACAGCACAGAGGGAGGGCCGGTGCCGGAACCGCACCAGCGCGCACCGCGTGCCACCGGCCCGTCGTCGACGAGCCGCACGAAGGCCACAGCCGCTCCTCGCCCCGACCCCGCCGCCCGACCGGACGCACCGCAGCGCGCGGCCGCCCCCTCGACCGCGGCCGCCCGCGCCGCCGGACGGAACGGTGCCGCGGCGCGCTCGACGACCGGTCGGGCCACGGGGGACTTCGAGCGTCTGATGCAGCGGAACACCGTCGACACGCGCACCCTCGCCGCCGCGAAGCGTCGCCGGAACCCGATCGTGGGCAAGATCGCGCTGGGTCTGGCGATCGTCTCGGCCGCGGTCGACGCGAGCGCCTTCGCGGTGTTCATGGGCGGGGACACGACCTTCGCCTTCGGGATCTGCTTCGTCGTGGTGTTCCTGACGCTGATCGCCGCCGTGCTCGGGTTCATCGCCGCCGTCGGGTCCTTCGGCCGGTGGTACGGAGCCGTCGGCGTGGTGCTGGCGTTCTTCGCGAACCCGGTGATCCTCATCGTCCTGCTCGTGGTCGTGGCCCCCGAGGCGCTCACCGGCATGTGACGCCGCGGGGCGTTCCTCCACAGGGTGCGTGCGCCGCAGGCTCGTCCACAGCGTCCGTTCCCCACGGCTCGCGACCGTCGCCCGGCGATACGGTGGACGCATGGCTGCCCCCGTCTCCGACCTGTTCGACCCCGACGTCTGGACCGTGGCTCCGATCGCGGAGCAGTTCACCGACATCACGTACCACAAGCACGTGTCGCATGGCATCGTCCGCGTCGCGTTCGACCGGCCCGAGGTACGCAACGCGTTCCGGCCGCGCACGGTCGACGAGCTGTACCGCGCCCTCGACGACGCCCGCCAGGACCCCCGGGTCGGCGTCGTCCTGCTCACGGGCAACGGCCCGAGCCCGAAGGACGGCGGCTGGGCGTTCTGCTCCGGCGGCGACCAGCGCATCCGTGGGCGGAGCGGGTACCAGTACGTCGGCGACGACGGCGCCCCGCCCGAGGGCATCGACCCGGCAGCGGCGCAGGCCTCGATGGGGCGCCTGCACATCCTCGAGGTCCAGCGGCTCATCCGGATGATGCCCAAGGTCGTCATCGCGGTCGTCCCGGGGTGGGCAGCCGGCGGCGGGCACTCCCTGCACGCGATCTGCGACCTCACGATCGCGAGCGCCGAGCACGGGAAGTTCAAGCAGACCGACGCCGACGTGGGCTCCTTCGACGGCGGGTACGGCAGTGCCTACTACGCCCGTCAGATCGGACAGAAGCTCGCGCGTGAGGTCTTCTTCCTCGCCGAGGAGTACTCCGCCCAGCGCGCGTACGAGATGGGCGCGGTCAACAAGGTGGTCCCGCACGCCGTGCTCGAGCGCGAGGCGATCCGCTGGGGCGAGACGATCCTGGGCAAGTCGCCGACCGCGATCCGGATGCTCAAGTACGCCTTCAACGCCGTCGACGACGGCATGGTCGGGCAGCAGGTCTTCGCGGGCGAGGCCACGCGCCTGGCCTACGGCTCGGACGAGGCGGTCGAGGGTCGCGACTCGTTCCTGCAGAAGCGCGAGCCCGACTGGACCGCCTTCCCCTGGCACTACTGATGACCCGTCCGCTGGTCGCGCTGAGCGCGTCGGATCCGCTGGCCGTCCTGCGCGGCCTGGAGGCGGCGCTCGCCGGCGGCCCCGCGCTGCTCCCCGTCGCCGAGGGCGGCCCGGCGCTGCCGAACCGGGCACCGGCCCACGTCGGGCAACGGGTCGCCCTGGTCGTCGAGACGAGCGGCTCGACGGGGACGGGCAAGCGCGTCGCGCTGTCGTCGGACGCCGTCCTCGCGGGCGCGGCGGCGGCCGACGCGGCCCTCGGCGGTCCGGGCGCGTGGCTGCTGGCGCTGCCGACGCACTACATCGCGGGCCTCAACGTCCTGACGCGCTCGATCACCGCGGGGACGACCCCGGTCGTGCTCCCAGCCGGGCACTTCGACGCCGGTGCCTTCGCCGACGGGGTCGCCCGGCTCGACGTCGGCCCGGCCGCGCCGCGCCGCTACACGTCGCTCGTCCCGGTGCAGCTCGCCCGGGTCCTCGACGACCCCCGCGCCACCGCCGCGGCAGCGACCCTCGACGCGGTCCTCGTCGGCGGCCAGGCCACACCGGTCCCGCTGCGGGAGCGCGCCCGAGCCGCGGGCGTCCGTGTCGTGACGACGTACGGCGCGAGCGAGACGAGCGGGGGCTGCGTCTACGACGGCGTCCCACTCGGGCCCGTCCGTGCCGCGGTCGACGACGGGGAGCTGCTGCTCGCTGGGCCCGTCCTCGCGGAGGGCTACCTCGATGACGACGAGCGGACGGCGCGCACCTTCACCGAGCACGACGGACTCCGGTGGTACCGGACGGGCGACGCGGGCGAGGTCGACGCAGGCCGGGTGCGCGTGCTCGGTCGGCTCGACGACGTCCTCATCTCCGGCGGCGAGAAGGTGCCGCTCGGCGCGGTCGAGCGGATCGTCCGCGGGATCGCGGGACACGAGGGCGCGGTCGTGACCCGGCGCGCCTCGGGGGAGTGGGGCGAGGTGCCGGTCGTCGTGACGGAGCGGGCACTCGACCTCGAGACCGTGCGCGCCCTCGTCGGCGACGCCCTCGGTCGGGCCGCCCGTCCCGCCGACGTGCTGGTCGTGGACCGCCTGCCGATGCTCGCGTCGGGCAAGCCGGACCGCCGCGCGGTACGGGCGATCGCGGACCCGAGCGCCTGACGGGAGCGACGGCCGCTCGATCGCGACCGCGGTGCCGACCCGGTGGCGCGACGGACCGCCGGACGGGCTCGTCGGCGGCACGGGACAAGGTCGGTGGCGACGGCCCGGCTGCCTGACGGGGGCGACGGCTCGGCCGCCTGACGGGGGCGACGGCCCGGCCGCCTGACGGGGGCGACGGCCGTGACGGGCTGGTGCCGGGCCTCCTGGCCGACGCCGGGTGACCCGCTCGCCGGACCGGCGGCCGTCCCGCGGACGCGCCACGCCGGTGGCCCGGGCGGCCCGACACCCGGGCGGCCACGGACGCACGGCCGACGTCGGTACGATGGTCGGCCGTGGCACGTACGAAGAACACGACCCAGTCGAAGGGCCGCAGCGGCAACCCCGCGAAGGCCGCCGCCCCGCAGCGCACGAAGCGGAAGGCGACCGCCAGCGACTGGATCGGCGGCGCCCGCCTGCGCACGCTGACCCTGGGCGTCGTCCCGGTGGTGCTCGGCACCGGTGTGGCGTTCGTGGACAGCGGCGAGCCCGGTGACTTCGGCTCCTACCTCGGCAAGGACCACCACCTCGCGGTGGCGCTCCTCGCCCTCGCCGTGGCGCTGTTCCTGCAGATCGGCGTGAACTACAGCAACGACTACTCCGACGGGGTCCGGGGGACCGACGAGTTCCGGGTCGGCCCGGCTCGACTCACCGGGGCCGGACTGGCGAAGCCGAGGACCGTGCTCGTCGTCGCGCTGACCTTCTTCGGCCTCGCGGCCCTCGCGGGGCTCGTCATCGTGCTGCTGACCGGGCTCTGGTGGCTGCTGCTCGTCGGTGCCGCCGCCATCGTCGCCGCGTGGTTCTACACGGGCGGCAAGAAGCCCTACGGCTACAACGCGCTCGGCGAGGTCTTCGTCTTCGTGTTCTTCGGCCTGGTGGCCGTCCTCGGCACCCAGTTCGTGCAGATCCGCGAGGTGACGACGAGCGGGTGGGCCGCAGCCGTCGCGGCGGGCTTCTTCGCCTGCGCCGTCCTCATGGTGAACAACATCCGCGACGTCGACGAGGACCGTCAGGCGGGCAAGCGCACCCTCGCGGTCGTCGTCGGCCGTCCCGTCGCACGGGTGCTGTTCGCGCTGTTCCTGCTGCTGCCGTACGTCGCGCTGCTCTGGTTCGTGCTGCTGTACTTCCGGACCGGCTTCGCGTACTTCTCGCTCCTGCTGGCCCTGCCGGCGCTCGCGATCGGGGTGTCGTCCCGCAAGCCCCGTGAACTCATCACCGCGCTGCAGCTGTCGTCGTTCGCGTCGCTGGCGTTCGGCGTCGTGCTCGGGATCACGCTCGCGATCCAGCCGTAGCGCAGGGTCGGTCAGTCCGCGTCGCGCTCCGGGTCCGGTCCGCGGTCACCGGCCGGTCGTGCGGCCTCGGTGGACTCCGAGGACGCGGCCGGGGTGGTCGCGGACGACGCGGGCATCGCGGTCTCGCCCGGTGCAGCCGTGGTGGCCTCGGCCGAGGGCGTTCCCGGGACGGCCGGTTCGGTGTCCTCGGCGTCGACGAAGTCGTCCTCGAAGTCGCTGTCCGCGTCGCGAGCGGTGCGGCCACGGCGGGCGGCGATGCTCGCGGTCACCTGTCCTCGGAGCCCGGGCAGGGCGATGTACGACACGAGCAACCCGATGACCGCCGCGCCGATCGTCGCCCAGTACCAGGGGAGACCGACGACGAACAGGACGACGAGGGCCACGGCGAAGATGCCGAGCCGGGCCAGGGTGTAGACGAGCCACGCTTTCACCCGATGAGTCTACGGAACGTCGACCCCGTGGACGCTGACGGGCAGGGCGGTCCCAGGCGCGACTCCTAGAATCCGGGGATGGTCCGTCTGTGGTTGGTCGTCGTCGTCGCCGCCGTGGCCTTCACGGTCTACGCGGTCATCGACTGCGCGACCATGCCGCGCGACCGCATCCGGTCCCTCCGCCGCGGGTGGTGGATCCTCCTCGTCCTCGTGCTCCCCGTGCTGGGCGGCCTGCTGTGGTTCCTGCTCGGGCGCGCACCGGCGAACCGCGGACCGGGACCCCGGTACCGTGGTCCCGAAGACGACCCGGACTTCCTCGGCGGCCCCCGCGGCACCGAGCCGCCCCGCACCGACAAGGACCAGGACGACGCCACCCTCCGAGACCTCGAGGACCAGTTCCACGAACGAGACGACGACGGCCCCTCCGATCGCTGACGGCCCGCCCGGATCGGGCAGCCCGTCGACCGACTTCGCGCTGGCGCTCCTGCGCGAGTTGACGCGCGCCGGCGTGACCGACGTCGTGGTCAGTCCCGGCTCCCGGTCGCAGGCCCTCGCCCTCGCCGCGGTCGCCCTCGAACGTGCCGGTGGGATCACTGTGCACGTCCGGCTCGACGAGCGCACCGCGGGGTTCTTCGCGCTCGGACTGGCCGTCGAGACCGGTCGCCCCGCCGCGGTCGTCACGACCTCCGGCACCGCGGTCGCGAACCTCCACCCGGCCGTGCTCGAGGCGCACCACTCCGGGGTCCCGATGGTCGTGCTCAGTGCCGACCGGCCCGAGGAGCTCCGCGGCATCGGCAGCAACCAGACCACCGTGCAGCCGGGGCTGTTCGGCCCGGCGGTCGACCACGTCCGCGACGTGCAGGCCCCGAGCTCGGGCAGCGTCGACGTCGCCACGGTCCGCGCACTCGCCCGTGAGGCCGTCGCGGTCGCGGCCGGGCACACCGGGCAGCCGGGCCCCGTCCAGCTCAACGTCGCCTTCCGGGAACCGCTCTCCGCCGGCCTCCGTGCGGAGGACGTCGAGGCCGTGCCCGAGGACGAGGTCGACCTCGACCACGCCCGGCGCCGCGCCCACACCGGGTTGCCGGTGGCCGAGCTCGAGCCGGACGCCGAGCCGGGCACCGTCGTCATCGCCGGACACGACGCCGGTGCGGACGCCGAACGGATCGCCTGGGAACTCGGTGCGCCGCTGCTCGCCGAGGTGTCCAGCGGTGCCCGGTTCGGCCGCAACCTCGTCGTGGCCTACCGAGACCTGCTCCGTGACCCCGCGTTCGGCGGCGCGGTCCGCCGCGCGGTCGTGGTGGGCCACCCGACCCTGAGCCGTGAGGTGCCCGCGCTCCTGCAGCGCGACGACGTCGAGACGGTCGTGGTCCGCGGACCGGCGGCCGACCCGTACGACCCGCGCCGCGCCTCCCGGTCGACCGCGGTGACCACCGTCGTGTCCGACGTCCGCGTGACGGGCCGCACCACGGCCGCGCACCGTGCGTGGGTGGGGCGCTGGGTCGCGACGAGCCGCGCGCTCCTCGGTGACGGCGACGCAGGTCCGGACCTCGACGCCAAGCGGTCGACCGACCGCGGCGAGCGGAACCGGTACCTGCGCGACGAGGTCGCGCTGCGCCGTCGCCCCGTCGACCGGACGATGCTCGTCGACGCGGTGTGGGGCGCGACCTGGCCGCACGACCGGCTCGTGCTCGGCGCCTCGCAGCTCATCCGCGTCGCCGACGCGCACGTCGCCGGCAAGAAGCTGCGCGTCCACGCGAACCGCGGCCTCGCCGGGATCGACGGCACCGTGTCCACGGCCCTCGGGATCGCCGCCGCGCTCGAGGGCTCGACGGGGCTGATCGGCACCACGCGCGTGCTCGTCGGCGACCTGACGTTCCTGCACG
This sequence comes from Curtobacterium sp. MCBA15_012, assembly GCF_001864935.2. Taxonomy (NCBI): domain Bacteria; kingdom Bacillati; phylum Actinomycetota; class Actinomycetes; order Micrococcales; family Microbacteriaceae; genus Curtobacterium; species Curtobacterium sp. MCBA15_012. The sequence continues at coordinate 2,518,343 of NZ_CP126267.1, read as the reverse complement.
ACCTCGGCGCGCTCGTCACCGGGACCGAGGAGGAGACGCACCGCGTGCAGGTGGTGGTCGGCAACGACGACGGCGGCGCGATCTTCCGCGGGCTCGAGGTGGCGGAGACCACGCCCGACGAGGACATGCGCCGGATGATGACCACGCCGCAGCACGTCGACGTCGAGCGCGTCGTGACCGGGCTCGGGTGGGAGTACCGCCGCGTCGAGACGTGGGGTGACCTGGAGGCCGTGCTCACCGACCCGGCGGAGCGACTCGTGGTCGAGGTGCCGCTGGCCGAGTGAGGCCGCGGCCCGGGCGCCGGGGCGGTACGCCGGGCCCGCGCGTCGGGGCGGTGCGCCGGGCCGGTGCGCCTGGCCCGTGCGCCGGGTGGGCGTGTCCGGTGCGCCCGGTGCACCCGGTGTGTCCGGCGCGTGAGTCGGGTCGGCGCGCCCGTCGGGTCGGCGCGCCCGCTCGGCGGGTCCGGCCCGTTCGTCAGGCCAGCGCGTCGCGGATCGGGCGGAACTTCAGCGCCGTCTCGGCGACCTCCCGCGCCGGATCGGACCCGGCGACGATGCCCGCCCCGGCCCAGGCCCGGACGGTCCCGTCGGCGGAGACCTGCGCGCTCCGCAGTGCGAGCATCCACTCGCCGTCGCCGCTCGCCCCCATCCAGCCGACCGGGCCGGCGTAGCGACCGCGGTCGACGCCCTCGAGTTCGGCGACCAGGCGCACGGCGACGTCTGTCGGCGTGCCGGCGACCGCGGCGGTGGGGTGCAGGGCGTCGGCGACGTCGAGCGAGGTCGTCCCGGGCGGGAGCGTCGCGCGCACGTCGGTGGCGAGGTGCCAGAGGTTCGGCAGCTGCAGCCGGAACGGTTCCGGGTCGGCGCGGAGGTCGGAGGCGATCGGTCGGAGCGCCTCGAGCAGGCTGGCGATCGCGAAGCCGTGCTCCTCGACGTCCTTCGCACTCGCCGCGAGGGCCTCGGCGGCGGCACGGTCGGACACCGGGTCGTCGCCGCGCGCCGCACTGCCGGCGAGGACCCGTGCGGACAGCTCGGTGCCGTCGGTCCGGGCCAGGGTCTCCGGGGTGGCCCCGACGAGACCGTCCACGGCGAAGGTGACGCACTGCGGGTAGGCCGCGGCGAGGTCGAGCAGCACGGCACGCAGGTCGGCGTCCGGCGGCAGCGTGCCGACGAGGTCCCGCGCGAGCACGACCTTGTCGGCGTCGCCCGCGGTGATGCGTCGGACGGCGTCGGCGACCGCGGCGGCGTAGGCGTCCTCGTCGACGGCGCCCGGACCGAACGCGACGGAGACGTGCCCGCCGACGACGGGCACCGGGACCGAGGTGCGCGAGAAGGTCAGGGGAGCGGGGTCGGGTGTCGTGTCGACGGCGGTCAGCCAGGCCTTGCCCCGGTGCCGACCGATCACCACGCGGGGGACGACGAGGACGCTCTGCTCGCCCGAGTCGTCGGCGAACGCGAAGGACCCGAACGCGACCAGACCGCTGCCGCGGAGCTGCACGGGGTCGTCGACCGTGGCGGCTGCGACCAGCTCGCGCCAGGCCGCCGACGCCTGCCGCATCCGGTCCGGGCCGCTGAAGGTCCACCGGTGTGCCTCACCGATCCCGACGATGCCGTCGCCGCCGCGGACGAAGGCGAGGGGCGCGTCACGCAGGGTGTGCCGGAGGACGTCGCCCGGGTCGTCCAGGATCCTGGTCGAGACCGTGAGCGCGGGGGTCGCCGTGGTGGTTCGGGGCACGGATCGATCGTACGCGCGCACGGGCCGGGCGCCCCGCCGGGTCCGGCGCAGACCGGGGCCGGGCGCCCCGCCGCCCACGGGCGCACGGACCGGCGCGTGCGTCCGGGACACCCTCGGCCGCGACCTCTAGGATGGTGCGGTGAGCAGAGCGGACCTGAGCAAGCAGCCGGACGAAGTGGCGGCAATGTTCGACGACGTCGCCGCGAAGTACGACCTCACGAACGACATCCTCTCGGCGGGCAACGCCCCGCTGTGGCGTGTCGCGACGGTCCGCGCGATCGACCCGCAACCGGGGGAGCGCATCCTCGACATCGCGGCGGGCACGGGCACGAGTGCCGCGGTGCTCGCCAAGAAGGGCGCGGAGGTCACGGCCCTCGACCTGTCCGCGGGCATGATCGCGGTCGGGCGGGAGCGGCACCCCGAGATCACCTTCGTCGAGGGCGACGCCGAGCACCTGCCCTTCGACGACGACACGTTCGACGCGGTCACGATCTCGTTCGGGCTGCGCAACGTGAACGACCCGATGCAGGCGATCGGCGAGATGCTCCGGGTGCTCAAGCCCGGCGGCCGTGTCGTCATCTGCGAGTTCTCGACCCCGCCGATGGCGCTGCTGCGCCTCGGCTACGGCGCGTACCTCAAGCGCGTGCTCCCGGGCATCGCCCGGCTCTCCAGCAGCAACCCGGCGGCCTACCGTTACCTCGCCGAGTCCATCGAGGCCTGGCCCGACCAGCAGGTCCTCAGCCAGTGGCTCCGCGGCGTCGGCTTCACGATGGTGGCCCACCGCAACCTGACCGCCGGCATCGTCGCGCTGCACCGCGGCCGCAAGCCCGTCGCCGGGACCGTCCGCGAGTCGGCGGCCCGTCGCGCCAAGGCCCGCCGTGCCCACCAGCACACGGGTGAGCAGCCCGGCCTCGACCAGACCGGCACGACGTCCTCGGGCTCCGAGCCGTCCGGCGCCTGACGGCCCCCACCCTTCGAACACGGAGCAGCACTTGAACCCGAGCGTCCCGGTCGCACGTCGCGCACCGAGTCTCCGCAAGTCGTTGGGGATCGGCGAACGCCTGTTCGCCAGCCCCGCCGACCGGCGCTTCATCGCCTCGGTCGACGACGGGCTCGAGCTCGTCGAGGAGGGCCTCGAGGTCGCCATGCGGTCGACCGACACCCTCGCCGACACGACCAGCCGCTACCTGCTGTCCGCCGGCGGCAAGCGGATCCGGCCGACCCTCACGCTCCTCATCGCGCAGCTCGGCCAGGGCGTCACGGACGCCGTGGTGAAGGCCGCGGTGAGCATCGAGACGACCCACCTGGCGTCGCTGTACCACGACGACGTCATGGACGAGGCGCCGGTGCGCCGCGGGGTCCCGGCCGCGCACGTGACCTACGGCAACAACGTCGCGATCCTGACCGGTGACCTGCTGTTCGCCCGGGCCAGCCTCATCACCGCCGACCTCGGCGCAGAGGGCATCCGGATGCAGGCCGAGACCTTCCAGCGGCTCTGCATGGGCCAGCTGCACGAGACGACCGGCCCGCAGCCGGAGGACGACCCCGTCGAGCACTACATCCAGGTGCTCAGCGACAAGACCGGCTCGCTGATCGCGACCGCCGCGCGCGCGGGCGTCATGTTCTCGGGCGCCGACCGCGCGTACCTCGACGCCGTCGGGACGTTCGGCGAGAAGGTCGGCGTCGCGTTCCAGCTCGTCGACGACGTCATCGACCTCGCCCCGGCGACCGACAAGACCGGCAAGATCGCCGGCAACGACCTGCGCGCCGGCGTCGACACGCTGCCGCTGCTGCAGCTGCGCCGCCTCGCCGTGTCCGACGTCGATGCCGCCTCCCTGCTCGAGCGGATCGACCGGGACGTGAAGGACGCCCCGGACGAGGCCGTGCAGTCCGCGCCGTACCAGTCGGCGGTCGCCGCGCTCCGTGAGCACCAGGCGACGACCGCGACCCGGTCCGTCGCGGTGCGCTGGGCGGAGGAAGCGGTCGAGGCCCTCGCCCCGCTGCCCGACGGCACGGTCAAGCGTGCGCTCACCCGCTTCGCCGAGACGGTCGTGGACCGCAGCCGCTGACGGCCCCACCGGGCGCGGGTCCACCCGCCGGGCGAGGTCCACGACACGCAGCCGCTGGCACCCACCCGCCAGCACGTACCCTCGGACAGTCCGCCGGGACGATCCCGGCCGAACGAACTGGAGACATCAGTGCCCACCCTCCGACTCGCCATCGTCGGCGCCGGCCCGGCCGGGATCTACGCGGCCGACATCCTCCTGCGCGAAGCCCACGGCTACGACGTGTCGATCGACCTGTTCGAGCAGCTCCCCGCGCCGTACGGGCTGGTGCGGTACGGCGTCGCGCCGGACCACCCGCGGATCAAGGGCATCGTCAACGCGCTGCGTGACGTGCTCGACCGCGGGGTCGTGCGGCTGTTCGGCAACGTGCGCTTCGGCGAGGACATCACCCTCGACGACCTCAAGCAGCACTACCACGCGGTGCTGTTCTCGACCGGCGCGATCAAGGACGCCGACCTCGACGTGCCCGGTGTCGAGCTCGAGGGCTCGCACGGCGCGGCGGACTTCGTCAGCTGGTTCGACGGCCACCCGGACGTGCCGCGCACCTGGCCGCTCGACGCCGAGAGCGTCGCGGTGATCGGCAACGGCAACGTCGCACTCGACGTGTCCCGCATCCTCGCCAAGCACGCCGACGACCTGCTGCCCACCGAGATCCCCGCGAACGTGTACGAGGGCCTCAAGGCGAGCCCGGTCACCGACGTGCACGTGTTCGGCCGTCGCGGCCCGGCGCAGGTGAAGTTCACGCCGCTCGAGCTCCGCGAGCTCGGCGAGCTCCGCGACGTCGACATGGTCGTGTACGACGAGGACTTCGACCACGACGAGGCGTCCCGCACCGCGATCCAGACGAACAAGCAGGTCATGGTGATGAACCGCGTGCTCGAGTCGTGGCGCGGCCGCGAGGTCGGTCAGGCGAGCCGCCGACTGCACCTGCACTTCTACGCGAAGCCGCTCGAGATCGTGGGGGAGGACGGCCACGTCGCCGCCCTGCGCTACGAGCGCACCCGTCCGGACGGCCAGGGCGGCGTCGAGGGCACCGGCGAGGTCCGCGAGGTCCCCGTGCAGGCCGTCTACCGCGCCGTGGGGTACTTCGGTTCGCCGCTGCCCGGGGTGCCGTTCGACGAGCGCTACGGTGTCATCCCGAACCACGAGGGCCAGGTCCTCGGCGAGGACGGCTCGCAGCTGCCCGGCGTCTACGCGACGGGGTGGATCAAGCGCGGCCCGGTCGGCCTCATCGGCCACACGAAGTCCGACGCGATGGAGACCGTGCAGCACATCGTGAACGACCAGGCCTCCTGGTGGACCCCGGCCGACCCGTCCCCGGAGGCGGTCCCGGCCCTCCTCCGTGCGCGCGGCGTCGCGTTCACCGACCTCGACGGCTGGCACGCCCTCGACCAGCACGAGATCGCCCTCGGTGCCGCCGAGGGGCGGGAGCGCATCAAGGTGGTCCCGCGCGACGAGATGGTCGACGTCTCCCTCCGCCGCGCGGACGCCCCGGCGAGCTGAGCCGACGCACCGCGATGACCGCCGCACACCCCGCACCGCCCGCCGCGATGCGGGGTGTGCTCGTCGCGCCCGGGCGTCTGCAGGGTGTCGACGTCGCGCGGGCGCTCGCCCTCCTCGGGATGATGGCCGCGCACGTCGGCGGTGTCGGCGAGGGGGTCGACTGGGGCGACCCGGCGACGTGGTCGGCGGTCGTGAACGGCCGGTCGGCGGCGCTCTTCGCGGTGCTCGCCGGGGTGTCGGTGGGGCTCACGAGCGGTCGGACGCGCCCGCCCGGTCCGCCCGCGATCGGCCGGGTGCGGGCGCGGCTCGCCGTCCGGGCGGTCGTGGTCGTCGCGATCGGACTGCTCCTCATGGCACTGGACACGCCGGTGTACGTGATCCTGCCGACGTACGGGGCGCTGTTCCTGCTCGTGGTCCCGGTGCTGCGACTCCGTGCCCGCTGGCTCGTCGTCGTCGCGGCGGTGTGCGCCCTCGTCTCCCCGCTCGCTGCGCTCGCGGTCGTCCCGCTCTCCGCCGACGCCGACATGTTCGGGATCCAGCTCGGCCTGGTGTACCCCGTGGTCACCTTCCTGGCGTACGTGCTCGTCGGTCTCGCGGTCGCCAGGGCCGGACTGGAGGCGCGGCGCACCCAGGTCGCGCTCCTCGCGTCCGGCACGCTGGCCGCCGTCACGGCCTACGTGGTCGGCGGTCTCCTCGCGCCGGTGCCGGACGAGGCCGCGCTGTACGGCTTCGCGGGCCTGCCGTTCCTGCCGGAGGACACCACGCCGGCGGGGCTGGTCGCGCAGCTGTTCCTCTCGCCGCGTGACCACTCCTCGTCGACGGTCGACGTGGTCGGCACGGCGGGCGTCGCCGTGGCCGTGATCGCGCTCTGCACGCTCCTGGTCGACGGGCGCGGGCGGGCGGTGTCCAGGGTCGCGTACCCGCTGGCGGCGGTCGGGTCGATGCCGCTCACGGTGTACGCCGGGCACCTCGTGGTCATCGCGGCCCTCGGGGAACTGCCCGCGTCGGGGACGGCGTGGGCGCTGTTCGCGATCGGCTCGGTGCTCGTCGCCGTGGTGTGGCGGGCGTTCCTCGGGCGCGGTCCGCTGGAACGCCTGGTCGCGCGCCTGACCGGGTTGGTGCCCGCCGGGCGGTGACCCGGGTGGTCGCGTGCCGGACCGGGACGCGCCTGACCGGGTTGGTGCCCGCCGGGCGGTGACCCGGGTGGTCGCGGCGTTCCGGACCAGGTCGCCGCCACGCGGACCGTCGAACGGACGGTCCGCCGCCCGCTGCCGTGCCGGCCCCGTGCACCCCGCCGAGCAGCGGGGCGGACGCGGGGCGCGCCTCCCGAACGGGGCTACTGCAGGGCGGCGGTGAGCCGCGCGACGTTGTCGAGCACCTGCGACCGGCGCGGTCGTTCGAGCCACGCGTCGAGCGTGAGCTCGAACGAGGCCTCCTTGTAGGCGTCCTGCACCCCGCGCAGGGCGTCGACGAACGTGCGCCCGCGGACCATGACCGACACCTCGAGGTTGAGGCTGAACGAGCGCATGTCCATGTTGCTCGACCCGATCACCGACACGTCGTCGTCGATCGTGAAGTGCTTCGCGTGCAGGATCGTCGGTGCCCGGTACAGCCAGATGCGGACCCCGGCGCGGAGCAGCTCCTCGTAGTAGGAGCGCTGGGCGTGCCAGGTCATCGCGTGGTCGCCCATCTCGCCGACGAACAGCTCGACCGCGACGCCGCGCTGGGCGGTCGTCGTGATGGCGTACAGCATCGAGTCGTCCGGCACGAAGTACGGCGACGTGATCGACACCTTGTCCTGGGCGGCGTAGAGCAGCGCGTTGAACAGGCGCAGGTTGTTCTCGCCGTCGAAGCCGGGGCCCGACGGCACGACCTGGCAGTCCAGCGCGTCGTCGCGGTCGGCCCGGTGCACGGGGTCGCTCTCCCGGAGCAGGAGCTCGTCGGTCTCGCTGTACCAGTCGGTGACGAACAGGGCGTTGAGTCCGGCGACCACGGGACCCTCGAACCGGGCGAACAGGTCCTTGTAGACCATCCCGCGTTCGATGTGCGACTTCAGGTCGTACGACGGGTCGATCAGGTTCTGCGAGCCGGTGAACGCGACCGAGCCGTCGATCACCATGATCTTGCGGTGGTTGCGGAGGTCGGGCCGCTGGAACTTCCCCTGGAGCGGCTGGAGGGGCAGCATCAGGTGCCACTCGATGCCGGCCTCGTCGAGGAAGGCCAGCGTCTCCTTGTAGCCCGGGTAGCCGCGGCTCGCCCAGTGGTCGAGCAGGAACCGGACCGTCACACCGCGGGCCTGCGCACGGGCGAGGGCCTCGAAGTACGGGCGGGTCGTGTCGTCGATCGTCGCGATGTAGAACTCGACGTGCACGAAGCGACGCGCCTGGTCGATCGCGCGGGTCATCTCCTGGACGGACTCGTACGAGTCCGGGTAGAGCTCCGCGGAGTTGCCGCCGACGAGGGGCATCGACCCGAGCTCGCGGTTGAGCTTCGTGATGCTCTCGAGCCACGGCGGCCACGGGTGGTCCCGGCGGACACGCTCGATGCCCTCGGTCTGCTCGAGGATGTACGCGTTGATCTCGGTCTGCTTCTCACGCCGTGCCCGCGGCAGCTTCGTCGACCCGATCACCAGGAAGACGATGAAGCCGATGTAGGGGATGAGGAAGATCGCGAGCAACCACGCGGTCGCGGTCTGCGGCTTCCGGTTGTACGGGACGTAGATGATCGAGAAGACGCGGATCGCCAGGTCGAGCAGGACCAGGAGGATCGTGAGTGCGACGCCGAGCCAGTGCTCCACGGGGCGGGGCGCTAGCGGAAGTTCACGAACTGCAGCGGCACGTCGAACTCTTCACCCTTGAGGAGCTGGATCGTGTTCTGCAGGTCGTCGCGGCTCTTCGAGGAGACGCGGAGCTCGTCTCCCTGGATCTGGCTCTTCACGCTCTTCGCGGCGTTGGCCCGGAGGAAGGCGCCGATCTTCTTGGCGACGTCCTGCTCGATGCCGTTCTTGAACTTCACCTCGATGCGGTACTCCTTGCCCGAGGCGAAGGGCTCGCCCGCGTCGAGGCTCTTGAGGCTGATGTCGCGCTTGATCGCCTTGGTCTGCAGCACGTCGAGGACGGCCTTGGCGCGCTCCTCGGAGTTCGCCTTGATGAGGACGTCCTCGCCGCTGAACGCGACCGAGGCGCCGGCTCCCTTGAAGTCGTAGCGCTGCTCGATCTCCTTGGCCGCCTGGTTGACGGCGTTCTCCGCCTCCATCTTGTCGACCTTGCTCACCACGTCGAAGGAACTGTCTGCCATGCCGGACAGCCTAACTGCGCGCGGGTCGGCCGGTTCGGCTCCGGTGGCGGGCCTGTGGAGGAGGCGGCTCCGGTGGCCCGCTGTGCAGGAAGGACCGTGCTCGTCGCCGCCCGGACGGTGGTCACGACCACCCTCCGCTATCCGCTATGCTCTTGGAGCGCCTTCGGTTGGTGATCACACGAGCCGGGTGCGCACATGGCGAGTTACCCAAGCGGCCAAAGGGATCTGACTGTAAATCAGCCGGCGTAGCCTTCGGGGGTTCGAATCCCTCACTCGCCACCACATCGAGTGCCTCGTCCGTCGGACGGGGCATTCGTCGTTCCCGGGGTGTTCGTCGTTCCTGGGGCGTTCGTCCTTCCCGGGGCCGTGTCGTGCCGATCGGGGCCGGGTCGACCGTGCGCGTCGGTCCTGCGTTCCCGCGCACCTGCGAGGGCATCCGGTGTCGCATCCGCGAGGATGGACCCATGCCCGAAGCACCCGCCCCGTCCTGGTTCGCCGACCTCGCCGAGACCATCGCCCTCGAAGCTGCCGCCCTCGCCGCGCGACACCGAGCCGCGGGGGTCGAGGTCGCCGACCGCAAGTCGAGCATCGTGGACGTCGTCACGGCTGCCGACCGCGAGGTCGAGGAGCTCGTCCGGCGCCGCATCGCCGAGGCCCGTCCCGACGACGGCTTCCACGGGGAGGAGTCCGGCTCGGGAGCCGGCTCCTCGGGCTACACGTGGGTCGTCGACCCCATCGACGGCACGGTCAACTTCCTCTACGGCAGCGAGGCGTACGGCGTGAGCATCGGCGTCGTGCGCGGCGCCCCGGACCCCGCCACGTGGGAGCCGGTGGCCGGGGTCGTCGTCGTCCCCGCGACCGGCACCGTGTTCCGTGCCGCTGCGGGCGCCGGGGCGACCCGGGACGGCGTGCCGCTGCACGTCTCCGCCCCGCCGACCCTGGCCGAGACCCTCGTCGCCACCGGGTTCGGCTACACGGCCGACCGACGCCGGGAGCAGGTCGCCGTGCTCGCCGGGTTCATCGGTGAGGTCCGGGACATCCGCCGCGGGGGAGCGGCCTCGCTCGACTGCTGCGCGGTCGGTACGGGCACCGTCGACGCCTACTACGAACGCGGCATCAACCCGTGGGACATGGCCGCCGGCGCGGTCGTCGCGGCCGAGGCCGGTGCGGTCGTGCGGATCTGGGAGGCCGGCGGGATCCGCTCCTTCCTGTTCGCGGCGCCGTCGATCGCCGACGCGCTCGAGTCGCTCGTCCGCGGGGCGGAGCGGGACGTCCTCGGCGACTGACCCGCTCCCGTCCCGGCACCCGACCGCGCCGCGCCGTGGCCACGGGGCACGATCGTGCACGGTCGTGCAGCGGACTGGCGAGGCGGGACGGCCCCTGCTAGCGTGCTCAGGTCCCGTTACCGGCTCGTTACCAACGAGCGCCTCGCGCCCCGATCAGGATCACCACCGAACCGCATGCCCCACGCTCCGCTGCCGTCCACCCGTCCCGACGCCACCACCGGCCCCGAGCCGGTCGTGCACCTCACCCGACGCGCTCGCATCGAAGCCGAGCGTCGGACGGCCGCCGTCCCGGTGACCGCGGCGTCCGACGAGGGCGGTCTCGACGCATCGGCGTTCGGTCGGACCACGTTCGACACCGGTGAGTTCGACCGTCTCGTCGCACCGGGAGCCCCCGCCGCACCGGGAGCAGCAGCCGCGCCGGTGTCCCCGGTCGACCTCGCGCCCGCGTCGCCGGTGCTGCCGGAGCCCGTGGTCGGGGCGGTCACGCCGCCGGCCCCCACGTCGCCCGTGCCCGCGCCGGAGCAGCACGTCGCTCCCGAGCGCACGGCCTCGCCCGAGGGCCGGACCTCGCCGGAGCGCCGGTCCGCGACCGACGCCGGCCCCCGCCGTGTCCTCGGGCAGGTCCCCGCGGGTCGACGCGCTGCCCGCACCACGGCCCCCGCGCCGGAACGTCGTCGTGGCACGGCTCCCGCGCGCACGACCCCGGTCGCGCAGTCGGCGTCACGTGGGACGTCCTTCCGTCGGAACGCCTCGCGGGTCACGGCCGTCGGTGCGCTCCTGTTCGCGGCGGGCCTCGTCGTCTCGACCTCGCTGCCCGCGCAGGCGCTCTGGGTCGCGAACGGCGACACGACCACCGAGCGCACCCCGGCCCGCGCAGCGCAGACGCTCAGCGTCGGCGGCAGCACCGCGGCAGCCGAGACCACACGCGACCAGTACTCGGTGTCGGCGACGACCCAGTACAAGAACGTCGACTCGTCGGCGTTCTCGAACGACCCCGGCGGCGCGATCCAGTGGCCGTTCCTGACCGGCGTGCCGATCACCTCGGGCTTCGGCGGGCGCCAGGTCGCCGGCTGCTCGTTCTGCTCCACGAACCACATGGGCATCGACTTCGCGCCCGGCGAGGGCACCCCGATCCGGTCCGTCGCGGCGGGCACCGTCATCAAGGTGCAGGCGCACGACGGCGGCTTCGGCAACGACGTCTGGGTGCAGCACGACGTCGACGGCAAGCGGTTCGTCAGCGTCTACGGCCACATGAAGGACAACACCTTCACGGTGGTCAAGGGGCAGGAGGTCGAGGTCGGCGACGTGCTCGGCCAGGTCGGCTCCACCGGCAACTCCACGGGACCGCACCTGCACCTCGAGATCCACGTCGACGGCGTCCCCGTTGACCCGCTGGCGTGGCTCAAGGCCAACGCGAGCTAGCCGGGGAGCGGCGGCACGCCCGGGCGTCTCGTCCGGTTCCTGACCACCGTCGCGAGTCTGCTACTCTCATCTGGTGCCGCCGAGCGGCACTCGCCCCGATAGCTCAGTGGTAGAGCACTTCCATGGTAAGGAAGGGGTCGTCAGTTCAATCCTGACTCGGGGCTCCGACCCGGAGCTGCTACCGCTCCGGATCTCTGGCGGGGTAGCTCAGTTGGTTAGAGCACACGACTCATAATCGTGGGGTCACGGGTTCAAGTCCCGTCCTCGCTACCACAAGCCCGGCGATCCGCTCGCCGGGCTTTCGCCGTTCCCGGGCGCGTGTCGTCCCCGGGCGCGTGTCGTCCCCGGGAGCGCGTCGTTCCCAGGTCCTGGTCGTTCCCGGGCGTGCGTCGTCGCCGACTGGCCCGTCCCGTTCGTCCGCGGTTCCCAGGCAGCGCACACCGCTCAGCGCGGCGGCCCGGTCAGCACTCCGGCCGACCGCAGCGCCCGCTCGAGCACCGCGTTGACCTGCTGCCACGCCGACCGTCGCCGCTGGGCACCGATGCCCCCGCCGGACACGGCCGTGCCGCTCCCGGCCGGCCGCAGCGTGATCGTGGTCGACGTCCCCGTGACGGTCGTCGACAGCTCGTAGCGTCGGAACTCCCGCGACGGGTGCACGAGCGCCCCGAGCAGGATCGTCAACACGCGGCTGCCCGCGGTGGCGGTGATCGTCCCGCCCGTGGTCTCGACCCGGTGGCCCGTCCGGCGCAGCGCAGCACCGGCCACCTCCATGGCCGCGCACCGGTCGCCGGTGTGGACCGCGAACTCGGTCGTCGTCTCCATCGTCCCTCCCCAACCGCAGAGCGCTCCCGCGTCTTCCCCGGGAGCCGCGACCTCCCCCGAAGTCGCGTTCCGAGCATATCCGACGACTCCTCGGCTCCAGCTGCGGCCCGGGCCGGGTGTCGCGGGCGCTCGGTAGACTCCCGCACGTGTCAGTGAACCCCGAGCTCGTCGGCAGGACGTTCCCGCCGGCCCAGCCCTACCTCGTCGGGCGCGAGAAGGTGCGCGAGTTCTCGCGCGCCGTGTTCGCGACGAACCCGATCCACCTCGACCCCGAGGCTGCCCGCGCCGCCGGGTACGCCGACGTCGTCGCTCCGCCGACGTTCGCCGTCGTCGTGCAGGAGGCGACCCTCGCCCAGCTCCTCGCGGAGCCGGACGCCGGGATCGACTTCTCGCGCGTCGTCCACGGTGAGCAGTCGTTCGCGTACGAGCGCCCGATCGTCGCCGGTGACGAGCTCACCGCGACCCTGACCGTCACGAGCGTCAAGACCCTCGGTGGCAACGCGATGGTGACCGCCGCGTCCGCCGTGGTCGACGCCGACGGTGCGCACGTCGTCACCGCCACGTCCACCCTCGTCGTCCGAGGAGATGACGCATGACCGCCTCCGTCCCCGCCGTCGAGGTCGGCACCGTCGTCGCCGAGCGCGAGGTCCACCTGACCCGCGACGCGCTCGTCCGCTACGCCGGCGCCTCGGGTGACTTCAACCCCATCCACTACCGCGACGACGTCGCCGCCTCGGTCGGGTTGCCCGGCGTCCTCGCGCACGGCATGCTCACGATGGGCCTCGCCGTCCAGCCGGTCGCCGAGTGGCTCGGTGACCGCGGCTGGGTCGCGCGCTACGGCGTCCGCTTCACCCGCCCCGTCGTCGTCGACCCGGAGCAGGGTGCGACCGTCGGCGTCGTCGCGAAGGTCGGCACCGTCGACGACGAGGGCCGACCGCAGCGCATCGACCTCACGGTCACCGCGGCCGGTCAGACCGTGCTCGGCAAGGCCCAGGTCACGGTGGTGTTCCACTGACCGTCTCGACGCGTCTCGCCGACCACACGACCTTCCGCATCGGTGGGCCCGCGACGACGCTCCGCATCGCGGACACGACCGACGAGCTCGTCGCCGCTGTCCGGGACGCCTGGCAGGACGACGACTGGCTCGTCGTCGGCGGGGGGAGCAACCTGCTCGTCGCCGACGCGGGCTTCGACGGCACGGTCGTGCTCGTCCGCACGCGCGGCGTCGACGCGTCGACGGACGCCGACGGCGTCACGGTCCGCGTCGCGGCCGGTGAACCGTGGGACGCGTTCGTCGCGACGACCGTCGCGAACGGCTGGACCGGCCTGGAGGCCCTCAGCGGCATCCCGGGCACGGTCGGTGCCGCCCCCGTGCAGAACATCGGCGCCTACGGGGTCGAGCTGTCCGACGTACTCACCGCGGTCGACCTCCTCGACGCGTCGACGGGGGAGCGCACGTGGGTGCCCGCGGCCGAGCTGGCGCTCGGCTACCGCACCTCGACGCTCAAGCACGGCCGTCGCGGTGTCGTGCTCGCCGTCGAGTTCCGGCTCGGCACGGCGCCGCAGGAGGGTGTGCCGGTCCGCTACGCCCAGCTCGCCGGTTCCCTCGGGGTCGACCTCGGCACGCCGGTGGCGCCGGAGACGATCCGCGAGACGGTCCTGCGCCTCCGCGGCGCGAAGGGCATGGTGCTCGACGACGCCGACCCGGACACCTGGAGCGCCGGGTCCTTCTTCACGAACCCGATCGTGTCGGCCGCCTTCGCCGAGACGCTGCCCGCCGAGGCGCCCCGCTGGCCCGCCGGCGACCAGGTGAAGCTCAGCGCGGCGTGGCTCATCGAGCACGCCGGGGTGCACCGCGGCTACGCGGTCCCGGGGTCCCGCGCAGCGGTGTCCACGAAGCACACCCTCGCGCTGACGAACCGGGGCGGCGCGACCGCCGCGCAGGTCGCGGAGCTCGCCCGGTACGTCCAGGTGACCGTCCTCAACCGCTTCGGCGTGACGCTCGTGCCGGAACCCGTGGTGGTGGGCGAGCTGACCGACTGAGGCGGTCCGCGCCTCCCGGCCGGACCCACCGTGCCGTCGACGCGACCGGACCGACGCTCCGGACGACACGAGGCGCCCCGCCGCAGCGGGGCGCCTCGTGTCGTCCGGAGCCGGGACGTGCCGTGCGCGACTAGGAGAACAGCCGTGCCAGGCGTGCGACGCCCTCGGCGATGTCGTCGTCGCCGAGTGCGTAGGACAGGCGCAGGTAGCCGGAGGGGCCGAAGGCCTCGCCCGGGACGACCGCGACCTCGGCCTGCTCGAGGATCAGGTCCGCGAGCTCGAGCGTGGTCGTCGGCGTGGACCCGGCCCACTCGCGGCCGAGCAGCGCCGTGACGTCCGGGTAGACGTAGAAGGCACCCTGCGGGGTCGGCGTCGTGAAGCCCGGGATGGCGTTGAGGCCCTCGACGATGGCGCGCCGACGTCGGTCGAAGGCCGTGCGCATGGCCTCGACGGGCTCGGTCGGGCCGGTCAGGGCGGCGATCGCGGCCCGCTGCGACACGTTCGACACGTTCGACGACAGGTGGGACTGCAGGTTCGAGGCGGCCTTGACGGCGTCGGCGGGGCCGACCATCCACCCGACCCGCCAGCCGGTCATCGCGTAGGTCTTGGCCACACCGTTCACGAGGATCGTCGTGTCGGCGAGGTCGGGGACCGCGTCGAGGATGCCGGTGAACCGGACGCCGTCGTACACGAGGTCCTGGTAGATCTCGTCGCTGATCACCCAGATGCCGTGCTCGAGCGCCCACTCGCCGATGGCCTTCGTCTGCTCGGCGGAGTACACCGAGCCGGTCGGGTTCGAGGGTGAGCAGAAGAGCAGGGCCTTCGTGCGCGGGGTGCGCGCCGCCTCGAGCTGCTCGACCGTGACGAGGTACTCCTGGTCGCTGCCGGCGAAGACCTCGACCGGGGTACCGCCCGCGAGCCGGATCGCCTCGGGGTAGGTCGTCCAGTACGGCGCGGGGAGCAGGACCTCGTCGCCGTCGTCGACGACGGTCTGGAACGCCTGGTACACGGCCTGCTTGCCGCCGTTCGTCACGATCACCTGTGCGGGGTCGACGGCGATGCCGGACTCGCGCGCGGTCTTGTCGGCGACGGCGCGCTTGAGCTCCGGCAGACCGGTCGCGGGCGTGTAGCGGTGGTTGGCCGGGTCCTGGGCAGCGGCGACCGCGGCGTCGACCACGTGCTGCGGCGTCGCGAAGTCCGGCTCGCCCGCGGCGAAGGAGATGACCGGGCGGCCGGCGGCCTTGAGCGCCTTGGCCTTCGCGTCCACCTTGAGCGTCGCCGATTCGGCGATCGCGGCGATCCGGCTCGCGATGCGCGGCCGGTCGGCGGCAGCGGCAGGGCTGTGGTCGGACCCGTGGCGGGCGGACTCGGGGGCGGTGGACTCGGGGCCGGGGGCTGCGGTGCTCACGGCGCCAGCC
This sequence comes from Curtobacterium sp. MCBA15_012, assembly GCF_001864935.2. Lineage (NCBI taxonomy): Bacteria > Bacillati > Actinomycetota > Actinomycetes > Micrococcales > Microbacteriaceae > Curtobacterium > Curtobacterium sp. MCBA15_012. Next base: position 2,502,752 of record NZ_CP126267.1, on the reverse strand, counting down.
TACCGGCGCGGCACGCCGGGGCACCGCCCCGAGTGGACAGCGTGTGACGGACTCCCGTACACTCGACCACCGGTGCACGGAACGCCCAGCGTGCCGGCACCGCGGGGGATCCCACAGGGATCGTCTCCCTAGGGCGGTGGCTCAATTGGTAGAGCAGCGGTCTCCAAAACCGCAGGTTGCAGGTTCGAGTCCTGTCCGCCCTGCAAGTCTGGAAGGTGTGAAGTTGGCGAGCAAGGACATGGAAACGACGGCGGACGACGTCGTCGCGAAGGCGAAGGCCGACCGCGCCGCACGCGGTGGCCCCTTCGCTGCCATCGCCCTCTTCATCCGCCAGGTCATCGGCGAACTCCGCAAGGTCGTCACGCCGACGCGCAAGGAGCTCTTCAGCTACACCGGCGTCGTCCTGATCTTCGTGATCGTGATGATGATCCTGGTGTCGATCCTCGACTTCGTGTTCGGCCTCGGCGTCGGCTACGTCTTCGGCAACGGTCCGACGGTCTGACCCCGGCACCGCCCGGACCGCCTCCGGGCGACTCGGGCGTCGGCTGGCCTCCGCGGCTTCCGACAGGAGTACGGTCACCCGAGACGGCGCCGGACGCGAAGCGATCCGACCGCACCACCGATCCGCACCACCGAACGGAAAGAACCGCAGTGTCTGACTACTCCCGCGACGACATCGACCTCGCCACGGCTGCTGAGCAGTCCTCCGAGGTCGAGGAGAACCAGGAAGGCGACGTCGAGACCGCCGAGGGCCGTTCGGTCGAGTCGGCCGAGGAGCGTGCGATCTCCGTCGAGGACGAGGACGACGAGTCCCTCGGGCTGAGCGACGAGCCGGACGACGGCACCGTCGACACCTCGATCGACGAGGCGCTCACCGCCCTGCAGGAAGCCCGTGACCCCGAGGCGGACGCCGTCGTCGACGACGCCCTCGAGATCGACACCCCCGACGAGGCCGAGGCCGCCGTCGAGGCCGTCGAGGACGAGGAAGAGACCGAGCTCGAGGACGCCACCGCGGCCGAGGCCAACGAGACGCTCGCCGCCGACGAGGCAGCCGACGCGCTCGAGGACGAGGACGAGGCCGAGGCCGAGGTCGACCCGTACGACGCCTTCAAGGCCGAGCTCCGGATGAAGCCGGGCAAGTGGTACGTCATCCACTCCTACGCGGGCTTCGAGCGCCGCGTGAAGTCGAACATCGAGAACCGCATGGTCTCGATGTCGATGGAGGACTCGATCTACCAGGTCGAGGTCCCCATGGAGGACGTCGTCGAGATCAAGAACGGCCAGCGCAAGCTCGTCACCCGCGTGCGCATCCCCTCGTACGTGCTCGTCCGCATGGACCTCAACGAGGACTCCTGGTCGGTCGTCCGGCACACTCCGGGCGTCACCGGCTTCGTCGGCAACGCGCACAACCCGACCCCGCTCCGCTTCGACGAGGCCTTCGGCATGCTGAAGTCCCTCGTCCAGGTCGCCGACGCCGCGCCCACCAAGGGCGGCGGCAAGTCCGGCGGTGCGCAGGCGCAGCCGCAGGCCGAGGTCGACTTCGAGGTCGGCGAGACGATCACCATCAAGGAGGGCTCGTTCGCGGGTCTGCCGGGATCGATCTCCGAGATCAAGCCGGAGAGCGGCAAGCTCACGGTCCTCGTCTCGCTCTTCGAGCGCGAGACGCCGGTCGAGCTGAGCTTCGACCAGGTCACCAAGCTCTAGCCCCTGTACCCGTCGGGTACACTGAACAGGTTTGGCCCCGCACGCTGAGCGTGCGGGGCTTCACCGCGGTCCGGATCCGCCGGGCCAGCGGGAGAGTGCACGGGTCCCCGTGCGTTCGATTCCAGGAGGAAAGCGAAACATGGCACCGAAGAAGAAGGTCACGGGCCTGATCAAGCTGCAGATCAACGCGGGCGCCGCCAACCCGGCCCCGCCGATCGGTCCGGCGCTCGGTCAGCACGGCGTGAACATCATGGAGTTCTGCAAGGCGTACAACGCGGCGACCGAGTCGCAGCGTGGCAACGTCGTGCCGGTCGAGATCACCGTCTACGAGGACCGTTCGTTCACGTTCGTCCTCAAGACCCCGCCGGCCGCCGAGCTCATCAAGAAGGCTGCGGGTGTGCAGAAGGGGTCCTCGACCCCGCACACGGTCAAGGTCGCGAAGATCTCGATGGACCAGGTCCGTCAGATCGCCGAGACGAAGCAGGCCGACCTGAACGCCAACGACATCGAGCAGGCCGCGAAGATCATCGCCGGCACCGCGCGTTCGATGGGCATCACGGTCGAGGCCTGAGCCTCCCTGCACCACACACCCCGACCCCTTCCGTGGGAGAGCCTCGCCGGCTCGTCAACCACGTAGCTCTGCAAGGAGAACACCATGGCGAAGAAGTCCAAGGCCTACCAGGCCGCGGCCGCGAAGATCGAGGCCGACAAGTTCTACACCCCGAGCGAGGCAGTCGCCCTCGCGAAGGAGACCGGCTCGGCCAAGACCGACTCGACCATCGAGGTCGCGCTCAAGCTCGGCGTCGACCCCCGCAAGGCCGACCAGATGGTCCGCGGCACGGTCATCCTGCCGCACGGCACGGGCAAGACCGCCCGCGTCATCGTCTTCGCCGTGGGCGCTGCGGCTGAGGCCGCCATCGCCGCCGGTGCCGACGAGGTCGGTGGCGACGAGCTCATCGCGAAGGTCGCCGAGGGCTACACCGCCTTCGACTCCGCCGTCGCGACCCCGGACCTCATGGGCAAGGTCGGTCGTCTCGGAAAGGTGCTCGGCCCGCGTGGCCTCATGCCGAACCCGAAGACCGGCACCGTGACCCCGAACGTCGCGCAGGCCGTCAACGACATCAAGGGCGGCAAGATCGAGTTCCGCGTCGACAAGCACGCCAACGTGCACTTCGTCGTCGGCAAGGCCTCGTTCACGCCGGAGCAGCTCGACGAGAACATCTCGACCGCGCTCGAGGAGATCGTGCGCCTCAAGCCGAGCGCCTCGAAGGGTCGCTACGTCATGAAGGGCGCCGTCTCGACGACCTTCGGCCCGGGCATCCCGCTCGACGTCAACGCGATCTGATCGACTGATCGACCGATCCACCAGGAGGGCCCGCACCGGGAACGGTGCGGGCCCTCCTGCGTGTCGGGCATCGTGTCCGGATAGCGTGGTCGGGTGCGGACCCTCGTCAACTCCCTCCGGCTGATCGTCGTCATCGCCGTGGTCGCCGCGATCCTCGGGCAGTGGCTCGTGAGCATGCGGGCGCCCGACTACTCGCCGTTCGACTTCTTCGGGTACTTCACCATCCAGTCGAACGTGTTCGTCGGAGTGGCGTTCGCGGCGACCCTCGTCGCGACGGCCCGGCAGAAGCGCTCGGCCCTCCTGCTCAGCGGGATCCGGGGCGCGGCGACGGTGTACATCGCCACGACCGGGGTCGTCTACAACACCCTGCTCGTCGGCGCGGCGGTCGAGAACACCGTGCCGTGGTCGAACGACCTGCTGCACCGGTGGATCCCGCTGTACGTGGTGCTCGACTGGCTGCTGTTCTCGGACCGGGCCCGGCTGCTGCTCCGGCACGTGTGGTGGTTCCTGCTCTACCCGGCGGTCTGGCTCGGCGTCGTGCTGGTCCGAGGGGCGACCGACGGGTGGGTGCCGTACCCGTTCCTGGACCCGTCGCTCGGGTACGGCGTCGTCGCGCTGTACTGCCTCGGCGTCGCGGTGTTCATCGGCCTGATGGGCATCCTGGTCGTGGGGATGAGCCGGCTCCGTCTGGTGCGGGTGTAGCCGGGAACCCAGCGCGGCCGGCAGCGTGGTGCGGTGGTGCGGTGGTGCGGTGGTGCGGTGGTGTCGGGCCCGGCCGGACCTAGACGCGGAAGGCGCGGAGCTTGTCGAGGACCATGTCGGCGAGCTGCACGAGGCCGCGGATCTGGTCGTCGTCGCGGTCGACCCAGCGGCACTCCGGCTCGTCGGCCACGGGCACGAAGTCGTCGTGGCGCTCCCAGACGAACAGCGTGCGGTCGGCCCCGAGCACGTACTGCTGCCACCAGACCTGCCGGAGGTAGTGCCGGGGGATGCTCCGCCAGCCCTTGCCCGTCGTCTTGATCTCGGCGAGGACGAGCCGCTGCGAACCGTCGAGGCCGACCCCGTCCGGGGTGGCGAGGTGCGCGCGGTTCGTGCTGGCGTGGAACAGGTGCGCCGAGGGCTGGATGCCGTGCGTCGCGGCCACCCACGCGGCGATCGCCGGTTCGCGGTCCTTGCCGTGCTCGGTGTACGCGTTGCCCGAGAACCGTGACCCGTACCGCTTGTCGGTGACGACGGCCTCGACCGCGCGGAGCGAGGCGAGGCGGGCGACGTCGGTCGCGGTGATCCCCATCGCGCGGGCGCGGAGCCAGGCGACGCGGTCCGATGAGTGCGCGACGATCCGCTCGGTGTGTCCACGGAGCGCGGTGAACGCGTCGTGCGCCGCAGTCGCGGCGGGGGCGCCGGACGGGGCGGCGGCGGCCGTACCCGACGGGACGGTGGCGGTGGACGCGTCGGCCGTGCGGGGCGTGGCGGCGGTGTGACGCGCCTCCAGGCCGGGGGTGGGGGCGGGCCGGAACGACGGAGTCGACCCGCGGGGTGCCGGGACGACCGGGTCGAAGCCCGGGTCCAGGTCGCCCCACAGGGTGGGCTGCACGATCGTCACCGTACGATTGTCACCCCGCACGCCGACAGGACGCGAACCGACGCGCCTCGACGCCTGGGTGGTCCGCCGTGAGCGGACGGGACCGTGAGCGGACGGGACCGTGACGGACGGGACCTCGGTCAGGAGACGAGCGCCCGGCCCTCGGCGAAGGTGACGAGCTCGTCGACGCCCGCGGGCGAGAGGGCGTACCCGATCGCGAGCGCCGCGGCCCCCTGCAGCGCAGCGAACGAGCCGGCACGGGACTGCGCGATGACGAGGTGTTCGGTGGCGAGCGGCATCGAGCGGGAGTAGACGACCTCGCGGACGCCGGCGAGCAGGTGCTCCCCGGCACGGGTGATCGAGCCGCCGAGCGCGATCACCGAGGGGTTCATCAGCGAGACGCACGTGGCGAGGACCTCGCCGATGTCCCGTCCGGCCTGTCGCACCGCACCGATGGCGTCGAGCTCGGCGCGGTTGACGAGGTCGATGACGTCGCCGCTGGTGTGCACGTCGTGGCCCTTGGCGCGGAGCGCCCGGGCGATGGCCGGACCGGACGCGACCGCCTCGAGGCAGCCGGTGTTGCCGCAGTGGCACGGGACGTCGCCGGCTCGGGACACCCGGACGTGGCCGATGTCCCCCGCGGTGCCCTGCGCGCCACGCTGGAGCTCGCCGTCCGAGACGATGCCCGAGCCGATGCCGGTGGCGACCTTGACGAAGAGCAGGTGGTCGACGTCGGGCCAGCCGTGCTGGCGCTCCCCGAGGGCGGCGATGTTCACGTCGTTGTCGAGCAGGACGTGCGCGGGGACGTGGTCGTGCAGCCACGCGGGCACGTCGAAGCCGTCCCACCCGGGCATGATCGGCGGGTTCGCGGGGCGGCCGGTCGAGAACTCGACCGGCCCGGGCACGCCGATGCCGATCGCGACGACGTCCTCGCGGGACCGACCGACCTCGTCGAGCAGGTCGTCGATCGTCTCGACCAGCCAGGTCAGGGTGGGCACGGGGCCGGCGGCGATGTCGACGGCGGCCTCGCGGGTGGCGAGGGGGGTGGCGACCAGGTCGGTCACGGCGACGCGGCCGTGCGAGGCGCCGAGGTCGGCGGCGACGACGAGCCGGGCCCGCGGGACGAGCGCGACCTGGGCGGGGGGACGCCCGCCGGTCGACGCGGCGGTGTGCACCGGGCCGACGAGGCCGACGTCGATGAGCGCGTCGAGGCGCACGGCGATCGTCGAGCGTGCGAGTCCCGTCAGGGCGGCGAGCTCGGCGCGCGTCCGCGGCACACCGTCGCGGAGGATCTGGAAGAGCTCGCTCGTCCCGACCGGAGGCGACGCTGCCGTCCGTGTCAAGTCGACCATGTCGGGAGTGAACCACAGTTCGAACGCGCCACGCAACGAACCTCGTCGAAGCGGTTGCAACTTTTGCTTGACCGCCGACAGAAGGTGGTCATAGTGTGACGCTCGATCAGCGACGATCCATCATCTCGACGAGGAGAACACCCGGTGACCCAACCCCTGTCGGTCCAGCTCTACACCGTGCGGGACGCCCTCTCGGCGGACCTGCTCGGCACGCTCCAGCGCATCGCGGCCATCGGCTACACCGACGTCGAGGCCTTCGGCTTCGTCGACCGCGCCGAGGCCCTCCGCGACGCCCTGGCCGAGGCCGGCCTCCGGAGCCCGAGCGGCCACGCCCGTCTGCTGGACGCCGGCGAGCAGGACCTGGAGCAGATCTTCCACGCGAGCACGACGATCGGCCTCGGCACCCTGATCGACCCGCACATCGACGAGTCGCGCTGGACGACGCGCGAGGACGTCGAGGCCGCCGCCCGCGAACTCAGCGCCCTCGCCCCGCGCGCCGCCGACCACGGCCTGGTGCTCGGCTACCACAACCACGCGTTCGAGTTCTCGAACCGCATCGACGGCGTCTCGGCCTACGAGGTCTTCGCGGACGCCCTGTCCGACGACGTCGTGCTCGAGCTCGACACCTACTGGGTGACGGTCGGCGGGGACGACCCGGTCGCGGTCATCCGGAAGTACGGCGACAAGGTGCGCTTCCTGCACGTCAAGGACGGCGACGGCTCGCACGACGACAAGCGGCAGGTCGCCGTCGGGAACGGCGTCATGCCGACCCGCGAGATCGTCGCCGCGGCGCCCGACGCGCAGCACGTCGTCGAGCTCGACGACCACGAGGGCGACGTCCTGCAGGCCGTCGCCGACTCCTACACGTTCCTCGAGGGGGCCCGCGCATGACCGCCACGGACACGACCGCCGACCAGCACGCCGCCGGGGCGACCCGGACCGGCCCCGTCGGCGTCGGCGTCATCGGCGCCGGGGTCATCTCCGACCAGTACCTGTCGAACCTCACGGTGTTCCCCGACCTCGAGGTCCGGTTCATCGCCGACATCGACGAGCCCCGCGCCGCCGCACAGGCCGAGAAGTGGGGCGTCCCCGGGTCCGGCTCGGTGGCGGAGCTCCTCGCCGACGACGACATCGAGATCGTCGTCAACCTGACCATCCCGGCCGCCCACGTCGAGGTCGCCCTGCAGGCCCTCGCCGCCGGCAAGCACGTGTGGGGCGAGAAGCCCTACGCCCTCGACCGGGAGAGCGCCGCGCAGCTCCGCGACGCCGCGGCCGCCGCCGGGAAGACCGTCAGCGTCGCCCCGGACACGTTCCTCGGCGCCGGCCTGCAGACCGCCCTCCGCACCATCCGCGAGGGTCGGATCGGTACGCCGCTGAACGGACTCACGCTCTTCCAGAGCCCCGGCCCCGAGTCGTGGCACCCGAGCCCCGAGTTCCTGTTCGCGTACGGTGCCGGCCCGCTGTTCGACATCGGCCCGTACTACATCACGACCCTCGTGCAGGCGTTCGGCCCGGTGGCGAAGGTCACCGCGACGGCGTCGAAGTCCCGTGCCACGCGGACGATCGGATCGGGTCCGAAGGCCGGCACCGAGTTCCCGGTCGACGTGCCGACGAACCACTCCGCGCTCATCCAGTTCGAGGGCGGCGGGAGCGCCCAGAGCGTCTTCTCGTTCGAGTCGGACCGCGGCCGGACCGGCTTCGTCGAGGTCGCGGGGGAGACCGGCACGGTCGTGTTCCCGGACCCGAACGAGTTCGACGGCGACACCCGGCTCTTCGCGCACGGCGCCGAGGAGCCCGAGACGATCCCCGCGGTCGGCTCCACCTACTCGCGCGGGACGGGCGTGGTCGACCTGGCCCGCTCGCTCCGCGCCGGCCAGGACAACCGGGTCCCCGGTGCCCTCGCCTTCCACGTCCTCGACGTGATGGTCTCCATCGCCGAGGCGGCAGAACGTGGCGAGACGGTGCTCGTCCAGAGCACCGTCGAGCCCTCCCCGACCCTCCCCGAGGGCTGGGACCCCGCGGAGCAGACCCTGTCCTGACCGGACGGGGCGCGCACCGCCGCAGGCCGGCACCGACGTCGGCCCGCACGCACACAGCAGCACCCGACACGCACCACCCTCAGCACCATCTCAACGACGAGAAAGTAGAGAGTCATGCGCACTGCCATCCGCGCACTGGCCATCACAGCGGCCGCGGCACTGACCGTGACCGGCCTGGCGGCCTGCTCCTCCGGCGGGTCGTCCGGTTCCTCCGGCGACACGAAGACGCTCACCTACTGGGCGTCGAACCAGGGCACCTCCCTGCAGAACGACAAGGAGGTGCTCACCCCCGTGCTCGAGAAGTTCACCAAGGAGACCGGGATCAAGGTGAACCTCCAGGTCATCGGCTGGAACGACCTGCAGAACAAGATCCAGACCGCCGTCACCTCGGGCCAGGGCCCGGACGTGGTGAACATCGGCAACACCTGGGCGACCTCGCTCCAGGCCACCGGCGCCTTCCAGGAGTTCGGTGACTCGGAGATGAAGGCGATCGGCGGCGCCGACAAGTTCGGCAAGGTCGCACTGTCCACCGGTGGCGCCCCCGGCAAGACCGTCACGAGCGTCCCGCTCTACGGCCTCGCCTACGGCCTGTACTACAACAAGCAGATGTTCAAGGACGCCGGCCTCGAGGCACCCACCACGTGGGAGGACCTCACCGCCGACGCGAAGAAGCTCACCTCGGGCGACAAGTACGGCTTCACGATCGCGGGCGGCTCGTACACCGAGAACTCGCACTTCGCGTTCATCACCTCGGCGCAGAACGGCGGCGAGTGGTTCGACAAGGACGGCAAGCCGACCTTCACCGAGAAGGGCAACGTCGAGGGCATCAAGCGCTACCTCGACCTGATGCAGTCCGACAAGGTCGTCAACCCGTCGAACGCGCAGTACGACAACGGCACGCAGGCGGTCTCGGACTTCGCGAACAAGAAGGCCGCGATGATGCTGACGCAGAACAACGCGAACGCCACCATCACGTCGCAGGGCATGACCACCGACGAGTTCGGTGTCGTCCCCTTCCCGACCACCGCTGACGGCAAGGACATCGCGTCCTTCCCGGCCGGCATCAACCTGTCGGTCTTCAAGAACACGAAGAACAAGGACGGCGCGCTCAAGTTCGTCAAGTACATGACGAGCGCGGACACGCAGGCCACGCTCGACAAGCCGTACTCGGCACTGCCGGTGCTCGCCTCGGCTGCCGACTCGGTCACCGACGAGCAGACGAAGACGTTCCTCGACATCTACAACAACAAGGCGAAGCCGCTCCCGCTGGTGCCCGCCGAGGACCAGTTCGAGTCGACGGTCGGCAAGGCGATGAACGACATGTTCGCCAAGATCGCCACCGGCTCCACGGTGTCGGAGAGCGACATCAAGTCTGCGCTGCAGACGGCGCAGGACCAGGTCTCGCAGGCCGCCGGTTGATCCGCCTGGAGGCCCGGATCGTGTCCGCCAGGACGCGTCCGGGCCTCCGCCCCCTCGCTGGTGACCCGCGGCACGTCCGTCGGTCCGCACCAGCGGTCCCACACCCGGCCACGCGCCGGGGGTGAGCCGATCGGCTCACGCATGCCGTTCCTCCAGGCCGTCGGCCCGGCTGCTGTCGCAGCCGTCCCGACGGTCCGGGGGACGACGCACCCGATCCCCACCTCGCCGGAAGGCCACCACCCATGTCCACCTCGGTCCTGCCCGACTCCGAGCGCATCGACCTGACGCACACGAAGGGTCCGACGCTGTCGGGCCCGCAGTCGGCCCGCAAGCCGAAGCGTCACTGGTTGCCGTACGCGCTCGTCGCACCGGCGATCCTGTTCGAGCTGCTCATCCACATCGTGCCGATGGTCACCGGCATCTGGATCTCGTTCATCCAGCTCACCAAGTACTTCATCGCCAACTGGGGCGCGGCACCCTTCGCCGGGCTGCGCAACTACCAGGTCGCGATCGACTTCGACCAGGCCATCGGCAAGGGCGTGCTCAACTCCTTCCTGATCACCTGCGGCTTCACGCTCCTGGTGGTCGCGCTGTCGTGGACGTTCGGCATGGCCGCCGCGGTCGCGCTGCAGAAGCCGTTCAAGGGCCGGGGCCTGTTCCGCACGCTCTTCCTCGTGCCGTACGCGCTGCCGATGTACGCCGGGGTCATCACCTGGAAGTTCATGTTCCAGCGCGACTCGGGTGCGGTGAACCACATCCTGGTCGACCAGCTCGGTTTGTTCGGGGGCCAGGCGCCGTTCTGGCTGATCGGGTCCAACGCCTTCGTCTCGGTCGTCGTCGTGGCGATCTGGAAGACCTGGCCGTTCGCCTTCCTCATGCTCATGGCCGGCCTGCAGTCCGTGCCGAACGACGTCTACGAGGCCGCGTCGGTCGACGGTGCGAAGCCGTTCCGCCAGTGGCGTTCGATCACGCTGCCGATGGTCCGCCCGGTCAACGTGACGCTCGTGCTCGTGATGTTCCTCTGGACGTTCAACGACTTCAACACGCCGTTCGTGCTGTTCGGCTCGACCGCGCAGCCGCCGGCAGCCGACCTGCTCAGCTTCCACATCTACAACGCGTCGTTCATCACCTGGAACTTCGGCTCCGGCGCCGCGATGAGCGTCCTGCTCCTCATCTTCCTGCTCATCGTCACGGGCATCTACCTCGCCGTGACCAACCGGAGGTCCGTCCGTGCGTGAGACACTCGGCGCCAAGTCGTTCAAGATCATCACGATCGTCCTGCTGACGCTCTTCACCGTCGTCCCGCTCTACGTCATGATCACGACGGCCATGAAGCCGCTCGGCGACGTGCAGAACGACTTCACGTGGATCCCGACGAACATCACCTTCCAGCCGTTCATCGACATGTGGTCGACCGTCCCGCTGGCGAAGTACTTCGTCAACTCGCTGGTCGTCTGCACCGTCGCGACGCTGTTCTCGCTCGTCATCGCGACGTTCGCGGCGTACGGCGTCTCGCGCTGGAACTTCAAGGGCAAGAGCACCTTCACCACCGCGGTGCTCTCCACCCAGATGTTCCCCGGCGTGCTGTTCCTGCTGCCGCTGTTCCTCATCTTCACGAACCTCGGCAACGCCCTCGGCATCCAGCTGGTCGGCTCGTGGCTCGGCCTGATCATCACGTACCTGACGTTCACGCTGCCGTTCTCGATCTGGATGCTGTCCGGCTACTTCGAGACCATCCCGCGCGAGCTCGACGAGGCCGCGATGGTCGACGGATCCGGCCCGATGGGCGCGCTGTTCCGCGTGATCCTGCCGTCGGCCCGACCGGGTCTGGTCGCGGTCGGCATCTACTCGTTCATGACGGCGTGGGGTGAGGTGCTGTTCGCCTCGGTCATGACGAACGGCGACGGGCAGCTGCTGGCGAACGGCCTGCAGCAGTACTCGACGCAGACGAACGTGTACTGGAACCAGATCATGGCGGCCTCGCTGGTCGTCTCGATCCCGGTCGTGATCGCGTTCCTCATCGTGCAGCGGCAGTTCGTCGCCGGCCTGACCGCGGGCGCGGTCAAGTAGCACCCCCTCGCAGGAGCGACGGCCCCGGCGTCCACCGCCGCGGCCGTCGCTCTCGCACGTCCGGAGAGGATGGAACCATGACCGGGACCCGAGGGCGGCAGCTGCTGCCCGGACAGACCAGCCGCGTGCACGTGTACGACCTGGCGTCGCGGACCAGCCGGCTCGTGTTCGCGTCGTCGTCACTGCTCGTCGAGGCGCCGAACGTGCTCGACGAACGGACGCTCGTGCTGAACGGCGACGGCGACCTGTGGCTGCTCCGGCTGCCCGACGACGGCACCGTGCTCGACGAGACCGCGTTGGTCCGTGTGCCGATGGACGGCGTCGACGAGATCAACAACGACCACGTGCTCGACCCGGCGGGCGGCTCCGTCGTGGTGAGCGCCCGCGACGGCGAGCTGTACCGCGTGCCGCTGCCCGACGGCGGACCGAGCACCCGCATCACCGACGTCGCCGCGGCGCTCCCCGTGCGCCGGAAGTTCTACCTGCACGGCATCGCCCCCGACGGGTCGTCGCTCGCCGCGATCGTGGGGGAGCTGTCCGAGGACGGCGTCTGGACCACCGACGTCGCCCTCGTCGACCCGGCCACGGGCGAGCCGACCTTCCTGACGCGCGACGGACACCCGGACGACGGCTGCACGGTCACGCCCGACGGCGGGACGGTCCTGTGGAACACCGAGCGGTTCACGCCGGGCACCGCGCAGCTCGCGGCCGTCCGGCTCGACGGCGGGGACCCGGTGCGGATCACGGCCGACGACCGGGTCGACTGGTTCCCGCACCTGTCACCGGACGGTGCGCACCTGCTGTACCTGTCGTACGAGCCCGGCGTCCAGGGGCACCCCGCCGACCACCGGGTCGAGCTCCGGCTGCTGCCCGGGTCGCTCGTCCGCGGTGCCCGGATCGCCGTGGTGCCGGAGACGCTCGTGGTGCTCGACGGGGGTCAGGGCACCGTGAACGTGCCGCCGTGGTCGCCGGACTCGACGTGGTTCGCGTACTGCGACTACCCGGTCGCGGGGTAGGACGGCCCGGCCGGGTCAGCCGGCGTCGCCGTAGGTCCGGCGCAGGTGCTCGGCGTAGCCGCCGGGCGTCCGGCCCGCGAACCGGCCGCTCGTCACCACGGGGAGGTCCTCGGTGTCGCGCACCCGGAAGCCGAGGGCCCGGGCCCGCGCGACGAGCCGGACGTCCTCGTGCTCGGGGACGGGGTCGAAGCCGCCGACGGCGGTGTCGACGTCCGCGCGCACGCCGAGGTTCGCGCCGTGCACGTGCCCGAGCGTCGCACCGGGCGGGTGTGCTGCCCGCCACCGGGCCAGGACGTCCGCGTCGAGGTCGTCCGCGTCGGGGACCACCGCGCCGACGAGCACGTGCGCGCCGTCGGTGAGTGCCGCGAGGTGCTGCCGCAGCCAGTCGGGGTCGACGCGCGAGTCCGCGTCGGTGTGCGCGAACCAGTGGTCCGCCGGGGCGACGGGGTCGGTGGCGGCCGTCGGGAGCGGCGTGCGTCCGGCGCCGAGCACCCGCGCGTGGGCGACGCCGAGCGCCCGAGCCCGCCCGACGCCCACGTGCGCGGAGGCCAGGACGTGCAGCGTCCGGTCGTCCCAGGTGGCGTCGGACGACCTGGCCGCGGCGACCACGGCGGCCGTGCCGTCCGTGCAGCCGTCGAGCACGAGGGTGACGCCGACCCGGACCCCGGGTGACGCCGCGCGCACGGCACGGACGGCGTCCGCGAGGGCGGACAGACAGCGTCCGACGGCGGCCTCCTCGTCGTGCACGGGCACGACGACGTCCACCCGGCGGGGCCCGACGGGGTCGGTCCGCGCGGGCACGGCGACCGCGGTCCGCCCGGTCACGGGGCGAGTCCCTCGGTGCGGGCGACGGACCGCACGTCGGGCCCCGGGAACACGCTGAGCACGAAGTCGTCCTCGACGTGGTGGACCAGCCGCGGCCGGGGCCAGCGTGCGCCGATCCGTGCGTCGACTGTGTCCCCGTCGGAGACGGCCTCGTCGTCGGGGTGCCGCCAGTGGCAGGTCACCAGCACCCCGTCGTCGTCGAGCGAGCCGAGCACGCGGTCCACGGTGCGGTCGAGGTCGTCCGCGGACAGGTAGTAGCCGACCTCGGACAGGACCACGAGGTCCCACCGGCCCGCCGGCCACTCCGCCGGGAACGCGGCCTGCTCGAACCGGGCCGCGGGCGCACGACGCCGTGCGCGGTCGAGCGGTGCCGCGGCGATGTCCGTCCCGAGCACGGCGTCGGCACGCTCGGTGAGCGCAGCGGTGAGGACCCCGGTCGCGCACCCGAGCTCGAGCGCCGACCGGAACCGTTCGCGGGGGAGGGCGGCGAGGGTGACGGCACGCTTCCGGCGCTCGTACCAGGACCCGTCGAAGTCCCACCCCTCGGGCTTCCGGGCGTAGTGCTCGTCGAAGGACGCCCGCGAACGGGACGACGGGACGGTGGCGTCGGCGAGGGTGGCGTCGGCGTCGGCGTCGGCGTCGGCGTCGGCGTCGTCCGTGGCCGGGTCCGGCACGAAGTACCACTCCTCGGCCCGCAGGTGGTGCGCCGCGTGCCGGTCGTCGACGACCGCCTCGTCGCCCGGCGCGGGGGAGAGCGGCTCTGTCTGCGACGGGTACGCCGCCAGCGCCCGGGCCTTCCGGTCGCGCACGGCGGCGTCGAGCGGGAGCACCCGTGCCCGCTCCCACGGTGCGGCGGGGGCGTCCGGGGTGTCCCAGTGCCAGGTCCACACCGGGTACGACAACAGCGCGGTGCCGGGGGTCGCGGCGACGAGCTCCTCGGCGACCTCGCCGGCGATCCGGTGGTCGCGGTGACCGTCCCCGCGCCATGGCGCCACGACGAGCGTCGGTCGGGCCGCCCCGGCGAGGCGTGCTGCGAGGGCACGACGGAGCTCGTCGCGGTGCTCGCGGAGCCCGCCGTCCGGGACGGTCAGCTCGGTGGCGCTCGCCGCGGGGTGCAGCGTGCCGAGTGCGGCGCGGAACTCGGCACGTCGCCGGGTCACGAGTGCGTCCGGCGTCGTCGTGGGGGAGTCGGGGTGGGAGCCCTCGCCCGCGGTCACGAGCAGCACGTGGACCGGGGTGCCGGCGTCGGCCGCGGTCGCGATCAGCCCGCCCGCGCCGAGGGTCTCGTCGTCGGGGTGCGGAGCGACGACCACGACCGACCCCACCCCGGCGAGGTCGACGGTCGCGGCACCGACGCCGGCCAGGAACGTCGTCCAGGCCGCCGGGTCGGTCCCGGGCTCGCGGTGGTCGAAGCTCACCACGCGACACCGCCGCGCTCGAGGACGATGCGGCCGACGCGGGCGAGGTCACGGTCGCCGTGGTCCTGGAGCACGTAGAGCTCGAGGTCGGCGACCCGCGCCGCGACCGCGGGGTCCTGTGCGAGCGGACCGGGTCCGATCGTCCGGACGACGCGCTCGCGCACCCGGTCGGCCGCGCGGCGCACCCGCGACCGGACGGTCTGCGCGAGCAGCGGCCAGTCCGGCTCCGCGCCGGGCGCGCCACCCGCGACGACCGCGTCGATGCGGGCCGCGGCGGTGGCGACCGCGTCCTCGGCGTCCTCGAGGTCGAGGACGGTCGCCCCGAGCGCGGCCTGCAGCAGCTCGCTCTCCGGGCGGGCCCGGGCGAGGTCGCGGAGCACCCGTGCGAGTCCGACCGTGCCGCCCCACCAGCACGCCGCGACGCCGATCCCGCCCCAGGCGAACCCGGGACGACGGAGGTACCAGCCGGGTGCTCCCACGGTCTGCGCGGCGACCCCGTCGAGGTCGACCGGTCCGCTCGGGACGTCCGGCATGCCGCGGGCGACCCAGGCCTCGTCGTGCACGGTGACACCGCCCTGGCGCAGATCGACCGCGACGAGCACCCGTTCGTCGCCGAGGTGCGCCGTGACGAGGGCGTGCGAGAGCGACGACGCGAGCGAGCACCACGGCTTCGTCCCGTCGAGCACGACCGCGGTGCCGGAGGGCACGGCTGGCGACGGTCCCGGCGGAACGTTCCGGTCGGCGGAGGACGCGGTCGCGCCGAGCCGGAGCCCGGGCGCCTCGGCCGCGAACACGCCCCACGACGACCCGGCCGGGGCGGCGACGCCGGCCTGCGCGAGGATCGCGAGGGCGTCGAGGTGTGGTTCGAGGACCCGCGCCGCCTGCACGTCGGCCGCGGCGACCGCCGCGAGCGTCGCGAAGGACGCGCCGGCCGTGCCCGCGGACAGGAGCGGGGCGGTGGCGCCGAGCGCCCGGACCACCGCGAGTCGGTCCGCCGGGGCCGCACCGGGCCTCCCGTCCGGTCCCGCGACCGCGGTCGCGGCCCGCACCGCCCGTCCGACCGCGTCGGTGTCGACGTCCTGAGCGGACGGGGGCCAGGCGGGGGATCGCAGCACGCCGCCACGCTACGGAGCGCTCCCCGGGTGCCCTCACGGCGCCCGACGGGGAGTCGACGGGTGATCCACAGAGCGCAGACGGTTCCTCCACAGTGTGCTCATAGGAAACCCTCGACACTGGGAGTGTGACCATCAGCCAGCCCACCGCAGCCCCGCGCCTCACCCGTGCCGACGGTTCCCCGTTGCGCATCCTCGTCGTCGACGACGAGGCCAGTCTCACCGACCTGCTCTCGATGGCGCTCCGGTACGAGGGCTGGGAGGTCAAGAGCGCGAACGGCGGGCAGGAGGCGCTGGCCACCGCGCGCGAGTTCCGGCCCGACGCGATGGTGCTCGACGTGATGATGCCCGACCTCGACGGCCTGCAGGTGCTCGCCCGGCTCCGGCAGAACGACGACGACACCCCGGTGCTGTTCCTCACCGCGAAGGACTCCGTCGAGGACCGCGTCTCCGGGCTCACCGCGGGCGGCGACGACTACGTCACGAAGCCGTTCTCGCTCGAGGAGGTCGTCGCGCGGCTCCGCGGGCTCATCCGCCGGTCGCAGATCTCGGTCTCCGAGGCCGGGGACTCCCGCATCGTCGTCGGGGACCTCGTGCTCGACGAGGAGTCCTACGAGGTGTCCCGGGCCGGCCGCCCGATCGAGCTGACGGCCACCGAGTTCGAGCTCCTCCGCTTCCTCATGCGCAACCCCCGCCGGGTGCTCAGCAAGGCGCAGATCCTGGACCGTGTGTGGTCGTACGACTTCGGCGGCAAGTCGAGCGTCGTCGAGATCTACATCTCCTACCTGCGCAAGAAGATCGACGCCGGCGAGACCCCGATGATCCACACCGTGCGCGGTGTCGGGTACGTCATCAAGCCGACCTCCTGAGGGCGCACCCGTGACCCTCCGCCGCCGGCTCGTCCTGGTCACCGTCGCGCTCGCGGTCGCCGTCAGCACCGTGATCGGCGCGGGCAGCATCATCGCGCTCGCCTCGATCCAGCGGTCCGCCATCGACCACCAGCTGCAGTACGCGACGAACCGGGCGCAGCGCTCCGTCGAGCAGCAGGGGCCGAACGGGCCCGGGCTCGACATCGCCCGGCCGAGCGGGCAGGCAGCGGGGACGCTCACGGCCTACTTCCTCAACGGCGACGTCGTGGTCGGCAGCGTCATCGACAACGCCGGCGACCTCGGACGGCTCAGCAGCGCCGTGGTCCGACCGCTCGGCACGGTCACGGTCGACGGTCGGGCGCACACCGTGGACCTCGGCGGGGACCTCGGGCGCTACCGGGTCACGGCCGCGCCGGTCGGCCCCGCCGTGCTCGTCGTCGGCCTGCCGATGACCCCGGTGTACGAGAGCGTCGGGAAGCTCCTCGTGGTGGTGCTCGTCGTGACCGTGCTGGCCCTGCTCGCGGCCTCGGCCGTCGCCGCGCTCGCCGTCCGCCGCTCCCTGCGGCCGCTCGACCGGGTCGCCGAGACCGCCTCCGCGGTGGCACGGACGCCCCTCGACCGCAGCGACGTGCTCGACGGCGTGCGCGTCCCCGACACCGACCCGCGCACCGAGGTCGGACGGGTCGGCACCGCGTTCAACCGCATGCTCGGCCACATCGGCGCCGCGCTGCAGGCCCGGGAACGGTCCGAGCAGCAGGTCCGGCAGTTCGTCGCCGACGCCTCGCACGAGCTCCGCACGCCGCTCGCCTCGGTGCGCGGGTACGCCGAGCTCACCCGTCGGATGGGCGGGGACCTGCCGCAGGACGTCGTCTACGCGATGGGCCGGATCGAGAGCGAGTCGATCCGGATGACCTCGATGGTCGAGGACCTGCTGCTGCTCGCTCGCCTCGACGAGGGCCGCGAGGTCCAGTTCGCCGAGGTCGACCTCACCGGCCTCGTGCTCGACGCGGTGAACGACGCCCACGCGGCGTCGCCGGCGCACGCGATCGCCGTCGACGTCCCGGACGAGCCGGTCGTGGTCCCCGGCGACGCGGCCCGGCTGCACCAGGTGGTCGTCAACCTCGTCACGAACGCACGGACCCACACCCCGGAGGGCACGCGGATCACCGTCGGCCTCACCCCGGTCGGAGCGGGCGCCGGGGGCGGCGTCGACCTGACGGTCCGGGACGACGGGCAGGGCATCGACCCCGCGTTCGTGCCGAAGCTGTTCGAGCGCTTCGCCCGGGCCGACAGCTCGCGGTCGCGGAGCGCGGGGTCGACCGGGCTCGGGCTCGCGATCGTCGACGCGGTCGTGCAGGCGCACGGCGGCTCGGTCACGGTGACGAGCGAGCCGGGCGACACCGTGTTCACGGTGCACCTGCCCGCGGTGCGGCCGGGCGCTGGTGGGGCCGCGGACGCGCGCGACGCGGTGGCGTCGGCCACCTGACGGACGGGAGGCGCGGGGCGGCGCCGCCACGGGCCTCCCGTCCGGCCGGTGGTGGGGTTCCGGCGCGGGCCTGCGTCGGGTGGTTGGGTGCGGTGCCGGTCCTGTGGTACCGTTCTCGAAGCCAAAGACCGCCGGTCGTCTGTGCGCTTGCGCGCAGACCGAAGGTCCTCACTCGTGAGGAAGCCAGCGCAGGTGTTCCGAACCACTCCTACCGTTCGCGGGGGAGCAGCTCCGAGCCTCTGCGCCGGGGCTTTCTTCATGTGTGCAGGTCCTGGGGCTAGCCGGCAAGAACCCCAAGGAGAACCATGGCGAACAAGGAAGCTGCGGTCGCCGAGCTCACGGATGCATTCCAGAGCTCGAACGCCGTTCTGCTCACCGAGTACCGCGGTCTCACGGTCGCGCAGCTCAAGGAGCTCCGCAACTCGATCCGTGAGCACGCCACGTACGCCGTGGTGAAGAACACGCTGACCAAGATCGCGGCGAACAACGCCGGCATCACGTCGTTCGACGACGAGCTCGCCGGTCCGTCCGCTCTCGCCTTCGTCCACGGTGACACCGTCGCCGTCGCGAAGTCGCTGCGTGCATTCGCCAAGGCGAACCCCCAGCTCGTGGTGAAGGGCGGTTACTTCGACGGTAACCCGCTCACCGCGACCGAGGTGGACAAGCTCGCCGACCTCGAGTCCCGTGAAGTCCTGCTCGGCAAGCTCGCCGGCGCCTTCAAGGCCTCGCTGTTCGGTGCTGCGTACCTGTTCCAGGCACCCCTCTCGCAGGCCGTCCGCACCGTGGACGCCCTTCGCGAGAAGCAGGAGTCCGCGGCCTGACCAGGCACGCGTTCATCAACCACACGTACTAGCTAGTAGTAGGAGAAAATCATGGCGAAGCTTTCGCAGGACGAGCTCATCGAGGCCTTCAAGGAGCTCACGCTCATCGAGCTCTCGGACTTCGTGAAGAAGTTCGAGGAGGTCTTCGAGGTCACCGCTGCTGCCCCCGTCGCGGTCGCCGCGGCCGGTGGCGCTGCTGCCCCCGCCGAGGAGGTCGAGGAGAAGACCGAGTTCGACGTCGTGCTCAAGTCGGCCGGTGACAAGAAGATCCAGGTCATCAAGGAGGTCCGTGGCCTCACGTCGCTCGGCCTGGGCGAGGCCAAGGCGCTCGTCGAGACCGCCGACGCCAAGGTGCTCGAGGGCGTCAACAAGGAGACGGCCGACAAGGCGAAGGAGGCCCTCGAGGCCGCCGGCGCCACGGTCGAGCTCGCGTAGTTCCGACCTCACGGTCACGAAGGCCGCTGCCCCTCGGGGTGGCGGCCTTCGTCGTGTGCGGGGGCGGGGTGGCGGCGGGTGGCGGGTGGCGGGGTGGCGCTGATCTGTCGCTTTCGCGAAAGCGACAGTTCACCGCCGACTGTTCGGGCGGAACTGTCGCTTTCCGATGGGAAACGTGCGCCGGGCGGTGAGAACTGTCGCTTTCGCGAGTACGGTGCGCGGCCGGGAGGCGCGGCGGTTGTCCACAGATCGGCTCGCGGTCGTCCGTGTGGGCACCTCCGGCGACAGAGTGCGGGCATGCATCCCGCGAACGCCGTCGACCTGTTCCGGACCGACCCCGTCGACCGAGCTGCGGCGCGCGACCTCCAGCGCCGTTGTCGGTCGGGCGACCTCGTGCGGGTCCGACACGGTGTCTACGTCGGGCGCGACGCGTGGGAGGGGCTCGACGGGCGGAGCCGCCACCTCGTCCGGATGCGTGCGGCATCCCCGCTGCTCCGTCCTGCCGCCGTCTGGGCGCTCGACTCCGCGGCGGCCGTGCTCGGCGTGCCACGGCTCGACGCATGGCCGGACCGCGTGCACGCCATGGTCCCGGGGATCGAGCACGACCTGCAGCGCGTCGGGCTCACCCTGCACGCCGGGGTCCCGCGCCCGTCGGGACGGCACTTCCACGGTGTCGGTTTCACGGACCTCGCCCAGACCACCGTCGAGATCGCACGACGGGGATCGCTCTCGACGGCGGTCGTCGTCCTGGACCACGCACTGCGCGACGGTGTGGACGTCGAGCTGCTCGGTCGGCTCGCGCTCGCGTCCGGTCCGTGGGGGAGTACCCGGGTCGCACAGGCCCTCGACCACTGCGACGCGCGGCACGAGTCGGTCGGTGAGTCGTACTTCGCCGCACGCGCAGCGGAGTTGCGGAGCCCGCCGATGGAGCCGCAGCGCGAGTTCCGTCACGCGGACGGGACGGTCGACCGGGTCGACTTCTGGCTGCCGAGGGAAGGGATCGTCGTGGAGTTCGACGGACGGCAGAAGTACGAGGACCCGGCGATGCTCGCGGGCCGGAGCAGTGCTGGGGCGGTCTGGGTCGAGAAGCTCCGTGAGGACCGCATCCGCGCCCGACCCGAGGTCGACGGCTTCGTCCGTGTCCACTGGGGTCATCTCGTGGAGCCGGAGCTGCTGCGCGCACACCTGCGCCAGCACGGCGTCCCGTGTCGTTGATCCGACGCGGTCGCTGAGCCGACGGATGTCCGGTGAGTCCCTCGGGAAAGCGACAGTTCGCGCCGGGGCCGCCCCGAGCCTCCCGTCAAAGCGACAGTCTCGTCCGGATGATCGGCGGCGAACTGTCGCTTTCGCGATCCGTCCGGGTGGTGGGGAACGGACCGGGGGCAGCGCGCGGGGAAGGCGGGCCCGGAGGCGCCAGGCGCCCGCGGGTCAGTGCAGGGTGCTGTGGCGGCGGCCGTAGGCCAGGTAGAGCACGGCGCCGACGACCATCCACACACCGAACGCGATCCACGTCCCGGCGCCGAGGAACACCGCGAGCAGCACGCAGCACAGGGTGCCGAGCACCGGGACCACGGGGAACAGCGGGACGCGGTAGGAGCGCTCGAGGTCGGGGCGGGACCGGCGCAGCACGATGACCGAGACGTTCACGAGGGCGAACGCCACGAGGGTGCCGATGCTCGTCGCGTCGGCGAGCTCGCCCAGGGGCACGAGTGCGGCCACGACGGTGACGACGATGCCGACGACGAGCGTGCCCGCGACGGGCGTCCCGGTCCGTGCGGAGACGCGGCCGAAGAGCTTCGGCACGAGGCCGTCGCGCGCCATCGTGAGCAGGATGCGGGTCTGCCCGTACAGGACGGTGAGCACGACGCTCGCGATGGCGATGACGGCGCCGATCGAGAAGACGAGCGCGACGACGGGCTGACCGGTGACCTCGACGACGATGCGGACGAGCGAGGCCTCGTCGGACGAGAACGACGTCCAGGAGCGGGCGCCGATCGCCGCGATCGCCACGAGGATGTAGAGCGCGGTGATGAGGGCGATCGACCCGATGATGGCGCGGGGGAGGTCGCGGCGGGGGTCCTTCGCCTCCTCGCCGGCGGTGGACGCGGCGTCGAAGCCGATGTACGAGAAGAACAGGCGCGATGCCGCCGCGGTGACGCCCGCGGCGCCCATCGGTGCCAGCGGCGTGAAGTTCTGCGCCTGGAACGCCGTGAACGCCACGACGACGAAGAACACGAGCAGGGCGATCTTCACCGCGACCATGAGCGTGTTCACCCACGCGCTCTCCCGCGCGCCGGGCAGCAGGACGACGGTCGCGAGGAGCACGAGCACCGCGGCGGGCAGGTTCACGACGCCGCCGTCCCCGGGCGGGGCCGCGAGCGCGGTGGGCAGGTGCAGCCCGAACACGCGCAGGGTCTCGTCGACGTACTCGCTCGCACCGACGGCGACCGCGGCGACGGAGACCGCGTACTCCAGGACGAGGCACCAGCCGCAGACCCAGGCGATGCCCTCGCCCATGGTCGCGTAGGTGTACGAGTAGCTCGACCCCGACGTCGGCACGGCCCCGGCCATCTCGGCGTACGACAGCGCGGACAGGAGCGCGGCGACACCGGCGACCACGAAGGAGATCCAGACCGCCGGACCGGCCAGCGGGACCGCGGTGCCGAGGACCACGAGGATGCCCGTGCCGAGCGTCGCGCCGACGCTGATCATCGTCAGGTGCCAGACCCCGAGCGACCGACGGAGCGGGCGGCCGTCGACCCCGGTGGACGCCTCGGCCTGCAGGCGCTCGACGGGCTTGCGGCGTGCGAGCTGCTCGCGGAGCGACGGGGGACGGGGCGGCGCGGACGTCATGGGACCTCGGACGGGGCGGTGGGACGGGGACGCACGATGGTGGCACGGCCCCTGAACAGGGTCAAATACGCCGGGGACGGTCGGTGTCGCAGGGCGGGGATAGGTTTGCCCCATGAGCATGGGGCACGGAGCACGCGGGGGCGGCGGTCCGCGCGGGGTCGGCCGGATCTCGAGCGGCGACACCGCCGCGCAGAAGGCCGCGAACGCCGAGGCGCCCCGGATCCCGCACCTGCTGCGCCGGATCGCCGGGCTGTTCGCGCCGCACCGTCGCGCGATCGTCCTCACGGTGGCGCTCGTGCTCGTCGGCGCAGCGGTGTCGGTCGTGCCGCCGCTGCTGACCCAGCAGGCCTTCGACCGCGGGCTGTTCCCGCCGGGCGGCCGCCCCGACGTCCCGGTGCTGCTCGAGCTCGTCGGCGCGATGGTCTTCCTCTGGATCGCGAGCGCCGGCATCGGCATCTGGCAGACCTACCTGACCGCGACGGTCGGCAACCAGGTGATGGGGTCGATGCGGATGCGCCTGTTCGGGCACCTGCAGCGCATGGAGCTCGCGTTCTTCACCCGCACGAAGACGGGCGTCATCCAGTCGCGGCTGCAGAACGACGTCGGCGGCGTCGCGAGCGTGCTGAACAACACGATCTCGTCGGTGCTCGGCAACACCGTGACGGTGATCGCGGCCGTGGTCGCGATGCTGCTGCTGAGCTGGCAGATGACCGTCGTCGCCGTCGTCCTGCTCCCGCTGCTCGTGATCGCGCAGCGGCGGGTCGGCCAGGTGCGGGCGCGGATCGCGGCGCAGACCCAGGAGTCGCTGTCCGACATGACGGCGATCACGCAGGAGGCCCTGAGCGTCTCCGGCATCCTGCTCGCCAAGAGCTTCAACCAGCAGCGCAGCGAGACGCAGCGCTACGAGGACGAGAACCGCAACCAGATCCGGCTGCAGGTCCGGCAGCAGATGTCCGGGCAGTGGTTCTTCGCCATCGTGTCGATCTTCCTGTCGATCATCCCCGCGATCATCTACCTCGTGGCCGCGTGGCTCATCATCGGCGACGTCCCGATCACCGCGGGCACGATCGTCGCCTTCACCACCGTGCAGTCGCGGCTCCTGTTCCCGACGGTCGGGCTCCTCCGGGTCGTACTCGACCTGCAGACCTCGGGTGCGCTGTTCGCCCGGATCTTCGAGTACCTCGACCTGAAGCCCGCGATCACGGACGCCCCGGACGCGCAGCAGGTCGACACCACGCGGGTCGGGCACGTCGCGTTCGACGACGTCACGTTCGCCTACCCGGACGGCGAGCCCGACAAGCCCACGCTCCGCGGGGTCTCGTTCGAGTTGCAGCCCGGGCAGTTCGCGGCCTTCGTCGGACCCTCCGGGGCGGGCAAGACCAC
The DNA here is from genome assembly GCF_001864935.2 of Curtobacterium sp. MCBA15_012. Taxonomy (NCBI): domain Bacteria; kingdom Bacillati; phylum Actinomycetota; class Actinomycetes; order Micrococcales; family Microbacteriaceae; genus Curtobacterium; species Curtobacterium sp. MCBA15_012. Next base: position 2,479,023 of record NZ_CP126267.1, on the reverse strand, counting down.
CATCTCGTACCTCGTCCCGCGGCTGTACGAGGCGTCGTCGGGCACGGTCCGGTTCGCCGGCACCGACGTCCGCGCGCTGCAGCACGAGGACCTGATGCGGCACGTCGGCATCGTGAGCCAGGAGACCTACCTGTTCCACGCGACGATCGGCGACAACCTGCGGTACGCGAAGCCGGACGCCACCGACGCCGAGCTCGAACGCGCGGCACGGGCGGCGAACATCCACGAGACGATCGCGTCGTTCCCGGACGGGTACGAAACCGTCGTCGGGGAGCGGGGCTACCGATTGTCCGGCGGCGAGAAGCAGCGGATCGCGATCGCGCGCGTGCTGCTCAAGGACCCGCCGGTGCTCGTGCTCGACGAGGCCACCAGTGCGCTCGACTCCATCTCCGAGCACGTGGTGCAGACGGCCCTCGACACGGCGGCGGCCGGACGGACCACCATCTCGATCGCACACCGGCTGTCGACCGTCCGCGACGCCGACGTCATCTTCGTGCTCGACCACGGGCAGATCGTGGAGCAGGGGTCGCACGACGAACTCCTCGGTCGCGACGGCACGTACGCGGCCCTGTACCGCCAGCAGGCCGCGCCGGTGACGGCCGACCGTCGCGGCTGACGCCCGCTCGGGGGCCGTCCCGGTCGGGAGGCGCGGCCCGGCTCCGCCCCGTCCGTCCGGACCCAGCGCACGCGCCTCCGGGCCCGGCGTCACCTGCCGGGACCGCGCCGCGCCTCCGGGACCGGCGTCTCCTGCCGGGACCGCGCCGCGCCTCCGGGACCGGCGTCACCCGCCGGGACCGCGCCGCGCCTCCACGGCCGGTGGGACGGTCCGGCCCGCGCTCCCACGGTCCGTCGCGCGCGCCCACGGTCCCACCCGGAAGCCGCGCGGACGACGCGGAGCGCCGCCCGGCGCCTCCCGGCGCCGCCCGGACGACGCGGGGCGCAACGTCCCAGCCGTGCCGCACCCCCGCCACCTAGACTCGCCGCGTGCGCTACGCAGACTCCGTCGTCGACCTGGTCGGCGACACCCCGCTCGTCCGGCTGAACCGCGTCACCGAGGGCCTCCGCGCCACCGTCCTGGTCAAGGTCGAGTACCTCAACCCGGGCGGCTCGTCGAAGGACCGCATCGCCACGCGGATCCTCGACGCGGCCGAGGCCTCGGGCGAGCTCCGCCCGGGCGGCACGATCGTCGAGCCGACGTCGGGCAACACGGGCGTCGGCCTCGCCCTCGTCGCCCAGCAGCGCGGGTACCGGTGCGTGTTCGTGCTGCCGGACAAGGTCGGCGAGGACAAGCGCAACGTCCTCACGGCCTACGGCGCCGAGATCGTCGTCACGCCGACCGCGGTCGCGCCCGACCACCCGGAGTCCTACTACTCGGTGTCCGACCGCCTGGTGCGCGAGATCCCGGGTGCGTACAAGCCGAACCAGTACGCCAACCCGAACGGGCCGCGCAGCCACTACGAGACCACCGGGCCGGAGATCTGGCGCGACACCGAGGGGCGGATCACGCACTTCGTCGCGGGCGTCGGCACAGGCGGGACGATCTCGGGCACCGGGCGGTTCCTCAAGGAGGCGTCCGAGGGGCGCGTGCGGATCGTCGGAGCCGACCCGGAGGGCTCCGTCTACTCCGGCGGCACCGGCCGTCCGTACCTGGTCGAGGGCGTCGGCGAGGACTTCTGGCCGGCCGCCTACGACGCCGGGATCCCGGACGAGATCATCGCCGTCACCGACGCCGAGTCGTTCGCGATGACCCGCCGCCTGGCGCGCGAGGAGGGCCTGTTGGTCGGCGGTTCGAGCGGCATGGCCGTCGTCGCCGCCCTCCGCGCCGCCCGTGACCTGACCGAGGACGACGTCGTGGTCGTGCTGCTGCCGGACGGTGGCCGCGGCTACCTCGGCAAGATCTTCAACGACCGCTGGATGCGCTCGTACGGCTTCGCCGAGACCGACGACGCGCGCACGGTCGGCTCCGTCGTCGCGGGCAAGGACGGCCGGTTGCCGGACCTCGTGCACGCGCACCCGTCCGACACGGTCCGCGACGTCGTCGAGATCATGTCCACGTACGGCGTCTCGCAGATGCCGGTGCTCGCGGCCGAGCCGCCGGTCGTGATCGGCGAGGTGGTCGGGGCGGTCGCCGAGAAGGACCTGCTCGAGCAGGTCTTCACGGGCGCGGCGGCGATGACGGACGCGGTGAGCGGCTTCGTCGGCGACCCGCTCCCGCTGATCGGCGTCGGCGAGTCGCTCGCGGCCGCGCGGCGGGCGCTCGAGACCGTCGACGCCCTGCTCGTGGTCGACGACGGCAAGCCCGTCACGGTGCTCACCCGCCACGACCTCCTGACCTCCCTGTCCGAGTGACCCGCGACCAGCCCGCCGCCAGACCAGCACGTACGACCCCGAGGAACCAGCACGCATGACCGAGTTCAGCACCCGCGCCGTCCACGCCGGCCAGACGCCCGACCCCACCACGGGCGCGGTGATCCCGCCGATCCACGTCACGAGCACCTACGTGCAGGACGGCGTGGGGAACATGCGCAACGGCTACGAGTACTCCCGCGGCGGCAACCCCACCCGCGACGCCCTGCAGACGCTGCTCGCCGACCTCGACGGCGGTGTCGCGGCGTACTCGTTCGCGTCCGGACTCGCCGCCGAGGACGCCCTGCTCCGCGCCTACCTGGAGCCCGGCGCCCGGGTCGTGATGGGCAACGACGTGTACGGCGGGACGCACCGCCTGGTGAACCGGCTGCACGTGCCGTGGGGTGTCGAGCTCGTGGTGGTCGACACCGGCGACGTCGACCGGGTCCGCGCCGCGCTCGAGGGCGCACCGGCGAAGACCGTCCTCTGGGTCGAGACGCCGACGAACCCGCTCATGAAGATCGCCGACATCGCCCTGCTGTCCGAGATCGGGCACGCGGCCGGCGCGCTCGTCGTGGTGGACAACACCTTCGCCTCGCCGTACCTGCAGCAGCCGCTCGCCCTCGGCGCGGACGCGGTGTCGTACTCGACGACGAAGTACCTCGGCGGCCACTCCGACGTCGTCGGCGGCGCCGTGGTGCTCCGCGACGAGGAGCTCGCCGCGCAGGTCGGTTTCCTGCAGTTCGGCGCGGGCGCGATCGCCTCGCCCTTCGACGCGTTCCTCACCACCCGCGGCATCAAGACCCTGCCGGTCCGGATGGAGCGGCACTCGTCGAACGCGCAGGCGGTCGCCGAGGCGCTGGTCTCCGCCCCGGGCGTCGAGCGCGTCTTCTACCCGGGCCTGCCCGACCACCCGGGCCACGAGGTGGCCGCGAAGCAGATGCGCGGCTTCGGCGGCATGCTCTCGGTCGCGCTCGACGGCGGACCGGAGGCCGCGAAGCGGTTCGTCGAGTCGACGGAGGTCTTCACGCTCGCGGAGTCCCTCGGCGGCGTCGAGTCGCTCATCGGGTACCCGAGCGAGATGACGCACGCGTCGGTCAAGGGCACGGAGCTCGCGGTCCCGGAGAACGTCGTCCGCCTGTCGGTGGGCATCGAGGACGCCGGCGACCTGGTCGCCGACGTCCTGCAGGCGCTGTCGCGCTGACGAGCCGCACGCACACCCGCCCCGTCGGCCGGCCCGCGTCGCGCAGGTGGGGACGGACCGGACGGGAGGCCCGTGGCGGCGCCGCCACGGGCCTCCCGTCCGGTCCCCGGTCGCGTCCGCCGGTCGCGCCGGTGGGTGCCCGACGGTAGCGTGACGCGGGTGGGCGACGAGGCGACGGGGCGGACCGGCATCCTGAGCGGGCGCTACGCGCTCGCGACCGTCGGCATGGTCGCGATCGTCGGGGTGGCCGCGTTCCAGAACCTCGCGATGACCACCGTGATGCCCGAGATCAGCCGCGACCTCGACGGTGAGACGCTCTACGCGCTCGCGTTCGCCGCCCCGCTCGCCGCCGGGGTGCCGGGAATGGTGCTCGCGGGCAACTGGACGGACCGTGCGGGCGGCCGGGTCGTCGCGTGGGTCTCTGCGGCGCTGTTCGCGCTCGGGACCGCGGTCGTGATGCTCGCCCCGACCATGGAGGTGTTCCTCGCCGGACGCCTGGTCGAGGGGTTCGGCGCGGGCGCGATCGACGTCGTGCTGTACGTCCTCGTCGCGCGGATCTTCCCGGCCGAGCTGCACGGTCCGGTGTTCGCGGGCTTCGCGGCCGCGTGGGTCGTGCCCGCGCTCGTCGGTCCGGCGCTCGCCGGGATCGTCACCGACGTGTGGGACTGGCACTGGGTGTTCGCCGGCGCCCTCGGCGTCGCCGTGGTGTCCTTCGCGCTGCTCGTGCCGACGCTCCGTCGGCTCCGGCCGCCCGCCGACGCGGTCCGGCCGCCGTGGCAGCGCGTCCGGATCGGGTGGTCGATCGGAGCCGCGGCCGCGATCCTGCTCCTCAACGTCGCCGCCGACCTCGGCTCCTGGGCGCGGATCGTCGCGGTGGTCGTCGGCCTCGTCGGCACCTGGGCGGCGCTCCGCCCGTTGCTCCCCGCGGGCACGTTCCGCGCAGCGCCCGGGCTGTCGTCGGTGGTGCTCGTCCGCGGGCTCGTCGCTGCCGCGTTCTTCGGCAGCGAGGCGTACGTCCCGTACCTGCTCCAGGCCCGGCACGGCCTGTCCGCATCCGCCGCGGGGCTCGCGCTGACGGTCGCGGCCCTGAGCTGGGCCGCGGCGAGCTGGCTGCACGGACGGCTCGGCGAGCGGCGGCTCACCGCGGCACGGACCTTCGGCGGTGGTCTCGTGCTGGTGCTCGTCAGCCTGCTCACGGCGCTCGCCGTGGCGACGCTCGACCTGCCGTGGTGGGTGCTCGTCGTCGGGTGGTTCGTCGGGGGAGCGGGCATGGGCGGCATCTACCCGCGGGCCTCGATGCTGACGCTGCGGTTCTCGGGCGAGGGCGACGACGGGTTCGCGAGCTCGGCCCTCACGATCGCCGACGCGTCGGGCAGCGTGGTCGGCCTCGCCGTCACCGGACTGCTCTTCGTCGGGGCCGGCGGGGCGGACGGAGCGTGGTCGTTCCCGCTCGTCTTCGTCGCGATGACCGGCATCGCGCTCGTCGCGACGGTGGCGGTCCGGCGGCTCGGACCGGTGCCGGCCGTCCCGTCGACGACGGCGACCGGGGGCACGGTGTCCGCCGCGGCCGGCGGGTAACGTGGCAGACCGACCGAGCGGAGGACCACCGTGCGCAGCGTCAGTCTGACCCGACCGGGGCGTCCGGGCCGCGTGTCCGTCGCGGCGCGGGCCGTCGTGGTGGTGGTCGCCGCGGGCACGGCACTCGCGCTCGGCGGCTGCCAGGGGCCGACGGCCGCCGCACCGACGCCCGTCCGGAGCACCGACCTGACGAGCTCGGACGGCGGCTTCGACCAGCACGCCGTCGTCGGCGTGGTGCTGCCCGCCGGCCGGGAGGCACTGGGCACCGACCTGGACCGGCGCCTGTCCGACGCGGGGTTCCGTCCGGACGTCCGGGTCGCGCCCGCCGACGACGGCCCCGGTGCACAGCAGCGGGCCGTGGCGGACCTCGTGCGCGGGGGAGCGAAGGCGCTCCTCGTCGAACCCGTCGACGCGTCCGCGCTGACCGGGGTGGTGCAGACCGCGCACGACGCCGGTGTCGTCGTGGTCTCCCTCGGGCAGGCGCTGCCCGCGAGCGGGACCGGCGGCGACGGGGTGTCCGCCGACCACCGGGTGCCGGCCGACGACGACCCGGACGTCGTGGCACGCACCGCGACCGACGTCGTGCGGACGCTGCAGCGGGGGCAACGGCCCGCGTCGGGCGACTGAAGGGCCCGGGCGTTCTCGGGTGGGGGACGGGTCCGGATGGCCCGGCTGCGTCGTCCGGTCAGTGCCACCAGGCCGGGAACGACCGCGTGATCGTGTCGACCAGCGAGCGGCGGGACCGTCGGGGGCCGCCGAGCCAGACCTCGATCGCGCCGACGAAGCCCTGGGCCACGAAACCCGCGGCGACGTCGTCGAGCAGCGCGGGTCGGTCCGCGGTCGGGAGCTCCTGGATGTGCTGCACGCTCGACACCGTGAAGTGCTCGACGAGCAGCCGGTGCAGCGAGGCGTCGGCGGAGTCGGGCAGGCCCTTGGCGTAGATGTCCCGGTGCGAGACGACGTGCTCGACGACCGCGTCGATGCCCCGTCGGGTGATCGCCGCGAGCTCGTCGGGCCCGGCGCCCCGGTCGGTCGCGGCACGGCGGGCCGCGACGTCGTCCTCGCGGATGCGGTCGAGCTCGGGGGTCAGGACGTCGGCGAGCAGCGACCCGGGCGACACCGCGTGCGAGTAGAACGTCGCGCGGTTGATGCCGGCGGCGCGGGTGACGTCGGCGACCGTGATGGTCGAGACGGGTCGGTCGGCGGCGAGGCGGAGGATCGCCGCACGCAGCGCCGCCGTGGTGTGCAGGACACGGGCATCGACCACCGTCGTCCCCCTCTCGTCGGTGTGCGTCGGCCGCGCGGGCCGGGCAGTCCGACGCTACCGCACCGGGGGCCGCGGGACCGGTCACGGACGGGTCACGGAACGCGGTCCGGCCGCTCCGGTCGCCGACAGGTGTTCCGTGAGCGCGCACGCAGCCCGTAGGATGGTTCCACGGCCGAATCGATTCGATCCGACCCGGTCCGCGCACCGATCCGTTCGTGCCTCGGCCCGGTCCGATGACGCCGGCCTCCTCACCAGTCTCTCTCCTGTCGAAGGACCGCCCTCCCGTGACCGCGCCCGCCACCACCGGTTCGCTCCGCGTCGTGCTGCACCCCGGTGACTCGCTCACCCGGCGGCAGCGCCTCGTCTACGTCTTCGTGCTCGGGGCGCTCACCGCGCTCGGCCCGTTCACCATCGACCTGTACCTGCCGGCGTTCCCGTCGCTCGAGCGCGAGTTCGGGATCTCCGAGGGGGCGGTGCAGCTCACCCTGACCGCCACGACGCTCGGGTTCGCGTTCGGGCAGCTGCTCGTCGGGCCCTGGAGCGACAAGGTCGGGCGCCGCCTGCCGCTCATCATCGCGACGACCGTGCACGTCGGCGCCTCGATCGGGGCCGCGTGCGCGCCGAACGTCGAGGTGCTCGCACTGTTCCGCGTGCTGCAGGGCATGGGCGCCTCGGCCGGCGGTGTCGTCGCGATGGCCACGGTCCGCGACCTGTTCGGCGGCAAGTCCCTCGTCCGGATGCTCTCGCGCCTCGCGATGGTGAACGGCCTCGCGCCGATCCTCGCCCCGCTCATCGGCTCGCAGATGCTGCAGTTCGTCAGCTGGCGCGGGGTCTTCGTCTTCCTCGCCTGCTACGGCGCCGCGGTCGTGATCGCCTCGGTGCTGCTCATCGTCGAGACGCTCCCGCCGGCACGCCGCCACGAGTCCGGGCACTCGACCATCGGCCAGCGGTACCGGGCGCTGCTGTCCGACCGGATCTTCGTCGGGGTCGCCCTCATCGGGGCGATGGTCTTCAGTGGGTTGTTCTCGTACCTCAGCTCGTCGCCGTTCCTGTTCCAGACCGTCTACGGGCTCAACGCCCAGCAGTACGGCCTGCTGTTCGCCGTGAACTCCGTCGGCGTGGTCGTCGGGGTGCAGGTCTCCTCGCGCTTGGCGCAGCGCGTCGGGCCCCAGTGGATCCTGGCGTGCTCGACCGCGACGCTGTTCCTGTCCGCCACCGCCATCGTCGTGCTCGACCAGCTCGGCGCGGGCCTGGTCGGCGTGCTCGTCCCGCTGTGGTTCTTCATCGCCGCGTGCGGGTTCTCGTTCCCGCTCGTGCAGGTGATCGGCCTCGCGGCGCACGGCAAGGAGGCCGGGACCGCCGCGTCGCTCCTCGGCGCCCTGAACTTCGGCGTCGCCGGGCTGGTCTCGCCGATCGTCGGGTGGCTCGGCATCACCGCGGCGACCCCGATGGCCGCCGTGATGGCGTGCACCGCGGCGGTCGCGATCCTGGTGCTGTGGGTCGTGGTGCGGCCGAGGACGGTCCCGGCGCTCTCGCACTGACGTCGCATGGTTCGACAGGTCCGCTGTCGTCCGACGACCGCGGTGTCGTTCCGCGTCGATCTTCGCCAGGGGCCCGGACCGAGCGCCTCGTGCGTCCGTAGGCTGCGGACATGAGCGACGCGGTGGAGCAGGCACGAGCGGCTGCGGCCGAGGCACGGGCGGCAGCGGAGGAGGCCCGCCGGCTCGCCGACGAAGCAGCGCGGCGCGCCGAGGAGCTCGCGGCAGCGCTGGAGCAGGCGGCCGGAGCACCCGCGGGAGCGACGACCGAGCGCGACGGCACGACCGCGCCCGTCGCGACCACCGAGGGTGACGCGACCACCGCGCCCGTCGCGACCACCGCGACCACCGCGCTCGACGCGACCGACTCGGCGACGCAGGCCGCGTCGACGACCGGCACCGTGCCTCCCGACCGGTCGCCCGCACCTGCCGCGCCGAGCACTCCGGCCGACACGAGCACACCCACCGCACCGAGCACGGTGCCCTCGCCCGGCCCCCTCGGCCCGGACGCGGTCGCACGGATCCGTGACGGGTACACCGTGACCGGCAGTGCCCTCGAACTCGGCGCGCTCGTCAACGGCGAGGCGATGCCCGACGTCCAGGTGCGGATCCCGCTCGGCATGCTGAACAGGCACGGCCTGGTCGCCGGGGCGACCGGTACCGGCAAGACCCGCACGCTGCAGGTGCTCGCGGAGCAGATCGCAGCGCACGGCGTCCCGGTCTTCGCGGCCGACGTGAAGGGCGACCTGTCCGGCCTCGCCACGGCCGGCGAGCCGAGCGACAAGCTCCTCGCCCGCACGGGCGGCATCGGGCAGCAGTGGCGGGGCGTCGCGAGCCAGGCCGAGTTCTACGCCCTCGGCGGGAAGGGCACGGGCGTGCCGGTCCGGGCGACGGCCTCCGGGTTCGGTCCACTGCTGCTGTCGAAGGTCCTCGGCCTGAACGAGACGCAGGAGTCCTCGCTCGGCCTCGTCTTCCACTACGCCGAGCAGGCCGGTCTGGCGCTCGTCGACCTCGCCGACCTGCGGAGCGTCCTGACGTTCCTGGTGAGCGACGAGGGCAAGCCCGAGCTGGCGGCCCTCGGCGGCCTGTCGAAGCAGACCGCGGGCGTGATCCTCCGCGAGCTCGTCACGTTCGCCGACCAGGGCGCCGACGCGTTCTTCGGCGAGCCCGAGATCGACACGCAGGTGTTCCTCCGCACCGCGGCCGACGGCCGGGGGATCGTGAGCCTGCTCGAGGTACCGGGCGTGCAGGACCAGCCCGCGGTCTTCTCCACCTTCCTGATGTGGCTGCTCGCCGACCTGTTCAACGAACTGCCCGAGGTGGGCGACCTCGACGCGCCGAAGCTCGTGTTCTTCTTCGACGAGGCACACCTGCTGTTCTCGGGCGCCTCGAAGGACTTCACCGAGCAGATCGTGCGCACCGTCCGGCTCATCCGGTCGAAGGGCGTCGGCATCGTCTTCGTGACGCAGACCCCGAAGGACGTGCCGAACGACGTGCTCGCGCAGCTCGGGTCGCGCATCCAGCACCAGCTCCGGGCACACACCCCCGACGACGCGAAGGCGCTGCGGGCGACGGTCTCGACGTACCCCACGAGCGACTACGACCTCGGCGAGGTGCTCACCTCGCTCGCGACCGGTGAGGCGATCGTCACGGTCATGGACGAGCGCGGTGCACCGACACCGGTCGCCTGGACACGGCTCCGCGCCCCGCAGGGCTCGATGGCGCCGTTGCCGGCACCCGACCTGGAGGCGCGGGTCGCCGCGTCCCCGCTGCTCGCCACCTACGGCACGAGCGTCGACCCCGACTCGGCCCGCGAGGTCCTGGCACGTCGCCTCGAGGCCGCTGCGGCGCAGACGGCCGCCGCCGACGCTGCGGAGGCCGCAGCGACCGCGCAGGCCGAGGCCGAACGGGAGGCCGCGCGTGCGGCCGCTGCGGCGGCGAAGGAGGCCGCGGCGCGGGAACGGACCGAGGAGCGCGAGCGGCGCGCGGCCCAGCAGGAGTACGAGCGGGCACAGCGCGAGTTCGAGCAGGCGGAGCGGAGTGCGCGGGCACGGCGGTCGCCGCGGAGCACGGGTCGGACCTCGACCACACGGCGGGCGGAGGACCCGCTGACGGACCTGCTCGGGTCGTCGCTCGGGCGGTCGATCGCGAAGGAGGTCGTCCGCGGGGTGTTCGCGACCCTGCGTCGGCGGCGCTGACGGTCCTGCCCGGCCGGTCCCGGCGGTCGCGGCGGTGTGCTCGGCGGTCGCGGCGTGGGAGGCGGTGTGCTCCGCGGTCGCGGCGTGCGAGGCGACGTGCGGGACGGTCGCGGCGCGCGGGGCGGTGTGCTCGGCGGCGCGTCAGGCTGCGAGCAGGCGCACCGTCTCGACGGCGAGGAGCCCGACGACGAGGACCACGGCCGCGAGTGCCGCCACGAGGGCACCGGAGCGTCGCTCGTACCACGCACGACTCGTCGGCCAGCGGCGCGCGATCTCGGCCGGCGGCACGACCCGCGGCTCCCGGTCGACCCGGACGTCGAGCTCGTCGACGACGCGGTCCAGCGCGGCGTCACCCCACACGTCAGCGCGCATCCGGAACAGGTGCCGTCCCGTGACGTCGAACGCGAGCAGCTCGCGCACCGTGCGGTCCGGGGGCGACCCGTGGGTCGAGGCGACGACGACGTGGTCGACGCGGTCGCGGGCGATCCGCCGGTTGGCCGAGACCACCCCGTTCAGCACGACGGCGTCGGCGGCGATGCCGAGGAACGCCGAGCGGAGCCGGACGAACAGCACGCCCACGACGACCGCGAGGACCACCACGAGTGTCGCCACGAGTGCCCACCACCGGACCGGCAGCGACACCCAGACGAGCGCGACGGCCAGGGGCACGGCGGAGAAGACGATGCTGAGGACCGTCGAGCGGACGAGGGACCGGCGGGGCCGGAGCAACACGTCGAAGGTGGGCGCGCGGAGGCGTCCCGTCACCGGTACCGTCGTGTCCCCCACGTGCTCTCCTCGTGCTCGGGTGCGCAGGCAGCGTCGTACGCTCCCCGCGGGCGACGCCCCTGCCGCCCGAGATGCACCGTGTCCGACCCGTCCCGGGGCCGTCCGTCGATCTCACCATAGGGCGTGACGGGGCAGGAGGACAGTGCGTTCCACCCCGGGTGCGCGTGTACCGGCCAGCTCATGGCGGACGGGGGGCACGACGGTCCCGCACACGGGGGACACGACGGCCCGGTCGGACGCCGCGGCCGGAGCGCCCCGGCCGGGAACGGCGTGCCGGGGCGATCTCCCGGGAACGACGAAGGGCACCCGTCGCCGGGTGCCCTTCGTCGTGCTGGCGGAGAATGGGGGATTCGAACCCCCGAGGGCTTGCACCCAACACGCTTTCCAAGCGTGCGCCATAGGCCACTAGGCGAATTCTCCTGGTGCCGTCTCGCGACGACACCCCATGGTACAGGTCTTCGAGGGTGTGGACGACCACGTCCCTCCACAGCCCGTCCGGTTCCCAGAGCGCCCGGCGGCCACCGGGCTAGCCTGGGGCCGTGTCGACCCGCATATTCATCACGTCCGCAGAGGGGCACACCGGCAAGAGCACCGTGGCCCTCGGTGTCCTCGAGACCCTCGCCCGGTCCGTCGGCCGCGTCGGCGTGTTCCGACCGGTAGCCCGGTCGGTCGCCGAGCCCGACTACGTGCTCGAACTGCTGCTGCAGCACAGTGCCGTCGGGCTCTCCTACGACGAAGCCGTCGGCGTCACCTACGACGACGTCCACGCCGACCCGGACGCCGCGGTCGCCACGATCCTGACCCGGTTCGCCCAGGTCGAGCGCCGGTGCGACGCGGTCGTGGTCCTCGGCTCCGACTACACCGACGTGGGCAGCCCCACCGAGCTCTCCTTCAACGCGAAGGTCGCCGCGAACCTCGGCGCGCCGGTGCTGCTCGTCCTCGGCGGGCGCGACACGTCCGAGCGCGGTGCCCGCACCCCCGAGGCGATGGCGCAGGTCGCCGACGTGACCACGAGCGAACTGCGGGCGGAGCACGCCCAGCTGCTCGGCGTCGTCGTGAACCGTGCCGACCCCGACGCCCTCGACCCGATCGTGCACAGCGTCGAGCGCGCCGTGCACGACCACCACCCGGACACACCGGTGTGGGCGATCCCCGAGGACAGCGTGCTGGTCGCCCCGACCGTGCGGGCGCTGCTCCAGGCGACCGACGCGACGCTGGTGCGGGGCGACGACGCCCTGCTCGACCGTGAGGCGCTCGGCACCGTCGTCGCCGGCATGAGCATGGAGAACGTGCTGCCGCGGCTCATCGACGGCGGCATCGTCGTCGTCCCGGGCGACCGCAGCGACGTGCTGCTCGCCACGGTGCTCGCGAACCAGTCCGAGACCTTCCCGAGCCTGGCCGGCGTCATCCTGAACGGCGGGTTCGACACGTCCCCGCAGATCACTCGGCTGCTCGACGGTCTGTCGAGCCCCCTGCCGATCGCGCGCAACGACCTCGGCACGTACGACACGGCGCTCCGGATCACGCACACCCGGGGTCGGCTCGCGGCGGACTCACCGCGGAAGGCCGACCTCGCGCTCGCGCTCTTCGAACAGCACGTCGACGCGGACGCCCTGCGGGACCGGCTCCAGCTCACGCCGTCCGGCGTCGTGACCCCGCTGATGTTCGAGCACGGGCTGCTCGACCGGGCGCGCGGCTACGGCAAGCACATCGTGCTGCCCGAGGGCGACGACGACCGCATCCTCCGGGCCGCCTCGACCCTGCTGCAGCGCCAGGTGTGCGAGCTGACGATCCTCGGCGAGCCGACCGCCGTGCGGGCCCGCGCGACCGAGCTCGGACTCGACCTCGACGAGGCGCACGTCGTCAGCCCGTTCGACCCCGAGCTGCGCGAGCGCTTCGCCGAGGAGTACACGCGACTGCGCGCCCACAAGGGGATGTCGATCGAGCTCGCGCGGGACACCGTGACCGACGTGTCGTACTTCGGCACGCTCATGGTGCAGCTCGGCCTCGCCGACGGCATGGTCTCCGGCGCGCGCCACACCACGGCGCACACGATCCGGCCGTCCTTCGAGATCATCAAGACCCGCCCGGACACCTCGATCGTGTCGAGCGTCTTCCTCATGGCGCTCGCCGACCGCGTGCTCGTCTACGGCGACTGTGCCGTGATCCCGGACCCCACCAGCGAGCAGCTCGCCGACATCGCGATCTCGTCCGCCGAGACGGCCGCGCAGTTCGGCATCGACGCGCGCGTGGCGATGCTCAGCTACTCGACCGGCGACAGCGGCTCCGGCGCCGACGTCGACAAGGTGCGTGCCGGGACCGCGTTCGTCCGCGAGCGTCGCCCGGACCTCCTGGTCGAGGGGCCGATCCAGTACGACGCGGCCGCCGACCCGACCGTCGCGGCGACCAAGATGCCGGACTCGCCGGTGGCGGGTCGCGCCACGGTGTTCGTCTTCCCGGACCTCAACACCGGCAACAACACCTACAAGGCCGTGCAGCGCTCGGCCGGCGCGGTCGCGATCGGTCCGGTCCTGCAGGGCCTGCGCAAGCCGATCAACGACCTGTCCCGCGGGGCGCTCGTCAGCGACATCGTCAACACCGTGGCGATCACGGCCATCCAGGCCGGCACCGCGACCGACGCGGCGTGACCGACCGACCGGCACCGTTCCTCCAGGCCGGGCGCCCCGTCGCGGACGCGACGCGACCCCGGACCGCGACCACCACCCGTCCGACCCAGGAAGGCACCACCCCGTGACCGCAGCCCTCGTCGTCAACTCCGGCTCGAGTTCGTTCAAGTACCAGCTCATCGAGCTCGAGGACGAGCGCACGCTCGCCTCCGGACTGGTCGAGCGCATCGGGGAGTCCTCCGGTGCCTGGAAGCACACCAACGCGCTGACGGGGGAGTCGACCTCGAACGACAGCGCCGACGTCCCCGACCACGCAGCCGGGTTCCAGGCGATGATCGACGCGTTCGCCAAGGTCGGCCCGTCGTTCGACGAGCACCCGCCCGCCGTCGTCGGACACCGCGTCGTCCACGGCGGCACCACGTTCGACCGCGCCACCGTCGTGACGGACGAGGTCGAGGGGCAGATCGAGGCGTTGAACAGCCTCGCACCGCTGCACAACCCGGCGAACCTCGAGGGGATCCGGGCTGCGAAGCAGGTGTTCGCCGACGTGCCGCACGTGGCCGTGTTCGACACCGCGTTCCACCAGACGATGCCGCCGCACGCCTACACGTACGCGATCCCAGCCGACCTCGCCGAGCGGTACCAGATCCGCCGCTACGGCATGCACGGGACGAGCCACAAGTACGTCTCCGAGCAGGCAGCCGCGTTCCTGGGCCGGCCGCTGTCCGAACTCAAGACCATCGTCCTGCACCTCGGCAACGGCGCGTCCGCCGCGGCGATCGACGGTGGCCGGTCCATCGAGACCTCGATGGGGCTGACGCCGCTCGAGGGCCTCGTGATGGGGACGCGCTCGGGCGACCTCGACCCGGCCGTCCTGCTGCACCTGCACCGCGAGGCCGGGCTCGACTTCGACGAACTCGACACCATGCTCAACAAGCAGTCCGGGCTGCTCGGCCTCACCGGCAACGGGGACATGCGGGACGTGCAGGACGCCGCCTCGCGGGGTGACGAGACGGCCGAGGCAGCGCTCGCCGTGTACCGGCACCGCATCCGGCGCTACGTCGGCGCGTACACGGCCCAGCTCGGCGGCCTCGACGCCGTGGTGTTCACGGCCGGCGTCGGGGAGAACAACGCCCTGCTGCGCCGACGGGTGCTCGCCGGCCTCGAGCACCTCGGCATCGAGGTCGACCCGGACCGCAACGAGCTCGCCTCACGCGAGGCGCGCCGGATCTCGACGGACGCCTCGCGGGTCGCGGTGCTCGTGATCCCGACGAACGAGGAACTCGAGATCGCGCGACAGTCCGCCGCGGTCGCGCTCTGAACCGGGGGTGACCGAGCAGCACGCCCCGGGTCGGGTGTGCTGCTCGGTCACCGGCGTCAGCTGATCGCCTGCAGGGCGGCCGCGATCGGGGCGTCCCCGCTCGTGACCTCGAACTGCACGCCCACCGCGGTGTCGTCGAGGAGCGCGTGCAGCACGACCGCCGCGACGTCGGCACGGGGGATCGATCCGCGCGGCACGGTGCGGCCGACCCTGACCGTGCCCTGCGGTGGCGTGTCGAGCAGGGCACCTGGCCGGACGATCGTCCAGCGCAGGTTGCGCGCCCGGAGGTCCGCGTCAGCCTCGGACTTCGCGCGCAGGTAGACCTGGAAGACGTCGTCCTCGGAGCGGGCCGGCACGACCGCACGCTCCGGGTCGTACGTGTCCGCCGCCATCGAGGAGATCATCACGTAGCGGTCGATGCCCCGCCGCTCGGCGGCGTCGGCGAGCAGGATCGCCGCGTCGCGGTCGACGGCCTCCTTGCGCTCGGCGCCGCTGTTCGGGCCGGCGCCGGCGGCGAACACGACGGCGTCGACACCGCGCAGGCGGATGGCCAGCTCGTCGTCGTCGAGCTGTTCCAGGTCGGCCACCAGTGCGGTCGCGCCCTGCTGTTCGACGTCGGCGACGTGCGCCGGGTTGCGGACGATCGCGAGTGCGTCGTGGCCGGCGTCGGTGATGAGTCGGGCGAGGAGCAGGGCGATCTGGCCGTGTCCTCCGGCGATGGCGATCTTCATGCGTTCGATACTGCCCGTGACGTCCGGTAGACTTCCGGAGGCTCCTCACGTGACGCCATCCAGGCCAACTCCCCCAGGGCGGAAACGCAGCAAGGGTAACCGGGCTCTGGCGGGTGCGTGAGGAGTCTTCTTCGTTCCCGGGGTCCGTCCACAGCCGGTCGGATCCGGCGTCGAGGTGTCGGCCGTCCCGGCTACCCTTGTCGCGTGGTCACCGCCCTGTATCGCCGTTACCGGCCCGAGAACTTCGCCGAGCTGATCGGGCAGTCGCAGGTCACCGACCCGCTGCGCACCGCACTCCGGACGAACCGCGTGAACCACGCGTACCTGTTCAGCGGCCCGCGCGGGTGCGGCAAGACGACCTCGGCGCGCATCCTCGCCCGCTGCCTGAACTGTGCCGAGGGCCCGACGGACACCCCGTGCGGTGTCTGCCCGAGCTGCGTCGAGCTCGCCCGTGGCGGGAGCGGGTCGCTCGACGTGATCGAGATCGACGCGGCGAGCCACAACGGCGTCGACGACGCGCGCGACCTGCGGGACCGTGCGGTGTTCGCCCCGGCGCGGGACCGCTACAAGATCTTCATCCTCGACGAGGCGCACATGGTGACGCCGCAGGGCTTCAACGCGCTGCTCAAGCTCGTCGAGGAGCCGCCGGAGCACGTCAAGTTCATCTTCGCGACGACCGAGCCCGAGAAGGTCATCGGCACGATCCGGTCCCGCACCCACCACTACCCGTTCCGACTCGTCCCGCCGGCCACCATGCTCGAGTACGTCGAGCAGCTCTGCGCGACCGAGTCCGTCTCCGTCGCGCCTGGGGTGCTGCCCCTCGTCGTCCGCGCCGGTGGTGGATCGGTCCGCGACACGCTCTCCCTGCTCGACCAGCTGATGGCCGGCAGCGAAGACGGCGCGATCGCCTACGAGCGCGCGGTCGCGCTCCTCGGCTACACCGACGCGGCCCTCCTCGACGACGTGGTCGACGCGCTCGCCGTCGCCGACCCCGCCTCGGCGTTCGCCGCGATCGACCGGGTCGTGCAGACGGGGCAGGACCCGCGGCGCTTCGTCGAGGACCTGCTCGAGCGCCTGCGCGACCTCATCGTCGTCGCCGCGACGAACGAGAGCGCGGCAGCGGTCCTGCGCGGGGTCTCGCCCGAGGAACTCGACACCATGACCCGCCAGGCCGGCGTGTTCGGCGCCACGGCACTGTCCCGGTCGGCGGACATCGCGAACCGCGCCCTCACGGACATGACCGGTGCGACCTCGCCGCGGTTGCACCTCGAGCTCATGACGGCGCGGATGCTCGTGCCCGAGGCCGACGACACCCAGCGCGGCGCGCTCGCGCGGGTCGAGCGGCTCGAGCGACGGGTGGGCGTCGGCGAGCCCGCCGAGCACCAGGTCGGAGGCGCGGCTCCCGATGCCGGGGCCCGGTCGCGTCCGGCGTCGGACGCCGGTCGGGGGACCGGCGCGGTGCCGCAGTCCGCTCCCGCGACCGCCACGCAGTCCGCTCCCGCCGCAGGCGCGCAGTCGTCGGGTGCACCGGCAGCCGGCGGTGCTCGTGCCACCGCTCCGTCCGCCGCCGCGCCGGCGCAGCAGGCCGACCAGGGTCGGGCGTCCGGTGGAGCCGGTGTGGCCGACCCCGGGGCTGCAGCGCGCGATGCCGCCGCCTCCTGGGCAGCGGTCACCCCCGGCACGGCGGACCAGGGGACGCCGAGTCAGAGCGTGCCGAGCCAGGCAGCGCCGGACCAGGCAGCGCCGGACAAGGCAGCGCCGAACCAGGCAGCGCCCACCACGCACGGGTCGACCGACGACCGTCCCGCTGGATCCGCTCGCACGGCGGCCGGTCCCGGTCAGGCGGACGACGGGGATCGGACCGCCGCCCCCGGTGCCGGCACGCAGGGCCCCGGTCGTGACGAACCGTCCGGCGAGGTCAGTCCGTCGTCGACCGGCCAGGGCACCGCGGTGGGCGACGAGCCCGTCGTCCGTCCGGTCGCCGCAGTCGGGTTCCAGCAGCTGCGTGACGCCTGGCCGCAGGTCGTCGAGCACGTCCAGCACGCGAAGCGTTCGGCCTGGTCGGTGGTCGTCACCGCACAGGTGACCGCCCTCCGCGAGGACGTGCTCACCCTCACGTTCCCGAGCCAGCAGGACGTCGCCTCCTTCAAGGAGATGAGCGACCCGTCGACGAGCGTGAGTGAACTGCTGCGGTCGGCGATCCTCGACGTGCTCGGGCTCCGTGTGAAGTTCGTCGCCAAGGGCCCCGGCCAGCAGGGACAGCCGCCTGCCGGGCGACCGCCGCAGGCACCGGCGCCGCAGGGATCTGCACCGCAGGGATCTGCCCCGCAGGGCGCGGGTCGGCAGGGTGCGGGCCAACAGGGTGCGGGTCCGCAGGGGGCGGGCGGCCAGCAGGACCGGCAGCAGGGCGCGCAGTCGCAGCGACCGGAGCAGTCGCAGCCGGGTGCGCAGCAGCCCACGACCGGACAGCGCCCATCGACGCAGCAGCAGGCGCCGACGCAGCAGTCCCGGCAGGCCGAGCAGTCCCGGCAGGCCGAGCAGTCCGGTCAGGCCGAGCAGTCCCGTCCGGCCGAGCAGTCCGGTCCGGCCGGGCAGTCCGGTCCGGCCGGGCAGTCCGGTCCGGCCGGGCAGTCCCGGCAGGCCGAGCAGTCCCGTCCGTCGCCGCAGCCGCAGCCCGACCGGAGCGCCGGGACCCCCGAGCCGTCCGGCTCGGCGCCGGCGCCGTCAGCGACCCCGGCTGCCTCCTCGACCCCGGCTCCCTCGGGACCCGTCACCGACTGGGTCGTCGCCGCCATCCCCGCCACCGACCCGACCTCGGGTGCCGTCCCGGAGCACGTCGAACCGAGCTGGTCCGCGCCGTTCGGCACGACGGACACCGGTGAACCGGTCGCCCCCGTCCGGACGGTGTCCGACCCCGCCGTCGACGCCGCCCTCGCGGCACAGCTGCGCCCGGCGTCCTCACTCGGCGGGCAGCAGGCGGGCCGCCCCGCAGCGGCCGCAGGGGCCGCAACGCCCGACGCCGAGCGGCCACAGGCCTCCGGCTCCGCGTCTGCGGACGCCCCCGCGGCCACGACCCCGGCCACCTCAGCGGGCGCGGGCGACGAGCAGTCGACGGCCGTACCGGCCGGCAACGGCTCCGCCCCGACCGCAGCGTCAGCACCCACCGCACCGGTCACAGGGCCCGACGTCCCGGTCGACGACTACCCGCTCGACGACGACCCCTACGACGACGGGGCGCCGTACCCCGACCCGGGCGTCGGCGGCTCCCGCGGTGGAGCCGGTGGACCCGCGCCTGCCAGGTCCGGGGCAGCCCCCGCGTCGACGCCGTCCGCCGCCCCGGCTGCACGCCGGACCCCACCGGCCGCTCCGCCCCAGGTCCGCCGCACACCCGTGTCCGGCCGCTACGGTGAGGCAGTCGTCCGCGAGATCCTCGGTGCGCAGTTCATCGAGGAGACCGCCCTGCACGAGGAAGGCGCCTGATGTACGACGGGATCGTCCAGGACCTGATCGACGAGTTCGGCCGGCTCCCGGGCATCGGCCCGAAGTCAGCGCAGCGGATCGCCTTCCACATCCTGCAGACCGAGTCCTTCGACCCGAGCCGGCTCGCGGAGCTCCTCGCTGACGTCAAGGAGAAGGTCCGATTCTGCGAGGTGTGCGGCAACGTCACGGAGTCCGAGCGCTGCAGCATCTGCCGCGATCCGCGGCGGAACCCGGCGACCATCTGCGTCGTCGAGGAAGCCAAGGACGTCGCGGCCATCGAACGGACCCGTGAGTTCCGCGGGCTGTACCACGTGCTCGGCGGTGCGATCAGCCCGATCGACGGCGTGGGACCCGACGACCTCCGCATCCAGCAGCTCATGACCCGCCTGGCCGACGGCACCGTCGACGAGGTCATCATCGCCACCGACCCGAACCTCGAGGGCGAGGCGACGGCCACGTACCTGAGCCGCCTGCTCGTCCCGATGGGGATCCGCACCACGCGGCTCGCCTCGGGCCTGCCGGTGGGCGGCGACCTCGAGTACGCCGACGAGGTCACCCTCGGCCGCGCGTTCGAGGGCCGTCGCGTCGTCGGCGGCTGACGGACGCCGACCACGCCAGCCCACGCAGGATCGTTGCGTCCGGCTGGGCTCCGACGCAACATCCGCGGAACACGCACTACCATTGTCGAACCGCGTCACAGTCGCGGATCCTCGTCCCCGGGAGTACCAACCAGTGGCCCTGATCGTGCAGAAGTTCGGTGGTTCGTCCGTGGCGGACGCCGAGAGCATCAAGCGCGTGGCGAAGCGGATCGTCCAGACGAAGAAGGCGGGCAACGACGTCGTCGTCGCGGTGTCGGCCATGGGCGACACGACCGACGAACTCGTCGACCTCGCGCACTCCGTCACCCCGATCCCGGCCGGTCGTGAGCTCGACATGCTCCTGACCGCGGGGGAGCGCATCTCGATGGCGCTGCTCGCGATGGCGATCAAGAGCCTCGGCGTCGAGGCGTCGTCCTACACGGGCAGCCAGGCCGGCATGCTCACCGACGCACAGCACGGCAAGGCCCGGATCGTCGACGTCACCCCGAAGCGGGTCCGCGAAGCACTCGACGCCGGTCACGTCGCGATCGTCGCCGGCTTCCAGGGCTTCAACCGCACCACGGGTGAGATCACGACGCTCGGCCGTGGCGGCTCGGACACCACCGCGGTGGCCCTGGCCGCGGCGCTCGACGCCGACGTGTGCGAGATCTACACCGATGTCGACGGCATCTTCACGGCCGACCCGCGCGTGGTCCCGAAGGCCCGGAAGGTGGACCGGATCACGAGCGAGGAGATGCTCGAGCTCGCCGCGTCCGGTGCCAAGGTCCTCTACATCCGTGCCGTCGAGTACGCCCGTCGGCACGGCGTCACCCTGCACGTCCGCTCGTCCTTCAGCAACGCCGAGGGAACCATCGTCTACAACCCTGCAGAGGGGGAAACCGTGGAAGAACCGATCATCACCGGGATCGCCGGAGACCTCTCGGAGGGCAAGATCACCGTCGTCGGTGTGCCGGACACCCCGGGCAAGGCCGCCGAGATCTTCACGATCGTCGCCCGCGCGGGCGCGAACATCGACATGATCGTGCAGAACGTGTCCGAGGCCGTCACCGGCCGCACGGACATCTCGTTCACGCTGCCGAAGGACCAGGGGCAGGGCGTGCTGACCGCGCTCGAGGTCGCCAAGGCCGACATCGGGTACGAGGGCATCCAGTACGACGACCAGATCGGCAAGCTCGCGCTCGTCGGTGCCGGCATGCGGACCAACGCCGGCGTCTCGGCCGCGCTCTTCCGCGCGTTGCACGAGGCGTCCATCAACATCGAGATGATCTCGACCTCCGAGATCCGCATCTCGGTCGTGACCCGCGCCGACACCCTGAACGAGGCGATGCGCGTCGTGCACGCCGCGTTCGGGCTCGATGCCGACCAGGAAGCCGTCGTCTACGCCGGCACGGGTCGCTGACCCCGGCGTCGCGCCGCAGCCCGATCGACGAGCCCACCAGGAGCACCACATGAGCACCCTCACCGTCGCCGTCGTCGGCGCCACCGGACAGGTCGGCGCGGTCATGCGTCGTCTCCTCGAGGAGCGCGCCTTCCCGGCCGACCGGGTCCGCTTCTTCGCGAGCGCCCGGTCCGCCGGCACGACGCTGCCGTTCCGCGGCGAGGAGATCGTCGTCGAGGACTCCGAGACGGCCGACCCGTCGGGCATCGACATCGCGCTGTTCTCGGCCGGTGCCACGGCGTCCCGTGCCCTCGCGCCGCGGTTCGCCGCCGCCGGTGCCGTGGTGGTCGACAACTCCAGCGCCTGGCGCATGGACCCGGACGTGCCGCTCGTCGTGAGCGAGGTGAACCCGCACGCGATCGACCAGGCACCGAAGGGGATCATCGCGAACCCGAACTGCACGACCATGGCGATCATGCCGGTGCTGAAGGTCCTCGACGGCGAGGCCGGCCTCCGCCGACTCGTGGCGACGACGTACCAGGCCGTCTCCGGCTCGGGCCTCGCGGGGGTCGAGGAACTCCTCGGGCAGGCACGCGCCGCCCTCGAGCAGGACACCGCTGCCCTCACGCACGACGGGTCCGCGGTCACCTTCCCGGAGCCGGTCAAGTACGTGCGGCCGATCGCGTTCGACGTCGTCCCGCTCGCGGGCTCCATCGTCGAGGACGGCCTGGGCGAGACCGACGAGGAGAAGAAGCTCCGCAACGAGAGTCGCAAGATCCTCGAGCTCCCGGACCTCCTGGTCGCCGGCACCTGCGTGCGCGTGCCCGTGTTCACGGGACACTCGATCTCGGTCCACGCCGAGTTCGACCGTCCGCTCTCGCCGGAGCGCGCGACCGAACTCCTCGCGGGCGCACCGGGCGTCGAGCTGTCCGAGGTGCCGACCCCGCTGCAGGCGGCGGGCCAGGACCCGACCTTCGTCGGCCGGATCCGCGCGGACCAGTCGGCCCCCGAGGGACGCGGACTCGCGCTCTTCGTCAGCAACGACAACCTCCGCAAGGGCGCCGCGCTCAACGCGGTGCAGATCGCCGAGACGATCGTCGCGCGCCGCTCGGTCGCCGCGTAGCGGCGGTCGCCGACGCGACCAGCAGACGGACGGGAGGCCCGTGGCGGATCCGCCACGGGCCTCCCGTCCGTCCCGTGGTCGGCCCGCACTCGGCCGCACGACGGTAGGATCGACGGGTGGCAGTGAAGCAGGTGGACCCCATCGACGTCGTCCTGGTCGGGGGAGGGATCATGAGCGCCACGCTCGGCGCCATCATCCATCGCCTCGAACCCACGTGGAAGATCCGCGTGTACGAGCGGCTCGGGTCGGTCGCGCAGGAGTCCTCGAACCCGTGGAACAACGCCGGGACCGGGCACTCCGCGCTCTGCGAGCTGAACTACACGCCCGAGATGCCCGACGGCCACGTCGACATCGCGAAGGCCGTCACGGTCAACGAGCAGTTCCAGGTCTCCCGGCAGTTCTGGGCGCACCTCGTCGAGACCGGGGCGCTGCCGCAGCCGAGCAACTTCATCAACCCCACGCCGCACATCTCCTTCGTGTGGGGTGCCGAGAACGTCGAGTACATGCGCAAGCGGTACGAGGCGCTCAAGGACCACCCGCTCTTCGCGGGCATCGAGTACTCCGACGACCCCGCGAAGATCCGCGAGTGGGCGCCGGCACTGGTGCCCGGCCGCAAGAAGGACCAGCCCATCGCGGCGACGTACTCCGCGGCGGGTTCGGACGTCGACTTCGGGTCGCTGACGCGTCAGCTGTTCGACGAGCTCGAGATCGCCGGCGTCGAGTTCGAGCCCTCGCACCAGGTCCGGAAGATCACGCGGTCGAAGGTGTCCGAGGGCTGGGCGCTCGACGTCCGGAACGAGGTCGGACGCTCGACGCAGCGGATCGCCGCGAAGTTCGTGTTCGTCGGCGCCGGCGGCGGGGCGTTGCACCTGCTCCAGAAGTCCGGGATCCCGGAGATCCGCGGGTACGGCGGCTTCCCGGTGTCCGGTGAGTTCCTGCGCACCGACGACCCGGAGGTCGTGCAGAAGCACGCGGCGAAGGTCTACGGCAAGGCCAGCGTGGGTGCGCCGCCGATGTCCGTGCCGCACCTCGACACGCGGATCGTCGACGGGTCGGCGTCGCTCATGTTCGGCCCGTACGCCGGGTTCAGCCCGAAGTTCCTCAAGCAGGGCTCGGTGCTCGACCTGTTCCGCTCGATCCGGCCGCACAACCTCCGGCCGATGCTCAGCGTCGCGTTCTCGAACTTCGACCTCGTCCGCTACCTGGTCGGGCAGCTGCTCGCGTCGAAGGAGACGAAGTTCGACGCGCTGCGCGACTTCATGCCCACCGCCGAGCCCGAGAACTGGCACCGCATCACCGCGGGACAGCGGGTCCAGGTCATCAAGCCCGACCGTGAGAAGGGCGGGGTGCTGCAGTTCGGCACCGAGGTCATCACGTCGGCCGACGGGTCGATCGCCGGGCTGCTCGGGGCGTCCCCGGGCGCGTCGACCGCGGTCCCGATCATGTTGACGATGCTGCAGCGCTGCTTCCCGGACCGCTGGGCCGGGTGGGAGCCCGCGGTGCGCGAGATGGTGCCGACGTACGGCAAGGACCTCGGCTCGGACGCGCAGCTCGCCGACGAGACGCTCGAACGCACGGCGAAGGTGCTCGGCCTGCACCACTGACCGGCCCGTCCCGGCCCACCGCGGTTGCGCTACGTTCGAACATGTGTTCGAATGGCGCGATGCGGTGGAGTGGACAGGCGATCGATGCCGAGCGGGACGACGCCCTGCCCGGCCTCGGCTCGAACAGCGGACTGGTCCGGAGCGTCACGACGCCGGAGTTCGCCGGCGTGACGTTCCACGAGGTCCTCGCGAAGAGCGCCCTCAACCGGGTGCCGGCGGCCGACGGCACGGGGACCTACGGGTGGACGATCAACCCGTACCGCGGGTGCAGTCACGCGTGCGTCTACTGCTTCGCGCGGCCGACGCACACCTACCTCGAGTTCGACGGCGGCGCCGACTTCGACCAGCAGATCGTCGTGAAGACCAACGTCGCCGACGTCCTGCGTCGGGAGCTGCGCCGGCCGAGCTGGGACCGCCACCCCGTCGCCCTCGGGACGAACACCGACCCGTACCAGCGCGCCGAGGGGCGGTACCGGTTGATGCCGGGCGTGATCCGGGCACTGGCCGAGTCCGGGACGCCGTTCAGCGTCCTGACCAAGGGCACACTGCTGCGCCGGGACCTGCCGCTCCTGGTCGAGGCCGCCCGTTCCGTCCCGGTCGACCTCGCGATGTCGATCGCGGTCTACGACGACGACCTCCAGCAGCAGGTGGAGCCCGGGACCCCGACGACCTCCGCGCGGTTGGCGAC
The DNA here is from genome assembly GCF_001864935.2 of Curtobacterium sp. MCBA15_012. Lineage (NCBI taxonomy): Bacteria > Bacillati > Actinomycetota > Actinomycetes > Micrococcales > Microbacteriaceae > Curtobacterium > Curtobacterium sp. MCBA15_012. The sequence continues at coordinate 2,454,555 of NZ_CP126267.1, read as the reverse complement.
CGTCCGTGCGATCCGTGACGCCGGTCTCGACTGCGCCGTGTTCCTCATGCCCGTCCTGCCGTTCATCACCGACACCCGCGCGCACCTCGACGACGCCGTGGGTCGCGCCGCCGCGGCCGGCGCGACGAGCGTCATGTACTCGGCCCTGCACCTGCGACCGGGTGTGAAGCCGTGGTGGTTCGCGTGGCTCGAGCGGACCAGGCCCGACCTGGTCGCGCGCTACCGCTCGATGTACCTCGACAACACGTACGCGCCGGCCGACTACCGACGGTGGCTCGCCGAGCGCGTGCGGCCGATCCTGCGGGCGCACGGGGTCGACCTCGGACGGGTCGACCCCGCCACCGGGTCGATGGGGTTCCGTGACCGGCCGGACACGATGCGTCCGGCGCCGCTGCTGCGTCCGAGCGTGTCGTCCGCGTCGCCCGAGGAGCAGTCCCGCCCGTCGGCGTCGCCGCTGAAGCGCGCCGAGCCGGGGTGGGACCGTCGCGCTGCGGCCGTGCCGGCTCCGTCGGGCCCGACCCTGTTCTGAGGAACGTCCGTGTTCCGCGTCCGGGGGACACCGCGTGTCAGCGATCGGCGGTACCATCGGGCGAGTCGCCGCACCGCGCTCGATTCGGGGTACACGACCACCGCTCCCGGTGGCCGGGTCCGGCGGCTCAGACGTCTCCCGGAAGGACCCACCGCACGTGCTCGGCATCCCCACGCACCTCGCGCCCCGCGTGAATGCCTGGTCGACCGTGCGCGCCTTCCACGCCGCCGCCGTGGGCTCGGTCGTCGCAGCCGCGGTCGTGCTGCTGCTCTGGGGACTCGCCGACCCGCAGGTCCGGGTCGGGGGCGCCGTCCTGGCGCTCCTGCCGACGCTCGTGATGGTCGGTGTGCACGTGCAGTTCGCCACCTGGCGGTCGGCGGTGGCCTTCCTCGTCGTGGGCGGCCTCTGCACGTGGTGGTTCGCGTCCGCCGTCCAGGACCAGGTCCCGGCCGGCTGGGTGGTCGGCTACCTGCTGTCCCTCGCGGTCATCCCGCTCGTGCTCGTCGGCGGAGCGGGCGCGGTACCGGGCCGGGTCGTGCTGTGGTCGGTCGGCGGGTTCCTCGTCGGTCGGACCGCGACGTCCGTCGCCCTCGTGCAGGCCGGTGCGCCGCCGCAGCCGCTCGTGCTCGCCTGGGTGACCCTCGGCTTCGTGGTCGCCCTCGTGCTCGTCACCAGCCGCAACACCGCCCGGTCGGAGCGGGTCCAGCCCGAACTGCTCCGCTCGGCCCGCGAGGAACACGTGTCCGCCTACCGTGCGGGCGTCGAGGCCGAGGCCGCCGCGATCCTGCACGACACCGTCCTGAACCACCTCGGCGCGATCGCCCTCGCACCCTCGGGTCCGATGGACCCCCAGCTCGCACGGACGATCGAGTCCGACGTCGCGATGCTGACCGGCAGACAGTGGCTCGGCACGGACACGAGCGACGCGGAGCCCGAGCCGGACGCCGTGTCGCGCGCCTTCGAGGCGATGGTCGACGAGCACCGGGCCGAGGGGCTCGACGTCGTCGTCACGGGGGACGCCGGTGTCCTGGGCTCCCTCGGGAGCGACGCGTCGACCGCGCTGCTGCGCGCGGTGGGGCAGTGCCTCGCGAACGTCCGGAAGCACGCCGGCACCGACAGCGCCGAGGTCAGCGTGTTCGACGACGGCTCCTCGTGCACCGTCATGGTGGTCGACGACGGCCGCGGCTTCGACGAGCAGGAGACGGGTGCCGACCGCATGGGCCTCCGTGGTTCGGTCCGCGAGCGCATCGGTCGTGTCGGCGGCGACGTCCAGGTCTGGTCGTCGCCGGGGTCGGGGACGAGCGTCATGATGACCGTGCCCCGGTCCTCGTCCGCGGGCGAGCACGCCTCGGTCGGCGCCGGGCCCGACAGCGGGCGCCTGCGCTCCTCCGGGTCGTTCACCTGGCCGCCGCCCGGGTTCGACGGGGTCATCGACCGGGGGACCGGTCGGTGAGCCGCGTCGACACGACTCGTCTGCACGCCCGCGGTGACCGGACCGCCCAGCAGTACGACCCACTCGGTGCGATGGGGTCGCGACCGCTCGCCGTCGTGCTCGGTGCCGGTGCGGTGCTCTGGGCGCTGCTCGTCTCGGTGTTCGACCGCGACGTGGTCGGGAGCCCGACCCTCAGCGCGGTGACCGTCCTCCTCCTCGCCGCGTCGGGGGTCGTGGTGGTCGTGGCGTCCTCGCCGTTCCGGGCCCCGTTCCCGCGGTGGGCGTTCGCCCTGCACGTCGCCCTCCTCGCCGCGGCCGCGGCGACCAGCGTGGCCGCGCAGTGGGGGCCGGACCGGAACGCCCTCAACGACTTCATGTGCCTGCTCACCGCGACCGGCATCGTCATGACCGCTCCGTACCGTCCGTGGCGCGACCTCGCCGTCGGGGGAGTGGTCCTCGCCGTCGTCGACGGGGTCGCGTGGGGTGTCGCCGCCTCGGTCTTCCCGCACGCCACACCCGTCTCGGTCGCAGCGTTCCTGGCGGCGGCTCCGACGCTCGTGCTCACCGGTGCGTCGGTCGTGTTCGCCTGGACGTTCGCCGGCCTCGCCGAGCGGGTGCAGATCCGTGCGGGTTCGTACTCGGTGGCGCGCGCCGAGCGGGACGGCATCGCGGCCAGTGTGCAGCAGGAGCGATCGAACGTCCTCGCCCGCGACGTGGCCCCGTTCTTCGCCGAGCTCCGCGACCGCGAGGTGATCACCGACGCCGACCGGGCGCGGGCACGGGCGATCGCGGACGGCATCCGACGCGGCATGGTCGCCGACGCGGACCGGACCTGGTTCGAGCACGCGGTCGCGGTCGACGGCGGGAGCACCACGGCCGTCGACGACCCGGAGGGCCTCATCGCCACGCTCGACGCCGACCAGCGCACGGTCGTCCGCACCTTCCTGCGTGCCGCGTTCGACGACGAACACGTCGACCCCGCGGGCTTCCACGCGACCGTCCGCCGCACCCCCACGCTCGACGGCGTGCCCGCGCGCGTCGCCGTCTCCATCGACCTGACCGTCGACGACTCCGACGTCGGCATCCACCGCACCTTCGACCCCTACTTCGCGGTCCTCCGCGTGACCTTCCCCGACCTCGACGTCGCGGTCCGCCCGTCGTCCCTCGCACTAAGGTTCTCCTATGACCAGCACTGACCCGACCCGGACCTCGGAGGGCGTGCCCCCGCTCCCGCAGCCCGGAACCCGACGCGTGCGGCTGGCGATCCTCGACGACCACGAGGTGCTGCTCGACAGCCTCTCGAGCTGGATCGCCGTGAACGCCTTCGACTTCGACCTGGCCCTCACCGCGCACACGTGGCTCGAGATGGTGCACAGCGAGAACTTCCCGACCGACCTGGTCTTCCTCGACTTCCAGCTCAAGGAACCCGTGTCGATCGAGGCGCGCGTCCGCACCTGCCGTGCGGCGGGCGCGAAGGTGATCGTCCTGTCGAGCGTCGACAGCCGTGAGTCCCGCGACCGTGCCCTCGCGGCCGGAGCGGCGGCGTTCCTGTCGAAGTCGCTGCCGATGCGCGAGGTGATGGACATCGCCCGCGAGGTCATGGGCGTCTCCCGCGAGACCCCGCCGCAGCGCGACTGGCGTCCGCTGCCCACCGGGGCGAACGCGCACCAGCGGCCCAAGCTCAGCAACGGCGAGGAAGAGGCCCTGCGGCTGTACGTCTCGGGCTACTCGACGAACGAGGTCGCCGCGCAGATGAACGTGCAGTACGAGACCGCGAAGACCTACCTGCGCCGCGTCCGCGAGAAGTACAGCAAGGTCGGGCGTCCGGCGTCGAAGAAGTCCGACCTGATCCGTCGGGCGGCCGAGGACGGGTTCCTCGCGTAGTGGCGAAGCTCTACTTCCGCTACGGGGCGATGAACAGCGGCAAGAGCACCGGGCTGCTGCAGGCCGCCTACAACTACGAGGAACGCGGGCAGCGCGTGCTGCTCGCGAAGCCGTCGGTCGACACCAAGGCCGACGGCGCGATCGTGTCCCGGCTCGGGGTGACGCGGTCCGTCGACCTGGTGTTCGGTGCCGCTGACGACGTGCGCGCCGCGGTGGCCGACGCCGGGGCGACCGACCCGGAGTCCGACCGGCTCGACGGCGTGGTCCGACCGGTGAGCTGCGTGCTCGTCGACGAGGCCCAGTTCCTCACCCCGCGACAGGTCGACGACCTGCTCCGGATCGCCGTGCTCGACGGCATCCCGGTCCTCGCGTACGGCATCCGGACCGACTTCCGCACCGAGGCGTTCCCCGGCAGCGCGCGCCTGCTCGAGGTCGCCCACTCGCTCGAGGAGTTGAAGACCATCTGCCGCTGCGGCCGGAAGGCCGTCTTCAACACCCGGAAGGTCGACGGCCGCTTCGTCTTCGACGGCTCGCAGGTGGCGATCGACGGCGCCGGGGTCACCTACGAGTCGCTCTGCGCGAACTGCTACCTCAGCGAGTCCGGTGGCCGCCTGGACGGCGACCTCGGGCACTGACCCCGGACGCTGACCACGTCGTGTCCGGGCCGGTCCTGCGGGGCCCGGCCACCGGGGTGGTCGGGCCACGGTCGGACGGGAGGCGCGGGTCGGCGCCGCCCCGTGCCTCCCGTCCGGAACGGGGCCGGGACGGCCCCGCGCGCACGGCGGTCGGCGAGCCGACCGGAATGCCCGACGGATGCCCGCGGTTGCCTCCCGCATGAGCGACGCAACCGTGCACCTGTCCGTCCTCGACCTGGCCACGCGTGAGTACGGCCAGACGAACACCGAGGCCCTGCAGGGCACCATCGACACGGCGGTGCACGCCGAACGGCTCGGCTACGAGCGGATCTGGGTCGCCGAGCACCACGGCATGCCGGGCATCACCTCGTCGGCGCCCGCGGTGCTGCTGAGCGCCGTCGGTGCGGCGACCTCCCGGATCCGCATCGGGTCGGGCGGCGTGATGCTGCCGAACCACGCGCCGCTCGTCGTCGCGGAGCAGTTCGGGACCCTGCGCGCCCTGTACGGGGACCGCGTCGACCTCGGCATCGGGCGCGCCCCGGGCACCGACGGCGCGACCGCGATGGCACTGCGCCGCACCGACCGGCTCGACGTCGACGACTTCCCGCAGCAGCTCGCCGACCTGATCGGCTTCTTCACGGGGATGGACGCCGAGAACCCGCTGTCGCGCATCCGGGCGGTCCCCGGGTACGGCGACGTGCCCGAGTTCTGGCTGCTCGGGTCCTCCGGGTACAGCGCGCAGGTGGCGGGAGCGCTCGGCGTCTCCTTCGCTTTCGCGCACCACTTCGCGTCGGACAACACCGAGGCGGCGCTCGCGCTGTACCGCGACTCGTTCCGGCCCTCGCGCTTCCGGCAGACCCCGAACGCGCTCATCGGCGTGCAGGTCGTCACCGACGAGGACCCGGCGGTCGTCGAGGAGCAGAGCGCCCCCGGGATGATCTCGTTCATCCGGATGCGCCAGGGGATGAAGCCAGAGCCGGTGTCGATGGACGAGGCGCGCGCGTACACGTTCTCGGACCTCGAGCGTCGGTTCATCGCCGCGCGCACCGAGCGGCAGGCGTACGGTTCGCGGGACCAGGTCGCGGCGAAGATCAACGAGCTCGTGGCGTCCACGGGTGCGGATGGTGTGATCGTCGCTCCTGGGGCCGCTCAGGCGCGTTACCGGCACCAGGCGCTCGACGTCGTGGCGTCGCTGCAGGCCGAGGGGCGGCTCGTGCCGGCGGGGATAGCCGCGGCGTAGCTGCTCGGCGGGAGAGCGGGCGACGGCGCGCGGTCCTCGCGGCGTCGGCCCGCGCTGCCGTCTCGGCGTGAGCCCCGGGCCGTGGGCCGGACGCGCGGGGACGTGCCGGGACGCGCCGGAGCGCCTCGTGCCGCGCGGTGCCGGCGCACAACCGGAGGCACGTCGCACCACGGGATCGCGTGGCGCGACGTGCCTCCGGTTGTGCCGGAGCAGGTCGCGCCACGCAGGCGCGCACCGAGCGCCGCGCACCGCGCACGGGTGGCGCGCCGCCGGGCGTCTGCGCTCTCGGTACAGGGGCGACAGGTACGGACGCGACAGGTACGGACACGACAGGTCCGGACATGACAAGAGGCCCTGGTTCCGGAGAACCAGGGCCTCTTGCGTACTGTCTCAACACAGTGTCGGGGTGACAGGATTTGAACCTGCGACCTCCTCGTCCCGAACGAGGCGCGCTACCAAGCTGCGCCACACCCCGCGGTGTGATCACTCCGAACCGGAGCAACCCCAGAAGTCTACCGGATGATCGGGGGTGCTCACGACCATCGCGGTGACGCCCGGGCGCGTCGTCCGGACGCGTCAGTCCGTCCGCGCGGTCAGGGTCACGACGACCGCCTCGGGGCGGCACGAGAACCGCACGGGCGCGTAGATCGACGTCCCGATGCCCGCAGAGACCTCGAGCCACGACCAGTGCGCCCGGTGCTGCCACTTGTGCAGCCCGCTGACGTACCGGCGGGGCAGGTCGGAGTTCGTGACGAGCGCCCCGACGCCCGGCACCTGGACCTGGCCGCCGTGGGTGTGCCCGGCGAACACGACGTCGGCACCCTGGTCGACGAACGCGTCGAGCACGCGGCGGTACGGCGCGTGCGTGATGCCGATGGCGACGGGGGAGGGGCCGTCCTCGTCCTCGGTCCACGGGACCGTGCTGCGCATCTCGTCGACGTTGGTCGGCAGCAGGTCGAGTCGGTCCCAGCCGCGGTGCGCGTCCGAGGTACCGAACAACTCGAAGCGCGAGCCCTTGAGTTCGATCGCGTGCGCCTGGTCGTTGACGTCGAGCCAGCCGAGCGACTCGAAGAACGCCGTCTGCCGGTCGACGTCGAGCTCGACCGGACGGGCGCCTGAGTGATGCCGACTCGGCCCGGTGAAGTACTTGAACGGGTTCCGGGGCTGCGGACCGAAGAAGTCGTTCGAGCCGTGCGCGAAGGCGCCCGGCACGCCGCGGAACGGCTCGAGTGCGTACTCGATCGCCGCGTTGGCCGTCGGGTGGCCCAGGTTGTCGCCGGTGTTCACGACGAAGTCGGGCTCCACCAGGCTCAGGTCGCGCAGCCACTGCTGCTTGTCGGCCTGCCAGGGCGCCATGTGGATGTCGGACAGGTGCAGCACCGTGACGTCACGGGAGCCCGGCGCGAGGACGGGCACGGTCTCCCACCGGATGCCGAAGCGGCGACGCTCGACGAGGGTGCCCCACGCCGTCGTCGCCGCTCCGATGGTCGCGCCCGCTGCGATGATCCCGAGCGCCGCGCGACCGCGGGTCACTGGCAGCCCTTCGGAGCCTTGCCGTCCTTGTCGCCGAACAGCTGCAGCGTCACGGGCGTGGACTTCGCCGCGCTCGTGCCGGCTCCGGGGTTCACCCCCGCGACGGTGCACTCCGCGCCACCGGCGGCGAACTGGTCCGACACGGCGACCGAGGTGAACCCGGCACCGCCCAGGGCGCCCTGCGCGTCGCGGAGGCTCTTGCCCGCGACGTCGGGGACGGTCGCCTGCGAGCCGTCCGTCGTGTACACCGTGACCGACGAACCGGCCGAGAGCAGCGATCCGGCACCGGGGGAGGTGCTCGACACCGTCCCGGGCGTCCCGGACCCCGGCTGCGCGCCACCGTCGACGTAGGTGAAGCCGGCGCCGGCCAGGATCGAACGGGCCTCGTCGGCCGTCTTGCCGGTCACGTCGGGGACGTTCTGGCTGTTGCCGCGGAGGGCGGCCTGCGACGGGGTCGGGAAGGGCCCGGCCTCGTACATGGCGTTGATCGGGATCATCGCCTGCTGCCAGACGTGGGCACGCTGCGACGCGTAGGAGCCGTACCCGGCTCCCGGGAGGTAGTGGCGGAGGTTGTTCTTGCCACCGTCGGTGTTGCCCTGCCAGTAGGCGGTCGCGACCTTCGAGCTCGCGCCGACGAGCCAGATCTGGTCGGCGTCGTCGGTGGTGCCCGTCTTCGCGAACAGCTGCGTGCCGTCCGGGGTCTGGGCGCCGACCGCGGTACCGGACTGGATCGTCCCGCGCATGGCGAACGCGGCCGATGCGGCGACACCCGGGTCGAGCACCTGCTTGCACTGCTTCGGCTGACCGCCGAGGTCCTTGCCCTCGGCGTTCTTCACGTTGTCGATGGCGATCGGGGCGCAGTAGGTGCCGTTGTTCGCGATCGTCGCGTACGCCGACGCCATGGTCAGGGGCGCGATGTTGTTCGTGCCGAGGATCGACGACGGGTAGGCGTTCAGCTCGGTCTTCTCGTCGGCCGAGTGCACCCCGAGGTCCTGCGCGGTCTGCCGGATGTCGCAGAGGTCGAGCTTCGCGGCCATCGAGGCGAACGCCGCGTTGACCGACAGCGCCGTGGCGCGGGCGACGGTGAAGTTGCCGTTCTCACCCGCGGAGTCGTTCTTCGGCGCCCAGGCGGAGTAGATCGTGTCGCCACACTGCGTCCAGCGCGAGGTGTTGTGCGGCGTCCCGTTCACGGACTCGTTGAGGCCGTGACCGGCCTTGAGCCAGTCGAGCAGCGTGAAGACCTTGTAGGTCGAGCCGACCTGGAAGCCGATCGACCCGCCGTACTCCTTGTCGACGCTGTAGTTGATCGACGTCGCGGTCGGCGGTGACTGCAGGGACTGGTCGTAGTCCTTGTTCTGCGCCATCGTCAGGATCCGGCCGGTCGAGGCCTCGACCGAGTTCAGGGCGCCACCGAGCTTGAAGCGGCTCTCGGTGTTCGGGTCGAACTTGTTGAGCAGGTCCTTCTGCTGACCGTTGAGGTCGAGGTTCAGGGTCGTCTGCACCGTGAATCCGCCGTTGCGCCACGCGGTCGCGCGGTCCTTCTCGGTCGCGCCGAGCTGGGACATCTGCTTGACGACCTTGACGGCGTAGTCGCAGAAGAACTGCGAGCCGTTGCCCGCGGCCGACTGGCAGCCCTGGCTCGGCTGCGTCAGGCGCACGTAGTCGGCCGGCTTCGAGGCGATGGCCTGGTCGTACTGCTCCTGCGTCAGGTGCTTCTGCGCGAACATCGACTTCAGGATCACGTCGCGACGGGCGACGTTGGCGTCGTAGTACTTCGGGTCGGACAGGTTGCGCGTGTTCGGCGACTGCACGATCGCGAGGATCGACGCGGCCTCCTGGGGGCTGAGGTCGGTGGCGCTCTTGTTGAAGTAGTGCTGCGCCGCGGCCTGCACGCCGTAGGTCTGGTCGCCGAAGTAGGCGATGTTGAGGTACCCGGTGAGGATCTCCTTGTGCGAGTACTTCTTCGCCAGGCCGATCGCGAGCTTCATCTCCTCGAGCTTGCGGGGGATGGTCTGCTCGACCGCGTCGTTGTAGGCCTTCTGGCGCTCCTCCTGCGAGGGCAGCTCGAGGGCCTGCTGCATCTTGATGTTGCGCACGAGCTGCATCGTGAGCGTCGAGCCACCGCCGGACTCGCCGAGCCCGCCCGCGAGGGATCCGACACCGGCACGGACCAGGGACGTCATGTCGACGCCGCCGTGGTCGTAGAAGCGCTTGTCCTCGCCGTCGATGGCCGCGTTCTTCAGCTGGTCGCTGATCTGGTCGAACTGCAGCTCCTGGCGGTTCTGGTCGTAGACCGTCGCCAGGTGGACGGACTGGCCGCCCGAGTACGCCAGGACCTCGTTGCGCTGCGGCAGGTCACCGATCTCGATGTACTCCGGCAGCGACTCGAACACGCCGATGGTGGAGGTCGTGGTGACCCCGGCGACCGCGATCGCGGGCGTGACGCCGATGGTCACCAGCAGGCCGGCGAGCGCGCTGAAGCCGACGAAGCCGATGAAGGCGCCGATCGCAGAGACGGGCTTGGTCCGCGAGGCAGACGTCTTCTGGGCAGACATAGGATGCAGCCTAAACGACACCCCCGACCGGAAGGCTGGCAAGGATCTCCATGATGCGCTGGGAATACCTCACGACGCCGCTGATCATCCACAACACGACCGCGATCCTCAACAACTTCGGGGACGAGGGCTGGGAGCTGGTCCAGGTCGTCACCGGCCCCGAGGGCGGGCTCGTCGCCTACCTCAAGCGTCCGAGGGCCGAGGCGTGAGCGTCGCCGCCCGACTGGCCGAGCTCGGCCTGACGCTGCCGCCCGTCGCGGCACCCGTCGCCGCCTACGTCCCGGCGGTCGTGTCCGGGCACCACGTGTACACGGCGGGACAGCTCCCGTTCGTGGACGGAGCCCTCCCCGTCACGGGCAAGGTCGGCGCCGACGTCGACGCCGAGACCGCGACCGCGCAGGCGCGGACCGCGGCGCTCAACGCCCTCGCGGCCGTCGAGTCGGTCGCCGGGTCGCTCGACCGGGTCGCCCGGGTCGTCAAGGTCACCGTGTTCGTGGCGTCCGACCCCTCCTTCACCGGCCAGCCCGGGGTCGCCAACGGCGCGTCCACCCTGGTCGGCGACGTCTTCGGTGAGGCCGGCGTCCACGCGCGCAGCGCGGTGGGCGTCGCCGTCCTGCCGCTGGACGCACCGGTCGAGGTCGAGCTCGTCGTCGAACTGACCGACTGACGGCGGTTCCCCGCCCCGTCACGCAGGTCGCGCCTCCAGTCCGGTCGGACGGGAGGCGCGACCTGCGTCCGGCGGCCTACATCAGTTCCGCGATGGTCGCCATGATCGTCGGGTCGGCCAGCGTCGTCGTGTCGCCGATGCGGCGGCCCTCGGCCGCGTCGCGGAGCAGACGGCGCATGATCTTGCCGGACCGCGTCTTCGGGAGCTCCGGCACGACGACCACCTGGCGTGGTTTCGCGATCGCGCCGATCCGCTTGCCGACCCAGTCGCGCAGTTCCTTCGCGACCGCGTCGCGGTCCGCGCCCTCCGCCGCCTCGGCGGTGAGGATGACGAACGCGACGACGGCCTGACCGGTGGTCTCGTCGGCGGCGCCGACGACGGCGGCCTCGGCGACGCCCTCGTGGCCGACGAGCGCGGACTCGATCTCGGCCGTCGACAGGCGGTGGCCCGACACGTTCATGACGTCGTCGACGCGACCCTGCACCCAGATGTCGCCCTCGCCGTCGAGCCGCGCACCGTCGCCCGCGAAGTAGCGGCCGGGGAAGCGTGACCAGTAGGTCTCGACGAAGCGGTCCGGGTCGTTCCAGATGCCGCGGGCCATCGACGGCCAGGGCTCGGTGATGGTGAGGTACCCGCTCTCGCCGGGGTCGGCGCGGTGGCCGTCCTCGTCCACGATCTCCGCGACGATGCCGGGCAGCGGGGTCTGGGCGGCGCCGGGCTTGAGCTTCGTGACGCCCGGCAGCGCCGAGATCATGATGGCGCCGGTCTCGGTCTGCCACCACGTGTCGACGATCGGCGTGCGGTCGTGGCCGATGACCTGGCGGTACCACTGCCACGCCTCGGGGTTGATCGGTTCGCCGACGCTGCCGAGCAGTCGGAGGGACTCGAGGCTGCGGGCCTCGGGGATCTGCCGTCCGGCCTTCATCGCGGCCCGCACCGCGGTCGGGGCGGTGTAGAGGACGGTGACGCCGTAGGTGTCGACGACGTCCCACCACCGGCCGGGCTTCGGCTCGTCCGGGGTGCCCTCGTACAGGACCTGTGTGACGCCGTTCGCGAGCGGCCCGTAGACGACGTAGGAGTGCCCGGTGATCCAGCCGATGTCGGCCGTGCACCAGTAGACGTCCTTCTCCGGGTGCATGTCGAAGACGTTGCGGTGCGTGTACGCGGCCTGGGTCAGGTAGCCGCCCGAGGTGTGCACGATGCCCTTCGGCTTCCCGGTCGTGCCCGACGTGTAGAGGATGAACAGGGGGTTCTCGGCCGGGAACGGCTGCGCCTCGTGCTCGGGGGCGGCCTTCGCCAGCTCGTCGTGCCACCAGCGGTCGCGCTCGGTCCACTCGACCCGGTTGCCGCCGCGCTTCACGACGAGGACGTGCTCGACGGAGTCGGTCCCGGGGCCCGCGAGCGCCTCGTCCACCGCCGGCTTGAGCGGTGAGACGGCACCGCGTCGCCAGCCGCCGTCCGCGGTCACGACGACCTTCGCGCCGGCGTCCTCGATGCGCGTGCGGAGGCTCTCGGCGCTGAAGCCGCCGAAGACGACCGAGTGCACGGCGCCGATCCGGGCGACCGCGAGCATCGTGACGACGGCCTCGGGGATGAGCGGCAGGTAGACGACGACGCGGTCGCCCGCACCGACGCCGAGGTCCGTCAGCATGTTCGCCGCGCGCTGGACGTCGGCGGTCAGCTCGGCGTAGGTGATCCGACGCGTGTCGCCCGGTGCGCCCTCGAAGTGGATCGCCACCCGGTCGCCGTTTCCCGCGCGCACGTGGCGGTCGAGGCAGTTCTCGGCGACGTTGAGCGTGCCGTCGTCGAACCACTTCGCGAACGGGGCACCGGACCAGTCGAGGGTCCGGGTGAACGGCGTGCGCCAGTCGAGCAGGGTCCGGGCCTGGTCGGCCCAGAACGCCTCGCGGTCGGCGGCGGCCGACTCGTGCAGGTCCGCGTGGGCGACGGCGTCCGCGACGAACTCGGCGGGCGGCGCGAAGGTCGGGCCGTCCTCGTGACGGGCGTCGGCCTGGGTCGGTGTGGACATCGGGGTCCTCTCGCGTCGTTGCGGCAGGGGTGCAGTCGGAGACTACCCCTCGGGGAGGGGTGGGCCGGCGGGGCGGCCGGGGTGTGTGCGCTGTCCGGGCGGTGTCCGGGTCAGCGTGGGTGGATCGGTTCGGCCGGGTCCGGGGTTGCCGAGCACGGGGCGTCATGGGGTACACTTGTCCTCGCCGGACTCGTTTCCGGTGGCATCGGCTCGGATTCCCCCCAATCCGCTGGTGTCCAGGCGGCACCAGTTCCCCCCAACCGGTGCCGCCTCTTCTTTTTCCCCGACGGGTGTCGCAGAACCCGCCGTGCGGTCCGGGCGCGATCCGCGCGCTGGTGCCGAACGGTGGACAGGTCTGTCCACGCGTCGACGGACATGCGCCGCGGCCGTCGAGCCCGGAGCGAGGTACTTGCGAGGGCCTCCCGAGCTCCCGTCGGTGTACCGCGGTGCCCTGCCCGCCGGTCAGCCGAACGGGGTACGGGATTGCGTTTCGGGGGACAAAACAGCCATCGGCTGGGGACAGCGGCGAACGATCCACGTGCTGGTCCGCGGTGCGCCGTCCGTGCCGAGGCGCTGCCTACCGTGCCGTCCATGCACCGACACCGAGCCGACGGACCGCCCGACCCCGCGCCACGACGTCGCGCCGCCACGACGCGGGGCGCCGGCCGTGAGCGGGACGGGCCAGCGGGCGGTGGGGGCACCGGCATCCGCAGGGTCGACCCGGTCGGTGGCAGCGACGACCGGGCGACCGCCCCCGTGACCGCTGCCGCGACCGGACGGGCGACCGCTGCCGTGGCCGGACGGGCGACCGCTGCCGTGGCCGGACGGGCGACCGCCGCCGTCACCGGAGCGGTCGGTCGAGGCGCCGGCCCGTCGCCCGTCGTCGACCGGCCGCCCGTGCCGGCCCGGTCGGCGGTCGCCGTGCGCTCGGCGGTCGACTGCCCGGCTCGGGACCCACGCGCGGCGGTCGCGGGACGGACCGACGACGGCGGGCGCCCGGACGGCGCCGCACCCGAGCGGCGGGGCGCCCGACGGAGCAGGACCGCCGTCCACGACCCCCCGTTCCTGCCGCGCGTCGGCAGCCCCACACGCCGACGGGCGGTCGACGCGGCGGCCTTCGAGGAGCTGGCGGCCCTCGTCGCGGACGCCGAGGTGACCGACGTGCTGGTCGTCGGCGACTCCGGCACCTGGGTGGACCGTGGACTCGGACTCGAGCGGGCCGGGCCGATCCTGCCCGAGCGGCGCGTCCGTGCGCTCGCAGCCGAGCTCGTGGCGCTCGGGGGACGCCACGTCGACGAGACGACCCCGTGCGCGGACGTCCGGTTCGGCGACGGGATCCGGGTCCACGCCGTCCTCGCACCCGTCGCGGTGCACGGCACGGCGCTCTCGGTCCGACTCCCGCGGCCGGAACGGCCGACGTTGGCGGCCCTCGAACGCACCGGCACCTTCCGGCTCGTCGGGCGCACGGTGCTCGAGGACGCCGTCGCGGCGCGGCGGAACCTCGTCGTCACCGGGGCGACCGGCAGCGGCAAGACGACCGTGCTGGGCGCACTGCTCGCCGCCGTGCCCAGCACCGAACGGATCGTGACGGTCGAGGACCTCGCAGAACTGCGGATCGACCACCCGCACGTCGTCGCGCTCGAGGCACGTCAGTCGAACGCGGAGGGCGTGGGCGCGATCGGGCTCGACCGCCTGGTGCGTGAGGCGCTGCGGATGCGCCCGGACCGGATCGTCGTGGGGGAGTGTCGCGGCGCGGAGGTGCGCGAGCTCCTGTCCGCGTTGAACACCGGGCACGACGGCGGCGCCGGCACGCTCCACGCGAACGGCCTGGCCGACGTCCCGGCGCGACTCGAGGCGCTCGGTGCGACCGCGGGGTGGAGCCCGGACGCCCTCGCGCGACAGGTCGTCAGCGCCCTCGACCTCGTCGTGCACGTGGAGCGGCACGGTCGGTGGCGCGGCGTCACCGCGCTCGGGGCGTTCGCACTCGAGGACGGCCGGCTCGTCGTTCGCCGTGTGGACCGGTGATGCCGGACGGTCCGGCCACGGCCCGGGTCCTCGACCGCGTCGCGGTGCTCGTCGGCGCCGGCGTCCCGCCACCGCGCGCCTGGGAGCTGGTCGGCGGTCGGCCGGCCACGGGCGGTCCGGCGTGGGACGACGTCCGTCTCGTGCTCGACGTCGCGGAACGGAGCGGCGCGCCGACGGCGGGGACGCTCCGTGGGCTCGCGTCGGCGATGCGCCGGACGTCCGCCGCCGACCGGGCCGTCCGGGTGGCGCTGGCCGGCCCCCGGGCGAGTGCACGCGTCGTGCTGGCGCTCCCCGCGTTCGGCATCGGGCTCGGCGCCGCGTGGGGTGCCGGGGCCGTCGAGGTGCTGCTGACGCGGCCGGTCGGCTGGACCTGCGTGGTCGTGGCGGGCGTCCTGGTCGCCGTCGGTCGACGGTGGTCCGGTGTGCTGGTCCGGCGGGCGAGCCCGGACGGGCGGATCCCCGGCGTCCTGCTCGACGCGTGGGCCGTGGCGCTCGCCGGGGGCGGGTCGTGGTCGAGCGCCGGTGCCACGGTGGCGGCCGTGCTCGCCGAGCACGGGTTCGACGGCGTCGAGCGTCCGGCACGAGGCGGTTCGCCGGCCGTCGCCCGGGGGCGGGACGCCGCGGCCGACGCCCGCCTGCACGAGGTGCTCGACCTGAGCCGACGCGCCGGGGTCCCGGCGTTCCCCCTGCTGCGTGCCGCTGCCGAGGACGTCCGCGACGACGCAGCCGCCGCGGGTCTCGCAGCCGCGGAACGCCTCGGCGTCCGGCTCGTCCTGCCCCTGGGGGCGTGCGTGCTGCCCGCCTTCGTGCTCGTCGGGGTGGTGCCGGTCGTCGTCGGCGTCCTCTCCTCCACCGTCGGCGGCCTCGGCTGACCTGTCCACAGGAAGCGGGATCGGCGCTCTGCGGCAGGCGGAGATCGGCGATCGTCGGAGGACCAGACACCGAGCGGAAGGAGCAGGACGTGCAACAGACCACCAACCAGGAGGACACCATCGGACACGAGCGTCGTCGCCGGGGAGTCTCCGGGGTCGACCTCGGCGACGACCGCGGGTCGGCGACGGCGGAGTACGCGGTCGTGATCCTCGCGGCGGTCGCCTTCGCCGGGGTGCTCGTCGCGGTGATGCGTTCGGGCGAGGTCCAGCAGATCCTCACGGACCTGGTCCGCGGGGCCCTCACGCCGTGAGCGGCACGACTGCTCCGGCCGGTCGGCGTCCGCGCGGAGCCCGCCCGCGACGGGACCGGCGTCCCGGGGACCGGGGGAGTGCGACCGTGGAGTTCGCGGTCGCACTGCCCGTCGTCACCCTCGTGGTGCTCGGTCTCGTCACCGCGGTCGTCCTGGTCGACCGCGTGGGCCGGATGCAGGCCGCCGCGGGGGCGGCGGCGCGCGCGCTCGGCCGTGCCGACGAGGCGGCCGCGACCCGGGCGGTCAGCACCATCGCCCCCGGTGCGAGCACCACGGTCAGCCGGGTCGACGGCATCGTCTGCGTCGACGTGCACGGCAGCGCCGGCGGCCTGTTCGCCGCGGTGCCCCTGCGCGCCACCGGCTGCGCGGCGGACGGCGGCCGGTGAACCGCGGGCTCGCGCGGTCCGAGCGCGGTTCGGCCACGGTCGTGCTCGTCGCCGCGGTCGCACTGGCGTTGCTGGTCGGCTCGGCAACCGTCCTCGGCGCCCGTTCCCGGGTGCTCGGCGTGCAGGCCCAGGTGGCCGCGGACGCCGGGGCGACCGCGGCCGCCGCTGCCGCGGTCGGTCGGGTGCCGGGGCGTCCGTGCGCCGTCGCCGACCGTGTCGTCGCGGCCGGCGGTGCGCGGTCGACCTCCTGCGAGACGGCGGGCGCGACCGCGCGTGTCGCCGTCGAGACCGGCTCCGGACCGTTCGTCGCCGACGCGGTCGCCGTCGCCGGTCCCGCCACCGGGTCGCCCGAACACAGTGTGTATGGTGTGCACGTCGGCCCCCGGTCACCGTCGTCCCGGTCGACCCGGACCTCGTTGCGGTCCAGGGCCGGCGCGCACCATCGATCAAGGAGTCACGTGCCAGGCACGAAGAAGCTCGTGATCGTCGAGAGCCCCGCGAAGGCGAAGACGATCGCGCAATACCTCGGTGACGGATACGAGGTCCAGGCGTCAGTCGGACACATCCGCGACCTCGTCGAGCCCAAGAACCTCCCGGCGGAGCTCAAGAAGGGCTCGCTCGGCAAGTTCTCCGTCGACGTGGACAACGGCTTCGAGCCCTACTACGTGGTGTCCGACGCGAAGAAGAAGACGGTCTCCGAGCTGAAGCGGGCGTTGAAGGACGCCGACGAGCTCTTCCTCGCGACTGATGAGGACCGCGAGGGCGAAGCCATCGCGTGGCACCTCCTCCAGGTGCTCAAGCCCAAGGTCCCCGTGAAGCGCATGGTGTTCCACGAGATCACCAAGGAGGCCATCCAGCGTGCGCAGGAGGCCACCCGGGAGCTCGACACGGCGCTCGTCGACGCGCAGGAGACCCGGCGCATCCTCGACCGGCTCTACGGCTACGAGGTCTCGCCCGTGCTCTGGCGCAAGGTCGGTCCCGGCCTGTCCGCCGGCCGTGTGCAGTCGGCCGCGACCCGTCTCGTCGTGGACCGCGAGCGCGAGCGCCTCGCGTTCGTCTCGGCGAACTACTGGGACCTGACCGCTCGGTTCGAGAAGGTCGGGGACACCGCGTTCACCGCGCGGCTCGCCCGGCTCCAGGGGACCCGCGTCGCCTCGGGCCGCGACTTCGACGACCGCGGCACGCTCAAGGGCGAGGCCGTCCGGCTCGACGAGGCGTCGGCCGCCGCGCTGACGACCGTCCTCGAGCAGGCCGGCGACGCCGTCGTCCGCAGCGTGGAGTCGAAGCCCTACACGCGCCGTCCCGCAGCGCCGTTCACGACCTCGACCCTGCAGCAGGAGGCGGCGCGCAAGCTCCGCTTCTCCGCCCGTCAGACGATGAGCGTCGCGCAGGGGCTGTACGAGAACGGCCACATCACCTACATGCGTACGGACTCGTCCTCGCTGTCGCAGCAGGCCGTGACCGCCGCCCGCAAGCAGGCCTCGGCGCTGTACGGCCCGGAGACGATCCCGGACAAGCCGCGCAGCTACAGCGGCAAGAGCAAGAACGCGCAGGAGGCGCACGAGGCGATCCGCCCCGCCGGCGACACCTTCCGCACGCCGTCCGAGATGAACGGCGTCCTCCGCGGCAACGACTGGAAGCTCTACGACCTGATCTGGAAGCGCACCGTCGCGTCCCAGATGGCGGACGCCAAGGGATCCACGGCGTCGGTGGTCCTCGGGATCACGTCGTCCGACCCGGTCGCCGGGGTCGCCGCCACGGCGAACGGCACCGACGCGGAGTTCACCGCGTCGGGCACCGTGATCACCTTCCGCGGCTTCCTCAACGCCTACGAGGAAGGCCGCGACGAGGACCGCCACGCCGGCGGGGCCGACGGCGCGGACGCCAAGCTGCCGCAGATGGCGCAGGGCGACCACCTCGGCGTGAGCGAGGTCGAGGCGAAGGGGCACGACACCTCCGCACCCCCGCGCTACACCGAGGCGAGCCTCGTCAAGACGCTCGAAGAGCTCGGGATCGGTCGTCCGTCCACGTACGCGGCGATCATCTCGACGATCATGGACCGCGGCTACGTCACGCAGCGGGGCAGCGCTCTCGTCCCGAACTGGATCGCGTTCAGCGTCGTCCGGCTCCTCGAGGACCACTTCTCCGACCTCGTGCAGTACGACTTCACCGCGAGCATGGAAGAGGACCTCGACCGCATCGCGAGCGGTGAGGAGGACCGGTCCGACTGGCTCAAGGAGTTCTACTTCGGCGGCGGCGACCACCGCGGGCTCCGGACCGTCATCGACAACCTCGGTGAGATCGACGCGCGCGACATCAACTCGGTCGAGCTCGCCCCCGGCCTGACCCTGCGCATCGGTCGCTACGGCCCCTACATCGAGGTGCCGAGCGACGACCCGGAGAAGCCCCGACGGGTGAACGTCCCGGAGGACCTCGCGCCCGACGAACTGACGGTCGACAAGGCCAAGGAACTCGTCGACGCGCCCGTGCTCGGGGACCGCGTGGTCGGTGTGAACCCGGAGACCGGCAAGGAGGTCCTCGCGAAGGACGGCCGGTTCGGCCCGTACGTCACCGAGCGCACCCCCGAGCCCGAGCCGGTCGTCGACCAGGCCACGGGCGAGGTCGTCGAGACCCCGGCTGCGACGGCCGACGCCGCAGCGGCGACGGACGGCACGACCGCGGCGAAGACGACCGCGAAGAAGGCCCCGGCGAAGAAGACCACGAAGAAGCCCGCCGCGCCGAAGGAGCGCACGGCGTCCCTCTTCAAGTCGATGGACCCGCAGACGGTCGACCTCGAGACCGCGCTCAAGCTCCTCGACCTGCCTCGCGTGGTGGGCAAGGACCCGGAGTCGGGTGAGGACATCACCGCGCAGAACGGTCGCTACGGCCCGTACATCAAGAAGGGGACGGACACCCGGACCCTCCCGAGCGAGGACGCGATCTTCGACGTCGACCTGCCGGGCGCGCTCGAGCTGTTCGCGCAGCCGAAGTACGGCGGACGCAAGGCCGCGACGGCAGCCCTCAAGGAGTTCGACGCCGACCCCGTGTCCGGCAAGCCGATCAAGGTCAAGGACGGCCGCTTCGGTCCGTACGTGACCGACGGCGAGACGAACGCGACCATCCCGCGTGGCGAGGACGTCGAGACCGTCGACCACGAGCGTGCGATCCAGCTGCTCGCGGACAAGCGTGCCAAGGGTCCGGTGAAGAAGAAGGCGCCGGCCCGCAAGCCGGCCGCCAAGACGGCCAAGAAGAAGTGACCGGCAGCTTCATCACCCTCGAGGGCGGCGACGGCGCCGGCAAGACGACGCAGGCCGCCCTCCTGACCGACTGGCTCGGGGCGCACGGCCGGACCGTCGTGCGCACCCGGGAGCCGGGCGGCACGGACCTCGGGCAGCGGATCCGCGAGATCGTCCTCCACGAGCGCGGTCACGTCGCCCCGCGTGCCGAGGCCCTGCTGTACGCGGCCGACCGGGCGCACCACGTCGAGACCGTCGTCCGTCCGGCGTTGGCCCGCGGCGAGGTCGTGCTCCAGGACCGCTACGTCGATTCCTCGGTGGCCTACCAGGGCGTGGCGCGTGACCTCGGCGCCGAGCAGATCCGTTCGGTGTCCGACTGGGCCGCGGACGGGCTGGTCCCGGACCTGACCGTCCTGCTCGACCTCGACGTCACGGTCGGACGAGCGCGCGTGTCCGCGGCCCGGGGAGACACCTTCGACCGTCTCGAGTCCGAGGCGGCCGTGTTCCACGAGCGGGTCCGTCGCGCCTTCCTCGACATGGCCGCCGCGGAACCCGCGCGGTTCCTCGTCGTCGACGCCGCCGCCGACCCGGACGTCGTGCAGCAGCACATCCGGGAGGCCGTCGCTCCGCTCGTCGGGATCGCCGAGGAGGACCCGTCGTGACGGTGGTCGACGGCAGGATGGCGTCGTGAGTGTGTGGGACGGCCTGACCGGGCAGGACGACGCGGTCGCTGCGCTCCGCAGCGCCGCCGAGGGTCCCGAGGACACCGGCGGCATGACCCACTCGTGGCTGATCACCGGTCCGCCCGGGTCGGGTCGCTCGAACGTCGCCGCCGCGTTCGCCGCCGCACTGGTCGGTTCCGGCCCGGACGACGACCACACGCTGCGCCTCATCACCGCCGGGACACACCCCGACGTGTCGGTGCTGACCACCCAACGGGTCATCATCACCATCGAGGAGATCCGCAAGCTCGTCACGTCGTCGTACTACTCGCCGTCCGTCGGGCGCTACCGCGTCGTCATCGTCGAGGACGCGGACCGCATGACGGAGCGCACGTCGAACCTCCTGCTCAAGGCGCTCGAGGAACCGCCTGAGCGCACGGTCTGGATCCTCTGCGCGCCGAGCGAGGCCGACCTCCTCCCGACGATCCGGTCCCGCGTCCGCTCGGTCCGGCTGCGGGTCCCCGGCATCGACTCGGTCGCCGACCTCATCGTCGCGCGGACCGGGGTCGACCGGGAACTCGCCACCGACGCCGCGCGGCAGGCACAGAGCCACATCGGCATGGCGCAGCGCCTCGCGACGAGCGCGGACGCCCGTGACCGGCGTCGCCGGACGCTCACCACCGTGCTGCGCGTCCGGTCCGTGGGCGACGCGGTCCTCGCGGCCGCGGAACTCCTCGCGGTCGCCGACGAGGACGCGAAGGCCATCACCCAGCAGCGCGATGCCGAGGAACGCGACGCCGCCCTCCGCTCGCTCGGCGTCGAACCCGGCGGGACCGTGCCGCCGGCACTCCGATCGCAGTTGCGCGCGATGGAGGAGGACCAGAAGCGTCGTGCGACCCGGAGCCTGCGCGACGGGCTCGACCGCATCCTGGTCGACGTGTCCTCGCTCTACCGCGATCTCCTGCTGCTCGGCCTCGGCGTCCCGACGGAGCCCGTCAACGAGTCGATGCGCGCCGAGCTCGACCGCGCGCTCGACGCCGTGCCGCCCGCTTCGGCACTCGAGGTCCTCGACGCGGTGTCCCTCGCGCGGAACCGGATCGCGGCGAACGTCGCGGCGCTGCTGGCCCTCGAGGCACTCCTCGTCACGGTCGCCCGCGCGACCCGCTGAGCCGTCCGCACCGGCCGGGAACGGTCCGCCACGCACGGGCTCCCGCCCGTTTCGCGTTCACCCGCCCCGGCCTGTATAGTCGTCTCCCGTGCCACTCCGGCAACGGAGTGTCCGCCGCCTTAGCTCAGTCGGTAGAGCGATTCACTCGTAATGAATAGGTCGTCGGTTCGATTCCGACAGGCGGCTCCGCCACGAAGCCCCGTCCGCACCGGTCACCACCGGAGCGGCCGGGGCTTCCGTCGTCTCAGCAGGAGTCGTCTCAGCAGGAGTCGTCTCAGCAGCGTCGTCCCGGCGGGGGCGTCCCGGAACCGGCGGGGGCGTCCCGGAAGGCGTCGTCCCGGCGTGGGCGCCTCCGCGGGCGTCGTCCCCACGGCCCCACGGCCATCCACCACCGTCCTGGTAGACAGGACCCATGACGGTTCGCTGGGGAGTCATCGGCACGGGTGGCGTCGCCCACTCCTTCGTGGCGGACTGCACCGCCGCGGGCATCACCTTCGTCGCGGTCGGCAGCCGCAGCCAGGAGCGGTCCGATGCCTTCGCGGCCGAGCACGGCATCCCGCACGCACACGGGTCGTACGAAGCGCTCGTCGCCGACGACGAGGTCGACGCGGTCTACGTCGCCACCCCGCACTCCCGGCACGCCGAGGACGCCCTGCTCGCGATCGGCGCGGGCAAGCACGTGCTCGTCGAGAAGGCGTTCACCATCACCGCGGCCGAGGCCCGACGCGTGGTCGACGCGGCCCGCCGCGCGGACGTCGCCGTGATGGAGGCGATGTGGACCCGCTTCCTCCCGCAGTCCCGGATGATCCGGCAGGTCCTGGCCGAGGGTCGCATCGGCCGTCCGCGGGTCGTCGAGGCCACCCACCACCAGGCCCTGCCGAGTGATCCGGCACACCGGCTCAACGACCCCGCGCTCGGCGGTGGCGCGATGCTCGACCTCGGCGTCTACCCGATCTCGTTCGCGGTCGACGTGCTCGGCGTCCCGACGGCCGTCAGCGCGTCCGGCACCCTGAGCGAGCAGGGGGTCGACACGCAGATGGGCGTCGTGCTCACCCACGAGGGCGGCGCGCAGTCCGTGCTCCACTTCGCCCTCGACGTCCGCAGCCCGAACACGGCGTCGGTCATCGGCGAGGACGGCCGCATCGACGTCGACGCCACCTGGTACACGCCGACGACGTGGCGGATCCGGGACCGGGACGGTGCGGTGGTCGAGGAGTTCGACGGTCGCGAGGAGCTCGCGGGCTACGCCCACGAGGCACGTGCGTTCGAGGAGATGGTCACCTCCGGGACGCACGAGGGCGGTCCGATGGACCCCGAGGAGACCGTCGCCGTGATGGCCGTGATGGACGAGGCCCGTCGGCAGGTCGGCGTCCGCTACGCGGCCGATGCGGAACCGGGTCTGGAGGCTCCTCCCGCTGTTCCGTAGGATCGGTCACGATGTCCGACCAGCAGCCCTCGCCGCAGTCCGTCCCCGACCGCGTCCGCGCGACGGTCGCCGCCCTGCGGGCCTCCGTGGCCCGGCGTCCCGTCCCGTGGATCGCCGGTGCGCTCGCGGGCGTCCTCGTTCTCGGTTCCGGCGGCGCGGTGGCCGTGGCGTCGGCGACGATGCCGGGGGACCGGACGGATGGTGGCTCCACCGCGGCAGCCGGAGCGCGCGCGACGCGTCCGGCCTCGGCGACCCCGACACCCACGCCGACGCCGACCGCGGACACGCGTGCCCTCCCCGCCACCGTGGGCGGACCGGACCCGCTGCGGACGTGCACGATCGACGCCGAGGCGTCCGCGCCCGGCCTCGGTGCCTTCGAGGGGTACGTCATGAACGCGGCGACGGGCCAGGTGCTGTTCTCGCGCAAGGGCGACCAGCCGGCGCAGACCGGCAGCGTGATGAAGACGCTGACGACGGCGACCGCCCTGTCGGTCCTCGGGGGCGACCACCGCATCCCGACCACCGTGACGAAGGAGTCGGACGGCACGATCGCGATCGTCGGACACGGCGACGCCACCCTCTCGGTCGGCGGCGGCACCGTGTACCCGGGTGCGCCGACCCTCGCCCAGCTCGCGCAGCAGGTGAAGGCCTCGCTCGGCGACGCTCCGGTGTCGACCATCGTCACCGACGACACGTACTGGAACGACAGCGACGCCTGGGATCCGACCTGGCCGGTCAGTGAGCGGACGATCGGGTACCAGCCCGAGGTCACCGCCCTGATGGTCGACGGCGACCGGGCGAACCCCGCGGCCGCCACCTCGCCGCGGTCCACCGACCCGGTCGGCCGTGCGGGCGCCGCGTTCCGCACGGCACTCGCGAACGCCGGCGTGGTGGGCGCCGGGAACGCGCAGATCGTGCAGCGCGCGACGACGAGCTCGGACACCATCGCGACGGTGTCCTCGCAGCCCGTCTCGACGCTCGTCGGGCAGATGATCCCGAACTCCGACAACACGCTCGCCGAGATGCTCGCTCGTGTCTCCTCGAAGGAGTCCGGCTCGGACGGTTCGGCGGCGTCCCTGACCGGCGTGTACCAGAAGGCCCTCGCGTCCTACGGCGTCGACCCCGCGGGCATCGTCATCAAGGACGGTTCGGGGGAGAGCGCGTCGAACGCCGTCTCGCCGGACTTCGTCGCGCACCTCATGGTCCAGGTCGCGGCCGGGTCGAAGGGCCTCGGCACGCTGGCGCAGTCGCTGCCGGTGGCGGGCCAGTCCGGGACGCTCGCGAGCCGCTTCACGGGAGCGAACGCGGTGGCGCGGGGCAAGGTGCACGCCAAGACCGGGTGGATCGACAGCGCGAACACCCTCGGCGGGTACATCGACGCCGCGGACGGCACCCGGCTGACGTTCGCGTTCTACGCCATCGGGTCGTCGCGAGCGGCGGCGCTCCCGGCCCTCGACGCGGTCACCACGGCCGCCTTCCGGTGCGGCGGGCAGCTCACCGGCTCCTGATCCGCGTTCGCCGTCCGCGGAGTCGACGGCAGGTCGTGGCCGGGCCCCACGGACGCGGAGCCGGCGGGTGCAGGATGGACGCATGGCCAGGGCACTGCTCGTCGTCGACGTCCAGAACGACTTCACCGAGGGCGGTGCACTCGGGGTGACCGGTGGTGCCGCACTCGCGAAGCGCATCAGCGTCTTCCTCGGTCGGCACGCCGACGAGTACGACCTGGTCGTCGGATCGCGTGACTGGCACCACGGCGACGACGACAACGGCGGGCACTTCGCCGGGCCGGCGGGTCCGGACTTCGTCGACACGTGGCCCGCGCACTGCGTCGGCGGTACCGAGGGCGCGGCGTACCACCCCGACCTCGACACGAGCGTCGTCGACGTCGACGTGTACAAGGGCCAGGGACGGCCGGACTACTCGGCGTTCCAGGCGGTCACCGAGGACGGCACGCCGCTGCCGGAGCTCCTGGCCGACCGGCGGGTGACCACGGTCGACATCGTCGGCATCGCGACCGACCACTGCGTCCTCGCGTCGGCGCTCGACGCGCGCGCCGCAGGGTTCGACGTCGCCGTGTACGAGGACCTCGTCGCGGGCGTCGACCCGGACCGGAGCGCCGCCGCGCTCGACGACATCAGGGCGGTCGGCGGGCACGTCGACCGCAGCGACACGGACGAGGTGCTCGCGAGCCCCGGAGGAGCAGTACTGTGACCGACACCACCGACACGGACCCGACGACCGCGGACGCGGCCGCCCCCGGCACCACGACGACCGTCGCCGACGAGCACGTCTCGGTCGACGGCGTCCCGACCGGCCTGTTCATCGGCGGCCGGTGGCGGGCGGCGTCCGGCGGTGCGACCTTCCCGGTCCGCGACCCCTCCACCGGTGCGGTCCTCGCCGAGGTCGCCGACGCGACGCCCGAGGACGGCACGGCGGCCCTCGACGCCGCGGCCGCAGCGCAGGCGGGATGGGCTGCGACGCCGCCGCGCACGCGCTCCGACGTCCTGCGCCGCGCGTTCGAGCTGGCGCACGAACACGAGGACGACCTCGCGGCCCTCATGACGCTCGAGATGGGCAAGCCGCTCGCCGAGTCGCGCGGCGAGGTCGCGTACGGTGCGGAGTTCCTCCGCTGGTTCTCCGAGGAGGCCGTGCGCATCCACGGCGACTACCGCACGAACCCGGAGGGCACCGGACGCGGCATCGTGCTCCGCCGGCCGGTCGGCCCGGTCTACGCGATCACCCCGTGGAACTTCCCGCTCGCGATGGCCACGCGCAAGATCGGCCCGGCGCTGGCCGCCGGCTGCACGGTGGTCCTCAAGCCCGCCGAGCTCACCCCGCTGACGACGCTGTTCCTGGTCGAGCTGTTCCGTCGCGCCGGGCTCCCGGACGGGGTCCTCAACGTCGTCCCGTCGCTCGACGCGAAGGGGCTCTCGGCACCGCTCCTGGCCGACCGCCGCCTGCGCAAGCTCACCTTCACGGGGTCGACACCGGTCGGTTCGGCACTCCTCAAGCAGGCCGCCGACACCGTGCTCAGGACGAGCATGGAGCTCGGCGGCAACGCGCCGCTGCTCGTGTTCGACGACGCCGACCTCGACGAGGCGGTCGCCGCGGCGATGCAGGCCAAGTTCCGGAACACGGGCGAGGCGTGCACGGCCGCGAACCGCTTCTTCGTGCAGGAGGGCATCGCGGACGCGTTCACCGCTGCCCTCACCGCGAAGGTCGAGGAGCTGCGCGTCGGTCGTGGCACCGAGGACGGCACGACCCTCGGTCCGCTCATCGACGACCGTGCGGTGGACAAGGCCGCCCGGCTCGTCGACGACGCCGTCGCGCGCGGCGCCCGGCTCGTCACGGGCGGGGAGCGGGTCGACCGCCCGGGCACGTACTTCGCACCGACCGTGCTCGACGACGTCCAGCCGGGGTCCGACGTCCTGACGACCGAGATCTTCGGGCCCGTGGTGTCGATCACCCGCTTCGCGACCGAGGAGGAGGGTGTCCGCCTCGCGAACGACACCGAGTACGGCCTGGTCGCCTACGCCTTCACGTCGGACCTCCGTCGTGGGCAGCGCCTGGCCGAGCGGCTCGAGACCGGCATGCTCGGCCTGAACACGGGTGTGGTGTCGAACGCCGCGTTCCCGTTCGGCGGCGTGAAGTCCTCGGGGCTCGGCCGTGAGGGCTCGCACGAGGGCATCGAGGAGTACCTGGAGTCGGTGTACGTCCTGACGCCCGACCCCTTCGCCGCCTGACCCGTCGCCGGGGCTCGCCACCCCGGGGCCGGGGGCTCGCCACCCCGGGGCCGGACCGGCCGGGACCGCCCCCGGCGCCTCAGACCAGGAGCTGGTGCTTCGCCAGGTCGCGGTAGAGCGGCGTGGACTGCACGAGCTCGGAGTGCGTCCCGGTCCCGACGACCCGGCCGTGCTCGAGCACGACGATGACGTCCGAGTCGACGACCGTGGACAGCCGGTGCGCGATCACGAGCAGCGTGCGGTCGGTGGCCACGGCGTCGATCGCGAGCCGCATCTTCTGCTCGTTCACGCCGTCGAGCGAGGACGTCGACTCGTCGAGCAGCAGGATCGGGGGAGCGGCGAGGAGCGCCCGGGCGATCGCGAGCCGCTGGCGTTCGCCACCGGACAGCATCACGCCGTCCTCGCCGACCTGTGCGTCGAGGCCCCGCGGGTCGCGGTGCAGGACGTCGCCGAGGTTCACCGCCTCGAGGACGCGCACGCACTCCTGCTCCGAGGCGTCGGGGGAGCCGAGCAGCAGGTTCGCCCGGATCGTGCCCGCGAGCACCGGGGCGTCCTGCTCGACGTAGCCGATCTGGGCGCGCAGCTCCGCGCGGTCGAGCCCGCGGACGTCAACGCCTCCGAGCCGGATCACCCCCGAGGTCGGGTCGTAGAAGCGCTCGATGAGCGCCAGGGTGGTCGACTTGCCGGCACCCGAGGGACCCACGAGCGCGACCCGGGCGCCGCGGGGCACCCGGAAGGAGACGTCGTCCAGCACCACGTCGTCGTCGGCGCCGGCGTCGGTGACCGGCACCGCGCCTCCAGGCCGGGCCGTCCCGCCGGCACCGCCGGCGGCCTCGGATCCGCCACCCGCACCGGCTGCACCGTCCGCACCCGACGCGTCCGCCGTCCGCGCGTACCGGAAGGTGACGTGCTCGAAGGCGATCGCGTCGTCGGTCTCGATCGCCGGTGCGGTGCGGACCGCGGCGTCGTCCTGGTCCTCGGTCGGCAGGTGCAGGATCTCCTCGATCCGGCCGAGCGCCCCGAGCGCCTGCGCGACGGCGACGGCCGCGCCGAGCGCCTGTCCGAGCGGCATCACCATCATGAACAGCAGCAGGATGAACGTGATGAGCGTCGCGATGGTGATCTGCCCGGCGGCGACCTGCGCGCCGCCGACCCCGAGGACGGCGATGAACGCGACCTGCATGACGATGCTCGCGACCGGGACGACGAAGGCCGACATCTTCGCGATGTCGAGCCCGCGGCGGTAGGCCTCGGTGGCGTGGCCGTCGACCTCGGCGACCTCGCGCGCGGTGGCACCCGCGGCACGGATGGTCCGGACGGCGCCGATGCCGCGCTCGACCGCGGCGGTGAGGTCGCCGACCTTCTCCTGCGCGCGCTTCGAGGCGATCCGGATGCGCCGGCTGAGGCCGCCGACGACGACGATCGCGACGAGCACGATGACGACGGTGATGCCGAGCAGCAGCGGGTCGATGACCGCCATCGCGATGATCGCGCCGACGAAGGTGAGCGCTCCGCCGATCGACTCGATCAGGCCCTGGGTGAGCACGGCCCGCAGCAGCGTGGTGTCGCTGCCGACGCGGGACACGAGGTCGCCGGTGCGTCGGGTGTCGAACTCCGAGATCGGCAGGTTGAGGATGCGCGCGATGAGCTTGCGGCGCGTCGCGAGCACGACGCCCTCGCCCGCGCGCTGGAGCAGGAAGTGCTGGACGCCGTTGAGCAGTCCGGACACGAGCACCAGGGCCACGAGCGCCCAGACGAGCACCGAGAGCGTGTGCCCGTGCTGCACCGCGGTGACGACCTGGTTCACGAGCAGCGGCTGCGCGAGGGACGCCCCGGCGCCGAGGACGCTCAGCACGATGATGACGACCATCGCGGGCTTGTTCTCGAACAGGTAGGTCAGCAGACGGCCGAAGCTGGCACGGGGCCCGTCGGACTGCTTCCGGCGTGTGAAGGGGAGGCTCATCGTTCCTGGTTCCTGCCGCCCGGGCGGGGTGTGGCGGCCGCCGACCATCCTCGCACCGACCGGTGGGTGCGCGCTGCGCGCGGGCCGCTCACGTCGGTCGGGGGCCCTCCCGACCACGCGTCGTCGAGTGGGTGGACCGGCGCGGACGGCGGGTGGCGTGCGGTGGACGCGACCTGACGTCGGACGGGAGGCGCGGTGCCGGCCCGCACCGCGCCTCCCGTCCGCAGGGGGTCGCGTCAGCGACCCGTGGTCGCGCCGTCCTGCGCGGTCACGTCGGCGTCGCCGAGCCGCGCGTGCTTCGTCTCGCGCACGAAGAGCAGGGCGACGAAGGTCACCACCGCGGCGGCCGTCAGGTAGAGCCCGACCAGGAAGATGTTCCCGTCCGGCTGCCACAGCTTCAGCGCGATCGTGGGTGCGAGCGAGGCGCCGATGATCGATGCGATGTTGTACGCCAGCGCGGAGCCGGTGTAGCGGACGTTCGTCGGGAAGAGCTCGGGCAGGAGTGCACCCATCGGGCCGAAGGTCAGGCCCATGAGCGACAGCCCGACGATGAGGAACGTGACGACGGTGATCGGTCCGGTGGCGGCGGCGAACCAGAACTGGAACGTCAGGCCGAACAGGGCGATGCCGACCGTGGTCGGGATGAGCGTGCGGCGACGGCCGTACTTGTCGGCCAGCCAGCCCGCGATGGGCGTGCAGATACCGAAGAACACGACGCCGATCATGAGCAGCGTGAGGAACTCGCCGCGGCTGTAGCCGAGCCCGAGCTTCACGAGCGGGGTCGGCTCGGCGGGGTTCGTGCCGTAGTTGAGCGTGAACGTGGTCATGAAGTAGAAGAGGACGTACGTCGCGACCATGCCGAAGGTGCCGACGATGACGGCCTTCCACGAGGTGCGGAACACCCGGCCGAGCGGGACCTTGGCGACCGAGCCGGTCTCCTGCACGTCGCGGAACACCGGGGACTCGACGAGCTTGAACCGCACGTAGAGGCCGACGAGCACGAGGACGGCGGAGAGCAGGAACGGGATGCGCCAGCCCCACGCCTGGAAGTCGGCGTTCGGGGTGCCGTCGGCAC
This sequence comes from Curtobacterium sp. MCBA15_012, assembly GCF_001864935.2. NCBI lineage: Bacteria > Bacillati > Actinomycetota > Actinomycetes > Micrococcales > Microbacteriaceae > Curtobacterium > Curtobacterium sp. MCBA15_012. The sequence continues at coordinate 2,425,184 of NZ_CP126267.1, read as the reverse complement.
CGGCGGGCATCGCGGCGTTGATCGCGATGAACAGGCCGTTGGCGAGCAGGAAGCCGATCGGCGCGCCGAGCTGCGGCATCGAGCCGAACACGCCGCGCTTGCCCTCGGGGGCGTTCTCGGTCGCGAGCAGGGCCGCGCCGGACCACTCACCGCCGAGCCCGACGCCCTGCGCGAAGCGGAGCACGGCGAGCAGCACGGGCGCCAGGACCCCCACGCTGCCGAAGGTCGGCAGGCAGCCGATCAGGAAGGTGGCGGCGCCCATCACGAGCAGGGACGCGACGAGCGTGGCCTTGCGGCCGATGCGGTCACCGAAGTGCCCGAACAGGACCGACCCGACGGGCCGGGCGAAGAACGCGAGCGCGAACGTGACGAACGAGGACAGCTGCGAGGCCGTCGGGTCCTCGTTCGGGAAGAACAGCGTCGGGAAGACGAGGACGGCGGCGGTCGCGTAGACGTAGAAGTCGTAGAACTCGATCGACGTGCCGACGAGGCTGGCGATGACGACCCGCGAGCGCGGGTTCGTCGCCGGAGCGGTGTCGGTGGTGGACGGGGTGGCCGGTGCGGCGGACATGGGGCACGGACTTTCGCGGGGAGCGCTCGGGCGAGCGCGGCGGTGTCCCGAAGCTGCGGACACCGATCGGCTCGCGCGGGGTGGCGCGGGCACCGGTCGGGTGCGTTCGGTTGGGGAGGACCGCTCGTGACGGAGCACCCAGGCTACGACACATGTCGGCCACCTGCGAATCCGCCGAGGAACCGCCGTGTGGGTCCGCGCAGGGCGGATCGCCGCTGCCGCTGCCGCTGCCGCTGCTGCTGCCGGTCAGCTCGCGGTGCTGGTGCCGGTGCCGCTCAGCTCGCGGCGCCGGTGCCGGTGCCGGTGCCGGTGCCGGTGCCTGTGCCGCTGCCGCTCAGCTCGCGGCGCCGGTCTGCAGGTGCGCGGGGAGCTGGTGGCCCATCCGGTCGCGCTTGGTGTCGAGGTAACCGGCGTTCTGCGCGACGACGCCCACGACCAGGGGCACGAGCGCCTCGACCGTGATGCCGTGCTCCTCGAGCTGGCGGCGCTTCTCGGGGTTGTTCGACAGCAGGCGGACGCTCGTGATGCCCATGTCGGCGAGGATGCCGGCCGCACCGCCGTACTCCCGGGAGTCGGCGGGCAGCCCGAGCGCGAGGTTCGCGTCGAGGGTGTCCAGGCCGTCCTCCTGCAGGCGGTACGCCTTGAGCTTGTTGATGAGGCCGATGCCGCGCCCCTCCTGCCCGCGCAGGTACACGACGATCCCGCCCTCGACGGCGATCGTGTCCAGGGCGGCGTCGAGCTGCGGCCCGCACTCGCACTTCAGCGACCCGAAGGCCTCGCCGGTCAGGCACTCCGAGTGCACGCGGACGAGCGCGCCGTCGGTCGGCATGGACCCGTCGGCCCCGCGGCCGATGATCGCGACGTGCTCGGCGCCGGTGACGAGGTCACGGTAGGCGCGCATCTCGAAGGTGCCGTGCGTCGTCGGGACGGTCGTGGCGACCTCGAAGCGGACCGGGCTGCCGGGGCTGGGGGAGGTGCGGGGGTCGGTCATGGGGTGCTCCGGTCGGTACGGGCCCCGCCGTCACCGTGCTGTCCGACCGCGGGCTGCTCGACACGGGGTCGAACGCGGTGCGGTCGGGCACGGACCAGCAGGTCGGGGCCGAGGCTGGTGGTCGATGTCACGTCCAACTGGTGGCGCTCGCCGATGCTTCCCACGCCGACGTCGCCGAGGGCGGTGCGGGGACCGCCGAGCAGCACGGGCGCGAGGTACACGAGGACCTCGTCGACGAGGCCCGCGGCGACGAGGGCGGACGCGATGGTCGGGCCGCCCTCGACGAGGACGGAGTGGACGCCGTGGTCCCGCAGGCCGTGCAGCGCCGCGGACAGGTCGTGGCCCGGCAGGACGAGCAGTCCGCGCGGGTGGCGGCGGACGGCGGCGTCGGCGGGGACCGGGCGGTCGCCGAGCACGACGGGGAGCGGCTGGTCGGCGAGCAGTTCGCCGCCGTCGCCGCGCGCGGTGAGGCTCGGGTCGTCGGCGAGGACCGTGCCCGTGCCGACGAGGATGGCGTCGTGGGCGGCCCGCTGCTCGTGCACGTGCTGCCGTGCGGCGGTCCCGGTGATCCACTTGCTCGTACCGTCGGCGGCGGCAGCGCGGCCGTCCAGGCTCGACGCCCACTTCACGGTCACCCAGGGCCGGCCCTGGCGCACCGACAGGAGCCAGCGCTCGAGGAACGCCTCGGCCTCGTCGGCGAGGACCCCGGACACGACCTCGACGCCGGCGGCGCGGAGGCGGTCGGCACCACCGCGGGCCTGCACCCCGGGGTCGTCGACGGCGTAGACGACGCGGCCGATGCCGGCCTCGACGAGGGCCACGGCGCACGGGCCGGTGCGGCCGGTGTGGTTGCAGGGTTCGAGGGTCACGACCGCGGTCGCACCGCGCAGCTGCTCGGCGGGCACCTTCGCCATCGCGTCGACCTCGGCGTGCGGGGTCCCGGCGCCCTTGTGCCAGCCCTCGGCGAGGACGTCACCGGCGGGGGAGAGGACCACCGCACCGACCCGGGCGTGGTCGCCGACCGCCGGCCCGAGCGCGGCGAGCTGGAGCGCACGCCGCATGGCTCGGACCTCGGCCGGACGAGCCGACGGAGCGGTGGTGGTGGTCACGCTCCGACACTACCCACCGGCGTTCGGTGACGCGTCACCGTGCTGTCCCCTGTCAGCGAACGTCGCCGGGGCGTCCGACCACCGCTGCGGGCCACGGACGGTCGGAGGCCGGTGCGCCGTCGGCACGACGGAGCCCGGTCCAGGCGGTCGTCGGGTCGCCGTCGCGGTCGGGGACGCGGGCCGGCGCGGTCCCGGTGTACGAGAACCCGGCGCGGCGGGCGACCCGGGCGGAGCCGGTGTTGCCCTCCCAGCACTCCCAGTACACGTCGGGTGCTCCCTGGGAGAACGCCCACGCGACCACGAGCTCGACCGCCTCGTGCACCAGTCCGGCACCGCGCGCGGACGGGGCCAGCCAGAAGCCGAGACCCCGGTACGACGTGCGGTAGCTGACGACCCCCTCGAGCCAGGTCGACCCGGTGCGGCGGATCGCCCACGTGTACTCCTGGTCGGACGCCCACCCGGGGCCGACCAGGGCGTCGACGAAGGACCGCGCGTGGTGCTCCGTGTACGGCGTCGGCACCGTGGTCCAGCGGACGACGTCGGGGTCCTGGCAGCCCGCCGTGATCGCCGCGGTGTCGGCCCGGGTGGGCACGTCGAGGCGCACCCGGGCCGACGACAGCGTGACGGGCAGCACGTCAGCGCCGGGTGCGGGGCACGAAGCCGATGCGGTCGTACACCCGCGCGAGCGTCGACTCGGCGATCGACTCGGCACGCTCGGCTCCGAGGGCGAGCAGCCGGTCGAGCTCGGCCGGGTCGTCCAGGAGTTCGAGGGTGCGTGCACGCACCGGCTCGAGCTCGGCGACGACCGCGTCGGCGACCTCGCCCTTCAGGTCGCCGTAGCCCTTGCCGACGAAGGACGCCTCGAGCTCGGCCACCGGCGTGCGGGTGAACGCCGACAGGATCGCGAGCAGGTTCGTCACACCCGGCTTCGCCTGGCGGTCGGCGCGGATCTCGCGTTCGGTGTCGGTGACGGCCGAGCGGATCTTCTTGGCCGTGCGCTTCGGGTCGTCGAGCAGCCGGACGAGGCCGTTGTCGGACGCGGCCGACTTGCTCATCTTGCTGGTCGGGTCCTGCAGGTCGTAGATGCGGGCCGTCTCGGTCCCGATCTGCGCCTTCGGCACGACGAAGGTGTCGCCGAACCGGGAGTTGAACCGGGTCGCGAGGTCGCGCGTGAGCTCGACGTGCTGCCGCTGGTCGTCGCCCACGGGCACCACGGCGGTGTCGTACAGCAGGATGTCCGCGGCCATCAGGATCGGGTACGTGAACAGGCCCACCGAGGCGGCCTCGGCGCCCTGGCGCGCGGACTTGTCCTTGAACTGGGTCATCCGGCTCGCCTCGCCGAAGCCCGTGAGGGTGTTGAGCACCCAGGCCAGCTCGGCGTGCGCCGGGACGTGCGACTGCACGAACAGCGTCGACTTCGCCGGGTCGATGCCCGAGGCGATGTACTGCGCGGCCGTCGCCCGGGTGCTCGCGCGGAGCTCGGCCGGGTCCTGCGGCGAGGTGATCGCGTGCATGTCGACCACGCAGTAGATGGCGTCGTGGTCGTCCTGCAGGTCGCGCCACTGCATGAGCGCCCCGACGTAGTTGCCGAGGTGGAGGGACCCGGCAGAGGGCTGGATCCCGGAGAAGATGCGCGTCTTGGTCATGGCGGTGTCCTGGTGGTGCGTGGTGCTTGGTGGGAGGAGGGTCAGAGCTCGTAGTCGACGACCACGGGGGCGTGGTCGGACCATCGCTGGTCGTACGCGTCGGCCCGGTCGACCGTGTAGGTGCGGACCTTCTCGGCGAGCTCGGGGGTGGCGACCTGGTAGTCGATGCGCCAGCCGGAGTCGTTGTCGAAGGCCTGTCCGCGCCACGACCACCACGTGTAGGGGCCGGGGACGTCGCCGGCCTGTGCGCGTCCGACGTCGACCCAGCCGAGGCCCGGGCCGGTGGAGCCGTCGGCGCCCTCGACCGCTTCGCCCTCGGCCCCGAAGAACCGCGAGAAGTAGGCACGCTCGCGGGGGAGGAACCCGGCGCGCTTGACGTTGCCCTTCCAGTTCTTGATGTCGCGCTCGTCGTGGCCGACGTTGAGGTCACCGACGACGACCGCGAGCGGGTTGTGCGCGCGGAGGGCGGGCAGCCGCTCCGTCATCGCGTCGAGGAACTTCCACTTCTCGTCCTGCTTCTCGGTGCCGACCTCGCCCGAGTGCACGTACGCCGAAACGACCGTGACGGTGCTGTCGCCGACCTCGTAGTCGGCTTCGATCCAGCGTCCGGCGGAGTCGAACTCGGCGGGACCGAGCTCGACCCGGTGCAGGTGCGCGCGCTTGCGGGAGGCGATCGCGACGCCGGCGCGGCCCTTCGCCGTCGCCGGGTCGTGCACGACGTCCCACTCGTCGCCGAGCAGTCCGGTCAGGTCGTCGGTCGAGGCGCGGACCTCCTGCAGGGCGAGCACGTCGACGTCACGGGTGGCGAGCCAGTCGCCCATGCCCTTCCGGAACGCGGCGCGGACGCCGTTCACGTTGACGGATGCGAGGCGCAGGCGTGTCATGCCGACCACCTTATCGGCGGGCGCCGACGGCCCGGTCCGGACCGCGGACGCGGCAGCGGGCCGGCGGGTCAGCGGGACGACGGACGCGGTCGGCGCGGTGGACCGGCCGGACGACGGACGGGAGGCGCGGTGCCAGCTGGCACCGCGCCTCCCGTCCGTCCCGTGGTCGCGTCGAGGACGCGACCTGCGCGCTCAGGCGGCGTCGTGGTCCGTCTGCAGGAACTCGACCAGGCTGTCCGCGGTCGCCTCGGCGTCGTCGCCGGTCACCGTGAGGACGACCTCGTCGCCGTTCTCGATGCCCAGGCCGAGCAGGGCGAGGATGCTGCCGGCGTTGCCGGACTTGTCGCCCTTGGCGATCGTCACCTGGTGGCCGGACGCGGTGACGGTCTGGACGAAGAGGGAGGCCGGGCGGGCGTGCAGGCCGGAGGCGCTCGCGACGGTGACGGTACGGGTGGCTTCGGACATCGATGTGCTCCTGTCGACGGGTGGTGCGCTCATGCTAGCGAGCGCGCGGTGGGGGTTCCGGGCGTGCCCGGACGGTCAGTCGCGGCCGGGCCAGAGGACCTCGGTGCCGGCGGCCTCGACCTCGCGCACGAGGTCGGCGTTGACCGCGGGGTCGGTGATGATCGTGTCGATCGCGGCGAGCGGTGCGACACGGCCGAACTCCTCGCGACCGAACTTCGTGTGGTCGGCGAGCAGGATGCTCCGACGGGCGGCCTTGATCATCGCGCTCTTCACGGCGGCCTCGGCGACGTTGTGCGTGGTCAGGCCGCGCTCGGGCGTGATGCCGTTGATGCTGATGAAGGCGACGTCGACGCTCACCATGCCGATGAGCTGGTGCGTCCAGGTGCCGACTCCGGCGAGCGAGTCGCTGCGGATGTTCCCGCCGAGCAGGTGCAGGTCGATGCCGGCCCGGTTCGCGACCGCCATCGCGACGGGCAACGAGTGCGTGACGACCGTGAGGCCGCGGTCGGTGGGCAGCATCTCGGCGAGGCAGATCGTCGACGTGCCGGCGTCGATCATCACCGACCCGTTCTCGGGCAGCTCCTCGAGCGCGGCCTCGGCGATGACCATCTTCTCGGCCTGGTTGATGCCGCCGCGGTCGCCGACGCCGGGGTGCAGCGTGATGCGCTCGACCGGGATCGCCCCGCCGTGCGCCCGACGGACCAGTCCGCGGCGCTCGAGGCTCGTGAGGTCGCGCCGGATCGTCTCCGGGGTGACGGCGAGCAGTTCGGCCAGGTCCTTCACGTCGACCCGGCCGTGCGCGCGTGCCTGCTCGACGATGCGCTGGTGGCGCTCTGGTGCGTACATGGACCTCGTCGTCTCGGTCGGTGCTGGGGTGCTGGTGTGCTGGGGTGCTGGGGTGCTGGGGTGCTGGTGGCGCTGGCGGTGCTCCGGACGCTCGGGGTGCGGTGCGTTCCCGGCGTGCTCGGAACGGAACGGACACGACCGGGCACGATCGCGTCGGATCGCCCGTCGGATGATCGTCCGGCAGACGCAAACGGGCATCTGTTTCTGCATTTTTATCCCCGGATGTGTTTGTTTGTCAACGTGGATCGGGGTAGGGTTGCGTCCACGCCGCCGCGGTCGGGTTCCTTCTGATGCGCTGCGACGCGCACCCACCACCGCACCTCCGTGTGAGATGAAGGAGTCTCGAATGACCGAACTGCTCGGCACCGGCGTCGGCCGTGGCGTCGCCCACGGCCCCGTGCTCCGCATGGCGGACCCGCTCGGCGAACCGTCGACGGCACCGCTCGAGGGTTCGGCCGCGGATGCGAAGCAGGCGGTCCACGACGCACTCGCCGTCGTCGCGGACGACCTCAACAAGCGCGGGGCGCTCGCCGGTGGCGACGCCCAGGCCGTGCTCGAGGCGCAGGCGCTCATGGCGCAGGACCCGACCCTCCTCGACGACGTGCACGCCCGCATCGACGGTGGCACCAACCCCGAGCGTGCGGTGTTCGAGGCCTTCGGTCAGTTCCGCGACCTGCTCGTCGGCATGGGCGGCTACATGGGGGAGCGCGCGGCCGACCTCGACGACGTCGCCCAGCGCATCGTCGCCAAGCTCCGCGGCGTCCCGGCCCCCGGCGTCCCCGAGTCCGACACCCCCTTCGTGCTCGTCGCCCGCGACCTCGCACCGGCCGACACCGCCCTGCTCGACCTCGACAAGGTGCTCGCGCTCGTCACGCGCGACGGCGGCCCGACCTCGCACACGGCGATCCTCGCCCGGGCGAAGGGCATCACGGCCATCGTCGGCGTCACCGGCGCGGACGCCCTCGCCGACGGCACGCACGTGGTCGTCGACGCCGCGGCCGGCACCGTCGTCACCGACCCGTCGGACGCGCTCGTCGCCGACGTCGACCAGCGCATCGCCGACCGCCTGGCCGCCGCGGCCGCACCGCTCACCGCCGGTGCCCTCGCCGACGGCCACACCGTCCCCCTCCTCGCGAACCTCGGCAGCCCCGCCGACGCCGCGGGAGCCGTCGCTCTCGGTGCGGAGGGCGTGGGGCTCTTCCGCACCGAGTTCCTCTTCCTCGACGCGCCGACCGCCCCGACCGTCGCGCAGCAGACCGAGTCGTACCGACAGCTGCTCGAGGCGTTCCCCGGCAAGAAGGTCGTCGTGCGCGCGCTCGACGCCGGCGCCGACAAGCCCCTGCCGTTCCTCACCGACAAGGACGAGGAGAACCCGGCACTCGGCCGTCGCGGGCTGCGGGCCCTCCGCAACCACGAGGAGGTGCTGCGGGACCAGCTCACCGCCCTCGCGCAGGCCGACGCCCAGACCGAGGCCGACCTCTGGGTGATGGCCCCCATGGTCGCCGACGCCGAGGAGACCGAGTACTTCGTCGACCTGGCCCGTGAGCTCGGCATCCGCACCGCGGGTGTCATGGCCGAGGTGCCCTCGCTCGCGCTCATGGCCGAGCAGGTCTTCACGTCCGCCGACTTCGTGTCCATCGGCACGAACGACCTGACCCAGTACACGATGGCCGCCGACCGCATGCTCGGCACCGTCGCGAGCTACCAGGACCCGTGGCACCCGGCCGTCCTGCGCCTCGTCGCGCAGCTCGGCCAGGCCGGCCGCGACGCCGGCAAGCCCGTGGGCATCTGCGGCGAGGCCGCGGCCGACCCCCTGCTCGCCGTCGTCCTCGTCGGCCTCGGCGCCACCACCCTCTCCATGACCCCCGCGGCCCTGGCCGACGTGCGCGCCGAGCTCGGCAAGCACACGCTCGACCAGGCCCGCGAGATGGCGACGGCGGCACTCGCCGCGAGCACCGCGGCGGCGGCCAAGACCGCCGCGGCTGCCGCGCACGCCGCCTAGCCGCAGCACCACCGCAGCACCCGACCCACCAGCAACACCCCGCACCACCAGCAGCACCGCACCACCTCCCTCCACCACTGCAGCACCCATCACAGAAAGCCAGGCACATGACAACGTCGTCCGTTGCAGCGCCCGACGCTCCCGCGAAGTCGCGGGGCGGCGCACGCGTCGCCGTGCAGAAGTTCGGCACGTTCCTCTCCGGCATGGTGATGCCGAACATCGCGATCTTCATCGCGTGGGGCCTCATCACCGCGTTCTTCATCGAGAAGGGTTGGACGCCCGTGGGCGTCCTCGGCGGCTTCGGGGAGACGAACGGGGTCGCGAACATCGGCCTCGTCGGCCCGATCCTGACGTACCTCATCCCGCTCGCGATCGCCTTCCAGGGCGGCCGCATGATCTACGAGACCCGCGGCGCCGTCGTCGGGTCGATCATGGCCATGGGCGTCATCATCGGCGCCAACGGGACGATCATGATCCTCGGCGCGATGGTCTGCGGCCCGCTCGGCGCGTGGCTCATCAAGCAGATCGACAAGATCTGGGACGGCAAGATCAAGCCCGGCTTCGAGATGCTCGTGAACAACTACGCGGCCGGCATCCTCGGCTTCGTGCTCGCGCTCATCGGGTTCTTCCTGCTCGCCCCGCTGTTCAAGGCCATCGCCGAGGGTCTCGGCGCCGCGGTGAAGTTCCTCGTCGACAACTCGCTGCTCCCGGTCGCGAGCATCATCATCGAGCCGGCCAAGGTGTTCTTCCTCAACAACGCCATCAACCACGGCGTGCTCGACCAGCTCGGCGCGCAGCAGGTGCAGGAGTCCGGCAAGAGCATCCTGTTCCTGCTCGAGGCGAACCCCGGCCCGGGTCTCGGCATCCTGCTCGCCTTCACCTTCTTCGGTGTCGGCATCGCCCGTTCGACCGCCCCCGGCGCGATCCTCATCCAGTTCCTCGGCGGCATCCACGAGATCTACTTCCCGTACGTGCTGCAGAAGCCGGTGCTGTTCCTCGCCGTCATCCTCGGTGGTGCGACCGGTGTCGCGACCAACGTCGCATTCCAGTCCGGTCTCGCCGCTCCGGCATCCCCCGGGTCGATCATCGCCGTCCTCACGGTCACGGCGAAGGGCAGCTTCGTCGGCGTCATCCTGTCGGTGATCCTGTCCGCGGCGGTCTCGTTCGCGGTCGCGTCGTTCTTCCTGCTCGCCAGCCGCAAGCGCGACCTGGCGAACGGCGGCGGCGACATGTCCGCCGCGATGGCGAAGCTCCAGGCCAACAAGGGCCGCGACGTGAACGCCGCGACCTCGGGTCTGCTCGGCACCAACGCGCCGGCCACCGACGAGGAGGCCGAGGCCACGCTCGGCGGCGTCGGGTCGGCGACGACCACGGCGACCCGCGTGCAGAACGTCGTGTTCGCGTGCGACGCCGGCATGGGGTCGAGCGCGATGGGCGCCAGCGTCCTCCGCAACAAGGTGAAGAAGGCCGGCATCGAAGGGGTCACGGTCGTCAACAAGGCGATCGCGAACCTCGACGGCACCGAGGACCTCGTCATCACCCAGGAGGAACTGACCGACCGCGCGAAGCAGAAGGTCCCGAACGCACAGCACGTGTCGGTCGGCAACTTCATGAACGCGCCGCAGTACGACCAGGTCGTCGACCAGCTCAAGAACCAGTAACACAGTGCAGTATCGGAGGGGACGGGTGCAGACCCGTCCCCTCCATCACGTTCCGCCAGAAGAAGGAGAACCCCCGATGCCCGTCCTGCAGGAGAGCCAGATCCGCATCCACACCGAGGACACCGCCCCGACCAAGTCGGAGGCGATGAAGGAGGCGGCCGAGATCCTCGAGGCGGCGGGCGCGGTCACGGCCGACTACTACCCGGCCATGCTCGAGCGCGAGAAGAGCGTCTCGACGTACATGGGGAACTTCCTCGCGATCCCGCACGGCACCAACGACGCGAAGGACGCCATCAAGTCGTCCGCGCTGTCGTTCATCCGCTACGCCACCCCGATCGACTGGGACGGCAACCCCGTGCGCTTCGTCGTCGGCATCGCCGGCGTGAACAACGAGCACCTCGACATCCTGTCCAAGATCGCGATCGTGTTCTCGGACGAGGACGAGGTCCAGAAGCTCACCGACGCCCCGGACACCGCGGCCATCCTGGCGATCCTCGGCGAGGTCAACGAGTGAGCACCGGTACCGCGGTCCACTTCGGCGCCGGGAACATCGGGCGCGGCTTCGTCGGGCTCCTGCTCCACGAGGCCGGCTACGAGGTCGTCTTCGCCGACGTCGCCGCCCCGCTCATCGACGCCCTCGCCGCCGCCGACTCGTACACCGTGCACGAGGTCGGCCAGGGCGCGCGGGACCACGTCGTCACCGGCTTCCGAGCCGTGAACAGCGCGCAGGACGAGGACGGCGTGGTGGCCGAGGTCGCCGCCGCGGACGTCGTCACGTGCGCCGTCGGTCCGACGGTCCTGAAGTTCATCGCCCCGGTCGTCGCCCGTGCCCTCGTGCAGCGCCCGGCCGACGCCGCGCCGCTCGCCGTCATGGCGTGCGAGAACGCGATCAACGCGACCGACCGGCTCCGCGAGTTCATCGTCGACGCGCTGCCCGCCGAGTCGCGCGACGAGGCACTCGCCAAGGCCGTCTTCGCGAACACCGCGGTCGACCGGATCGTCCCGGCCCAGCCCGAGGGCGGCGGCCTCGACGTCACCGTCGAGACCTACTTCGAGTGGGCGATCGACCGCACCCCGTTCGACGGCCACGAGCCGACGATCCCGGGCGCGCACTACGTCGACGGCCTGGCCGCGTCGATCGAGCGCAAGCTGTTCACGGTGAACACCGGCCACGCCACGGTGGCGTACCACGGCTTCCTCGCCGGCGCCGACAAGATCTCCGACGCGATCGCGATCCCCGCGGTGCGCTCGGCGCTCGAGTCGGTGCTCGCCGAGACGAGCGACCTGCTCGTCCGCCGCCACGAGCTCGACCCCGAGGTGCACCGCTCCTACGTCGAGGCGATCATCGGCCGGTTCGAGAACCCGCACCTGCCGGACACCGTGACCCGCGTCGGTCGCCAGCCGCTCCGCAAGCTGTCGCGCGACGAGCGCTTCGTCTCGCCCGCGGCCGCACTCGCCGAGGACGGCACCGAGCCCACGGCGCTGCTCGACGCGATGGGCGCCGCCCTCCGCTTCGACGTCGCGGACGACGAGCAGAGCGTCGAGCTGCAGCAGCTGCTGCGCTCGGACCGCTCGGACGCCGGCGTCGCGAGCGAGATCACCGGACTCGACGCGCAGCACCCGCTGCACGCCGCGTTCGCCGAGCGGGTGCGCGCCGCGCGCGCCTGAGACGCGACCACCCCACGCGACGGGAGGCGCGGTGCCGGCTGGCACCGCGCCTCCCGTTCGTCCGGGGTGGTGCCCGTCGCGACCCGCGGTCGGGACGGGGGACGCGCGCGAGCCGGGCGCACGTCCCCGGTCGCCGTGTCCCCGCTCGGTGGGTCCGTGGGGTGCCGGCGTAGCGTCGACGGCATGACGAAGCACTGGGTGGCACCGCGGTTCGGCGGCAGCGAGGTCCTGGAACTGGTCGACACCGAGGTCCCGGCACCCGGGCCCGGCGAGGTCACGATCGACGTCCGCGCCGCCGGGGTGAACCCCGCGGACACGAAGCACGTCCGGCAGGGCGACCCGGCCGACCTGCCGGCGCCGATCGGCTACGAGGTCGCCGGGGTGCTCAGCGCCGTCGGACCCGACACCGAGATCGCCTCCGGTGGGGGAGCGGTCGGCGACGAGGTCCTGGCGTTCCGCGTCTCGGGCGGCTGGGCCGAACGGATCACGGTGCCCGCCGCCGACGTCTTCGCCAAGCCCGCCGCGCTCGGCTTCGCCGAGGCGGCCAACCTGCTCCTCGCCGCGACCACCGCCGCCGACATGATCCGCGTCACGCGTGCGGAGGGACGCGACACGGTGGTCGTGCACGGCGCGTCCGGTGCGGTCGGCGTGAGCCTGCTGCAGCTGCTCCGCCCGCTCGGCACGCGCGTGATCGGCACCGCCTCCGAGCGCAACGCCGACACCGTCCGACGCTTCGGTGGCGAGTGGGTCGCGTACGGCGACGGACTGGAGGCACGCATCCGTGACCGCGCACCCGACGGTGTCGACGTGGCACTGGACTGCGTCGGGACCGACGAGGCCGTCGACGTCTCGCTCGCCCTGGTCGCGGACCGCAGCCGCATCGTCACGATCGCGGCCCCCGGCCGCGCGCAGTCCGACGGCATCCGTGCCGTCGGCGGTGCGCAGCCCGAGAGCGCTGCGTTCCGGGACTCGGTGCGCCAGCGCCTGATCGACCTCGCCGGGGCCGGGGAGCTCGAGGTCCCGGTGGCACGGACCTTCCCGCTCGCCGAGGCCCTCGCCGCGGTGCACCTGCTCGAGTCGCAGCACCCGGGCGGGAAGCTCGCGCTGCTGCCCTGAGGCCGGGGACTCCGGGACCCCGAGATCCCCGGCGCTCGCGCGTCCGCCGCGCGTCCTCCGTGCGAGGGACGCCCGCGGAGCCCAGAGCCTGCCAGACTGCGGGGGACAGTCACCACTCGGGAGGGACAGCAGTGAGCAACCAGGATCCGTACGGCGGGCAGCAGCCCGGAGGACAGGACCACTCGGGCGCGGGGGCGCAGCGGCCGGACGGGCAGCAGCCGTACGGGCAGCAGCCGTACGGACAGCAGGGCTCCGCGCCGGACCCGTACGCGAAGCCGCAGGCCGGGCAGCAGCCGTACGGCCAGGCGCCGTACGGCCAGCCGCAGCAGCCGTACGGGCAGGCACCGTCCGGGCAGGCGCCCTACGGCCAGCCGCAGCAGCCGTACGGGCAGGCACCGTACGGGCAGCAGCCCTCTGGCGGGCAGGCCCCGTACGGCCAGGCCCCGTACGGCCAGGCACCGCAGTACGGGCAGGCCGCCGTGCCCCGCGGTGCCACCGCGACCGAGCCGCCGATCTGGGCGCCCTGGTACGGCATCCCGTTCCCGCAGGCGTTCCGCCGGTTCTGGAAGAAGTACGCGCGGTTCGACGGGCGAGCCAGCCGCAGCGAGTTCTGGTTCTGGGCGCTCTGGTACGCGATCGGCTCGTTCGCGACCGGGTTCGTGGGCGGGATCTTCGACGCGGCGCCGGGCCTGTCGAACGTCGACGACGGCCTGACGACCCTCTGGGCGCTCGCCTGCGCCGTGGGGTTCATCGCGCTGACCATGCGACGCCTGCACGACGTCAACCTCTCCGGGTACTTCACCCTGTTCTTCATCATCCCGCCGATCGGGGTGCTCTTCGCGCTCATCGTCGGCTTCCTCGCGACCGACCCGCAGGGACAGCGGTTCGACCGGCCCGACCGCATGTGACGCCCGGATCGGCGGATCTGGTTGACTCGTGGGGTACACAGGACCACACCACGAGGGGGACCACATGACCTACCAGCAACCCGATCCGCCGTACGGGACCGCGCAGCAGCCGGCCGGCGGCCACGGCCAGTTCGGCGCCGGCAACGTGACCGGTGCCGGCGGGGAGCCGCCGCTCTGGGCGCCGCGCTACGGTGCCTCGTTCGGGCAGGCGGTCGGCCGGTTCTTCCGCAAGTACGCCACGTTCAGCGGTCGCGCGAGCCGCAGCGAGTTCTGGTGGGCGTACCTGGTCGTGGCAGCCGTGCCGACGATCCTCGTGACGATCGCACTGGTCTACCGCTTCTCGACCATCCAGTACGACACCGTCGACTTCGGTGACGGCCAGGTCTACCGCAGCCCGAACGCGCCGGGGCCGCTCTTCTTCGTGCTCATGGCCCTCCCGGCCCTGTGGTGGCTCGCGACGATCGTGCCCACGCTGGCGCTCGGCTGGCGGCGCCTGCACGACGCCAACCTGCCCGGCGCGCTGTACCTCATCGCGGTGTTCGTCGGCATCGTCGGCATCGTGTTCGGTCTGCTGCCGTCGAACCCCGAGGGTGCGCGGTACGACCGCCCGGGGGCCGCGCGATGACCGACGACCGCACGCCGCGGTGGGGGCAGCCGGACGGCCAGCAGCCGGACGGCCAGACCCCGCAGTCCGGCCAGCCGCAGCAGCCGCCGCAGCCGAACGGCCAGGCTCCGCAGTACGGGCAGCAGCCGTACGGCCAGGCCTCGCAGCCCGGCCAGCAGCCGTACGGGCAGCAGCCGTACGGCCAGCAGCCGTACGGCCAGGCCCCGCAGTACGGGCAGCAGCCGTACGGACAGCAGCCGTACCCGCAGTTCGTCCCGTCCGGCCCGATCCCGCGCGACGCGAGCGGCGCCCCGCCCCTCTGGGCCCCCTGGTACGGCATCGGTTTCCTCGACGCCGTGACCCGCTTCTTCAAGAAGTACGCCCGGTTCGACGGTCGCGCCAGCCGCAGTGAGTTCTGGTACTGGGTCCTGGCGAACGCGATCGTCTCGACGATCCTGCTCGGCGGCTACATCGCCGGCGTCATCGCGTGGGCCGCATCCTCGGCGACGACTGTCGACGAGTACGGCAACACGACGACGAACGGGTCGGTCCCGGTCGTCGCCCTCCTGTTCCTCGCGCTGTACGGCCTGTGGTGGCTCGCGACGATCGTGCCCACCTTCGCGCTCGGCTGGCGACGGGTGCACGACGCGAACCTCGCCGGGCCGTTCTGGCTCATCTCGCTCGTGACCGGCATCGCGGGCATCGTCTTCGGTGCGCTCGAGTCGAACCCGGCCGGGGCGCAGTACGACCGTCCCGACGGACCGCCCCCGGGCGCGTACGACGGCGGCCACGACGCTGCGGGGCTCCCGAAGGCCTGACCCGGACCACGACCAGCGACACAGCGGGGCGCGGTGCCCGAGACCGACCGGAGTGGTCGGCCGGACGCCGCGCCCCGCTGCCGCTATGGTGATGGCGACCGGCCACCCGGACCGGCCTGCAGCACACACACAGCTCCCGAGGGGGAACCCCATGACCACCGCCCAGCCGTACAAGCCCGCCGCACCGGCATCCGACCGTTACAGCGTCCTCGCGATCGTCGGGTTCATCCTGGCGTTCCTCGTGAACATCGCCGGGCTCGTCGTGAGCATCATCGCGCTCACGCAGATCAAGCGCACGGGTGAGCGTGGCCGTGGCCTCGCGCTCGCCGGCATCATCATCAGCGCCCTGTCGTTGGTCATCTCGATCATCTCGATGATCGTGCTCTTCTCGGCAGCGGCGTCGATGCAGGGCACGACCGGCTACTGAGCCCGACCGTTCCCGCACGACGAAGCGGCCCGCCCTCAGGGGGCGGGCCGCTTCGTCGTGGTGCGGTGGGACGTCGGGCGGTCAGACCACCCGCAGCCGGACCAGGGAGCCGTCCACGACCAGGTCGCGCACCGTGACCGACGGGTCCGCCGTCGCGAACCGGAGCGCGCCTCCCGGCTGGTCGAACCAGGGCTGCACGAAGCGCACCTCGACCAGGAAGGGCCGCTCGACGACGTAGCGGTGCACCTCGGGCGCCGCCGCGACGTGCGGCGGCAGGGAACGCTGGGGGAGCGGGGTGTCGAGCGGGTGCAGGAGGTACCCGTCCGGGCCGCCCACGCGGTCGACCGGGACGCCGGCCGGCACCTGGATGCGGAGGCCCTCGTCGCCGGCCTGGGCGACCTGCTGCGCGAGCTGCGGGTAGGTCGTCGCCGCGCGGTCGCGGAGGCCGTCGAGCTCGTGCCGGGGGATGTCCCGCGGTGCGGGGAACGGCCGGTTCAGGAAGCGACGCAGCATCTCGACCGCGTCGGCCTCTCCCCGCGCGGTCGCGAGGCGTCGGGCGGTGCCGTAGTCCACGACCTCGAGCGCGAAGTCGCCGGACCCCGCGGCCCCCGCGTCGTCCTGCGCCGGGGTGATCCGCAGCGCGCCCTCCACCGGCGGCTCGTGCAGTTGCTCACCGGGGAGCTGCACGTAGCGCACGGTGTAGCCGAGCTGGTCGAGGATGGGGCGGGTCTCCGCGAACGTCATGCGCGCGAGCCTACCGGTCGGGTCCCGGCCGTCCGCCGAGACCGTGCCGCGTGCGCTGCCACGGTCACGCGCCGCCACGCATGATCGCCTGCTTGACCTCGGAGATCGCCTTCGTCACCTGGATGCCACGGGGGCAGGCGTCGGTGCAGTTGAAGGTCGTGCGGCAGCGCCACACGCCCTCCTTGTCGTTGAGGATGTCGAGGCGGACGTTCGCGGCGTCGTCGCGCGAGTCGAAGATGAAGCGGTGCGCGTTCACGATCGCGGCCGGCCCGAAGTACTGGCCGTCGGTCCAGAACACCGGGCACGACGAGGTGCACGCGGCGCAGAGGATGCACTTGGTGGTGTCGTCGAAGCGGGCGCGGTCGGCGACGGACTGCACGCGCTCCTTGCCCTTCTCCGGCTTGCTGTTCGCCTGCAGGAACGGCTGGACCTCGCGGAAGGACTGGAAGAACGGCTCCATGTCCACGACCAGGTCCTTCTCGAGCGGCAGGCCCTTGATCGCCTCGACGTAGATCGGCTTCGACACGTCGAGGTCCTTGATCAGCGTCTTGCACGCCAGGCGGTTGCGGCCGTTGATGCGCATGGCGTCCGAACCGCACACGCCGTGCGCGCAGGAGCGGCGGAAGGTCAGCGACCCGTCCTGCTCCCACTTGATCTTGTGCAGCGCGTCGAGGATGCGGTCCGTCGGGAGCATCATGACGTCGAAGTCCTGCCAGCGCGGCTCGTCGTCGACGTCCGGGTCGAACCGCCGCACGATGACCGTGACGGGGAACGATCCGGGAGGGGCGTCCTGCACGGTGTCGGTGCGGGGCGCGTCGGAGACCAGGGTGTCGGTCATCAGTACTTCCTCTCCATCGGCTCGTAGCGCGTCATGACGACGGGCTTCCAGTCGAGCGTGATGTGGTCGTCGGCGAGGGACGAGTGCGGGTCGCCCGTCAGGTACGCCATGGTGTGCTGCATGTAGTTCTCGTCGTCGCGCTTCGGGAAGTCGTCGCGCATGTGGCCCCCGCGGCTCTCCTTGCGGTTCCGGGCGGAGAACACGACGACCTCGGCGAGGTCGAGCAGGAAGCCGAGCTCGACGGCCTCGAGCAGGTCGGTGTTGAAGCGCTTGCCCTTGTCCTGGACGGCGACGTTGCGGAAGCGCTCGCGCAGGGTGTGGATCGTCTCGGTCATCTTGCCGAGCGACTCGTCGGTGCGGAACACCTGGGCGTTCTTGTCCATCTCCTCCTGCAGTTCCTTGCGCAGGACGGCGATGCGCTCGGTGCCGGTCGAGGCACGGAGCTGGTCGAGCATGTCGCGGACGCCGGCGGCCGGGTCCTCGGGGAGGGGGAGGAAGTCGGCGGTCTGCACGTAGGCGGCGGCGTTGTTGCCGGAGCGCTTGCCGAACACGTTGATGTCGAGCAGCGAGTTCGTGCCGAGACGGTTCGAGCCGTGCACCGAGACGCACGCGCACTCGCCGGCGGCGTACAGGCCGGGCACGACGGTCGTGTTGTCGTACAGGACCTCGGCGTTGGTGTTGGTCGGGATGCCGCCCATCGCGTAGTGGGCGGTCGGCATCACGGGCACCGGCTCGACCACCGGGTCGACACCGAGGTACGTCCGCGCGAACTCGGTGATGTCCGGCAGCTTCGTCTCGAGCACCTCGGCACCGAGGTGCGTGCAGTCGAGCAGCACGTAGTCCTTGTTCGGTCCGGCGCCGCGGCCCTCGGCGACCTCCTGGACCATGCAGCGCGCCACGATGTCGCGCGGCGCGAGGTCCTTGATGGTCGGGGCGTAGCGCTCCATGAAGCGCTCGCCCGAGGCGTTGCGGAGGATGGCGCCCTCGCCACGGGCACCCTCGGTGAGGAGGATGCCGAGGCCGGCCAGGCCGGTCGGGTGGAACTGGAAGAACTCCATGTCCTCGAGCGGCAGGCCCTTGCGCCAGACGATGCCGACGCCGTCGCCGGTCAGCGTGTGCGCGTTCGAGGTCGTCTTGTACATCTTGCCGAAGCCGCCGGTCGCGAAGACGACGGCCTTGGCGTGGAACACGTGCAGTTCACCGGTCGCGAGTTCGTACGCCACGACGCCGGCCGGCTGCTCGCGGGTGACGCCGTCGTCGCCAGTGACCTCGACCATGACGAGGTCGAGCGCGTAGAACTCGTTGTGGAACTCGACGCCGAGCTTCACGCAGTTCTGGAACAGCGTCTGCAGGATCATGTGGCCGGTGCGGTCAGCGGCGTAGCAGGCCCGGCGGACCGGGGCCTTGCCGTGGTCGCGGGTGTGGCCGCCGAAACGGCGCTGGTCGATCTTGCCCTCGGGCGTGCGGTTGAACGGCAGGCCCATGTTCTCGAGGTCGATGACGGCGTCGATCGCCTCCTTCGCCAGGATCTCGGCGGCGTCCTGGTCGACGAGGTAGTCGCCGCCCTTGACCGTGTCGAAGGTGTGCCACTCCCACGAGTCCTCTTCCACGTTGGCCAGCGCCGCGGCCATGCCGCCCTGCGCCGCACCGGTGTGGGACCGGGTCGGGTACAGCTTCGAGATGACGGCCGTCTTCGCCCTCGGGCCCGCCTCGATCGCGGCACGCATGCCCGCGCCGCCCGCGCCGATGATGACGATGTCGTGCTGGTGGTGGTGAACGGTGGTCTCGGTCACTGGGGCCTTTCCGGGGTGGAGATGTCGCGCGTCGGGGTGCGTCGCGCGGCGTTCGTGCTCGTGGGACGTGCTGCGTCGGGCCGCGGCGGGAGGGCTACTGCGCGGGGCAGAACGAGGGCAGGTCCGCTGCGGCGGCGCCCGCGGGGCACGGGTCGAACGTCCAGCAGACGAGCAGGCCGAGGACGACCAGCGCGACGCAGGCGATGGCGACCGCGAGCAGGAGGGTCTTCCGGATGCCCGGCTTGGCGACGTAGTCGTTGATGATCGTCCGCATGCCGTTCGAGCCGTGGACGAGCGCCAGGACGAGCATCAGGGAATCCCACACCTGCCAGAACGGGCTCGCCCACTTGCCGGCGACGAAGGCGAAGTCGATCTGCTTGACGCCCTCGCCCGCGACCATGTTCACGAAGAGGTGGCCGAAGATGAGCACGACGAGCAAGACACCCGACGCGCGCATGTAGATCCACCCCCACTTCTCCCAGTTGGTGGTGCGGCGTGCTGCGGCGGCGGAGCGCGGTGGCTCGACGGTCTGCGTGGTCATCTTCTGGTCCGTCCCTTCGCCTACTGGAAGTCCGCGACGAGGTTCATGAGCTGGCGCGGGAGGAAGCCCGCGATGAGGATCGCCCACACGACCAGGACGACCCAGAACATGGTGCGCTGGTACTTCGGGCCCTTCGACCAGAAGTCGACCGCGATGATCCGGAGACCGTTGAGGGCGTGGAAGACGATCGCCATGACGAGGGCGATCTCACCGATGTTCATGATCGGCGTCTTGTACGTGCCGATGACCGCGTTGTAGGCCTCGGGCGACAGGCGCACCAGTGCGGTGTCGAGGATGTGCACGAGCAGGAAGAAGTAGATCGCGACACCGGTGATCCGGTGGAGCACCCACGACCACATCCCCGTGGACCCGCGGTACAGCGTTCCTTCGAGCTTCCGAGATGCGCGAGGCGCCTCGATCGTCACCCGCGGTTCGGCGGTCGCCGTCCCGCTCGCGGTCTGCTCGGCCATGAGCAAGTCCTCCCATAGGACGGGCTCGGCGATCGGCGAGCCCTTGCCGTTCGTGTTCGTGTGGAACACGACCCATCCTATGCGCGTGCGCTGACCTTCTCGTCCCACCCGGCCCGCGCGGTGCGCGAGACCGCGGGCGCCGCGCCGATCGTGCGGGCGCTGTCGTGGTGCGCGAGGAGCTGGTCGCCGACCGCCTCCCAGGTCGTGCCCTCGACGCGGAGGCGTCCGGCCGAGCCCATCCGCGCGGCGGTCGCGGGGTCGCCCACGAGCCCGAGCACGGCGCGTCGGAGCGCCTGCGGGACGTCCGGGTCGTAGAGCTCCCCGTCGAGCCCGGGCGCCACGAGGTCGAGCGGGCCGCCCGCAGCCGGGGCCACCACCGGGAGCCCGGTCGCGTGCGCCTCCTGCA
Source organism: Curtobacterium sp. MCBA15_012 (assembly GCF_001864935.2). Taxonomy (NCBI): domain Bacteria; kingdom Bacillati; phylum Actinomycetota; class Actinomycetes; order Micrococcales; family Microbacteriaceae; genus Curtobacterium; species Curtobacterium sp. MCBA15_012. The sequence continues at coordinate 2,404,676 of NZ_CP126267.1, read as the reverse complement.
GGGTCTGGCCGAACGTCTCCGCCGGACCGGTGTGCACGAACACGTCGAGCATCGCGTACGCGTCGGCCAGCGCCTCCCCGCGGAGCGGCCCCGTGAACGTGACGTCGAGGTGCCGGAGCCGCCGCTCGAGGGACGCGCGCGAGGGCCCGCCGCCCGCGACGACCACCCGGGAGCCGGGCACCCCGCCGAGCTCGGCGAGCCGCTCGACCTCCTTCTCCGGCGCGAGCCGCCCGACGTAGCCGACGATCGTCTCGCCGCCCGGGGCGATGCGGCGTCGCGCCGCCCGCACGGCGTCCGACCGGCGGCGGTCCGGGTGGAACAGCGTCGTGTCGACGCCGCGGCCCCACCGCGCGACCCGCGGCACGCCGTCCTCGGCGAGCATCGCCGCGGTCGCGCTCGACGGGGCGAGCGTCAGCGAGGCCCCGGCGTGGATGCGGCCGAGGATCCTGCGCACCAGCGGGACGGTCGCGGTCAGGCCGTTGCGGCGGGCGAACCCGGCCACGTCGGTCTGGAAGACGGCGACGGAGGGGATGCCGAGCCTCCCGGCCGCCGTGATGGCGCGCCCACCCAACAGGAACGGACTCGCGGCGTGGAGCACGTCGGCGCCGGAGGCGGCGAGGATCGTGTCGAGCACCGGGTGGGGGAGGGCGACCGGGAACTGGCGGTACGCCACCGCCGGGACGCGGTGCACGTCGAAGGAGCGGTACCGCTCGACCTGCGTCCTCGAGCGGAACTGCGCGAGTCCGGGGGTGTCCGGCGCGATGACGACCGCGCGGTGTCCGCGGCGTTCCAGGTGGTCGAGGACCGCGAGGACGCTGGTGGTCACGCCGTTGAGGGTGGGCAGGAAGCTCTCGGTCACGACGGCGACGGTCCGCTGGACCGTGTCGCGCTCCACGCTGCGTGCGTTCATGGCACGGCCCATGCTGCGGCGCGTCCGTGACCGGGCGGGGCGGAGCGCGTGAACGCACGGCAGGCAGGTGGTGAACAGCGGCCGGGAGGCGCGGTGCGGTCCCGGTGGGCGGGGCGCGGTCGGGCAGGTGGTGCGGTGGACGCCGGTGGCGCGCGGTGGCGCGGTGGCGCGGTGGCTCGTTGGGCGCCGGTGGCGCGCGGAGGCGGAGGCGGTGGCGGGTGGTGCGGTCTCCCGCACGGAGCGTGCGGGAAGCATCCGGTGGGTGCCCGGTGACACCGGTACGGTGGGCGGGTGGAACACGAACTCGAGGACTTCTACGCGATCATCCCCGCTGGCGGCATCGGCTCCCGGCTGTGGCCGTTGTCGCGCGCCGACGCGCCCAAGTTCCTGCACGACCTGACCGGGTCGGGCACGTCGCTGCTGCGGCAGACGTGGGACCGGCTCGCCCCGCTCGCCGGAGACCAGCGGATCATGGTCGTCACCGGGCGCGCGCACCGCGCCGCGGTCGAGGCGCAGCTGCCCGGGGTCGCCGACCACAACGTCGTGCTCGAGAGCGAGCCCAAGGACTCCACCGCCGCGATCGGCCTGGCAGCGGCGATCCTGCACCGTCGCGAGCCGGACGTCGTCATCGGCTCGTTCGCCGCCGACCACGTCATCGGCGACGCACGCGGCTTCCGTCGCTCGGTCCGCGAGGCCGTCGCCGCAGCCCGCGCCGGGTACGTCACCACGATCGGGATCACCCCGACCGAGCCCGCGGTCGGCTTCGGGTACATCCACGCGACCGAGGGGACCCTCGACGTCGACGGCGCCACCACGGTGCACGGCGTGCGCTCCTTCGTCGAGAAGCCCGACCTCGACACGGCACGCGGCTACCTGGAGGAGGGCAACTACCTCTGGAACGCGGGCATGTTCATCGCGCGCGCCGACGTCCTCCTCGCCGAGCTCGGCCGGACGAAGCCCGAGCTCCTCGCCGGCATCGAGGAGCTCGCCGCCGCGTGGGACACCTCGTCGCGCGGTGCGGTCGTCGACGCGGTGTGGCCCGCCCTCGAGAAGATCGCGATCGACTACACCGTCGCCGAGCCCGCCGCGGCCGCCGGTCGGATGGCCGTCGTCCCCGGTGACTTCGACTGGGACGACGTCGGCGACTTCGCCTCGCTCGCGAAGCTGCAGTCCGGTGGACGGGCGAACAACCTCGCCGTGCTCGGTGACGGGGCCCGGATCCTGGCCGACTCGTCGAGCGGCATCGTCGTCGCGCACAGCCAGCGGCTCATCTCGCTCATCGGTGTGGACGACATCGTCGTCGTGGACACCCCCGACGCCCTGCTCGTCACGACGAGCGAGCACGCGCAGCGCGTCAAGGGCGTCGTCGACGCGCTGAAGCTCAGCGGTCGGGGCGACGTGCTCTGAGCGGCAGCACCGGTCGGTGCCGTCGTTTCTCACGCCTCCGGTCGATGGGTGCCGCGCGTCGCCGCGTCCGGTAATGTGTCAGCCGAGGGGAACGATGCGGGGGAGTGATCGTGGGGGACATCGCGTTCGACGTGCACGAGGCGAGGTCGGCGGCGCGGGTGGCGCGTCGGGCGGCCGAGACGCTCCGCGGGCAGGCTGGCCCTCGCTCCGGGGCGGTCGGAGGGGCACTCGATGACTTCGAGGGCGCATACGCCGAGCGGTTCGGGAGCGCCGCGGCGATCGAGGCCGAGGACCGAGCACGGTTGGCGGGGGTGCTGGTCGACCTCGCCGACCAGATCGACGCCGCCGTCGATGCTGCTGAGCGTGAACGGCAGCGGCTGCGTGACCACGCCGAGTGGAAGGCACGTGATGCCGACCGGAAGCGGGCGGCATCCGGGGCCGAGGCCTTCGCCGGTGCCGCGGGGCGATCGGTCGTCGACGCCTGGGAGAGCTTCACCGACCCCGAGCCGTCGACCGAACCCGAACCGAGGCCGGAGGTCGACGCCGAATTCCGTGGTCGCGAGCGTGCGCGTTACGGAGACGGAGCGAGTCGTGGTCGGAGCTCTGCCGACCCGAGCGCGCTCCGCGCCTTCGTCACGACGGCCTCCGGACTGGACTCCGCCGCGTCGGCCGAGTCCGAGCGCGTGCGATCGGCGTGGTCGTCCTTCCGGTCCACCTGTGCCTGGGTCACGGTCGATCGCGTGAGCATGCCGGCGGGCTTCGAGGGCTACGTGCGCGAGAACGACGAGGACCGGAGCTGGATCGGCAGGATCGCCGACGCCTTCGAGGCCGCCGGCGGCAGCGGCTCGCTGTCGAACGTCGCTCTGGACATCGCGGCGACCGGCCAGGCCGCGCCAGCCCTCCAGCGGCTGTTCCAGGCGGACCTGACGCCGGCGGAGATCGCGGAGCGCTGGGCCGCGCTCGGGCTGGCGAGGGCCGACGCCGCCGTGTTCGACGGACTGCCGACGGACGTGCTCGCACGAGTCGGGAACCTCGAGGGTGTCCCGTACTGGGCGCGGAGTACGGCGAACGCCCTCGTGCTCAACCAGCGACTCGTCGAGGTCGAGCGCCAGATCGAGCAGCTGGAGGGGACAGTCGCGTCAGCGGGTGACGGCTCACGGGCGTTGGCGCAGGAGCTCACGGCGCTGTACGCGGACCGCAAGGCCCTGCGGAACATCAACGCTGCGCTGACGAAGAAGGGCTCCGACGGCAAGCGCTTCCTCATCTCGCTCACCGATCATCACCCGCCGCTGGCTGCCGTTTCGATCGGGGATCTCGACCGTGCACAGTCGGTGACCTGGGCTGTCCCGGGGATGGACACCACGACAGCGGACATGACAACGTGGGCGAGGGCGGCTCAGAACATCGCAGACGAGCAGACCGATGTCGCAGGCGCTCCGGATCGAGCAGTGGTCGCCTGGGTCGGTTACGCCACACCGGGGCCCGAGGACGTGCTCCTCATGGACAAGGCGAAGAAGGGCGGCCAGCGGCTCGCCGACTCGATTCGCGGGTTCTCAGCCGTCCGTGGAACTGATCACGTCGAGACGAACGTGGTGGCGCATTCCTACGGCACGACCACCGGCGCGGTGGCCCTGGCCGAGCGGGGTGTCCACATCGATCGATTCGTCGCGCTCGGTTCTGCTGGGCTACCCGATGGTCTCGACGGTGCGGAGCAGCTGCACGCGGACCACGTCTTCGCGGCTCAGGCGAAGGACGGCCCCACCGGCAATACCGGGGAGGGTGACGAATGGGCAACGTTCGGCCGGGAGAAGAGCTTCGGCCATCACGTGGACCCGACCGCGCAGAGTTTCGGAGCGACCCTGTTCGGCGCCGACGGCGGGACAGGAAGCGAGGGGCAGACCCTCTCGTCGGTCTTGCACCACGCTCCGGTGTTCAAGGACCAACGGGGCTACCTGGACCGTGGTACCGAGTCACTCCACAACGTCGCACTCGCCACCACAGGTCAGGACGAGTTGCTCACCGGGACGCGGTCTCAGTGACCCGGTCCGACGAACGAGGAGGCACATGAACGCACGACACTCTGCCTGTCGCACCATGGCGACGACGGCAGTGCTCCTGGCACTCGTCGTCGCAACCGCCGGATGTGCCGGGCAACAGCGTGGTGCACCCCGACCGACCGAAAGGACGTCTTCCATGGACGCGGACACTGCGAAGCGCACCATGATCGACATCGTCGATCAGACGACCGCCGCGCTCGGCGGCGAGTGGGAAACGCGGACGTCTCCCGACTACGTCGAGAGCTGCCAGCTGTCGAGCGACGAAGAAGGCGCCCGGTGGGTGTACCGAGTTGCTCGATCAG